>JAKBCE010000138.1 GCA_021808195.1 Pseudomonadota bacterium
GAAGAAATCCGAGCACTCGTGGCGACCGATCTGGCCGCCGTCGATGAGGTGATCCGCCAGCGTCTGAAAAGCGCAGTGCCGCTGGTCGACCAGATCGCCGAGCACATCATTTCCGGCGGCGGCAAGCGGCTGCGACCACTGCTCGTGGTGCTCGCCGGGCGTGCCTGCGGGCACCGGCCGGGGCACGTCGAAGCGGCCGCGTTCATCGAATTCATCCACACCGCGACGCTGCTGCACGATGACGTGGTCGACGGCTCTTCGCTGCGCCGCGGCCGCTACACGGCCAACGAAGTGTTCGGCAACCAGGCGAGCGTACTGGTGGGGGATTTCGTCTACTCGCGCGCCTTCCAGATGATGGCCTCGCTCACCTCGCAGCCGGTGATGGAAATCATGGCCGAGGCGACCAATGTGATCGCCGAGGGCGAGGTGATGCAGCTGATGAACGCGCATGACCCCGAGACCACCGAGCAGCGCTACCTCGAGGTCATCTACCGCAAGACGGCCAAGCTGTTCGAAGCCGGCGGGGAAGTCGCGGCCGTGCTCGCCGGCGGCCCGCAACCGCTGCGTCAGGCACTGGCCGCGTACGGGCGGCACCTCGGCACCGCCTATCAGCTGGTCGATGACGTGCTCGATTACCGTTCCGATCCGGCCGAGCGCGGCAAGAACCTGGGCGACGATCTGGCCGAGGGCAAACCGACGCTGCCGCTGATCCATGCGCTGCGGCGGGGCACCGAGGCGCAGCGCGCGGTCATCCGCCAAGCCATCGAACAAGGCGGCGCGGAGCTCGAACCCATCATCGAGGCGATCGAGGCCACCGGCGGGCTCGACTACGCCGCCCGCCTCGCCCAGGATGCCGCCGAGCAGGCGCTCGAATCGCTGAAGGCGCTGCCCGATACGCCTTATAAACGCGGTCTTGCGGCGCTGGCGCACTTTGCGGTGGAACACACCACCTGATTGGCACCCAGACTTGACCCTGCGCTCCGCTGTTCCTGAGACAGCACGCGCATGGACTCGGTCCCGAGGGACCTTCCATCCAGTTCGCGCTTCTCAGCGGACGGACTTGCCTGGCTCGGTTGAACCGAACCGCGTCTCGGATCCGCTCCACGCGCTTCACGTCCCGCCTACCCGGCGGTAGAGGCTCTTAACTTGTCTGTGATTATATCCAGTTGCGCGAACTGATGCAAGTACTGGGTCTGATCGTCTTTGGCCGGCAGGCATCCCGCTGCGATGATTTAAGCCGCGGGGGTCGCTCACCCTCCCAGTTCGCTTCGCGGCGCGCCGAGGCTCGCGAATTTACGTTGAAGCGCGAACGCCGCTTCAGTACACTTCGCCGCCCTGCCGCCGAGTGCCTCCACCGGACGGCAGGTTCCTTCGCTCGGGGTGTAGCTCAGCCTGGTAGAGCACTACGTTCGGGACGTAGGTGTCGCAGGTTCAAATCCTGTCACCCCGACCAATAAGTCAAAGGCTTGCGCGGTAAATCCGGGTCCGCCGGATCCCATCCGCCCTTCCGGGACTGATGGGGGACTCAAGCCACCCCCACTCATCGGTCCCTCAGCACAGGACCGCGCGGGCAACGGGCCCGTACCCTATTGGTTGGTGATCGCATACACCAAGTCGCCCACGAAGCGCTTGAACGATTCGTTCTCGACCAACTGCTTGTAGACCGCGTGTCGTCTGTCAGCAAGTGCTGCATCACCTTGGCTAGCGCCTGGTCGTGCGCCATGCGCGCGGTGTGCAGCGTGTTTTTCTTGGCATCCTGGTAGGCCGCGTAGGCAGCGACCTTCGGCGCGATGTCCTCGCGAATGCGTTTGGCGACCCGATCGGTGTCGGTAAACAAGGTACCGAACTGCTCGTTGAAGGTCTTCAGAATATTGCGCAGTCGATCCAACTCAGGCTCGCTCTTCCGCCCGCCGGCCGAAATCCCCCTCCCGCGCAGCGACGCGCCGCCTTCGCCACTTCTCTCAGGCCTGATCGAGTGCTTGCGGGCGAACCGGGCTTGGTCCCCTCAAGCCATGTAACCGCCTCGAACCCTCTCATCCCTGCACGCCGGAGGGCGGGAGGTGCCAATTTTCGCTCCTGGCTCAGGGGCTTGCACGGCGAACCTGGCGACGGGATTCTGAACTGGCTCGATCCGAGGGAGCCCGGAAGCGACTCGGAAGTTATAGGATGCCGTAATTATCTGTTTCTGCTATATTTATCATTGTTTATAGGTCGTCTGTTTGCGCCATGACCAGGAAGCCCCTCACCATCCGAGATCGCATCGCCGAGCGCATCCGTCGCACGCGCAAGACGGATGTCTTCCTGCGCGAGGATTTCGCCACCTTCGGGGCCTACGATGTCGTCGGCCGCGAGCTGCGCAAGCTGGTCGGCGAAGGACTCCTCGTCCAGGTGGGCTATGGCCTCTACGCGCGCGCGAAGCCCTCGGTGCTGTCGGGCAAGCCGATTCCGGTCACCCCTCTCATCGACATTGGCTACCAGGCGCTACGCCGCCTGGGCTATTCACCGCAGCCGAGCCGGGCCGCCCGGGACTACATCGAGAGACGCACGACACAGGTGCCCGCCGGCGATCGCATCGCCGTGCCCGGTGCGCGCGTGAAACGCAAGATCGTATTCGGGCCGCGCGTCATCGAGTACACATGAAGCGGCTGACGCAGGCGCAATCGGAGCTGATTGACGCCTTCCTCGCCGAACACGGCGCGCGCGTGTCCACGGCACAGCTCGAAAAGGACTTTCTCATCTCCGAGGTGTTCTCGGCCTTCACCGCGCCGGTCGTGTACCGCGAGTATGAGGCGAAATTCGTCCTGTGCGGCGGCACGGCGGTATCCAAAGCACACCGCTTCACCGAGCGAATCTCCGAGGATGTCGACCTGCGGGTCATCGTCCCAACCGGATTGAGTCGCTCCGCTCAGAAGCGACTTCTGAGCCACGTCAAGGCCGAAGTGCTCGATCGCTTACGCCAACAGGGATATGACATTCCTGATCAGACCGTCAAAGCGGGCAACGAGAACCGCTACATCGCGATCCTGCTGTCGTATGAATCACTCTATCCGCCCGACCAGGCGCTACGCCCGGAACTGCTGATCGAGATCAGCGCGCGCTCCCCGATCCTGACTCCTGTGGAGTGTGGCTACGATACCATCGTCAACGAACTGCTCGGGCGCGCCGAGCGCAGCGGCTCGATCGCATGTCTCGACATCCGCGAGACCATCGCCGGCAAGAACGCAGCCTTGCTGCGACGATGGTCGGCGCGTCTGCGCGGCGCCGGCCGGGTGTTCGAACTGGGCAACGCCCGCGATGAAAATATCGTCAGACACATCTACGATCTCGGGCGCATCTTCGAGCACTTTCCGCGGGAGTTGACCGATGTGGAGGCGGGCCGACTGGCTCGAGAACTCCTGCTTCAGGACGCCCTCGAATTCGGGGGCCAAGACCCAGGGTTCAGGGATGCTCCGATCGAGCGGGCACGGGAAGCGTTGAACGATCTTGCGGCCAATAACGAGGCCAGGCAGTGGTACGAGCGCTTCACGGCGGCGATGGTGTACGGCGTGATTCCTCCCTTCGACGATGCGATGGGACGGATTCTCAAATTCGCAGACGCGTGGGTTCCGAGCGGCGGATGACCACCAAACCATTGGACATCCCGATAATCCGCGGTCACGGCTGATCGAGTGCTTGCGGGCGAACCGCTCGCGAGCGCTCGCGCCGCATCAGCGCCTTGAACGCTTTGTCGCGCAGGATGAACTGCGTGAGCATGTGGGGGATGAGATCGGCCGCCAGCACCGTTTCGCCCCAGGTCTCACTGTGCAGCGCCGCATAGCGGTCGAGCTGGGTCTTGAGACCTACGGGTAAGGTGATGGTGAGTTTCAGGGTATCGGTGCTGGGCAGGGGACCTAAGCGCAGCTTCGTGTTCACGGAGAGACTCTCCCTTCAAGGGCTCGAGAATCCTCGTTCGCGGGGTAGGGACCGAGCACCAGGTCCTTGGTCACGATCACCCGCACCGGATATCCAGGCCGGATGGTGATCGTCGGCTGGATGTTGAGATTGCGCCGGGTGATTTCCTGGCCGACCTGGTTCACGGTGCCCTGCAGGCCCTGGAGCGAGGCGTAGAGCAGGGACTGCGTGCCGCCCAATTGACCGGGCACGGCAAGCTCCGCTGCGGCCCCGAGGAGCGTCGAGACCGCGGCTCCCGCGACCAGGCGATTCCAGTGCCAGTCGACCCGATCCTCGAGCCCGGTATAACCCTCGGTATCGGTCCCCGGCAATCGATCGAGCACGATCGATGACCCGTCCGGCAGAATGAGGCGTGTCCAGACGAGGAGCACCCGGCGCTGCCCGTAAGCCACCTGGCTGTCGTATACGCCGAGCAGGCGGGACCCCTGAGGGATGAGCAGAATCCGCCCCGTCACCGTGTCGTAGACGTTTTCCGTGACGGTGGCGATGATGTTGCCCGGCAGGTCCGAGTCGATGCCGGTGAGGAGCGCCGCCGGGATCACGGTGCCGGCCAGGAGCTCAAACGGCGAGCGCGGCGTGATGAGATGTCCCGTCGCGTAGATTTGGGCTTCGGCTTGCCCACTCAGAAACGCCTCCTTCTGCGCCTGAGCGCTCTGCGGGGCGCCCGCGCGCGCTGGAATTGCTCCCTCGCCGCTCAGCCCCTCGCTCACGTGCGCGGCAATCGCCTCGGCCGCCGCAAGACTCGACGACTGCGCCACAGCGCCGGTGGACGCTGTGCTCGCCTCCGGGCTCGGCTGCTCCCGCAGCTGCACGAAGAGCTGCGCCTTCAGGGCATCCTGCGCCTCACGCTGCGCGCGCAGCCGCTCGGCGCGGATCGCGTCCTCCTCGGGACTCGGGGTGAAAGTCGGCCGCTCGGGCAGCTCCGGAATCCCGGCCGCGCGCTCCGCCTTCACCACCGCCGGACCGAACTCCCCGGCCGGCGCGCCAAGCTGCGGATATGTCCGAACGCCCGCGTAGCTGCGCGGCATGGCCGCAAGCCCTTGCGCATGGGCGACCTGCGTCGGCCCGGTGGCCTGCGGCGGCGCGATCGAACTGCGCGGCCTCGGCCGCCGCAGGCCGATCATCGCGGCGATCAGCACGGCAATCGCAAAGATCGCGAGGATCGCTGCCAGCGTCTTGCGATTGAGCCGCGTGACCGGCCGCGGCCGCGCCCGCAGCTCCAGCGCCGCGGCGCTCTCCTTCCTCGTCGCGCTCGGCGGCGCATCGCTCTGCGGCGCGCCCTCAGGACCTTCAGTCACGTCCCGCCTCCCTGACCCGCCGCGCTCGGCCGCAGGTCCGTGCGCGTGATGCGCACGATCTGCTGGGGCGCAGCGCCTAAGCGCAGCTCCGCCTGCGCGAAGAGCCGGTCGACGATGTAGTACGGTGGCCGGACCTGATAGTTGACGAGCTCGCTCTGGCCCTTAGGTCCCAGGATGAAGAGCGGCGGCATCTCACCCTCACCGATCCCGGGCGGGAATTCGATAAAGACCCTCCGGCCATCATCGAACGCGCGCACCGGGCGCCAGGAGGGGTGATCGCCCGAGATCGCATACCGAAATCTGAGGCGCGCGACATCGATCCCTGCTGCGACCGGCTGGGCCTCCTCGGCCGCCGCGTTCCTCGCGCGCAGCGCCACCAGTTGATCGCGCGGATAATCCCACGAAACGGAGGCCATCCAGGTATCCGGGGTCGAGGTGAGCTCGAGGTGATAGGTGCGCCGCGAGGTATCGATGACGAGGTTCGTGTGAAGACCGCTCTCAATCGGCTTCACGAGGATATGCACGCACCGCTCCGCGCCCTTGCCGCTCGTGGTATCGCCGATCACCCAGCGGACCGTATCACCGGCGGAGACCGAGATGAGCTGCTCACCCTTCTCGAGCGCGATATCCGTGACCCGCTCCGGGCTCGTGTAGACCTGATACAGCGCGCCCGGCGTGTAGGGCCAGACCTGCATCGCATTCACGAACGCCGCTCGCGAGGGTTGGATGAGCGCCGCCGCATTGGCGGCTCTCACCTGGCTTCGCGGATCCTCAGTCTCCTTCGGCGCGGGAGGGAGCAAGTCCGGTGTCAACTTGAGTTGTCCCGGAAGCGGCAGCGCCTGCGGCACCTCGATGATCTTCACCGGGGCCGGGGGATTCGCGATGCGCCGCGCCGCGACGAAGTGATCGAGCGAAATGCTGGGCGGCGGACGCGGGCTCGCGCAGCTGGCGAGCGCGCTGCTCGCGATCATCAGCGCGACGAGAAGCGATGCGGGAAGACGATTCTCTGCAGTCACTTGGAATCTCCGGTGGATGGCACGGTGCTGAGGTCGCGGCTCCAGTCGAGCCCGTCGATGTAGATACCGAGCGGGTTCTTGCTTAAGGAAACGACATCGTGTGGCGTGTGGATCACGATCGTGAGGATCCCCGTCCAGCGCTCGGTCGAGACGAGCGCGCCATTGGCGAAGGTTTGCTCGGTC
>JAKBCE010000139.1 GCA_021808195.1 Pseudomonadota bacterium
GCGGCCGTGCTTGATGTCCAGTTCGATGAGCGCATCGACGACCGTGTCGAAGGGCAAGAGCAGACGCCGCGACTCGTGGATGAGTGTGTTGGCCATGGTAGTTCTGCAGCGCAATCCGCAATGCCCGGGCGTATCGGGCCGAGCTCGAGCGGCAAAAGTATAGTGAATTCCTCACCCCGGCACCATGGATGCGCCACAACCTCCATCCAGGGTGATGAGGCGCTGCGTGCGGTCCGCCTCGTGATCGGACGCGACGCACCGGGCAGGTTCGCCAGCGCACCGTCAGCCGGTGCGCCCCACATTCACCGCGCCGGACAAACCGTGCCGGCCGCCTCGCCGAACCCGATGCGCCGCAACCCTGCCCGCTCACACCATGCGCGCAGGATGACCCGGTCGCCGTCGGCGAGGAATGTACGGGACTGTCCGTCCGGCAGCATCACCGGCTGCCTGCCCCCGCCGGTCAGCTCCAGCAGCGAGCCAGCCTCCTGCGGCTGCGGCCCGGACTGTGTTCCGGTGCCGAGCAGATCGCCCGGCGCGAGGTTGCAGCCGTTGACGGTGTGGTGCGTGACCATCTGCGCCAGCGACCAGTAGCTGTCGCGGAAGTTCGACCGTGACAGCTGCACCGGCGGTGCGCCGCGCTCGCGCATCCGGGCCGTCTCGAGCGCCACCGAAAGCGAGATGTCGAGGGCTCCGGCGGCGCGCAGTGCCTCGCCGTCCAGGTACGGCAGCGGCGCCGGATCGGCTGCCGGCCGCTGCCACGGCGCGCGAAACGGCGCAAGCGCCTCGAGCGTCACCACCCAGGGCGAAACGGTGGTGGCGAAATTCTTGGCGAGAAACGGTCCGAGCGGCTGGTACTCCCAGGCCTGCACGTCGCGCGCCGACCAGTCGTTGAGCACGCACAGGCCGAACACGTGCCGCTCGGCGTGCTCGAGCGCGATGGGCTCCCCGAGCGCGTTGCCCGACCCGATGAACACGCCGAGTTCGAGTTCGTAATCCAACCGCTCACTCGGGGCGAGGTGCGGTCGCTCAGCCCCGCGCGGCATCAGCTGTCCGTGCGGGCGGCGCACCTGCTGCCCGCTGACGCCGATCGAAGAGGCGCGTCCGTGATAGGCGATCGGCACCCACTTGTAGTTCGGCAGCAGGGGCTGATCGGGTCGGAACAGCCGCCCGACCGCCGTGGCGTGATGGATCGAGGTGTAGAAATCGGTGTAATCGCCGATGTGCGCCGGCACGGCAAACTCGGCCCGTGCCTGCGGCACCAGTGCCGAGGCGAGCGCCGCGGCGTGCGGTGAACCGGTGCGCAGCAGCTCCGAGAGCAAGCGGCGCAGCGCCAGCGCGGCCGCGGGTCCCAGCCCCATCAGCCCGTTCAATGCCGGCGCCGCGCAGGCGGCGAGCGCCTCGGCTGCGGGCCCTGAGCACGGCGCGGCCGCCCCCAGTGCGGTCAGATCGAGGACGGCATCGCCGATGCCGACCCCGCAGCGCAGCGGCTCGCCGCTGCCGGCGCGACGAAACACCGCGAACGGCAGGTTCTGCAGCGGGAAATCGCACTCGGGGCGGTTGGCCGAGTCCACCCAGCTGGTGAGGCTCGGGTCATGCGTGGCGTCGATGCTGCGCATGGGCGGCTCAGCGCGGCTCGCGCGCAGTCGGATCGAAGCGCCTGGCGAGCCCCTGCCAGCAGCGGGCATAGTCGCGCTGGCGCTGCGGCAGCGCGAGCGCCTGCGGGGTCGGGCGGATCAGCGTGCGCGTCTCGAACATGAACGCCATGGTCTCGGTGATGTGCTGCGGCACGGCGGTATCGGCCCGGCTCGCGCGCTCGAAGGTCTCGGCATCCGGACCGTGTCCGCTCATGCAGTTGTGCAGCGAGGCCCCGCCCGGCTCGAAGCCGCTCGCCTTGGCATCGTAGCGCCCGTGCACGAGGCCCATGAACTCGCTGGCGATATTGCGGTGGAACCAGGGCGGGCGGAACGTGTCCTGCATCACCAGCCAGCGCGGGGGGAAGATCACGAAGTCGAGCGCATCGACCCCTGGGGTATCGCTCACCGAGTGCAGCACGAGGAAGATCGACGGATCCGGGTGGTCGTAGCTCACCGATCCGAGGGTGTTGAAGCGGCGCAGGTCGTATTTGTACGGGGCGTGATTGCCGTGCCAGGCGACGACATCGAGCGGCGAGTGATCGAGCTCGGCACGAAACAGCACCCCGCCGAACTTCGCCACCAGCTCCATCGGTCCGTCCCGGTCCTCGTACCAGGCAACGGGAGTGAGGAAGTCACGCGGGTTGGCGAGCCCGTTGGCCCCGATCGGCCCGAGATCGGGCAGCTTCAACGGTGCCCCATAGTTCTCGCAGAGGTAGCCGCGCGCCTGCGCCTCGAGCAGCTCGACCCGAAAACGCACCCCGCGGGGGATCACCGCGATTTCCTGCGGCTGAAGATCGAGCCGCCCGAGTTCGCTCACGAGGCGCAGGCCGCCCCGTTCCGGCACGATCAGCAGCTCGCCGTCGGCGTCGTAGAAGAACCGATCGTGCATGGAACGGTTGGCGCGGTACCAGTGGATGGCGCAACCGCTGTGCGCATCGCTCGAGCCGCTGCCGCCGACACTGAACAGGCCGTCGATGAAATCCGTCGGCTCGCTGGGCACGGGCAGCGCGCTCCAGCGCAACGGATCGGGCACCGGCGCGCAGGCCCCGAAGTGCCCGACCAGCCCCGGATGCGCGAGCGGCTCGAACGGCCCCTGCACCGCCGCCGGCCGGATGCGGTACAGCCAGCTGCGTCGGTTGGCGTGGCGCGGCGCGGTGAAGGCCGTCCCGGAGAGCTGCTCGGCATACAGTCCGTAGGGACAGCGCTGCGGGGAGTTGCGCCCTTCGGGCAAGGCCCCCGGCAACGCCTCGGTGGCGAAGTGATTGCCGAAGCCACTGAGGTACTCCGGCGGTGCGGCCAGGGCGACGGCCGGTGCGGTGGCGGATGCGGAGCGCATGGCGAACTCCCGGTATGCTTTAGGCTATGATGACACAAATGGTTGCGCGCGCAACCGTATGGGAGAGCCTCCGGTGACTGCCCGTCCGCCCTCCGAGCAGACGCTCGAACTTGCCGCGTTCGTACCGTTTCGTCTGAACCGACTCGCAGCGGGCGTCAGCGAGCACTTGGCGGTCGTGTACCAACGGCGCTTCGGACTCGACATTCCGCAGTGGCGGGTGATGGCCACCGTGGGGCCGCAGCAGGCCTGTACCGCCCAGTCCATCGCGGCCAGCACCCGCATGCACAAGACCCGCGTCAGCCGCGCCATCGCTGAACTCGAAGCCCGCCAGCTCGTCGAGCGCGCCTCGAGCGCCGAGGACCGGCGCGAGCGCGAGATCCGCCTGACCAAGGCCGGCCGGCGCGTGTACGGCGAACTCGTGCCGCTCGCCCTGGCGCGCGAGGCCGCCCTGCTCGAGTGCCTCTCGCCGGAACAGTTGTGCGGCTTTCTCGGCGCGCTGGACACCCTCGAGCGCTATTTGCACCTGGAGAACTGATGCGAACCGTCCGAACGATTCGCGCCGCGGCGCTCACCGCGGCGCTGCTGAGCACTGCGGGTATCGCCGCGGCAAACACCCCCGCGCCCGACATTCAGCTGGCGAGCTCGGCGCAACTGGTGCTCCAGGGCAGCATCCATCGGCGCGACATCGTGCTGCACGTGACGCGCGCCGCCGGCGGCGCACCGATCGAGGGCGCCGGCAATCTCACCGCGCAGCTCGGCGGCCGTGCAGTGCCGGTGGCGGCCCGCGGCACGTCCTACGTGCTCTTGACTCGAGGATTCAAAGGCGGGCCGCAGGTGCTGCAGGTGGTCGTGGCCCACGACGGGATTCACGAACTGCTCAGCGCCAAGGTGCGCCTGCCGAAGCCGCCCGACCGGCTCGCCGCGTTGGAGAAGCACGGCTATGCGGCGTGGTGGGTCCTGAACATCGTAGTGCTGCTGCTCGCGGCGCGTCTGATCATGCGCCGCAAGAAGCCGAGCCCGCGCGCCCCCTAGCGGCGCGCAGACGCGCTCAGTGCAGAACCCGCGCGCACAGATCCAGCAGCGGTGCGGGCAGGATGCCGAGCACCAGCACCGCTGCGGCATTGATGCCGAGCGCCAGGCGCACTCCGAATGAGCGGACCGTATCGGGCAGGGACTCCGGCGCCTCATCGAAGTACATCAGCTTCACCACCCGCAGGTAGTAGAACGCACCGACCACCGACATCAGCACGGCGATCACCACCAGCCAGAGGTGCTGGGTCTCCCACAACGCCTGGATGATGCGCAGCTTGGCCCAGAACCCGACGAACGGCGGCACGCCGGCGGTCGAGAACATCAGCATCGCCATGGCGAGCGCCAGCAGCGGATCGCGCCGGTACAGGCCCTTGTAGTGCTCAAGCTTGTCGGCCTCGAACCCCTTGCGGCTCGCCAGAATGACGACGCCGAAGAATCCGAGCGCCATCAGCACGTACACCAGCGTGTAGTAGAGCGCCGCGCTGTAGCCGTCTGCCGTGCCGGAGGCGAAGCCGAGCACGATGAAACCCACGTGCGCGATGGTCGAGTACGCCAACATGCGCTTGATGTTCGTCTGTGCGATGGCCACGACGTTGCCGACGATGAGCGTCAGCACCGCGAGCGGCACGAGCATCGCCGCCCAGTCGACCGTGACCCCGGCGAGTCCGTGCGCCAGCAGCCGCAGCGCGAGCGCGAAATAGCCGATCTTCGGCGCCGTGCCGACGAACAGCGTGACGCTGGTGGGCGCCCCGTCGTATACGTCGGGCAGCCACATGTGGAACGGGACCGCGCCGAGCTTGAAGGCGACTGCCACCACGATGAACGTCAGCCCGAGGATCACCCCGAGGTTGTGCGGGGCACTCAACGCGACGGCAATCCCGTCGAGGCTCAGCGTGCCGGTCAGTCCGTACACGATGGACATGCCGTACAGCAGCATCCCCGAGGCAATCGAGCCGAGCACGAAGTACTTCATCGCCGCTTCGGCCGCGACACCGGATTCTCGGTCGAAGGCCACCATGGCGTACACCGAAAGTGCGAGCAGCTCCACGCCCAGGTACACCGTCAGCAGACTGTTGGCGGAGATCAGCACGAAGATGCCGAGCAGCGCCGAGAGCGACAGTGCGTAGTACTCGCCCTTGAGGATGTCGCGGTTCTGCAGGTAGGTGCGCGAGTACAGCAGCCCCACCGCCACGGTGAGGAAGCCGGCGAGCTTCAGCACGTACGCGAGCGGATCGGCGACGTAGCTGCCGTCGAAGAGCACCACGCGCTGCGTCACGTCGGCGAACTGGACCGTGAGTCCCGCGCCGATGACCAGCAGCAGCAGCGTCAGCGTGCCGGTGGATCCGGGGCGCCGCTCTCCGACGAACGCCTCGAACAGCAGAACGACGCAGATGGCCGCAGCCAGATACATCTCCGGCAGTGCGGCGGCGAAGGTATGCAGGTTCATCATGGAATCGGGCATCGCGTCTACACCGGAATCTTGGTGGCAGCGGCCTGGGTGACCAGGTGCTGGATCGAGGGTTCCATGACCTTCAGCAGCGGCTCCGGCCACACGCCGAGCAGCAGCACCGCCACGGCGAGCACGCCGAGGATCAGGAATTCCCGCCCATTGAGATCGGTCAGTTTGGCCACGTGATCATTGGCGATGGGACCGAACACCACCCGCTTGACCAGCCACAGCGTGTAGCCGGCGGCCAGGATGAGCGTCAGGGCCGCGAGCGCCGAGTACCAGAAGCTCGCCTTGAAGCTCGCGAGGATCACGAGGAACTCCCCGACGAACCCCGAGGTACCGGGCAGCCCGGTGTTCGCCAGCGCAAACAGGACCATGAACCCGGCGAAGATCGGCATCGTGTTCACCACGCCGCCGTAGTCGGCGATCTGCCGGCTGTGCATGCGGTCATAGAGCACCCCGACGCACAGGAACAGCGCCCCGGAAATCAGGCCGTGCGAGACCATCTGCACCATCGCACCGTCGAGGCCCATGCCGGCATCGAGCGTGGTGCCCGAGCTCGCCACGATGGCGTACACGAGGAACGCGCCCAGCGTGACGATACCCATGTGGGCGATCGAGGAGTACGCGATCAGCTTCTTCATGTCCTGCTGCACGAGCGCGACGAAGCCGATGTAGATGATCGCGATCAGCGAGAGCGTGATCATCAGCCCGTCGAGCTCGCGGCAGGCATCGGGCACGATCGGCAGACTGAAGCGCAGGAACCCGTATCCGCCCATCTTCAGCATGATGGCCGCCAGGATCACCGAGCCGCCGGTCGGCGCCTCGACGTGCGCATCCGGCAACCATGTGTGCACCGGCCACATCGGCACTTTGACCGCGAAGGCGAGCAGGAAAGCGGCGAAGATCCAGCGCTGCTCGATGAGCGTCAGCGGCAGCGCCTGGAAGGCGGCGATCGAGTAGCTGCCGGCCTTCAGGTACATGTAGATC
>JAKBCE010000040.1 GCA_021808195.1 Pseudomonadota bacterium
GATTGCGCCGCAGCATACGACGACACTGGCGGCGCACAGCTCGAGAACCTGGTCGCCTGCTGCCTGCTCAAATTCACTCAGTTCCGCAAGGACACCAAGGGGGAAAGCTGGGAGCTGTTCTATCTGCGTGACCGCGAGGGAAGGGAGGTGGACTTTGTCGTCACCCAAAACCGCCGCGTTCACTGGCTGATCGAGGTCAAGGCCTCGGATGATACAGTCAGCCCATCCCTCGGCTACTACACCCGAAAACTCAATCCGAAGGAATCGATCCAGCTCGTGCTCAACCTGGAACGTCCTCAGGAGCGCTCCGGCATCAAGCTCCTGCGCCTCGGAGAATGGCTGGAAGCGCTATCGTAGGTGTCACTTCCCGGCCTTTCGTACAGATTTCCGTACGGAAGAGGACCGGAGCGATCTGTGCGCGTACCTAATTGATTATATGGTGGGTGCTGAGGGGCTCGAACCCCCGACATTCGCCGTGTAAAGGCGACGCTCTACCAACTGAGCTAAGCACCCCTCGCCGCAGGATCAGGATAACCGCGCCAAGCCGTGTGCGGCAATTATCGCGCACGCTTGCATGGCGCGCCTCTTCCCGTCGCACGGGCTCGGGGTCGAAGGCCCACCCCGCCGCCCGTCCGCCTCAGGTCAATGCGCCGGCGTCACCTGCTTGCGCCCGTTGCGCCTGCCGCGCCGTCCGGTAGACACCACCGCTTCACCCGCGGGCGCCGCCACGGCGGGCTCGTCGCGACTCAGCGGCACGGGCTGCTGGGTCAGCGCGAGCGCCAGCACCTCGTCAATCCATTTCACCGGCTTGATGTCGAGGTTACCCTTGATGTTGTCCGGGATCTCCACCAGATCCTTGCGGTTCTCATCCGGAATCAGCACGGTCTTGATGCCGCCGCGATGCGCGGCCAGCAGTTTTTCCTTCAGTCCGCCGATCGGCAACACCTCACCGCGCAGCGTGATCTCCCCGGTCATCGCCACATCCGAGCGTACCGGGATGCGCGTCAGGGCCGAGACCAGGGCGGTACACATGCCGATACCGGCACTCGGTCCGTCCTTGGGCGTTGCGCCCTCGGGGATGTGCAGGTGCACGTCGAGCTTCTGATAGAAATCGCCCTCGAGACCGAGTACCTGCGCGCGACTGCGCACCACGGTCATGGCGGCCTGGATCGACTCCTGCATCACCTCGCCGAGCTGGCCGGTGTGCTGCAGCTTGCCCTTGCCGGGCACCACTGCCGCCTCGATCGTGAGCAACTCCCCGCCCACCTCGGTCCAGGCCAGACCGGTGACCTGACCGACGCGGTTCTGATCCTCCGCCTTACCATAGCGGAAGCGGCGCACGCCGAGGAATTTCTCCAGGTTGCGCGAGGTGACGTTCACCTGCCGCTCGTCCTTCTTGTGCAGCAGCAGCTGCTTGACGGCCTTGCGGCAGATCTTCGCAATTTCCCGCTCGAGGTTACGCACGCCGGCCTCGCGCGTGTAGTACCGCACGATGTCGAGCAGAGCCGCATCGGCGACCTTCAGCTCCTCGTCCTTCAGGCCATTGCTCTTCATCTGCTTCGGCACCAGATAGCGCCGCGCGATGTTCATCTTCTCATCCTCGGTGTAGCCCGGGAGGCGGATCACCTCCATGCGATCGAGCAGGGGCGCCGGGATGTTCAGACTGTTGGCGGTGCAGACGAACATCACCTCCGACAGATCGAGATCGACCTCGAGGTAATGATCGTTGAACGTCGTGTTCTGCTCCGGGTCGAGCACCTCGAGCAGCGCCGAGGAAGGATCGCCGCGGAAGTCCATCGACATCTTGTCGACTTCATCGAGCAGGAACAGCGGATTGTGCACGCCCGCCTTGGACATGTTCTGCACGATCTTGCCCGGCAGCGAGCCGATGTAGGTGCGCCGGTGGCCGCGGATTTCCGCCTCGTCGCGCACGCCGCCCAAGGACATGCGCACGAACTTGCGATTGGTCGCGCGTGCGATGCTCTGTCCGAGGGAGGTCTTGCCGACGCCCGGGGGGCCTACCAGGCACAGGATCGGGCCCTTGAGCTTCTCGACGCGCTGCTGCACCGCGAGGTACTCAACGATGCGCTCCTTGACCTTCTCGAGCCCGTAGTGGTCCTCATCGAGCACCTGCTCGGCGCGGGCAATGTCCTTGATGATCTTGGTGCGCTTCTTCCACGGCACCTTCACCAGCCAGTCGATGTAATTGCGCACCACGGTCGCTTCGGCCGACATGGGCGACATCATCTTCAGCTTGTTGAGCTCGCTGGTCGCCTTCTCGCGCGCCTCCTTCGGCATGCCAGCGCGGGCGATGCGGCCCTCGAGGTCGGCGAGTTCGTTACCGCCCTCGTCCATCTCACCCAGCTCCTTCTGGATGGCCTTCATCTGCTCGTTGAGGTAGTACTCGCGCTGGCTCTTCTCCATCTGCGCCTTGACGCGGCCGCGGATGCGCTTCTCGATCTGCAGCACGTCGAGCTCGCCCTCGATCGCGACCAGAATGTGCTCGAGACGCTTCTTGACGTCGAGAATCTCGAGTACTTTCTGCTTCTCGGCCAGCTTGACCGACATGTGCGCCGCGACGGTATCGGCGAGGCGCCCGGCCTGCTCGATGCCGGCGAGCGCCGTGAGCACCTCGGGCGGGACCTTCTTGTTGAGCTTGACGTACTGCTCGAACTGCGAGATCACGGAGCGGGCCATGACGTCCATTTCCCGCTCGTCATACGCCTCGGCGTCCGGCAACAGCTCGATTTCCGCCGAGTAGTACTCCCCCGGAGTGAGCCGGTCGATACGCGCCCGGTCCACTCCCTCGACCAGCACCTTCACGGTGCCATCGGGAAGCTTCAGCAACTGCAGGATGCTGGCCACGGTGCCGATGCGATACAGATCATCGGCCTTCGGGTCATCGACATCGGCCTGCTTCTGGGCCACCAGCATGATGCGCCGGTCGGCACGCATCGCGACCTCGAGCGCCTCGATAGATTTCTCCCGGCCGACGAACAGCGGGATCACCATGTGCGGGTAGACAACAACATCCCGCAGCGGCAGCACGGGAACGCCCCGCGGAGCCACTACAGGCTGGGTAGAGGGGTTGGATTCAGACACGCTCAAAGCCTCGGTTGATTGAGCCGGCGAGTCAGGCGCGGCTGGCGCGCAGCGCGCGCGCTCAGTGGCCTGCGGCCCGCCGGGGTTCCTCGGCGCCGGCAGCCCGGCTTTCCTCGGTGCGATAGACGACGTAGGGCGCGCTCGACCCGTCGATCACGGTCTCATCGACCACGACCTTGGCCACATCCCGCAGCGTCGGTAGGTCGTACATGGTGTCGAGCAGCACCGTTTCAAGGATGGTGCGCAGCCCCCGCGCGCCGGTCTTGCGCTGCATGGCGCGGCGCGCCACCGCACGCAGAGCGTCGTCGCGGAACTCGAGATCCGAGCCCTCCATCTCGAACAGGCGCCGGTACTGCTTGGTGAGCGCATTCTTCGGTTCGGTGAGAATCGACACCAGGGCCGCCTCATCGAGTTCATCGAGCGTGGCGACCACCGGCAGACGGCCGACGAACTCGGGAATCAGGCCGAACTTGATCAGATCCTCCGGCTCCACGTCGTGGAACAGGTCGCTGCCGTGCGGACGTTCCTGGGCGGTGCGCACCTCGGAGGTGAAACCGATACCGCTCTTCTGGGTGCGGTTGAGGATGATCTTCTCCAGGCCCGCAAACGCCCCACCGCAGATGAACAGGATGTTGCTGGTGTCGACCTGCAGGAACTCCTGCTGCGGATGCTTGCGCCCGCCCTGCGGCGGCACCGAGGCGACGGTGCCTTCGATGAGCTTCAGCAGCGCCTGCTGCACGCCCTCGCCCGAGACATCCCGGGTGATCGAGGGGTTGTCCGATTTACGCGAGATCTTGTCGATCTCATCGATGTAGACGATGCCGGTCTGCGCCTTCTCGACGTCGTAATCGCACTTCTGCAGCAGCTTCTGGATGATGTTCTCGACGTCCTCGCCGACGTACCCAGCCTCGGTGAGGGTGGTGGCATCGGCGATGGTGAAGGGCACATTGAGCAGCCGTGCCAGGGTCTCGGCGAGCAGCGTCTTGCCGCAACCGGTGGGGCCGATGAGCAGGATGTTGCTCTTGGCGATCTCGACCTCGTCCTTGGCACGGGCACCGGCGGTGCGGGTCTGCAGGCGCTTGTAATGGTTGTACACGGCCACCGAGAGCACCTTCTTGGCGCGCTCCTGGCCGATCACGTACTCATCGAGCACCTTCTTGATCTCGTGCGGCTTCGGCAGCTTGTCGCGGGCGCGCTCGGCGCGGTCCTCGAGTTCCTCGCGAATGATGTCGTTGCACAGCTCGACACACTCATCGCAGACGAACACCGAGGGGCCGGCAATGAGCTTGCGCACCTCATGCTGGCTCTTCCCGCAGAACGAGCAGTACAGAAGTTTGCCGTCGTCGTGGCGGCCGCGGGAATCGTCACTCATTTAAAAGCCCTCAAGAGGCATGGTCTTCAATCGTCCTGCGCAGACGTCGCGAACAGCGTCTAAATGCCCACGGTTTCCTGCAAGAGACCGTGTTCTTATAGCACGCGGCGCGGCTGCGAGGCAAAGCACTACCGCACGGCCAAGTCGTTGTCTCAGCGGGATTTGTTTGACGGAATTCACTTCTTGACAAAGAAGGCGCACCGCGAACGCTCAAGCGCCCGCGGCGGCTCGCCCTGGCAACGACCATGGGGATGCTTAGGCGGATTTTCCAGTCCCGCTCGGCATGTCGCCGCGCTTCTCGAGCACCTGGTCGATCAGGCCGTAGCGCTTGGCTTCCTTCCAATCCATGAAGCGGTCCCGGTCGGTATCGAGCTTGATCTGCTCGACGCTCTGCCCGGTGTGCTTGGCGAGAATATGGTTCAGTCGGTCGCGGGTCTCGAGCATCTCTTTGGCGTGGATTTCCATGTCGGCCGCCTGACCCTGGAAGCCACCGAGCGGCTGGTGGATCATGATGCGGGCGTGCGGCAGGCAGAACCGCTTGCCCGGCGCGCCGGCGGCCAGCAGCACCGCGCCCATGCTGGCGGCCTGGCCGACGCAGATGGTGCTCACGTCGGGCTTGATGAACTGCATGGTGTCGTACATCGCCAGTCCCGCGGTCACCACCCCGCCCGGGGAGTTGATGTACAGCGCGATGTCCTTCTCCGGGTTCTCCGACTCCAGGAACAGCAACTGCGCCACCACGATATTGGCGACATAATCATCGATCGGGCCGACGACGAATATCACCCGCTCCTTCAGCAAGCGGGAATAGATGTCGTAGGAGCGCTCGCCGCGTGCGGTCTGCTCGACGACGATCGGCACCAGGTTCAATCCGCGTTCATTCATGCTCGGGTCTCCACGCTTGTCCCATTACGCTACGCAACCCAGGCCGGGCGCAAGCCCCGCCCAGCCGGACTCGCTCAGACGTTCGCCGGGTGCGGCAAGCGCCGGGCGGGCCGGGGGAGGCTAGCGGGTCTCGTTTTCGCGGCCGAAGCCGGTGAGTTCCTGGAAAGACTTCGTCTCATCACTGACCTTGGCGCGCGCGAGGAACCAGTCGATGACCTGGTCCTCGAGCACGGCGGATTCGATCTGTCGCATGGCCTCGCGGCTCTTGCGATAGGCCGAGCGCGCCTGGTCCGGATCGGGGAAGCTCGCGATGAGGTCCTCGAGGCGCGACTCGACCCGCTCACGATCGACCTGCAGGCCCTCGCGCTGAATGAGGTGGCCGAGGATCAACCCCAGTGCGGCCCGCCTGCGCGCCGCGGCTTCGAACTGCTCGCGCGGGGGCACCTGCGAGACCTCGCGCACCCCCATGTTGCGGGCCGCCTCGAGCTGCATCTGCTGGACCTGCTCATCGACGAGCGTACGCGGCAACTCGATCGGATTCTGGTTGTAGAGCGCATCGAGCACCTGGCTGCGCAGGCGGCCGCGCACCAAGTCGGCGAGCTCTCGCTCCATGCTCTTGCGGACCTCGGTGCGCAGCGCCTCGACTCCGCCCTCCTCGACACCGAAGGCCCGGCAGAACGTCTCATCGACGGCGGGCAACGACTGCGCCTCGATCTGCTTCACCGTCACGGTCAGCTCCGCGCTCTTGCCGGCCAGCGTCGCGTTGGTGGTTGTCTCGGCCGGGAAGGTCACGGTCACCGTGCGCGTCTCCCCGACGCTCGCGCCCTTCAGGGCGGCATCAAGTTCCGGCCGGTTCTCCGGACGGCCAAGCACCACCACCACATCGGTGCCGTTGCCGCCATCGAACGGCTGACCGTCCATCAGTCCGGTGTAATCGATCGTCACCCGGTCGGTCTCTTCTGCGGGCCGCTCCACCGCAGTGAACTCGGGGCGCTGGCGCCGCATGCTCTCGACCATGGCGTCGATGTCCGCGTCGGTCACCTGCGCGCTCGGGCGGGCGATCTCGGCCTCCTCGGGCGGCTTGACCTGAACCTCCGGCATGACCTCGAACACCGCCGCGAACTTCAGTTCGGCGCCGGGGGCCATGGCGATCGGCTCGATGCGCGGCCCGCCGGCCGGGGTGAGGTTCTGCTCGCGCAGCACCTGGGCGAGGGAGCTGCGGATCAGGTGATCGACCACTTCGGCGTGCACCTGCTCGCCAAATTGCTTGCGCACGACAGGCAGCGGCGCCTTGCCGGGTCGAAAACCCTTCAAGCGGGCCGAGCGAGCCACCTTCTTCAGGCGCTGCTCGAACTCCTGGTTAACCTCGTCGGCCGGGACGGCCACTTCCAGACGGCGCTCCAGAGCCCCGCGGGTGGACAACGAAACCTGCATTCGTGAACCTCGAGCGAATTGGGGTATGCAGCGGCGATCTGCCCAATCACACCGTGTCAAAGAACCTGGCCCCGGAGCGGACCACGACGGTGAGCATCAGGCAAACCCGGTAACGATCGGGCGACAGCCGTGCAGGACTCGCGATTTTGCCATAGGGCGGCGAGCTTGGCACGCCCGCGATCATCGGGACGGATGGTGCGAAAGGAGAGACTCGAACTCTCACGGGTTACCCCACTGGATCCTAAGTCCAGCGCGTCTACCAGTTCCGCCACTTTCGCGCCCGTCCCGCCGCGGCGCTCAACCACCCCGGGGAACCGCAGAGTATAGCCGGCTCAGGCGCTCGATCTGATCCGCAATGCCATTGGCGACGCTGCGCTGCAGCAGACAGGCGATATCGGCGTCGAGCTCACAGTTCTGGTGCCGCAGGGCTGCGGCGGCCACCACCACCAGGGCGTGAATCTCCCCGAGCCTCAAGAGCGTCTCCTGCGCGTGGCGGTCTGTCACAGCTGCCCGCCTTGGCGGACGCCGCTTGCGTAAGGCCGATTTGTACTCGGGTGCCATCCGACCGTCGCTACCATCGCCGCGCATGGACTGCCACGCAGTCAATCTGTACTTTTGTACAGACTAGCGCGAATCGTGTCGTACTGCAACATTTTTGTGCACTCTCCGTGACTTTCAGACGGATGTGCATTATATTTGTCCATCATGTCGGTTCCATCCCCCATCCCCGCACCGTCGAGCGGCTTCGCGGCTCGCCTGCGCCAGCGGCTCGAACACTTCGGCAGCGTCGGCGCATTGGCGCTGGCGATCGGACGCTCGGAAAGTGCGGTGCGCAAATGGCTGCGGGGACAATCCGAGCCGAGTGTGACGGACCTGCGTGCGATCGGCGAGGTCACGCAGACCCGGGTCGAGTGGCTGGTCGCGGGCGAGGGTGCGCCGGAGGCGAATCCCGTGCTGCACGACCCGACGCCTCCCTACCGGCAGGGGGCCGCGCCGCTTGATGTGGCGCTGCTCGAGAGCGTGATCGGCGCCATCGAGGCGCGGCTCACCGAGACCGGCACGCGGCTGCCGGCGCTGAAGCATGCGACCCTGATCGCGGCCTGCTACGACCTGGCGCGTGACGGCAGTCCGGATGATCAGCTGATTGCCCGACTTGTGAAGCTCGCCGGCTGAACCCCCCGCCAATGACCGTATTTCTCACCGCCTGTTTGGGAAATTACGTAGAGACTTACGGTCAACGACCGAGACAGTATTCGGCATGACTCAAACGAATACCCGCATCGACGAGGCCAACCGGCGCCTCCAGGAGCGGCTGATGCATGTCTCGCGCCTCGCTGCGGTCGGTGAGATGGCCTCAGGCGTCGCGCACGAGCTCAATCAGCCGCTCGCCGCTGTCGCCAACTACGCTCAGGCCTGTGAGCGCCTGCTCGGCCTGCCCGACCCGGACCTCGAGGAGGTGCGCGATGCGCTGCGGCAGATCACCGCCCAGGCGGTGCGTGCCGGGGACATCATCAGCCGGCTGCGCGGTTTGACCCGCGCCCGCGAATCGCTCGGCGAACTCACCGACGTCAACTCACTGCTCCTCGAGCTGGCCGATCTGATCGAATCCGATGCGCGCCTGCATGAGGCCACCTGCCGCTTCGAGCTCGGCAAGGGACTCGCACCGATCGCCCTCGACCGGGCACAGATCCAACAGGTGATCTTCACGCTCGTGCGCAATGCGCTTGAGGCGCTCGATGACCGGCCGCCGGGCTCGCGCGAGGTAGTGGTCAGCACCGCACGCGCCCCGGACGGGGACGTGCTGATCGAAGTGCGCGACAACGGCCCGGGCATCTCCGCGCAGATCCTCGAGCGTCTGTTTGATCCGTTCTGCACGACCAAGCCGGCCGGAACGGGACTCGGACTGGCCAGCAGCCGCACCATCGCCCGCTCCCACGGCGGCACGCTCGAGCACCGCCCCAACACCCCCGCCGGCGCGTGCTTCGTGCTGCGCCTGCCGCCGCCGACTCGACGCTGATCTGGATAGCCGCGGCCGCGCCCGGAGCGGGCCGGCAAGGGAATTCCAAGTGCGCTCGTGCCGGCACGGAGGCCGCCGGTTGGGCGAGCCTGTGCGCCCAGCGGACCCGCAGCGCAAGAACTCCGTTCAGGTCTCGGGCTGGATCTGTGCCTGGTATCCCGGCGGTTCGAGCACGCTCACCAGCCGCGCCGGCTGCAGGCGCGCCGGATCGAACTGCACCCGTGCCTCGCCGCTCTCGAAGCTCACCTGCGCCGAGGCAACGCCCGGCTCGCGCTCGAGCAGCCGCTGGATCGACTGCGCGCATCCGCCGCAATGCATCCCCTGGATCTTCAGTCGCACCGATTGCATGTTCCGTTCGCTCCTGTGGGCCTGGCGAACACGATACGCCCTGGAGCGCACTCCAGGGTCAAGCCCCGAGCGGCGCACCGCCGCTTCACGTAAACTGCGCGCACGGTGCACCGCGCGCAATCGCAGCCCGGAGCGCCGTCCGAATCACATCGCCGGAGAATCCGTGCCCAACTTTCCCCGCAGCGCACCGCGCCTGGCGCGCCTCGTCGCGGTCGGCCTCGCCGCCGCGCTACTCGCCCCAATGCCGCCCGGCCGTGCCGGCGCCGCCTCGGACCTGCCGCCACCGCCGCCGGCACTCGCCACGCTCATCCGCGCCGGCAAAGTCAAACTGCTCAGCCGCTTCCCCTCGGATGTGCCGGGACTCACCGGTTATGTGGTGCGCCTTCATGCGAGCACCGCCGTGGTCTACGGCTCGCACGGGTATCTGTTCACCGGCGAGCTGATCTCGCCGCAGGGCGTCGACCTCGACAGCCTGTACCGCGCACGGTATGCGCCCGTCGACACGGCCGCCGTGATCGGTCGGCTCGAACACGCCGGACACCTGATCAGCGAAGGCGCCGCGCGCGCGCCACTGCTTTACGCGATCATCGATCCGAACTGCAGCTTCTGCTATCGGTTCTACCACATGGCCGAGCCGCTCATTGGCGCCGGTCGACTGCAGGTGCGCTGGGTGCTGGTCGGCTTCCTCGAGCGCACCAGCCAGGCGCGCGCCGCGGCGATCCTGGCCGCGGCTCACCCGGCGCAGGCGCTGCGCATCGATGAGGACCGATTCGATGTCGCGCGCGAACACGGCGGCATCGCGCCGGCGCGTCAGATCGGCCCGGCCATCCTGCAGGTATTGAAAACCCACCTCGATGCGATGAGCGATCTTGGCGGCAATGGCACCCCGACGCTCCTGTACCGCGCCCCGCAGGGAGCTTGGCAGACCCAGGTCGGTCTGCCCACCCAACGCTGGCTCGACGCGTACGCGCAACCGACCGCTCGGCGCTGAGGCAGCAGCAGCTACGGTCGAGCGGCTGAGGGCCGCCAACGGCGCAGCAGCAACGCGTTCGACACGACGCTCACCGAGGACAGTGCCATGGCCGCGCCGGCGAGCATGGGATTGAGCAGCCCGAAAGCGGCCACCGGCAGTCCGATCACGTTGTAGAGGAACGCCCAGAGCAGCCCCTGGCGGATCTTGCGGTAAGTCGCTCGGCTGACGGCGATGGCGTCGGCGACCAGGCGCGGATCGCCACGCATCAGTGTGATCGCGGCCGTCTCGAGCGCCGCATCCGCGCCTGTCCCCATGGCCATGCCCACATCGGCCGCAGCGAGCGCCGGGGCATCGTTGATGCCGTCCCCGACCATCCCTACCCGGTGTCCGGCGGCCTGTAGCCGGCGCAGCTGCTCGACCTTCTCGGCCGGACGGACCTCGCTCAGTACGCGCTCGATGCCGAGCGCGGCGGCCACCGGCGCCGCCGCGCCGGCATGATCCCCCGTGAGCAGCACGATCTCAACGCCCAGCGCACGCAGCGTGCGCACCGCCGCTGCGGCGGCCGGCTGGATCGGGTCGGCGCAGGCAATCAGCCCGAGGCGGCGCGCGGTGCCGGTGAGCTCGGCAACCCACATCACCGTGCGTCCCTGGCGCTCCCACTCGCTCGCCGCCGCTTCGCCCGAATCGATCGGCACGCCGAGCGCGCGCATCAACGAGCGGTTGCCGACAGCCAGGCGCCGCCCGGCCAGGCGCGCGACCAGGCCTTCGCCGGGGCGTGCCTGAAATTCCTCGAGCGCCGGCAAGGCGAGACCGTCGCTCTGCGCGCGCGCGAGCACCGCGCGCGCGAGCGGGTGCTCGCTGCCGCTCTGCGCCGCCGCGGTGAGCGCGAGCAGCTCGCGCTCGGGGATTTCCTCGGCCCGCACCGCAACCACCGCGGGTCGGCCGGCGGTCAGCGTGCCGGTTTTGTCGAACACCACCGTATCGAGCCGATGAGCCTGCTCGAGGGCCTCGGCGTCACGGATCAAGATGCCGGCCCGGGCCGCAGCGCCCGTGCCGACCATCAGCGCGGTGGGCGTGGCGAGTCCGAGTGCGCACGGACAGGCGATCACGAGCACCGAGACCGCAGCGATCAGCCCGCCGCCGAAATTTCCGGCCGCAAGCCACCAGCCGAGCCAGGTCAGCAGGGCGACCCCGAGCACCACCGGCACGAACACCCCGGCAACCCGATCGACCAGGCGCTGCACCGGCGGTTTGCGCGCCTGGGCGCCCTCGACGAGCGCAATGATGCGCGCCAGCACCGAATGCTCGGCCGTGGCGCGCGTCTCGATGCGCAGCAGCCCACTGCCGTTGATCGCCCCGCCGCTCACCGCATCACCCACCGTGCGGCTGACCGGCAGACTCTCCCCAGTGAGCAGGCTCTCATCGAGCTCGCTCGTGCCGCTGCGCACGATGCCGTCGAGCGGCACCCGCTCCCCCGGACGCACCACCACCAGGTCGCCGACCGCCACCGCTTCGATCGGGATCTCGACCTCCCCGCTCTGGCGTAGCACGCGTGCGCGTTGCGGGCGCAGCGACATCAGCGCACGAATCGCCGCGGTGGTGGCACGTTTGGCGCGCGCCTCGAGCCACTTGCCCGCGCTCACCAGCGTGATCACCATCGCCGCAGAATCGAAGTACAGCGGCGGGTGCGGGCGACTCAGCAGCAACCACAGACTGTAGAAATAGGCCGCGGAGGTGCCGAGCGCGACCAGCACGTCCATGTTGCCCACCCCGGCGCGCAACGCCCGCCACGCTCCCCGGTAAAAGCGGGCCCCGATCGGACCTTGTACCGCGGTGGCGAGCGCGAACTGCAGCCACGGTGCCAGCGCGACGCCCAGCATCGGCAGCAGCAGCGGGGCGCTGAGCAGCGCCGCCAGGGCAAGGCGCGCATTCTCACGGCGAAAGCGCCCGGCCTGCTGCGCCTCGAGGCGCGCCTCGTGCGCCGCATCGTCGATGGGCTGCGCCTCGTAGCCGGCACGCTGCACCGCCGAGCACAGCGCCGCGACGGGCGAGCTCGCCCCGAGACTGCGTACCGTGGCACGCTCGGTCGCGAGGTTGACCGTCGCCTCGAGCACACCCGGCACTGCGCGCAGTGCGCGCTCCACCCGCAGCGCGCAAGTGGCGCAGGTCATGCCCGAGACGGCCAGCTCCCGGCTCTGCTCGGGTACCTCGTAGCCGGCGGCGCGCACCGTTTCGGCCAGCTGGGCGGTACTGACCTGTGCGGCATCGAAATGCACCTCGGCCCGCTCGCTCGCCAGGTTCACCGTCGCGCGCACCGAGGGCAGAGCGTTCAGCACGCGCTCGACGCGCGAGACGCAGCTCGCGCAGGTCATGCCCTCGATCGGCAGGCTCAGCGGATCAGTGCCCATCTGGGCGGCGGGAACGGCCACATCCAGCTCCTTCGGCGCAACGTCCGGCCGCAGCGCCGGACGGGGCTCATCCTAGCCCCTGGAGTCCGGTCCCGAGTCAAGCCGACCGGCCGCGGCGCGCCAGAGGGGCCGTTGACGCTGCGTTGACGGTGCTCTGTTGGACTAGGTCCACGATCGGATATTTCCTCAGGGGCGGCGACGATATGTCGGGGGAAAAAATCCTGCAGCTCGGGCTGCTCGGCTTGGCGGGCGCGGTGAGTCGGGTACGACCGGCTGCGGCACGGGCGTTCTACAACTTTCAGACCCCGGTCACCCCGATCGCCCGCGATGTGCTGTTCATCCACGATCTGTTCCTGGTCATCATCGTCATCCTGTTCCTGGTCGGCACCGGGGCGCTGCTTTATTCCGTGTTCGCGCACAGCCGTCGCCGGCACACCCAGGCGGCCACCTTCACCCAGCCGCACGGGCGCAAGCAGTGGCTGTGGGCGAGTACGCCGTTCGTGGCACTGCTCATCATCGATTACCTCATTCTCGGCATCCCGGCGCTGCACTCGATCTGGGCGCTCGCCGACACCGCCGATGCGCAGATGACCGTGCAGGTGACCGCCCATCAGTGGCACTGGCAATATCAGTACCCCGCCTACGGCATCGGCTTCAGCAGCGATCTGTCGACGCCGCAGCAACAGATCGAGAATCAGGCACCGAAGAACCGGCACTTCCTGCTCCAGGTCGATCACCCGCTCGTGCTGCCCACGCACGAGAAAATTCGACTCATGCTCGCCTCGAGCGACGTGATCCACGCCTTCTGGGTGCCCGCCTTCGGCATCAAGCAGGACGTCGTGCCGGGCTATCTGCGCAAGACCTGGGTGCAGATCGACAAGCCCGGGGTATACCGCGGCCAATGCGCCGAGCTCTGCGGCGTCGGCCATGCCTTCATGCCGATCGTGCTGCGCGCCGTGAGCCCGGCACAGTTCCAACAGTGGGTCACGCGCGAGCGTGCGCGCGAGGCGGCCGTCGCGGCCACCGCGAGCGCCACTTACAGCGAGACTGAGTTGCTCGCCCGGGGCAGGCACGTCTTTCAGACCATCTGCGCGGCCTGCCATCAGTTGAACGGCCTCGGTGTGCCGGGCGCATTTCCGCCCATCGCCGCCGGGCACCCCTTCGCCGCGAGCGCCCCGATGATCGCCGCGCTGCGTGCGCGCGGCTTTTACCGCCAGGGCCAGATCGTCGAGGGTCCGCTCGTCGATCACATCCGCATCGTGCTGCACGGCATCCCCGGCACCCCCATGCCCGCGTTCGCCGCGCAGCTCTCGGCCGCCGACATCGCCGCGGTCATCACCTACGAGCGCAACGACTTCGGCAACCACACCGGCGATGTGATCGAGCCGGCGCAGGTTGCGGCCCTCGAGGACGGGCACTGAGGCGGCGCACCGATCCCCTGCCCTGGAGAGTCGCATGAGCGCAGTGAACCCGGCGATCGAGCAGCTTCACGAGCCACACCACGAGGCCCCGCCGCGCGGCATCACGCGCTGGCTGTACGCCACCAATCACAAGGACATCGGCGTGATGTACCTGGTGTTCGGTGTGTCGATGTTCTTCCTCGGCGGGCTGCTCGCGGAGCTGATCCGCTCGGAGCTGCTCACCCCGACCATGCGCGTGCTCTCGCCCGAGGCGTACAACCAGGTGATCACCATCCATGGGCTGGTGATGGTGTTCGCCGCGGTCATGCCGATCACCACCGGGTTTGCCAACTACCTCATTCCGCTGATGATCGGGGCGCCGGACATGGCGCTGCCGCGCCTGAACAACTGGGGGTTCTGGCTGCTGCCGGCCGCTGCCATTCTGCTCGTGCTGCCCTGGGGCCTGAAGCTGATCGGCATCGGCACCGGCACACTCGATACCGGCTGGACCATGTACGCACCGCTGTCGCTGCAGGCCGGGCCCGGGGCGGACTTCGCGTTCGTCGCGGTGCTGCTGCTCGGTCTGTCCTCCACCATGGCCTCGATCAACATCCTGGTCACCATCGCACAGCAGCGCGCTGCGGGCATGAGCTGGCTGAAGCTGCCGGTGTTCGTGTGGAGCTGGGTGGTGACCGCGCTGCTGCTGATTGCGGTGTTTCCGGCGCTGATGGCCGGGTGCATCATGCAGATCGCCGACCGGCACTTCGGCACGCATTTCTTCAGCGCCGCCGGCGGTGGCGATCCGGTGCTCTGGGAGCACATCTTCTGGTTCTTCGGCCATCCAGAGGTGTACATCCTGCTGCTGCCGACGACCGGCATCCTGCCGCACATTCTCGCCACCTTCGCCCGCAAGCCGATGTATGGCTACAAGGCGCAGGTCTACTCCTTCGTCGCCATCGGCGTGATGTCGATCATCGTGTGGGCGCATCACATGTTCACCTCGGGGCTGCCCACGGGCGTCGAGATCTATTTCATGCTCTCGACCATGGCCATCTCCATCCCGGTGGCGGTGCTGTTCTTCTGCTGGTTCGGCACCATCTGGCGCGGCTCGATGACGTTCGAGACGCCGATGCTGTTTGCGCTCGGCTACATCGTGCTGTTCGGCATCGGCGGGCTGACCGG
Organism: Pseudomonadota bacterium; assembly: GCA_021808195.1. Next base: position 15,122 of record JAKBCE010000040.1, read on the forward strand.
GCTGGTGCTCTCGGACGCCGCGGCGGATCAGCAGTATCACAACACGTATTTCCTGGTCGCACACTTCCACTACGCGCTGTTCGGCGGCCCGATCATGGGCATCTTCGCCGCTCTGTACTACTACCTGCCGAAGATGACCGGGCGGATGTACTCCGAGACCCTCGGCCGCTGGCACTTCTGGCTGACTCTGATCACCTTCAACGTGGTGTTCATGCCGCAGTTCCTGCTCGGCATCGCCGGCATGCCGCGGCGCATACCGGACTACGCTCTGCAGTTCGCACCGCTCAACATGGTCTCGAGCATCGGCGCATTCGCCCTCGGGGCGACCCAACTGCTGTTTCTCTACAACCTCGCGCGCACGGTGTTCACCACCGCGGGCGAGGCGGCCAGTGCACGCGTGTGGGAGGGCTCGAGCGGGCTGGAGTTCACGCTGCCTTCCCCGCCCCCGTTTCACACCTTCGTGACGCCACCGGTCATCGAGTGAGGAGCTGCCGTGAACGCCGTGACCGAACCGCACCATCCCTACTACATTCCCCGGCCGAGCCCCTACCCGATCGTCCTCTCCGCGGCGCTGTTTCTGCTCGGACTGGGTGCGGCGCTGCGCGTGAACGGGCTTCTCGCCGGCGGCTGGGCGCTCGGCCTCGGCGCGCTGCTGTTGGCCTATGTGCTGTTTCGCTGGTTCAACGCGGTGATCGGCGAGAGCCGCGCGGGACTCTACGGCGCGCAGGAGGAGCGCGCGTTTCGCTGGGGGATGCTCTGGTTCATCACCTCCGAGGTGGTGTTCTTCGCGAGTCTGTTCGGGGTGCTCTTCTACGAGCGCAACATCGCGGTGCCTTGGCTCGCCTCATTCAATGCCGCGCACAGCTCGTGGGCGCCGTTCTCGCCCTGGCCACACTTCACGGCCCACTGGCCGAACAGCGGCCCGGCCGGCGCGCGCTTTCAGGTGGTTGATCCCTGGGGCATCCCGGCCCTGAACACGCTGCTGCTGCTCAGCTCTGGCGTGACGGTCACCTGGGCGCATGCCGGACTGCGCGCCGGACGGCGCACGCAGCTCAAGGCCGGACTGCTTCTCACCATTGCACTCGGCCTCACTTTCCTCGGCTTTCAGGTGCGCGAATTCACCGAGGCGTACCGGCAACTCGGGCTCACGCTGCACTCCGGGGTGTACGGGGCGACGTTCTTCATTCTCACCGGCTTTCACGGCCTGCACGTGAGCATCGGGGCGATCATGCTCTTGGCCATCCTCGCGCGCGCGTGGCGGGGGGAGTTCACCCCGGAGCATCATTTCGCGTTCGAGGCGGTGAGTTGGTACTGGCACTTCGTCGATGTAGTCTGGCTGGCGCTGTTCGTATTCGTCTACTGGCTGTAGCGTGCCCGGCGCCGCCCTCGCCTTGCGCAGCCCTCGGTCGCCATGAGCCTGCTGGGTGAGGGATTGCACGCGCTGTTGCCCTGGGAGGGCTCGCCGCTCGCCTTCGCGGCCGCCGCCGGGGCGTTGGTGTTGTACGGGCGCGGCTGGTACCGGCTCGGCCGCGGCGCCGGGGTGCTGCGACCGATCGCCTTCCTCGCCGGGGTGCTGCTCCCGTACGCGTTCCTCGAGACACGGCTGGAGTATTACGCGCTGCACCTGTTCTGGCTGCAGCGCATCGAACATCTGGTACTGCACCATCTCGCGCCGTTTCTGATCGCGCTGTCGGGACCGGCGGCAGTCCTCGAGCGCGGCTCGCCGCGCTGGCTGCTGCAGCGGGTCTGGCAGCCGCTCGTCACGCACCGGGCGGTACGGGCCACCTACCGTGTGCTGCAACAGCCGGTCGTGGCAAGCGTGTTGTTCGTCGGCCTGATCTACTTCTGGCTGATCCCCGCGGTGCAGCTCGACACCATGCTCAGCCGCGCCGAGTACCAGCTGATGAACGCCTCGATGCTCCTCGACGGCCTGCTCTTCTGGTGGCTGATGGTCGGCCCGGAGGATCCGCGGCGCGAGGTCCGGCTGACGCCCGTGACGCGCATGATCATCCTGGTGCTCATCACCGTCCCGCAGAGCGTGCTCGGCGGGTTCATCGCATTCCATCACACGGTGTTGTATCCGGCGTTCAGCCTCTGCGGGCGCCCGGCGTCGATTTCGGCGCTCACCGATCAACAGATCGGGGGACTGAACATCTGGATTCCGGCCGGGATGATGAGCGCGCTCGGACTCATTGTCGTCATCGGCCGAGCCATGGCCAGCAGCGAATCGCCTAGCGCGCCGAGTGCGAGTCCGCCGCGCCGAGCATCCGGCGGTACAACCGCCGCACGGCCAGGGACTGTCCCTCGAGCGCAGCCCGATGCAGCGCCCGCCGGCGGAAGCGGTAGCGTGTAGCGGCGCCCCCGGAATCGGCCGTCCACACACCGCTGCGCACCAGCGCCTCCAGATGCGCCGCGAGCTGCGGCGCGGCGAAGCCGAGCTGCCCGCTCGCGCGCAGCAGCGACTGCAGCTGCGTTTCGCTGAAGCTGCGCCCCAGGCAGGCCGCCAGCTGCGCCAGCGCCTTGGCGGCCCCCAGCTGCTCGAGCTGCTGCTCGGCCCGCTCGAGCCACAGCGCGCGGCGGGCTGCGGGCGGCACCGAGGCGCTCGCCACCGCGCGAACGCCCAGCACTTCGTGCAGCGCGATGCATTCAAGGCCGGCGCCCGCCCCAGCGCTCGGCACGCGGCGCGCCTCGAGCACATCACCGGCGGCCGCCCAGGTGCAATCACTGACCGCCAGCGGGACCTCGGGAGCGAGCAGGTGCAGCCGTCGCGCCTGGAGCGGGACCGAGCTGACGAGCGCCAGTTCGCGGTCGCAGGCTCCACGTGCCCGTGGCGGCAGGAACGCCATCCCGGTGTGCAGCCGGATGCGCGGTGCGTAAGGCTCGAGATCCGTGCGCAGCGCCTGCGCGGCGCGCACCGCCTGCACGGCAGGCCGCTCGCAAGGCAGCGGATAGCCGAAATAGGCGAGCAGCTCGAGGTTGCCGCAGTCCCGCACCGCACCGCCGTGTTCCGGGATGCGCTCGCGGGCGCTTTGCTGCAGCCGGCGTGCCCCCTCGTAAAGCATTTCCGGGTCGACCTCGGTCGGGCAGCACAGCTCGAGCGAGAGCACGGTCAACACACGTCGTTCGCCGGCGTGGCCCGGCGGTGCCGCGGCGCACTCGCGTGGTTCCCAGGGGGAAGTCGGCTCGGCGAGCCGCGCCGCCGGCGTCAGCTGTCTGCGGGTGGTGCGCCCGTCTCGGATGGAGGCGTACAGATCGCGGCTGGCCGCATCCGGCTCGACACCGAGTTCGGCGCTCAACTGCGCGCGCATCCGGCGGTAATGATCGAGCGCGGCATTGCGCGATCCACCGAGTGCGAGCACGCGCATCACCTGCCGGTGCGCCGCCTCGTCCCAGGGATCGATCCGCAGCTGCGCGCGAGCATAATCGAGCGCGCCGCTGAGCTCGCCACTTTGCTCGTGGCAGGCGGCCAGGTGCCCATACAGCTCGGCGGCCCGCCGCGCGAAGCGCTCGCGCTTCAAGCGCAGCCAGCTGTCGAACTCCGGCGCATCCGGAACCGACAGTCCGGCGAGGAACGCGCCGCGGTAGTGCGCGGCCGCGTTCTGATGACAGCGCCGGCAGGCTGCCCGGGTCCGCAGGCCATCCGGGCAGGCGGCGGGGATCTGCGCCTCGAAGGCGGCGATATCGAGCTGGTAGGCGGCCGGATTCAGCGCCACGGTCTCGCGGCTGACCGAGAGCAGCCCGCCGGCGCCGGCCTTATCGCCCAGTGCATCGCGCAATGCCGTCAGCGCCTGGCGCAGGCTCTGGCGCGCGTGATCCTCGTCGCGCTCCGGCCAGAGCAATCCGGCGAGCGCCTCTCGGGTGTGCACCTGATCGGCCTCTGCGGCCAGGTAGGCCAGCAGAGCCTGCAGCTTGCCAATACAGGCCTGCGCCGCGCGGCGACCGTCGCGCAGTACGTCGAATCCGCCGAGCAACCGCAAATAGTATTGAGCGGGAGGCATCGCAGACGCCGCGTGGCTGGCCGGCTTCGGACCGGTCTCCCACTATTGTTCCCGATCGGCGTGCAGCGGTCCAGCTGCGCCATTGATCCGCTATTGGATTCAGCCGTATACGGATCTATATCCCGGAGGAAGGATCCGCGCGCAGTGCGCCGGCACATTCTTCGACGAGCTGACGTCCCACCGGCGTGAGCCGCACTGACGATGCCCGGCGGTCCTCCTCGGCGGTGGCGATCTCCACCAACCCAGCGCGCCGCAGCGCGGCACAGAGCCGGCTGGCGCGCGATTGACCCAAACCGAGCCGTTCGCGCAGTTCACCCATCCTCGCCGCGGCGTCGGGCCGAGTCCCCAGAAAGATCAGGATGGGCTCGGCAAAGCCCGGCAGGCGGTTCGCGCTGCCGGCCCGAAGACGCAGCAGCGCCCCCAGCAGACGCTTCAACTCATCGGCGGAAGGGGTTAACCGCCGTAACATGGGCACCGAACCTAGCAGGTCGCGCAGCGCGCGCGCGTGATGCGACTCCCAGTATAGGCCGGCCCCGGCCCGCCTGATACCGGGCATCTCATCAGTACATCCATCGCAGCGGCGGCGCACCGGCCCTTGCATGCGGGGCCCGGGCCGCTACCATGCCCCGGCCACGCGGCGAACGGGCCGCAGCCGCGCCACCCATTGTGAACCCGCAACCTGCCGTGCACGAACCGCCCACTGTCCCCACCGCACCCCCCGCCGCCGAGAGCCTGCCGGCCTGGTGGGTACGGCTGCTGTCCCGTCTGCCGCTCGCGGTGCTCTACCGCATCGCGGATCTGCTCGGCTGGCTGGCTTTTCGAGTGTTTCCGTATCGCGATGCCGTGGTGCGCGAGAATCTCTCGCGCGCCTTCCCGGACTGGGACGAGGCGCGCATGCGCGCGGTGCGCCGCCGCTACTACCAGGGATTTGCCGACATGCTGGTCGAGGTGATCAAGTCCGCGACCCTCTCGCCCGAGCAGATCCGCCGCCGGGTGCGCATCGTGAACCTGGAGGCGCCGCGGGCACATCTGGCCGCGGGCCGCTCGGTGCTGCTGGCCGCGGCGCATCAGTGCAACTGGGAGTGGATGCTGCTCGGGCTGTCGCTCGAGCTCGGCTATCCACTCGATGCCGCGTACAAGCCACTGGTCGATGCCTGGGCCGAGCGGGAGATGAAAAAGGTCCGCGGGCGCTTTGGCTGCCGCCTGATCCCGGCAAAGCAGCTGCTCGCGGACATCCTGCAGCGCGGTCCGATCGCCCGCGCGATCGCCATGGTGGCCGATCAGGAGCCGACCACCAGTGAGCGCAAGCACTGGACGCGCTTTCTCAATCGCGACACCGCGTTTTTCATGGGGCCGGAGGAGATCTCGCGCGTCACGCGCTTGCCGGTATTCTTCATCGCCATGCGCCGCGTGCGGCGCGGCTACTACGAGATGCAGTTCCTGCCGCTCTCAGCGCCTCAGGAGCGGCTCGAGCCCGGGGCGCTCACCGAGCGCTACGTGCGCGCGGTCGAGGAGCAGATCCGCACCGCGCCTTCGGACTGGCCCTGGTCGCACAAGCGCTGGAAGCTGAAGAAATCGCTCTACGCCGGCCGTTAGGCGCGCCGCAGTTCGCGCGGCAGCCCGAACGTCACTTTCTCTTCGCGGCCGGCCACCTCGCGAGGCAGCTGCGCGCCCCACTGCTGCAGCTGCTCGAGCACCCCGCGCACCAGCACCTCGGGGGCCGAGGCACCGGCGGTGAGCCCCACGCTGCGCTTGCCCTCGAACCACTCGCGCCTGAGATCCTGCGGCCCATCGACCAGGTAACCGGGCACGCCCGCCCGTTCGGCGAGTTCGCGCAGCCGGTTGGAGTTGGAGCTCGCGCGCGAGCCGACCACGATCAGGATGTCGCAGTCGGTGAGCAACTTCTTCACCGCATCCTGGCGATTCTGCGTCGCGTAGCAGATGTCCTCCTTGCGCGGCGTGGCCAGCTCGGTGAAACGCCGCTTCAGTGTGGCGACGATTTCCGTGGTGTCATCGACCGAGAGGGTGGTCTGGGTCACGAAGGCGAGCCGCGTCGGATCGCGCACCTCGAGCTGCTCGGCCTCCGCGGCATTGCCCACCAGGTACATCCGCCCCCCGAATGAGGTGTCGAACCGCCCCATCGTGCCTTCCACCTCCGGATGGCCGGCATGGCCGATGAGCACGACCTCCCGGCCTTCGCGGGCATAGCGCTGCACCTCCATGTGAACTTTGGTCACGAGCGGGCAGGTGGCATCGAAGACCTTCAAGCCACGTACCTTCGCCTCGTCCTCGACCGCGTGCGACACTCCGTGTGCCGAGAAGATGACCGTGGCGCCGGCGGGCACCTCGCGCAACTCCTCGACAAACACCGCCCCGCGCTCGCGCAGCCGGTCGACCACGTGGCGGTTGTGTACCACCTCGTGACGGACGTAGATCGGCGCACCGAACATGTCGATCGCCCGCTCCACGATATCGATGGCGCGGTCGACGCCCGCGCAGAAGCCACGCGGATTGGCCAGCAGCACTTGCATCAGTTGTCCTCCTGTCGGGATTGCGGTGCGCGTGCCGTGCGGCTCTCGCGCCATAGATCGATCAGTAGCAGCGCCGCCCCGATCGTGATGGATGAATCGGCCAGATTGAACGCCGGGAAGTAGTGTCCATGCCAGTGGGCACTGATGAAATCGACCACATAACCGAGTCGCAGCCGGTCGATGAGATTGCCGAGCGCCCCGCCGAGGATCAGCGCGAGCGCCGCGCACTGCAACCCCTGGCGGCGGGCCTCGAGCCGACCGAGATAGCCGATGATCAGCAGCGCGACCGCGAGCGCGAGCGCGGTGAGCACCCAGCGCTGCCAACCCGACTGGTCGGCGAGAAAGCTGAACGCCGCACCGGTGTTGAACGCCAGCGTCAGGTCGAGCACGGGCAACACCGGCCGGGCCACGTGGAAGCTGAGGTGCCGCACCACCCAGGCCTTGCTCAGCTGATCGAGCACGATGATGCCGAGCGACAGCAGCAGCCAGATGCGCCCGGTGAGAGGACGCGCACGTCCCGTTGATGAATCGCTTACGGTGCTCATATGAAGTGCCGCTCCTCGCCCGGGCCCTCGATGTTGCTGATGCACCGAGCGCACAATTGCGGGTGCGCGGCGCTGGCACCGACCTCGGGTCGATGCTGCCAGCAGCGCACGCATTTCGCATCGTGGGTCGGCTTGACCGCAATCCACACGTCCTCACGTCCCGTGTTGAGCGCGACAGCGGCGCCGGCGGGCGGCGCATTGACACGGTGCACTCGCGCGTGCGAGGTGATGAAAAAGAACCGTAGCTCTGCCCCGAGCGCCGCAAAGCGCTCGTACGGCTCGGCTGCGCAGTATACGTCGAGCTCGGCTTCGAGCGGCGCACCGATCTCACCGGCATCGCGCAGCTTCTCGAGCTCGCGCGTGACATCGGCACGCAGCGCGAGCAGCGCCGGCCAGTCGATCGGACTCGCGGGAACCTCGGGCACGGCGTGCCAGGTGCTGAGGAACACCGACTCCTCGCTCGCCCCGGGCAGATACTGCCAGATCTCCTCGGCGGTGAAGGAGAGAATCGGGGCCAGCCAGCGCACCATGCTCTGCACGATGTGGTACATGGCGGTCTGCGCCGAGCGCCGCGCCCGCGAGGCGACCGGCAGCGTATACATGCGGTCCTTCAGCACATCGAGATAGAACGCTCCGAGCTCGACGCTGCAGAAGTTGTGCAGCCGCTGGTAAATGAGGTGAAAGGCGTAGCGGCGATAGGCGTCGCGGATTTCCTCCTGCAGCGTCGCGGCACGCGCGAGCGCCCAGCGGTCGATCTCGAGCAGCTCCGCGGGCGCCACCGCATCGCGCGCCGGATCGAATCCGTCGAGGTTGCCGAGCAGGTAGCGCACGGTGTTGCGGATGCGCCGGTAGGAGTCGGACATGCGCTTGAGAATCTGATCCGACACGCTCATCTCGTTGGCGTAATCGGTCGCCGACACCCACAAACGCAGCACGTCCGCGCCGAGGCTGTTCATGACCTTCTGCGGCGCGACCACGTTGCCGAGGGATTTCGATTGCTTGCGGCCCTGCTCATCGACCGTGAAGCCGTGGGTGAGCACGCCGCGGTACGGCGCGCGCGCATAAAGTGCCTCGGACATCAGCAAAGAGCTGTGGAACCAGCCCCGGTGCTGATCCGAGCCCTCCAGATACAGATCCACCGGCGAGAGGATCTCGGGCCGCTCGTGTCCGACGCACTCGAAGGACAGTCCCGAATCGGCCCAGACGTCCATCACGTCCGTGACCTTCTCGTACTGGCTCGCCTCGGCGCCGAGCAGCTCGGCCGGATCGAGTGCAAACCAGGCCTCGATCCCCGCGCGCTCGACACGCGCGGCGACCTGCTCGATCAGCTCCTCGGTGCGCGGGTGCAGCTCGCCGCTGCCGGCACGCACGAACAGCGGAATGGGCACTCCCCAGAGCCGCTGACGCGAGATGCACCAGTCGGGACGCACCTCGATCATGCTGCTGATGCGCTGCTCACCCCACTCGGGCGTCCAGTTCACGGTCTTGATGTCGCGCAGCGCATGGGCGCGCAGTCCGTTCAGATCCATGCCGATGAACCACTGCGGCGTGGCGCGGAAGATCACCGGGGTCTTGTGCCGCCAGCAGTGCGGGTAGCTGTGCGTGAGGGGCTGATGCGCAAGCAGCCGCCCGTGCGAGCGCAGCACCTCGATCAGTACCGGATTGGCCTCCTCGACGCGCAGCCCCGCCACGAGCGGGGTGTCGGGCAGGAACCGCCCGTCATTGCCGACGGGATTGACGACCGCGAGCCCGTAGCGCCGGCCCACCGCAAAGTCCTCCTGACCGTGACCTGGAGCGGTGTGCACCGCACCGGTGCCGGCCTCGAGCGTGACGTGCTCGCCGAGGATCACTGGCACCTCGCGCCCCTGGAAGGGATGCTCGAGCACGAGCCCCTCGAGTGCGCGGCCGTCGGCCGCCGCGAGCAGCCGATGGCCGCTTGCGCCGTAGCGCCCGAGACAGGCCTCGATCAGCTCGGCGGCCAGAATGAGCCGGCGCGGCTGGCCGCCGATCTCGGCCTCGAGCAGCGCGTAACGGATGTCATCGCGCAGCGCCACCGCTTGGTTGGCCGGCAGCGTCCACGGCGTGGTGGTCCAGATGACGAGGTCGACGGGCTCGGCGCCGAGCGCCCCCGGAGCTAGAGCGAAACGCTTGCCGAGGTCGGCGAGATCGACCACGCGAAAGGCCACATCGATCGCCGGGGAGGTGCGCTCGGCGTACTCGACCTCCGCTTCGGCGAGCGCCGAGCGGCAATCGAGGCACCAATGCACGGGCTTGACGCCCTTGTAGAGATGGCCGTGGCGGATGATGCGCCCGAGGGCGCGGATCTGCTGCGCCTCGTAGCGCGGCGACATGGTGAGATAGGGCCGCTCCCAATCGCCAAGCACCCCGAGTCGCTTGAAATCGCGGCGCTGCAGATCGACCTGCTCGGCAGCGTAGGCGCGGCAGGCGGCCCGGAACGCGGCGGCATCGAGTTTGCCGCCCGCCCGACCATGCTGCTTCTCGACCTGCAGCTCGATCGGCAGACCGTGGCAGTCCCAGCCCGGGATGTAGGGCGCATCGAAGCCCTCGAGCGAGCGCGCCTTGACGATGATGTCCTTGAGAATCTTGTTGACGGCATGACCGATGTGGATCGCACCGTTGGCATACGGCGGGCCGTCGTGCAGCACGAAGCGCGGTCGGCCGCGGGCGCGCTCGCGCAGTTTGGCGTAGATGCCGCGCTCTTCCCAAGCGGCGACCATGGCCGGCTCGCGCTGAGCCAGGTCCGCCTTCATCGGAAAGCGCGTAGCGGGCAGATTGATGGTGTGTTTGTAGTCGGACATGAACTCGCCGTTGACGTACCCGGCCCCTGGGCCGGATCAAACCTTCAAAATCGTTCGGGCCGCCTCGGCATCCCGGTGCATCTGCGCCACGAGCGCCTCGAGATCCGCAAAGCGCTCCTCGTCGCGCAGTTTTGCCACGAACTCCACTTCGATCCGCCGGCCATACAGGTCGGCGGAAAAATCAAACACGTGCACCTCGAGCAGCAGCTGTCCGCCGCCGACAGTCGGGCGCCGCCCGAGGCTCGCCACCGCCGGCAAGGCCGTGGCGCCGATGCCGTGCACCCGCACGGCGAAGATACCCATCACCGGCGAGCGGCGCCGCTCAAGTCGCAGGTTGGCGGTGGGGTAGCCGAGTCGTCGCCCCAGCCGCTCCCCGCCGACCACCCGGCCACTCATCGTGTACGGCCGGCCGAGCAGGCGCGCCGCACCGGCAAACTGCCCGCCGGCGAGCGCTGCACGCACCGCGCTGCTGCTCACACGCTGGCCATCGAGCATCACCGGCGGCACCACTTCAGTGTCGAATCCGAACCGACCGCCCGCCGCGCGCAACGTCTCGGCGGTCGCCTCGCCGTTGCGGCCGAAGCGGAAATCGTGGCCGACCACCACCACCGGGGCACGCAACTGCACCGCCAGCAGCCGCGCAAACGCCTCACCCGTGAGCGCGCGCAGCGGCTCGGCGAACCGCAGCACCCACAGCAACTGCACCCCGAGCCGCTCGAACACCTGCCAGCGCTCGCGAAACGTCGTCAGCCGGGCCGGGCACTCGGCCGCTGCCAGGTACTCCCGCGGCATCGGCTCGAAGGTGAGCACCATCGCGGGACGGCCGAGCCGCCGGCCGTGCGCCGCCAGGGACGCCAGCAGTGCCTGGTGGCCAAGGTGAATCCCATCAAAGGTACCGATGGTGACGACACAGCCCTGCCGGCGCTCCGTCAAGCCATTGAGTCCGCGAATCAGCTCCATCGGCCGCCCGAGCCGTCACTGCCACACAAAAGAGTTCAAGAATACCGCAATCGCCTCCCGCGAGGCAGGTCGACAACGGCGTGCCTGCCCACTCTGACCGGTCCCGGGCGTTGACAACCCGAGCCGGGGTGCGCAGACTATTGGCCCCCCGCAACCGGGGTTCAATGGATACGGAGCACTTGTGGCCAACACGAAGTCCGCCGAAAAGGCGGCCCTCCAAGCGGAAAAACATCGCGCGCGCAACGTCGCGCTGCGCTCACGCATGCGCACGGTCGTGCGTAATGTGAACACTGCCATCGCCGGTGGCGACAAGCCTGCCGCCGAGGCCAGCTACCGCACGGCCGTGCCCGTCATCGACTCGCTCGTCAACAAGCGCATCATTCATCGGAACAAGGCCGCTCGTCACAAGAGCCATATGGCGGCCCGCATCCGCGCGATGGCGTAAGCGGGGCTCGCCGTGGACGTCAGCGGCAAGACGCGCTCGACCGTCCCGGCCCCGCACCCGGTGTTGATTGCCGCCAAGCTCAAGCCGGCGGCGCGTCGGCGCTATCTGCTCGAGCAGATTCGGCTGCGCGCTCGGCAGCGGCCTGTTCCTCCAAAAAGCGCATAACCGCTTCGCACAGCTCGCGCGTGCCGCGACCCGTCGCGCCCGAGATCAGGAAGCGCGGGCCGCGGTGCCGCAGGCGACGGATGATCGCCCGGGCTCGCTGCTCGCCCTCCTCCTCGGTGAGCAGATCGCACTTGTTGAGCACCAGCCAGCGCGGCTTGGCGGCGAGTTCGGGGCTGAACTTCTTCAGCTCCGCGACGATGGCGCGCGCCTCGAGAACCGGATCGACATCGGGGTCGGGCGGGGCGATGTCGAGCACGTGCAGCAGCACGCGGGTGCGCTGCAGGTGCTTCAGAAAGCGGATCCCAAGCCCCGCCCCCTCGGCGGCCCCTTCGATCAGCCCCGGAATATCGGCCATCACGAAGCTGCGGTGCTCGCCCACGGCGACCACGCCGAGATGCGGGTGCAGGGTCGTGAAGGGGTAATCGGCGACTTTGGGCCGGGCGGCCGAGACGGCCCGGATAAGCGTCGATTTGCCTGCATTGGGCTGGCCGAGCAGCCCGACGTCGGCGATGACTTTGAGCTCGAGTTCGAGCGAGCGCTTCTCGCCCGGCAGGCCCGGGCCGAACTGCCGCGGCGCCCGATTGGTGCTCGACTTGAACCGCTGGTTGCCCCAGCCGCCTTTGCCGCCGCGCGCCACCAGCAGCTCATCGCCCTCACGCGCCAGATCGCCGAGCAGCTCGCCGGTTTCCGAGTCGCGAATCGCCGTCCCGATCGGCACCGCGATGTACAGATCCTGGCCGCTGCGGCCGGTGCAGTCGTTGCTTGAGCCGGGCTGTCCGTGCTCGGCGCGCCAGATGCGCTCGATGCGAAAATCGACCAGGGTGTTGATGCCGGCAGCAGCCCGCAGATACACGCTGCCCCCGCGTCCACCGTCGCCGCCATCCGGCCCGCCGAAGGGAATGAACTTCTCGCGGCGGAAACTGGTGCTGCCGCGGCCACCGTTCCCGGCCTGTACCCGGACTCTCGCCTCGTCAACGAATTTCATGGCTGTGGCCCAGACGAAAACCCCGGCGCGAAGGCCGGGGTTGTGCGAGTCCTCGTGCCCGGAAACCGCTCACGCAGCTCCCTGACGGCTCGGATTACGCTTGCGCGGCTGCCTCGGGCAGCACGTTCACGTAGGTGCGCTGCTCGAGCCCCTTACGCTGGAAGTGCACCGTGCCGGCCACCTTCGCAAACAGCGTGTGGTCGGTGCCGATGCCGACGTTCGAGCCGGGGCGCATGTGGGTGCCGCGCTGACGGACCAGGATGTTGCCGGCGAGCACGTGCTCACCGCCGAAGCGCTTCACGCCCAGTCGCTTGGAATGGGATTCGCGGCCGTTCTTGGTACTGCCGCCTGCCTTTTTATGTGCCATGTGTGCCGTCTTCCGATCGAATGGGGGCGCTTCAACCCGCGCTGATACCCGTCACCTTCACCTCGGTGAAGCACTGACGGTGCGTCTTCTGGCGCAGGTAATGGGCGCGCCGCTTGAACTTCACCACCGAGACCTTGCGGCCCTTGCCGTGGCGAACCACGGTGGCGGTCACCTTGCCGCCCGCAACGAGCGGTTTGCCGAGCTTCACCTCGGCGCCCTCGCCGACGAGCAGCACCTGGTCGAACTCGACCGTGGCGCCCGGCTCGGCGTCCAATTTCTCGATGCGCAGCACCCCGTCCTGGGTCACGCGATACTGCTTTCCACCGGTGGCGATCACTGCGTACATAAGCTATTGAACCAGAACGAGGGTCTTGACGAAAGGGCGGGCATTCTACTGAGCGGGGCAGCGCCGGTCAAACGCAGGTTGCATCCTCTGCATCCGGCCGGCATTCCAGTCGTCCCGCCGGGATATTTTGCCGGAAATACCTTTTTCACGCGCTTGTGCGTGCGGTGCACGTCCCGGTCGGCTACGATGCGCGGCTGTATTGAAAGTTCCCCCATAATGACCCTGGAAGAAATACGAGCGCTTGTCGAGGCCGATCTGGCTGCCGTCGACGAGGTGATCCGCCAGCGCCTCAAGAGCGCGGTCCCGCTAGTCGACCAAGTCGCCGAGCACATCATCGCCGGCGGCGGCAAGCGGCTGCGACCGTTGCTGGTGGTGCTCGCCGGACGCGCCTGCGGGCATCGTGCGGGGCACATCGAGGCGGCGGCCTTCATCGAGTTCATCCACACCGCCACGCTGCTGCATGATGATGTGGTCGATGGCTCCTCGCTGCGGCGCGGGCGCTACACGGCCAATGAGGTCTTCGGCAACCAAGCGAGCGTCCTGGTCGGTGACTTCGTGTACTCGCGGGCCTTTCAAATGATGGCCTCGCTCACCTCCCAGCCCGTGATGGAAATCATGGCTGAGGCGACCAATGTGATCGCCGAAGGCGAGGTGATGCAGCTGATGAATGCGCATGATCCGCAGACGAGCGAGCAGCGCTACCTCGAAGTGATCTATCGCAAGACGGCCAAGCTGTTCGAGGCGGGCGGAGAAGTGGCGGCCGTGCTCGCCGGCGGTCCGCAGCCCCTGCGCCAGGCGCTCGCCGCGTATGGCCGGCACCTTGGCACCGCCTACCAACTCGTCGATGACGTGCTCGATTACCGCTCCAACCCCGCCGAGCGGGGCAAGAACCTGGGCGATGACCTCGCCGAGGGCAAGCCGACACTGCCGCTCATTCATGCGCTGCGCCGCGGGAGCGAATCGCAGCGCGCGGTCATCCGCCAAGCCATCGAGCAGGGCGGCGCAGAGCTCGAGCCCATCATCAACGCGATCGAGTCGACCGGCGGACTCGACTATACGGCCCGCCTCGCCCAGGACGCAGCCGACCATGCCCTGGAATCGCTCAAGGCACTGCCCGACACGCCTTACAAGCGTGGCCTGGCGGCGCTTGCGCACTTCGCCGTCGAGCACACCACCTGAGGGACTGGCTGGCATGCGGCGCGGCCAGAAAGAAACACATGCGATCGGCATTGAAGCGTACGCTGCGCTTCAGTACACTGCGCCGCCCCGCCCCCGTGTGCCGTTCGCGGCCCCACCCGGGACGGCGGGAGATTTCCAGCTCGGGGTGTAGCTCAGCCTGGTAGAGCACTACGTTCGGGACGTAGGTGTCGCAGGTTCAAATCCTGTCACCCCGACCAATAAAATCAGTCACTTATCCGTTTTAGGCCAACACTAGCAATCGCCG
>JAKBCE010000140.1 GCA_021808195.1 Pseudomonadota bacterium
AGCGCCTCCTGCCCGAGGATCTGGCTGCGCAGGTAGGTGCGCAGCCGAGCGAACGCGGCCTGCGCGGCGCCGTCGGTGGGGCGCGCGGCAGGGGCGGATGGGGCGAGCGGGCCGGTGCCGGTCATTGTGGAGTGCCTCCTGAGTATTCCCGAGAGCCGGATTGACCCTGCAGCGACGCCGGGGTTCCCGAGCGGCGCGCCGATGCGGGGACGAGGATCCCGGCTCGAAACATAGCAGACGACATATTACCGGGCAGCTCACGGCTCCGCTCAGGCGCGCACCCCGCGCGGCACGACACATGACCCGTACCGGCGTACCGTGGTACCATGTTCGCATGAAGACCATCACCCGCGTGCAGACCGGCGTGCGGCTGGAGCGCCGGCTCCTCAAAGTGCTCAAGGCGCTGGCGGCAGATCTCGAGATGTCCCTCGGGGACCTGCTCGAGGGCATCGTGCTGCATGCGTTCGAGGGCAAGGCGCCGTTTTCAGCCGCGACGCTGCGCAAGATCCGGGCGCTGAAAGCGGTCTACGGTCTGGATCTGACCGCCGAAGACTCGCACCGCATGCGCGAGGCCGAAGCGCATGACTGAGCTACCGGCGGACCTCGCCCGGTTTGTCCGCGGCGAGACCGAACCGGCGACTTTCACGCACCGCGAGCACGTGCGCATGGCCTTCGAGCTGCTGCGTCGCTACGATTTTCCCGAGACCGTGCTGCATTACTCGCGCGCGCTGCAGGCCCTGACCGCGCGGGCCGGGGTGCCCGGGAAATTCCACCAGACGATGACCGTGGCCTTTCTCTCGCTCATCGCCGAGCGCCTGTTCGAGCACGGTCCGGGGACGTTCGAGACGTTTGCCCGGACTCATGCGGACCTTCTGGACGGAGCGGTGCTCGAGCGGCTGTACGACCCCGAGCGGCTTGCGAGCGCAGCGGCGCGCACGACATTCCTGCTGCCGACGACGCCCGCCCGTTAGGGGGCGCAGTGTTCAGCTGCTCGGCTCACTGTGCCGCTTGGCGCCGCGGATGCACTGTTCGACATCGTGGTGGCGAACGATCCTGTAGGGGGCGAAGGCAGACACGGCGGCGGCGAGCGCGTTCTGCGCCGTGGCCAACTGCGCCATCTGGCCGCACAGCGCGCGGACGTCGGACCTGACCTTGGCCGAACCCTGACGCGCGGTGTGCTGGATGACTGCGGAGTTGCCGTGCCAGAGTGCGCTGAACAGCGACCCGACGATGTCCACGCCCAGTCGTCCCCCCGCTTCGCCCGTTGCAGCGCCGGCCCCGGAGATGCCGAGCGCATGCTGGTAGTACTCCTGGGCCAGCATCTGCTCGGACGGCGTCAGGGCGATGGTGCGTCCCCCGATCACCAGCCGCCCGCTCGAGTGCACGTCCGCATGGGGCTCATCCGGTACGCTGATGCGCACGGCGGTGCCCTCAATGGCAAACGTGCCGCGCGCGCTCGCGGTGCTGATGTGCTTCGTGCACCCGCAGAGCGCCGCCAGCGCCGGCAGCAGTGCAGCCCCGATCAATAGAACGATTCGTCGGTTCATGGCGCGACTCTCTTCGTGCAGACCCATCAGAAGGGTTGACCGGCTTGTGCCGGTGCGGCCGCGGGGACGTTCGGCTCTGCGATCACGGCCCGCGCGATCCGCGGAGCGACCCACCGCTCGATATCATCGATCAGCGTGAAGCCCGCCGGCACCACCACCAGGGTGAGGCCCGTTGAGGTGACCAGACCCCCGATGACCCCGATCGCCATCGGGGCGCGAAACGCATCGCCGATCGCAAAGGCCACTGGCAGCATGCCGGCCACCATCGCCACGGTGGTCATCACGATCGGCCGGGCCCGCTTGTGCCCGGCCTCGAGCAGCGCGGTCAGGCGGTCCTTGCCGGCGCGCATCTCCTCGATCGCGAAATCCACGAGCAGAATCGAGTTCTTGGCCACGATGCCCATGAGCATCAGGAACCCGATCATCACCCCGAGGGAGAGCGGCCGGTCGGTGATGAACAGGGCTGCGACCGCCCCGCCGATCGACAACGGCAGCGCCGAGAGGATGGTGATCGGCTGCAGCACGCGGGCGAACAGCAGCACCAGCACGGCGAAGACCATCAGAATGCCGGTGCCCATCGCGATCAGGAAGTCGGTGAACAGCTCCGACATCAGCCGCGCGTTGCCCGTCTCGGCGAGGTGCACGCCCGGCGGCAGGTGTGCGAGCGCCGGCAGCGCATGGATCTGCTTCATCGCCTTGCCGAGCTGCACGCCGTTCAGATCTGCATCGATCGCGATGCGCAGGCGCTGGTCGCGGCTGTGGATCTCGGTCGGACCCTGGCCGAAGCCGAAATCCGCCACCGCCTTCAGCGGCACCGAGCCGCCGCTCGCCGTCGGCACCGGCAGGTTCTCCAGCGTATTGAGATTGGCGCGCGCCGAGCGCTTCAGGTTCACCAGGATCGGCACCTGGCGGTCCGGCAGGGTGAACTTCGCGTCGTTCTGCAGCAGATCTCCGATGGTCGCGATACGGATGGTCTGACTGATGTCCGCCACGGTCACGCCGAGCTCAGCGGCCAGATCGAAGCGCGGCCGGATGCGGATCTCAGGTCGGGGCAGCCCGTCCGCGGAGCTCACGTCGCGCAGATCCGGCAGCGCGGCCATCTGGGCCATGACCCGGTGGGCGGTGTGCTCGAGCAGCGACAGGTTGTCGCCGGTGAGATCGAGGGTGATGTCGTGACCGTCGCTGTCACCATTGAAGTTCTGGAAGTAAATCTGCGCGTTCGGAATGCGGCGCAGCTTCGCGAGCATCTGGTCCTGCCATTGGTTCTGGCTCATCGGCCGCTCACTCGGCGGCACCAGACTGATGAAGAGGTTCGCTCCGCGCACGCTGCCGTTGCCGCCGACCGACTCATCGATCGACTTTACATAGCGCTGCCGCGCGAGGATGCGGTACGCCTCATCGGCGACCTTCGCGGTATCAGCGAGTTGCACTCCGGGCGGCAGCTCGATCGAGAGCGACGCACTGCTCATGTCGGAGTTCTGCACGAAGGTCTTCGGTACCAGAATCAGTCCGAGGATCGAGGCGGCGAAGAACAGCACGCCGAACAGGATCGTCTTCCAGCGGTGATGCACGCACCAGCGCAGCACCCGCAGGTAGCCGGTCATGATCGGTCCGTCATGCTGTTCCGGCGCCGGCTCGGACTTCAGCGTGTAGGCGGCGATCACCGGCGTCAGCAGCCGGGCCACCAGCAGCGAGAAGAACACCGCCGCGGCGACCGTGAGCCCGAACTGCTTGAAGTACTGCCCGATGATCCCGCTCATGAAGCTCACCGGCATGAACACGGCGATGATGGTGCAGGAGGTGGCCACCACCGCGAGCGCAATCTCGTCGGCCGCATCGAGCGCCGCCTGGAACGCACTTTTGCCCATGCGCTTGTGGCGCACGATGTTCTCGATCTCGACGATGGCGTCATCGACGAGCACGCCGGAGACGAGCGACAGGGCGAGCAGGCTCACCTGATTGAGCGTGAAGCCGAGCCAGTACATCACGGCGAATGCCGGAATCGCCGAGAGCGGGATGGCGAGTGCGGAGATCAGCGTCGCACGTATGTCGCGCAGGAACAGCCACACCACCAGCACCGAGAGGATCGAGCCCTCGATCAGGGCTTCGAGCGCCGAGTGGTAGGTGTCCTTGGTGTAGGTCACCGACGAGAACGTGCGGTGGATGGTGACGTCCGGAAATTGCTTGCGGATCTTGGCGAGCTCCTGCTGCACGCCGTTCAGCACCGTCACGTCCGAGGTGCCGCGTGCGCGCTGCACGCCGAAGGAAATCGCCGGCTGACCGTTGAACTTCTCGATGCTGCGCACCTCGGCGGCCCCATCGCGCACCGTGGCGATGCTGCCGAGTCGCGCGAAGCGTCCGCCCGGCAGAGCGATCTGGGTCTGCGCGAGCTGCCAGGCGGTCTGTGCCCCGCCGAGTACGCGGATCGTCTGCTCGCCGTTGCCCAGATCGGCCCGCCCGCCGGGCAGGTCGATGTTGAGGTTGGTCAGCTGAGCATTGACCTGGGCGGCAGTGATGCCGAGCGCCTGCATGCGCGCCGGGTCGAGCTCGACGCGGATTTCGCGGTCGACGCCGCCGTAACGGGAGACCTGCGCCACCCCCGGCACGGTGAGCAGCCGCTTGGTGATGGTGTTGTCGATGAACCAGGAGATCGCCCGGTCGCTCATGTCGGTCGAGCTGACCGCGTAATAGACGATCGGTCCGCCATCGATCTTCACCCGCTGCACCACGGGCGGCAGGATGTCGGTGGGCAGATCGGCCTGCACCTGGGTGATCGCATCGCGCACTTCGGTGACCGCCCGGTCGATCGGCGTGCCGATCTCGAACTGGACATCCGTTTCCTCTCCGCCCTGATACGCCTTGGAGAGGATGTGGCGGATATTGCCGATGCCGGCCACCGCCGCTTCCACGCGCCGTACGATCTGGGTCTGCACCTCTTCGGGCGCCGCGCCCGGCTCGCTGATGACCACCGAGACGATGGGATAGGAGAGGTGAGGGTTCAGCGTCACCGGCAGGCGAACGAATGCCGTCGCGCCGACGAACAGCAGCACGACGAACAGGACGATCGGAGGCAGCGGGTGACGGATCGCCCAGGCCGACAGGCGTCTCACGAGTGCACCTTGGGCGTTTGCACCTGCACAGGCTCGCCGCTTTGCAGGAATCCACCGGCGAGCGTCACCACCCGCTCACGGCCGGTGAGTCCCTTGGCGATGACGACGCCCGAGGCGATCACTCCGCCGAGCACGACGGGCCGGCGGACCGCGACGTTCTTGCGGTTCACCACGAACACATAGGAGCCTGCCGAATCCGTCATGACCGCGGTCTGCGGCAGCACCGGCCGCTCGGCGTGACTCTCCAGGATGACTGCGCGCGCGAACGCTCCGGGACGCAGCGCCGGGTTGGGCTTCAGCGCGATGCGCACCTCACCGAGGCGGGTCTGCGGGTTGATGGTGGCCCCGAGCAGCCAGATACGACCGGGGAAGGGACGCGGGTAGCCGATCAGGTAGACCTGAGCGGGCTGGCCGACCTTCAGGGCCGCGAGGTCCTGCTCAGTCACCTGACCTTTCAGTTCCACGCGTCCGGCATCCTCGAGCGTGAACAGCGCGGGTCCTCCCGGGCTCGCCACCTGGCCGACCTCGGCGTTGCGGGTCAGCACGATCCCGGAAACCGGTGCGACGATGCGGGTCAGAGCGAGTTCGGCGCGCTTCTGGCGCAGCTCCGCGGCGAACATGCGCTCGTTGGCCGCGTCCATGGCGGCCGTGGCCTGGCTCTGTTCGATGTTCTGCCGGGACAGCCCGCCGTCGGGACCGATGGCGAGCGCCCGCCGGTACTCGGCGGCCGACAGCGTCGCCTGGGCACGCGCCTTGGCCAGGGACGCCGCGAGCTGCGCGACTTGCGGCTTGAGCACCGAGTCATCGAGTCGGGCGAGCAATTGTCCGCGCCTGACGCGATCGCCGACCTGTACGTCGACCTGCACGATGCGCTCGGCCTGACCGCCGTCCCCGATCGGCAGATCGTGCCGCGCCGAGATAGTGCCGGTGACCAGTACCTGCGTGCTCACCGGCTGCAGCCCCGGAACCAGGGTGCTCACCAGCGGCACGAAATGTTGATCCGCGAGCGGAACGAGGGCGGCGGGCTTGCCGCTGTCACGCAGCCACAGCGAGGTGCCGGCTGCCGCGGCGAGCGCGAGGCCACCGGCGATCAGCCAGCGTTTGCGCAGGCGGCGGCGCGTCGGTACCCGCACATCGCCTACGGCGCTGTCCCGCTCGGCCCAACCGAGCGCATCGGTTCCGGGCGCGCTGGGGATGGCGGGCGCGGCGAGGACGCCGCTGCCCTGTTGTTCAGCCGAGATATTGGAATTGCTCATGCGGATAACTGCCCTGTCAGGTGGACGTGCGGCGAAGCGTGGGGACGATGTGGCGAGCGAGAGTGTCAGACGTGAGCTCGGCGGGCCGTCCTCGCCCGTTGCAGGAACGGGCGAGGACCGGCGGTACGGAATGCGGAGTCATCTCACACCAGCCCTTGGGTCTTCGGCGTGAGCACCACGACGGTCCCGGCGATCTTGTCGTGCCAGGCCTGCCGTTCGCGGTCGAAGGCGATCCAGAAGAAGCCGAGGCCTGCGGCGATCAGCGAGAGGAAGCAACCGAGCGCGCGCAGGATGGCGGTTTCCCAGCTGACCGGCTGGCCATCGATGCGCACCACGCGCAGGTGGCAGATGATGCCGCCGACCGTCGTGCCGCGCAGCTTCCACATCAGGGCGCCGTAGGTGGCCAGTACGAGCAGCAGGCCGTCGGTGCCGTGGTGCTCGATCGCGCTCAGCGCGAAGCTGACCAGCACCAGGTCGATCAGCAGAGCCAGCATGCGGATCCAGAACCC
>JAKBCE010000141.1 GCA_021808195.1 Pseudomonadota bacterium
CACTCTCCGAGGGATTATTGGCGAAGATATCCATCGCGGCGATGTTCTGTTGCGCAAACCATCCGCTTTGGGTCGGCACTAGCTCACGAACCCACCGGTCTTGCACATACAGAAAGCCGATCCCGGCAGTTCCCAGGAGATACTTGAGCATGCCGCCGACGATGAAATCGACCCCGAGCGCCCGAGCATCGACCCGCAGAGCGCCGATGGCCTGGTAGGTATCGAGTAGCACCCGTGCGCCGCGAGCATGTGCGATCTTCACGATGCCGGGAATATCGAGCCGCGCGCCGTTGCGGAAGCAGACGTGCGTCACCGCCACCAGTTGCGTATTCTCATCGATCGCCCGCTCGAAATGTTCGAGCGGAATGTAGCCGTCCGCAGCCCGTGGTACATGAACTACCCGGGCACCGCGGCGCTCCTGGGCGTGCCAGATCTGCGCATTGGTCGGGAATTCGAAATCACTGACCACGACCTTGTTGCGCGGACCGCTGAAATCGAACGCGCTGGCGAGCGCATTGATGCCCGCGGAAGCGGACGCCGTTATCGCAATTTCGTCGGACGTCACGCCGAGCAACTGCGCCATCAGGGCGCGGACCGACTCGTTCTTCGTGATCCACACGTCCCAGTTGGCACCCACGGCGAGCCGGTCGTCCATGTAATTGTTGATCGCGTCGCGCACCGTGTCGGCAAGCGCACAGTATGACCCGCTGTTCAGATAAGTCTTGCGCTCCAGAACAGGGAACCGGCGCCGCAATGCTTCGAAATCCGTCGTCACCTTGCCACCTCGACTGAATTACCCGATCCGCTCACGCCGATTCACTGCGCGGCGCGAGACTCGTAGCGAACGCAATGAGCTCACGCCCGTGCCGCCTTCGCAACGCGCGCCCGATGCCGCATGCGCCAGAGAAAATAGGCGCTCGAGATCAGGATCACCCACGGAACCCCGTACACCCAGGACAGATTCAGGCTGGGCGTAAATCCCATCGTGACCAGGATCGCCGCAAGCATCACGAGTCCAGCGTATTGCATCCAGGGGAAAAACGGCATCCGCACCGGCAGATCCGCGGCCCGATTGCGGCGGCGGAAACTCAAGTGGCAGACCAGAATGAACATCCAGACCAGGATTGCGGCAAACAGCGCGACGCCGAACAGGTCCGCGTACGCGTTCGGCGTGAAGAGCGACACCGCCGCGGAGATGAGCACACAAGCGCCTGACACCACGATGGCCGTCACCGGGCTGCCGCGCTCGGAGAGCGTGCCGAGTTGTCGCGGCGCGTAACCGCCGCGCGAGAGTGAGAAGAGCATACGCGCGCACAGATACACATTCGTGTTCATGCTCGAGAGAGCGGCACTGATGACCACGAAATTCATGATGCCGGCAGCATCCCGGATGCCCGAATGCTTGAACACCGTTACGAACGGGCTTTGCGCAACCACCGCAACACCCGTGTCCGTCCATGGGATTGTCGCGACGATCACGGTGATTGCCAGTACGTAGAAGAGGAACAGCCGCAGCGCCATCGTGCGCAGCGCAGCCGGTATGGCCACCCGGGGATTCTTTGTCTCCCCGGACGTGACCGCGATGACTTCAATGCCGTTGAAGGAGAAGATGCCGACGGTCACGGCCATCCACAGGCCGACCCAGCCCTTGGGCAGGAAGCCGCCGGGCAGGCCGACCAGGTTGTGCACTCCGACCGCGGGACGGCCGATGCCGAAAATGCTGGTCACGCCCAGAGCGATGAACAGCACGATCGCCACG
Source organism: Pseudomonadota bacterium (assembly GCA_021808195.1). The sequence continues at coordinate 1,760 of JAKBCE010000141.1, forward strand.
ACCTTGATCAGCGCGAACCAGAATTCGACGGTGCCGAAATTCCCCACCGACCTGGAGTTGAAGTAAAGCATCACGAGGCAGAAGCTGATCGCCCACACCCCGACCGGCACATGCGGGAACCAATACTGCATGTACAGCCCGGCGGCGACTGCCTCGCCGCCGATCGCGATGACCTGTGAGATCCAATAGGTGTAGCGCACCACGAATCCGGCCCACGGATTCAAATAGGTCTCCGCATAGATCCCGAAGGATCCGGCGGCCGGGTGCACGACCGCCATTTCCGAGAGACTGAAGACCATGACCAGCGCGACGAAGCCGGCGAGCATGAAACTCACGATCACCGCAGGCCCCGCATACCCGACTGCGAGTCCACTGCCCATGAACAGCCCGGTGCCGATGGCGCCGCCGAGGCCGATCATCACGATCTGAGCTTTGCTCAGGCCGCGGTGCAGTCCGCTTTCACGCTGACCGAGAATCTCCTGATGCGATTGCTGCACGAGACCTCAGAAGCGGCGCGTGATTGTGATGCCGATGGTACGCGGCTGCACGGTCAGGAGCGCATGCGGATCCTGTGTCGAATTGATCGCGGAGACCTGTGCCCGATCGTTCGTCGCGTTGTGCACGAACAGCGTCACTGACCAGTGATGGTAAATGACCCCGGCGCGCAGATTCCACAGCGTATAGGCCTTCAGCGGGAGATTGAACGGATCGGACGCGAAGTATGAGTCGACCGACCCGCGATAGCTCACGTTCGTACCCAGGCTGCCGATCCAGTCGCCCACCAGCGGGCGGGTGTAATCGAGCTCGACATTGAACTGGAAGTCCGGAACGTTCGGGATCCGGTCACCCGTCACGCCGAGGGTGGGATTGAGCTGCTTCTGCTGCGCGCTTGCACCTTGCAGCAGGTAGGCATTCTGGTAAGAACCTGCGACGGTCGTGGTCAGGTAGCGCACCGGACGCGCCTTGACCTGGAACTCGACGCCCTTGACCTGTGCCTTGCCCGCATTGCCCTGATAGACGAATGCGCCATCTGGCGTGGTGAGCTGCACCTGGATGTTGTTCCAATGGATCAGATACCCATCGAGCTGATACTCGAGGTAGCCGTTCAGCAGGCGGCCCTTGAGTCCGAGCTCATAATTGATCAGCGAGTCCGGCGCATAGGCCTTCGGCACCGGCTCGAACGGCTCACTCAGGGCGTTCAGACCCCCGCTACGAAAGCCGGTCGCAACGGTGCCGTAGAGCAGCGCCGCGGATCCGAATTTGTAGCTGAGATCACCCATCCAGGTCACTTTATTGAAGGTCTCGTTGGGATCGAAGACCGGCACGTCGCTCGGCGTCCCCGGCGGAAAGCCGCCGAACGGATGCGTCTGCACCTGCACCCCGGAGAGATTCTCGGTGTAATAGCGCGCACCGGCCTCCGCGGTAAAGCGGCGGGTGATCTTCCAGGTGCCCTGCCCGAATCCGGCCCATTGTACCGTTTCACGATGATCGGTACGCCCGAAGAACGTATTGCCCACCCCCGGGTAGTTCAGCGCATCGGAACTGTTCGCGCTGCTGAACGGGCCGGTCACCAGTCCGAACGCATCCGTGGTGAGCACCTGAGCTGCGAAATCGGTGCCGGTCTGCTGGCGGAAGGCCCCGACGACGAAGTTCACTGGAGAGTTCAGCGTGGTCGCGAAACGAACCTCGGTGGAATTCGACTTTCGCTTCAGCGGCTCGAGCGTTTCGGCCGGAATCGGCACGCCGAACGATACGAGGATGGGCGTCGAATCGAAGGAGAAATTCGTATCGCGGTTGAATTGGTTCGTCGTGGCCGTGAGCTTGCCGAGTCGAGTGGTCCACTTCACCGTCGCGCCGAACACCTTGATGTTGTCCTTCCAGGGACTTTGCGTCACGTCGGTATTGCACAGATCACAGCCGGTCACCGGCGGGATCGTGCCGCCGGAGAACCCCTGGATACCGGGCGGCGTCCAGCGCGATGAACCGCCGGAATGCTCGCTCTGGGCCGTGTAATTCAGATCCACGGTCAGGTTGCGGCTGGGGCGATAACGAAGGATGGCTCGACCGCCGCCGACGTCGTCGTAATTCACTCCTTTGAGGAATCCGAGCGGCTGGACTGGCGTACTCACGCCGTTGACCAGCGCCGTGACGCCGCTGCCGACGCGGATCTGATTCACGTAGCCACTGTCGTAGAGCTTCCAGCCCACCAGGCGAAGGGCGAGAACGTCCTTGACAATTGGCAAATTGAGCATGCCGTTAACGTTGTAGTTATTGCCGGCGTGCTGCGTCTGCGAGTCCTCGAGCGACACGTAGCCTTTGGTGCGGTTCAGGTTCGGCTTGTTCGGAATGAAGCGAATCGTGCCGCTCATGGAACTGGCGCCGTAGAGTGTGCCTTGCGGACCGCGCAGCACCTCGATGCGGTTGATGTCGTACAACCGGATGTCCGGCTGAAATCCGCCGCCGTCGTTGCTGTTTCCCTGGGTGATCACCGCCTCGCCGTAGTAAACGCCCACAGTGGACGCTCCGGTCGAGTCAATGCCCCGGATGATGTAACGTCGATCGCCCGGCCCGAGAGTCTGCACGGCCAGACCCGGGATTTGTCCGGCGACACTCATGATGCCCGTCGCATCCTCCCGCTGCAGCGTCGCACCGGTAATCGCCTGGATGGAGGCAGGGACGTTGATGATGTTGGCTGCACCGAGCTTGGTCGCCGTCACGACCACCTCGCGCAGCGTTCCGGTACGGATCAGCGAGCTACCACTTCCGTAGTTCGCGCTTTGCGCTGAGGTCTTTGCCGGGCTCGCGCTCGCAGCAATGGCCGAGTGCGATCCGAGCGCAGCGAGTGCGATGCTCGAGGCTACGGCGAGAGCGATTTCGTTGCGGGCAGCTTTGGACACCATTGATCCCCCGTGACGCATTTGTTTTGGACAGCGCAGCAATGCTGCACCGCCTGTCAGTCGTAATAATTGATGCTTGGATTGTCGCCGGGACATATGACCCCGACAACGAACATGCCGTCGGCGTCGGTCGCCTCGAGCGAGTGCAACTGCTTGCGCGGCAGAAAGATGACATCTCCCGGCGCCACCTGGCATTTGCGCGAATCCGTCCACATCCAGCCGTTGCCGGCGAGCACGATGATCGTCTCCTCGTAGAGGTGCCGATGCGGTGCCGCCTTGGAGCGCGGAATGTGCCCGATGAACTGAGTCACCACCCGCGAGCCGATCCGCTTGTCGACCAGAAGCTGGAAGTAGCGGGGGCCCATGGCGGTGCGCTGCGCAGCGTCGACACTGACGATGCGCTGCGGATAGGTGTGGTCGAAGTTGTCCCTGACCTCATCGATCCAGGTCAGATCCGTAGGCGGCGAGGCGAGCAGATAGACCTGCAGCATCTGGCCGTCGCGCGGCACGAGCTCGAGCGCCTCCCCCGGCCGCAGGTATGCCCCGTCCGTCGCTTCGACGGCAAAGCGCCGTCCGGCGATGATCAGATCACCGCTGCCGGCCCCCACGAGGACGATCGCATCGCTTTGCGCGACGCCGAACGGCGGCGTCTGGCCGCCGACCGCTTCGAGCAGGTACTGGCTCTGATACTGCGCACCGAGCTCCGGCCCCACGATCCGGCAGTAGCGCAGCGTTCCGTTGCTGTCGCGAGCGGCCGCATGCGGGCAGAAGACGTAACAGCCACCGTCCAGGCGGCGTCTCGGACCGTCCATGTCGAGCACCGCAGGCATCGCCCGATTGGCCGGACTCAGTGGATCATCGAGCGGCGAACCACCGGGGAGGTTGGTATGTGCGCCGTCGCAAAAAGGCGCACCGCCGGTGTGCTTGCAGCCGCACAGCAGCACTTCTTCGGTGCGCTCGGCGACGAAGCGGCGCGGCTCGAAACCAGTCCCTTTATGCGAACCATCGCAGAACGGCTGCTTCTGCGAACGCCCGCAGGAGCACCACAGGTAGGTGCGGCCCGCTTGCAGCGTCGTCAGATACGGCTTCGGTTGCGCGATCCGCGGAGCGTTCATGTGTTCAATACTGTTACCAACACGTCCGCTGTTGTACAGCGGGGCTTTAGGCTGACCGGCCTAATGCACCGCCGCGGTGCATGCGCGTCGGGCTACGCGCTCAGGCGCTGCGGGAGCTCGACCTGCGACGGCACCAGCCGCTCGATGGCGCAGCAGGCCTGCTCGGTGATGCGCTGCGGATCCTCACAGAGGCAGGGACGGAGGATTTCGAGGATGCCGTGGTAGCCGTCCTGGATGGCGGCGAGCGTGATCTCCCGCTCCTGGTATTCCAGGTAATTGACCCAGTTCTCCGAAAAGATCCAGCTCACCTCGACGATCGAGCGCAACCGGCGCGGGTCCGCCGGCAGGTGCATCAGTCCGCGCAGCGCCAACGCCTGCATGAACTGCTCGATGACTTGAAGCCGCCGCTCGCGGTTCGCGACGTAGCGCTGGCGCAGTTGCGCATCCTGACGCAGCAACCCGGCGAGCTCGCGGTAGAAGAACCGGTACTTGACGATCAGCTGCAGCTGACGCACGAACATCGCCGCCATGTGCTCGAGGGTCGGCGCGAGGTGGTCCCGGTACCAGCTGGCGTTCATCTCATCGACCGCGCATTGGTACAGCGCGAAGATGA
>JAKBCE010000142.1 GCA_021808195.1 Pseudomonadota bacterium
ATGGCGCGGGGCGCAACGCCTCGGACAACGACAGCGTGTACGCCTTGCTTTGGTACGCATTCTGAGGTGGGAGCCATGAACATGAGCCATACGGTAAGGATTTGGATGCGTCGGGCAGTGCTGGCCGCTTCGGCCGCGGTGCTCACGGCCGTGAGTGTGCCGAGCGGCGCCCAGGGGGCCCCGACGCCGCCACAGCAGGCCCCGCAGCTGGCGATCGCGGTGTGCGGCACGTGTCACGGGGTCGAGGGCAACAGCATCAACCCGATGTTTCCGCGGTTGGCCGGTCAGAAGGCCTGGTACATCGAGCAGCAGCTGAAGCAGTTTCGCGCCGAAACCCGCGGCGATCCGTACGCGGTCGCCTACATGTGGGGGATGGCGAACCAGCTGTCCGATCCGACCATCGAGGCGCTGGCGAAGTATTTCTCGAGCCAGACAGCCGGTCCCGGCACGCCGCATCCGGAGGCGATCATCGCGCGGGGACGATCGATCTACGAGAACGGGATTCCCACCCAGGGAGTGCCTGCCTGCGCAGCATGTCATGGACCGCAGGCACTCGGCAGCGCGCAGTTCCCGCGTCTGGCGGGCCAGCATGCCGAGTACATCCTGAAGCAGCTGCAGTCCTTCCAAAGTAACATGCGCAACGTCGCGATCATGCACGGTGTTGCCCAGACTCTGCACGGCTCGCAGATGCGTGCAGTGGCCGATTATCTCGAGTCGTTGCCTTAAGTCGTTGAATCGACCGCCGCCGCCTCGGCGGACGGCGACTGATCGGGGTTTGCCGCCTCCCCCCTTCGGCGGTAAACCCCGTCCTTTTTTTCTTCGGCGGTGAGACGCCGATCGCCTCAGTCCGTCTCCCCGCACGCCCCGCGCGCGATCTCCTCGAGCCAGTGACGGATCTCCTGCGCACTGCAGGCGCCCTGTGCGTGCAGCGTGGCGAGCAGCCCCTGAAGATGCACCGCGAGTGCAGCAGCGACGGCCCGCGGCGGGTGATGCGAGAGCAGTCCGGTAGTCTCGTCGAGAGCTTCGATACAGGCCTCGATCGCCGCAGCTTCGCTGCAGGGCACCGTGTTCATGGTGTGCAATCCCCCGTGATGCGATATCGGCGGAGCATATCCGTGTCCGGGCCGATGGCGCCGGTGCGGCGCGCATTTGTGCATCAACACGCAGGCAAACGGAAGTCCATGCACGTCGCACCTGTCTAGACTGATCCGTGCGCCGATAGGGCGCTCAGCTCCAGCGGGACACCGGCGATGAAAATCACCCAGTCGCTGCGCTCGGCTGCCGCTCGTGCAGTCAGAGTCCATCCCTTGCGCATCGCTCCGGCGCCAGATCTGTTGCATATCTCGGCACGGACGTGGGCGCGGGTATTTCTCACCGGTGCCATGGCGCTGCCGGCGCTCGCGGTGGCGCAATCTTCGCCGTTTCTCACTGGCGCCACCGCGCTCGAGAGCAACATCCTGGCGTGGCTCACGCCGATCGCGGTCATTCTCGTGATGGTGCTCGGGGCCATGGCGATGGCGAACCGGATCTCCTGGGGTTGGTGCATCGGCGCCATTCTCGGGATTGCCATCGCGTTCGGCGCCCCGCAAATCGTCGGTTGGGTGCGCGGGATGTTCGGCGTCTGAGGGCGTGAGCACATGAACCTGCGCAACCCCCCGCTGTGTGCCGATCCACTGTTCCTCGGCGCGACCCGTCCGCCGATGCGCTGGGGCGTCACGTACAGCGCGCTGCTGTTTAATCTCGTCTTCACGCTCGAGGCATTCCTGGTCACCCGCAATCTTCTGACGCTGCTGCTCGCGCTGCCGATCCATGCCCTGAGCGCTCTGCTGTGCGCCCGCGATGCGCGCTATTTCGATCTGCTGCTGCTCGCGGTGCGAACCGGTCTGCCGGCAACGCTCGGTAACCGGTGGGTCTGGGGCGCTTCGAGCTACTCGCCGCTCGTGCTCGATCTGCCGGATCGGGCCGGGCGGCGGCGCCGGACGGCCGCGTGCTGGTGCGGCGCGTCCCGGGAGCGACTTACATGGTGAGGCGCTCGGCGAGTGCCCTGCGGCGCGAGATCGGACTCGAGCGCCACATTCCTTACCGAGCCCACGTGGCGAGCGCCGTGCTGAGGACTCGCGACGGCGACTATCTGCAGGTCTTGCGACTCGGCGGGCACAGCTTCGAGAGTGCGGACCCAGAACAGGTCAACGGATGGCACGAGCGTCTGAACGTGCTGTGGCGCAACCTCGCCGAACCGGGCGTGGCGCTCTGGACCCACGTGGTGCGCCGCCGCGCGCCCCTGGCGCAGCGTGCGGATGCGCCGGTGCAGTTCGCCGGCCGGCTGCTTAAGCGGTATCTGCAGCGCCTAAGCGCCGAGCGACTGATGGTGAACGAGCTCTATGTGTCGGTGCTCTACCGACCGGCACCGGGTCGTGCGCAGCGTGTGCTGGCCCGGGTGCTCGAGCGGACGCGACCGGCCGATCGGGCGCAGGAACTCGCCGGTGCGCTGGAAGTCTGCGCGCGTCTGGCGCGCACATTGTGTGCATCGCTGTCGCGCTACGAGCCGCACCTGCTGAGCTGCTACCGTGAGGCAGACCGCTGGTACTCCGAACCGCTCGAATTTCTCACCCTGCTGATCGACGGGGAGCGCCGGCGCGTGCCGCTGCCGCTCGGTCCGCTCGATGCCGCGCTCGGGACGTCGCGGGTGTTCTTCGGCAACGAACTCATCGAATACCGGTTGCTCTGTGCAAGCCGTGTCGGGGCGATGCTCGGCATCAAGGAATACCCGACCCCGAGCGTGCCGGGCATGCTCGATGCGCTCCTCGCCGCGCCGTTCGCCTTCGTCCTCACCCAATCGTTCGTGTTCCTGTCGAAGGCGAGCGGCCAACAGCTGCTCAGCCGGCAAATCAACCGAATGGCGAACGTGGGAGATTTTGCCCGCTCGCAGGCCGAGGAACTCACGGAGGCGCTCGATGCGCTGACCAGCAATGAGTTCGTCATGGGCGAGCATCACTTCTCGCTGCAGGTCCTCGCCGATCTCGAGGCACCGTCCGGCGAGCAACGCCTCGAGGCGTTCAATCAGCAGCTCGCCCGGGCCCGAACGCTGCTCGCCGATACCGGCATGACCGTGGCCCGGGAGGACTTGGGCCTCGAGGCGGCGTTCTGGGCGCAGCTGCCCGGAAATTTCGCGCTTCGGCCGCGGGTGGCCCCGATCACGTCCCGGAACTTCTGCGCGCTTGCGCCGTTTCACAATTTCCCGGCCGGCCGCGCCACCGGCAATCACTGGGGCGAGTCGCTCGCGATTCTGCAGACGCGGGCGCGCTCGGCGTTTCACTTCTCACTGCATGCGGCGGCCGGCGAGGGTGCCCGGCGCGATACCGGGCACACCTTCATCTGCGGACCGACCGGCTCGGGCAAAACGGCGCTGATCGGCTTTCTCGTCACGCTGCTGACGCGTCAGGACGCCACGCAGGTGATCCTCGATAAGGATCGTGGCCTGGAAATTCTGGTGCGCGCGCTCGGTGGCACGTACCTGCCGCTGCGCAGCGGTGCACCGAGCGGGTTCAACCCGCTGCAGTTGCCGCCCACCGCCGCCAATGTGCAGTTTCTGCACGAGTGGCTCGAACTGCTCGTCCGAGCGCCGCTCGGTGCGGCGCTCTCGGTGCGTGAGCTCGGTGACCTCGATCAGGCGTTGCGCGGCACGCTCGCGCTCGATCCGCCGGCCCGGCGGCTCTCGCGACTGCTGGAATTTCTGGACGCCACCGAGCCGGAGGGCGTGCACGGCCGGCTCGCACGCTGGTGCGAGAGTGCCGGCGGGGAGTATGCGTGGGTGTTCGACAATCCGGTCGATCAGATCGCCGCGCAGCTCGCAGGCGCGCGGCTGTTCGGCTTCGACATCACCGAGTTTCTGGATCAGGAGCGCTGCCGGGTGCCGATTTCGCTGTACCTGCTGCACCTGGTGCGCGGGCTGCTCGACGGGCGGCGCGTGGTGTGCTGGCTCGATGAGTTCTGGCGGCTCATCGAGGATCCGGTATTCGAGAAATTCGCCAAGGACGGACCGAAGACCTGGCGCAAGCTCAACGGCGTGATGGTGCTCGCGACACAGAGCGCGAGCGACGTGCTCGCCAGCCGCATCAGCCGCACGATCATCGAGCAGACCCCGACGAAGATTTTCTTTCCGAACCCGAGCGCCTTCGGCGAGGAGCTGCTCGAGGGGTTCGCGCTGTCGGGGCGGGAGTTCGCGCTGATCAAGGACGAACTCGCCCCGGGGGCGCGCGCCTTTCTCATCAAGCAGGGCACTCAGAGCGTGGTGTGCCGGCTCGAGCTCACGGGCCTCGAGGCGGAAATGCAGGTGCTTTCGGCCCGGGCCGGTGGACTGCGCCGTCTCGATGCGTTGCTGCGCGAGCGCGGCGCGGCACCGGAGGCGTGGCTCGAGGCATTCCTCGCTCAACCCGACACCGAGTGACCGAACGGAGCAGTGCCATGAGAGCGATACTGGTTGCCTGGGGACTTCTGTTCATTGCGGTCGCGCCGGCGGCACGCGCCCAGTGGGCGGTGATCGACGTGGCGGCCGTAGCGCGCCTGAGCGCGGAGCTGCAGACGCTCGATCAATCGTTGACCACTCAACAGCAGGAGTTCGGCGCCGCCGAGGCCGAGTTGCGTGGCATGAGCGGCACGCGCGGCATGCAGGATCTGCTCGGTGGCATCCGCCGCAATTACCTGCCGGAGAACTGGGCGCAACTGCGCGCTGCGGCCGACGGCAGCCCCGGCAGCTACCCGAATCTCTCCGCTGCGGTGCGCGGCGCGATGGCCGCACACGCCTATCTCAGTTCCGGGCAGCTTCAGACCCTCTCGCCGAGCGCCCGACAGCAACTCGTTGCCAACCGGCGCACCGCCGCACTGCTCGAAGCGCTTTCAGCGTCTGCGCTCAGCGACGCCAGCGCCAGGTTTTCGGGGTTGCAGCAGCTGATTGCGACGATCGGCACGGCGCGCGACCAGAAGTCGATTCTCGACCTCACGGCGCGCATCGGCGCGGAGCAGACCATGCTCGAGAACGAGCAGACCAAGCTGCGCGTACTGTTCGCGGCCGCTGAAGCGCAGCGTTGGATCGATCACGAGCGTGAGCGCGAGGCGGCCATCGCCGCGCAGGGCAACTTCGCCACACGGTTTCGTCCGACGCCCTGAGGGCGGCTGGCAGGTCACGGTCAGCACGGGGCAGCGGTCATGGGATTTTTTGCCACTTTCTGGACCTGGCTGAATGGTGCGCTCGCGAGCTACATCGGCGCGACCACGGCGCGCGTGGCGATGCTCCTGGAGCCCGCGCTCGTTGCCCTCGGCACCGTCTATGTCACCGGTTGGGGGTATCTGCTGCTCAGCGGACGGATCCGCGAGCCGCTCGGCGATGGCTTGCGCCGCATCGCCATTCTGGCGCTCGTGCTCGGTGTCGGCGTGCATCTGTGGCTGTACAACACGCTGATCGTCGACACCTTCTACCGGGCACCGGCCCAGTTCGCCGCACAGGTCATCGGAGCGGCGTACCCGGTGCAGACGCTCGATGCGATCTGGAACGCCGGCGGGGCGGTCGCGGGCCGGCTGTTCGATCAGGGCAGTGTCTGGCGCGGCGATCTGGGCTTCTATCTGGCTGGCGCGGTGGTCTGGGTGCTGGTCGGGCTGCTGTGCGTGTACACGATGTTCCTGCTGGCGCTCTCGAGCGTCGCGCTCTCGGTGCTGCTCGCGCTCGGTCCTCTGTTCATCGTGACGCTGCTGTTCGACGGCACGCGGCGACTGTTCATGGCGTGGTTGGCGCAACTGACCAATTACGCGCTGATCAGCATCCTCACCGTCATGGTCGCAGCACTCCTGCTGCACCTGGTGCAGCGCTATGCGGCCCAGACTGCGGCGCTCGGCACCGCAATCGACACGGTCGATGCGCTCGATTTTCTGCTCGCGACGGTCCTGGTGTTCCTGTTCATGCGCCAGGTGATGCCGATCGCCGCGGGGCTGTCCGGCGGTATTGCGCTCAGTACCTTTGGACTGATGAGCCGGACGATGCGCACTGCGGCCAGCCCGTTCGTGGCTGGTGCAAGTTACGTCGCCCCCGTGGCGAGCGGCGCCGTCGTGGCGCTGAGCGCTGCAGCGCGGTCGCGGTTGCGCCGCCGTGAGGCGGCACAGTCCGGCGAGTCGCAGTGAACGGTGCAGATCAGGGCTTTGCGGAGGCGCTCATGAGAGTTCTGGGAACGATGTGCCTGATGATGCTGCTGGCCGGGTGCGCGTCCGGACCGAGCTGCTCAGGGCGGCTGGTGCCGATCAACCGGCCGGTGACGGTTGCCCCGCGCAGATCGGAA
>JAKBCE010000143.1 GCA_021808195.1 Pseudomonadota bacterium
ACGAACGCCGGCACCAGCACCGACAACGGTACGTCGATCGGTGCGGCGTAGCCCTTGCCGCCGGCGATGTGGGTGAACACGGCGATGTCGCTCTCGCGCGTCTGGTGCAGCATGAAATCCTTCAGGGGCGCCTCGGCGCGCGCGAGCGCGGCGCTCATGCTGATCGTGCCGGCCGCGTACGGCTGGTAGGCGTTCTGATCGATCTGACGGATGACTGGGGACATCACGAAAAAGGTGAGAAACAGCGCCAGTCCGATCAGGATCTGATTCGGCGGGGTTTGGCCCGCACCGAGCGCCTGGCGCAGAATGCCGAGCACAATCACGATGCGCGTGAACGCGGTCATCATCAGCAGGATCGCCGGCAGGAGCGACAGCGCCGTCATCAGCGCCAGGACCTGCAGCGTCAGCGTGTAGGTCTGCGTCCCGGCGTGCGTCTGGACGCTGAAGGCGGGGATGCCCGGTGCGGCCAGCGCCGCGACCGGCGCGAGGGCGAGCAGCAGCAACGGCCAGGTCTTGCGCAGTGCGCTCATTTGCCGAGGCTCCTTTTCAGCAGCGCGGCGAATGTGGGGCGTGCCGTGGCGAGTGCTTCCGGCGCGGACTTGCCGATCTCGATCGGCTGGGCGAGCACGTGCAGGGCAGTGACGCGCCCGGGCGCGACGCCGAGCAGGATCTGCGCCTCGCCGACCTTCAGCAGTACGGCGCGCTCCTTGGGGCCGAGCGGCGTGCTGGCAACGATCTCGAGCGCATTGCCGGCTCGGTTGCCGAGCATGCGCATCCGCCGCGCGAGCCAGGCGAGCGCGAAGATTGCGGCGAGAACGGCGAGCAGGGCGAAAGTGACGGACACCAGTCCGCCGGCGCTCACTGCGGGTGCGGCGCTGCCGGCGGCCGGAGCGGCGAACAGTGGACTCATTTGAGTTTGCGCAAGCGCTCTGCGGGGCTGATGACGTCGGTCAGACGGATACCAAAGCGTTCGTTGACGACTACCACCTCGCCGTGTGCGACCAGTGTGCCGTTGACGTACACGTCGAGCGGTTCACCCGCGGTGCGGTCCAATTCGACCACGGACCCTTGGTTCAGCTGCAGGAAGTTGCGAATCGGAATGCGGGTGCGGCCGACCTCCATCGAGAGCGTGACGGGAACGTCGAGAATGACTTCGAGGTTGACGTCACGGGCGTCCTGTTTGCCGCTGTCATCGGTCAAATCCTGGAACTCGGCCGGTTGGGCCTGAACATTGGCATTCATGGGGATGCTCACTTACGGTTGACTTGGATCGGCTCAGGAATGTTGCGGGCGCGCCGCAGGCGCTCCTCGATCTTCACTGCCTGGTGGCCGCGCGAGGTGCCGAGCGAGCCGCGGAATACCGGCACGTCCTCGGCGATCATGGTGACCTTGCCGGTGAAATCGCACGGCAGGATGTCGCCGGCTTTGAGGTTCAGCAGGTCGGCGAGCGATACCTGGGTGTGCCCGACCAGTGTGGTGAGCGCGAGCTCGGCGTCTTCCATCTCCTCGCGCAGCGACTGCATCCAGCGCTCGTCCTTCTCCATCCGATCGCTGGCGACGCCGGCATCGAGCACTTCGCGCAGCGGTTCGATCATCGCGTATGGCATGGCGACGTGCAGGTTGCCGCCGGCACCGTCGAGCTCGATGTGAAATGAGGTGACCACCACGATCTCGGATGGCGAGACGATGTTGGCGAAGTGTGGGTTGATCTCCGACTGCAGGTACTCCAGCTGCAGATCCGCCACGTGTGACCAGGCTTCGTGCAGGTCGGCGAACACGCTGCGCAGGACCAGGTGGATGATGCGCTGTTCGGTGGCCGTGAACTCGCGGCCTTCGATCTTGGCATGCCGGCCGGTGCCGCCGAAGAAGTTGTCGACGACGGAAAACACCAGCTTCGGGTCGAGTACGATCAGTGCGGTGCCGCGCAGCGGATTGAAGCGCACCAGGTTCAGGCTGGTCGGTACGTGCAGGGTGTGGACGAATTCGCTGAATTTCTTGATCTGCACCGGACCGACGGCCACTTCCGGGGCGCGGCGCAGCAGGTTGTACAGGCTTACGCGGTGCAGCCGCGCGAAGCGCTCGTTGATCATCTCGAGCGTGGGCATGCGCCCGCGCACGATGCGTACCTGGTTGGCGAAGTCGTAGTTGCGCGCTTCGCCCGGAGCGACCTGCGGCTCGGTGCTCACCGCTCCGGTGTCGACGCCGTGCAGCAGCGCGTCGATTTCGGCCTGGTCGAGTATCTTCTCGTTGCTCATGGGGGCGTGGGTATGGGCTCGGTTACTGCATCACGAAGCTGGTGAAGTAGATGGCTGCGACGCGGCTGGGGTGACCGCCGGCATCGGCGACGATTTTGCGGATCGCGGTGAGCACCGCGGCGCGCAGCTGCTGCTTGCCGGCCTCGGTGGCGAGTACGGTGGCCTGCTGCGAGCCGAGCAGCAGCAGCAGGTTGTTGCGCACCACCGGATCGTTCTGTTCGATGAGCGTGAGGGTCTTCGGGTCGCGCGACATGACCTGCAGAGCCACCTGCAGATAGCGGGCCTGCTGGCTGCCCTGGAAATTGACGACGAAGGGTTTCAGCGGCAGGTAGTGCGGCGGGCCGGACGGGTGGTGGACCGCCTTGGCCTGAGACTTCCCGATCGCCTTGGAGTGCATCAGCAGGAAGCCGCCACCGGCGGCAGCGCAGATCAGCACCCCGGCCAGGGTGATCGTCAGCCACAGGGGCAGGGCGCGCTTTTTCTTTTCAGGGACCTCGGCGACGTCGACGGGGACGGCAGCTTCGGGTGCGGTGGCCATGGGCGGTGCGACTCCAATCCGTGAAATACGGGTGCGACCGACCAGTGCAATGGCTGTGCCACGGGCTCCTGAAGGCGCTTAACCTAATGAATTACAAGATGTTTCACGCGAGAACAGAGTGTGAGGCAGATCACATGAGCGCAGGAGCGTCGGACTTCCGTCGTTGCCGTCGATGGCAACGTGGTGACAAGACGCTGCGCTCGGACGTGTCGCCAAAAGTGAACAATCTGGAGGCCGGTCACAGAAAGCCCCTGCGTGGATCGGCGACAGTACGTCCCACGGGGAACGCCCGTCCGGTCCGCGCCGGGCACGCCACCCGAATAACAGCAAGCAAAAATGGGTACCCTGATGGCCGCCAGTGAATGTGTCCCGGATATCGCCTTCGAGCACGCCAAACGCAGTGAAGGTGCCGCCGGGGCAGGTGTCCCGAGTGTCGAGGAAGGGGCGCGACTGCCGAGCGGCACTTCTGCGGCCATCCGCGCCGTCATCAGCCTGATCCGCCAGGTCGCCGGGTTCGATTCCACGGTGCTGGTCCTCGGGGAGTCCGGCACTGGCAAGGAAGTGGCCGCCCGCGCCATTCATGAGCTCAGCCCGCGGCGCAACCGACCCTTCGTGGCGGTCAACTGCGGGGCGATTCCGGCCGATCTGCTCGAATCCGAGCTGTTCGGCCACGAGAAGGGAGCCTTCACCGGCGCAATCGCCGCCCGCAAGGGCCGCTTCGAGATCGCCGAGGGCGGCACGCTGTTCCTCGACGAGATCGGTGACATGAGTCCCTCGATGCAGGTGAAGCTCCTGCGGGTGCTGCAGGAACGGGTGTTCGAGCGCGTCGGTAACCACGCGCCGATCCGCTGCAACGTGCGCATCATTGCCGCCACGCACCGCAACCTCGAGGCCTCGATTGCACAAGGCACCTTCCGCGAGGACCTGTTCCATCGCCTGAACGTCTTTCCGATCGAGATGCCGGCGCTGCGCGAGCGGCGAGAAGACCTCCCGGCGCTCGTCAACGAATTCGCCGCGCGCAACGCAGCCGAGGGGCGCGGCATGGTCCGCTTCAGCCCGCGTGCGCTCGCCGCGCTCGGCGTGTACGCCTGGAGCGGCAACGTGCGCGAGCTGTCCAATCTGGTCGAGCGCCTCTCGATCGTGCGGGCCGGCCAGACGGTCGATCTGACTGATCTGCCGCCGAAGTACCAGCCGCCGCAGGAGTGGTCTTGCGAGGCGGAGATCGCTGCCGTCTGCGTCGAGCCCGTGACGGCGACCTGCGAGCCGGCGCTGACGGATCTCGAGGCGCTCGAGTTGCTCGAGTCCGCGCCCCCGGCGCGCGATGCAGCCGATCCGTGCGCGCTGCCCGAGCAGGGCATCGATCTGCGCGAGCATTTGCTCACGATCGAACGGGCGCTGGTGCAGCAGGCACTCGCGCGCGCCAACGGCACCGTGGCTCAGGCGGCCCGCCTGCTGAATCTGCGTCGTACGACGCTCGTCGAGCGTCTGCGCAAACTCGGTTTCACCGAACCGGCGACGGAAGTTTGACACCCGGGCGCGGCGGGTTGCCGCGCGCGTGATGCACGTCACGCTTTAGGAGCACTTTCTCGCCAGGCACGGCAATTGCATTCCCCCCTGCAGCATCCCTGCGATTGGGGGAATCGATGTCAGAACTTCACGCGCCACAACCTGCCGTCAACATCAGCGCCCAGAGCGTCCCGGAACCGGTCGCCTGTGCCGCGAGCTCGCAGCACCTGCTCGAACTGTCGCGCCGGGTCGCCGCCAGCGGCTGCACGGTGTTGATCTGGGGTGAATCCGGCACCGGCAAGGAGGTGCTCGCCCGCTACATCCATCGGCGCAGTCCGCGTGCCAGCGGCCCGTTCGTCGCCGTCAATTGCGCGGCGATCCCTGAGAACATGCTCGAAGCGATGCTGTTCGGCTACGAGCGCGGCAGCTTCACCGGCGCGCACGCGACCCATCCGGGCAAGTTCGAGCAGGCCCAGGGCGGCACGCTGCTGCTCGATGAAGTGACCGAGATGCCGCTCGGGCTGCAGGCGAAACTGCTGCGCGTGCTGCAGGAGCGCGAGGTGGAGCGGCTCGGCGGACGGGAGACGATCAGTCTCGACGTGCGCGTCATCGCCACCACCAACCGGCGGCTGCGCGAGGAGGTTGCGGCGGGGCACTTCCGCGAGGACCTGTACTATCGGCTTAACGTATTCCCGCTCGCGATCGCGCCGCTGCGTCAGCGCCGTGACGATGTATTGCCGCTGGCCATGCAGCTGCTCACCGGTCATTGCCGCCCCGGCAAGCAGATCCCCGCGCTCAGCGCCGAGGCGGCGCACCGTCTGCTCACCTATCCCTGGCCGGGCAACGTGCGCGAGCTCGACAACCTGCTGCAGCGAGCGCTGATCCTGCTCAACGGCCCTGTCATCGGCGCCGAGCACATCCAGTTCGAGCTCGCCAATGATGCGCCGGCGCTCGAGGCTGCGCCGGCCGCCGAGTGCACGCTCAGCTCGCTCGCCGGCTCGCTCATCCAGGCCGAGCGTGACCTGATCCTCGATGCGCTGAAGAGCGGTCAGGGCAGCCGGCGCGAGGCGGCCGAACGCCTCGGCATCAGCCCGCGCACCTTGCGTTACAAGCTGGCCCGCCTGCGTGAGGCCGGCGTCGAAGTTCCGGCGGCCTGAGGGGAACCCCATGAGCCAGATGGCCATTGATCAGGTGTTGGCGCAGATCCGCGCCATGTCGTCCCAGGTGCGTCTCGATGCGCCGAAGCCTGTGCCGCTCGGCGGCGCGCAGGGTGCTGCCGCTGCGGCGAGCGGACCGAGCGAGTTCGCCTCGATTCTCAAGCAGGGGATCAACTCGGTCAATCAGAGTGAGCAGCGTGCCAGTGCTATCGCCGACGCGTTCTCGCGCGGCGCGCCCGGAGTGTCGCTGCCGCAGGTGGTGCTGCAGATGGAGAAGGCGAGCGTGTCCTTTCAGGCTCTGACTGAGGTGCGCAACCGTCTGATCAGCGCCTACACCGACATTATGAACATGCAGATGTAGTGAGTCGACATGGCTGGCGAATCCACTGCTTTACCCTCGCTGCCGGCTCTGCCGGCGAGTCTGCGTCCCCTGCTGCTGCTGCTCGGCATCGCCGCGGCGGTCGCTGCCGGCGTTTGGATCGTGTTGTGGTCGCGGGGGCCGACCTACAGCCTGCTGTACGCGAACCTCTCGCCGCAACAGGAGGCGCAGGTCGTTCAGGCCCTGCAGGGGGCGCAGATCCCCTATCAGCTCGACCCGAGCACCAATGGGGTGGAGGTTCCCGCCGAGCAGCTCGATGCGGCGCGTCTGAAGCTCGCCGGCCAGGGCGTCACCCAGGGCGACAGCTTTGCCGCGCTCGACAAAGGGTCGGGCTTTGGCGTCAGTCAGTTCATTGAAAACGTGCGCTACCAGCATGCGCTCGAGGCGGAACTGGCGCATACGATTGCCAGCATGCAGCAGGTGTCCGCCGCGCGCGTCAATCTGGCCGTTCCGCGTCAGTCGGTGTTCGTCAGTGATCAGA
>JAKBCE010000144.1 GCA_021808195.1 Pseudomonadota bacterium
TTCTTCGCGCACAGCGGCGGATTGCAGAAATACCTGCCGGCGGCGATGGCCCTGTTCTGTCCGAACGTCAACTCCTACCGGCGCCTGACCCGCTACCTGTCCGCGCCCATCAATGCGCAGTGGGGCTACGACAACCGCACCGCAGGGCTGCGGGTGCCGATGTCCGGCCCCGAGGACCGGCGGGTGGAGAACCGCATCTGCGGGGCCGACGCCAATCCGTACATCGCCCTTGCCGCCTCGCTCGCCTGCGGTTACCTCGGTATGGTCGAGGGGCTGCAGCCCTCCGAGCCGGTCTCCGGCAGCGCTCACGAGCTGCCGTTCGGTCTGCCGCGCTCGCTCGATGAGGCGCTGCGCGAGCTGCGGCGCGGCACGGCGCTGGTGCGCGTGCTCGGCGAGGCATTCATCTCGGCGTTCACCATCGTCAAGGAGGCCGAATACGAGGTCTTCCTGCAGGTGATCAGTTCCTGGGAGCGCGAGCATCTGCTGCTGAACGTCTGAGACGCCCCGGCGGCGTCCGCGGCCGGCGCGATGGTGTACAGTCGGGCGGCGGCGGTGAGGCCGCCTCCCGATAACATGATGGGCATGAGCATGACGGAAAATGTGCTGGGTATCGATGTCGGTGGATCCTCGATCAAGGCCGGCGTGGTGGACGTAGAGGCCGGTCAGATGATCGGTGAGCTGATCTCGGCGCCGACGCCTCGTCCGGCGACGCCCGATGCGATGATGCCGGTGATCGCAGCGCTCGCGGCGCGCCTGCCGGAAGCGAAGGGCCGCATCGGACTCGCCTTTCCCGCCGTGGTGAAGCATGGCCGGGCGCGCACGGCGGCGAACGTCGATCATGCCTGGATCGGCGCGGACGGCGGGGCGCTGGTGCGCCGCACGCTGAACCGGCCGGCGCTGTTTCTCAACGACGCCGATGCCGCGGGGCTCGCCGAGATGCGCTTCGGCGCGGGGCGCGGTGAGAACGGCACGGTCATCATGCTGACCTTCGGCACCGGGATCGGCACGGCGCTGTTCACCGGCGGGCACCTGTTTCCCAACAGTGAGCTCGGGCACATGGAGCTCAACGGCATGGATGCGGAGAAGTGGGCGTCGGCGCACGTCAAAACGGTGCAGGGCCTCGACTGGGAAGGGTGGATCGAGCGGGT
The DNA here is from genome assembly GCA_021808195.1 of Pseudomonadota bacterium. The sequence continues at coordinate 1,149 of JAKBCE010000144.1, forward strand.
CAACGTGTACCTCGAGCGCATGCATGCGATGTTCTGGCCGGATCTGTTCATCCTCGGCGGCGCGATCAGCGAGCGGTTTGCCGACTTCGCTCCGCTGCTGCGCTCCGAGGCGCGCATCCGTCCGGCGCAGTTCGCCGGCCAGGCCGGCGTGATCGGCGCGGCAATCGCGGCGGCGGAAGCCGGCGCGTGAGCCGCCCGCGCGCTGCGGCGAGTCGATGAGCTGGTTCGGGCGCAGCAAGCTGCCTGAGGTCGGCACGACCCTCTTCGCGGTGATGTCCCGCCGGGCGCAGGCGCTCGGGGCGATCAACCTCGGTCAGGGCTTCCCCGATTACGACATCGACCCGCGCCTGAGCGAGCAGGTGGCCGAGGCGATGCGCCAGGGGCACAACCAGTACGCCCCGATGGAGGGACTGCCGGCGCTGCGCGCGGCGATCGCACGCAAGCTCGAGGCGCGCTACGGACTGCGCGTCGACCCGCAGGCGGAGATCACCGTGACGCTCGGGGCCACCGAAGCGATCTACAGCGGGATCCAGGCGCTCGTCGGCCCCGGCGACGAGGTGATTGCCTTCGATCCGGCCTATGACGCCTATGAGCCGGCCGTGCGCCTCGCCGGAGCGCGCTGCATCCGTCTGGCGCTCTCGCCGCCGCAGTTCCGCTACGACTGGGACCGGGTGCGCGCGATGGTGGGCGAGCGTACCCGGCTGATCCTGCTCAATTCCCCGCACAATCCCACCTGCACGGTGGCCACTGCGCACGATCTGGACGCACTCGCCTCGATCGTGGCGGGTCGTGAGATCACGGTGCTCGCGGATGAGGTCTACGAGCACATGGTGTTCGACGGACGCTCCCACGCCTCGGTCCTGACGCATCCGCACCTGCGCGGGTGCAGCCTCGCGGTGTTCTCCTTCGGCAAGACGCTGCACGCGACCGGCGTGCGGGTCGGCTACGGCGTCGCCCCGCCGGCGCTCACCGCGGAGCTGCGCAAGGTCCACCAGTTCAACACGTTCAGCATTGCGCGTCCGTTGCAGCAGGCCATCGCGTGCTACCTCGCCGAGCGACCGGACACGGGAGTGGACCTGCCGGCGTTCTTCCAGGCCAAGCGCGACCGGTTGCGCGTCGCACTCGGGGGATCTGCACTGCAGCTGCCGCCGGCGGCCGGCACATTCTTCCAGCTGCTCGATTTCTCGGCCCTCGCGCCACCGGGCGACGTCGCATTCGCCGAGCGGCTGCTGACCGAGGCGGGGGTTGCCTCGATCCCGCTGTCACCGTTCTACGCCGCGCCGCCGCCGCTCTCGTGTGTGCGCCTGTGCATCGCGAAGCGGGAGGCAACCCTCGATGCGGCCGCCGAGCGGCTCGGAGCGTTCGCGCACCGTCTGGCGCGCGCAGGTGCCTGATCCGCTGCATTGCGCAGGCGAAACTGTGTCGCGTAGCCGGATGCAGCGACGGGCACGGCGGCGCAGTTGGGGCTCCAGACGCATTCGCTGTCGATTTCGCTTGCCGGCAGGATCCGAACTCTCGCCCGAAAGCCCGCCGCGACGTTGTGTGAGGACTCGGTCGGGGTATCCCGTTGCGGCGCGGGAATGACTCGCCTGGGGTAATCGTTTCAGGCACCGCGAGGTCAATCGGCACGGACTCGAAACCTCGTGCCGGCAGTCCAGGCCGCCGGCACGAGGCTGCATCAGTGTCCCGGCGCGAACATCGGATTGCCGCTCGCGGTCTCGGTTGGCGGCACCTCCGGCTGCATCACGTCCCAGTGCTCGACGATGCGGCCATGGCGGATCCGGAAGATATCCACCGCGACCAGGGGTTTGGGGCCGAAGCCGATATACAGACCGTGCATCATCACCAGGTTGCCTTCGGCGACGACCATTCCTGGAACGTATCGAAAGTGAGCCGGCAGTCGCCTCACCAGCTTGGCAAGCGCTTCGATTCCATTGTCGATGTGCGGGTTGTGTTGAATGTATGGGTGACCGCCCCAATAGCGCTTGAGCGCGGAGAGATCGCGTTGGACGAATAGCGCGTTCATCGCGTGCTCTACCAGCGCCTTGTTCACTTCAGCGGTGGTCGTACTCGCGCGCGCGACAAGCGGCGGTCCGAGCAGCACAGTTGTGAGCGATATTGCGAATGCGATTCGGCGGAAAGTCATGATCGGTTCTCCCTGGACTGATGGGTAAATGACATTGAAGCCCGCGGTTGCGCTCAAGGCCCGTGCCAGCGGCTGGCCGCTCGCGCCACGCGCTCCCCGAACAGCCGGGCCGTAGTCAGATCGCCCGCTCCAGGCGCCTCTTCGGGTGACGCATCGGCGGGCGACTGCGCCATGGCTCCGGCAAAGGCTCCCAGGTAATTCACCTCATCGCGCAGCGATGCCTTTCGGTTGGCCGGTGCCAGTCCGGAGCCCACCCAGATCATGGCGTGCTGCATGGACAGCGTGAACAGGTAGCCCAGGGTCGAGTGCTTGTCGCCATTCATTGACCCGGAGTTGGTGAAGCCGGCGGCGAATTTGTCGCGCCACCCCTGGGACGCCCAGACTTTGCTGGTCGCATCGGCGAAGCGCTTGAATTGCCATGGGACGCCTCCCATGTAGGTAGGGGAGCCGAAGATGATCGCGTCCGCCTCCTGCAGCACGTCCCACGCCCCCGCCTCGATCATCCCTTCCTCGCCAATGACGATCTGCCGCGCCTGGGTGCCGCTTATCGACTGAACGCCATCGAACACGGCCCGCGCCTGCCTGGCCGTATGTCCGTAGCCGCTGAAGTAAGTCACTGCCACAGCAATCATCTGCAACTCCGCGAATGCCTCGGTGGTCACCATGATCGCGGACGCATGCCGGTCGGGACAGGTCCGAAATTATTCCTGCACTGTCCGCGATTTGGTTTCAGGAGCCGCTCGAGTGCGCGCGCCGTCGCCAGGCCGAGGGCGTGATCCCGTGGCGTGCACGGAACCGTCGGATGAAGGATTCGACCTCGACGTATCTCAGCCTTTGGGCGATGGCGGCAACTGCGAGGTCGGTCGTTGCGAGCATCTGACGGGCCTCGATCATCCGACGCTCGATCACCCATTCACGATAGGTGCGACCGGTGAGCTTGCGAAGTCGGGTGGTGAGGTATCCCTCATTGAATCCGAGACGGGAGGCAGCATCGGCGAGTGAAGCAGCTCCGAGGTAGTGGCGATCTATGTCGGCGAAAACAAGCGATGCCAGATCCTCTGCCGCCGAAACGCCGGGCCGGGCAGTCTCCAGCAAGGGCGCACACCGCGCCACCGTCACGAGCAGCCATTGCAGGGCCGCGCGCACCGCATGGACGTATCCGGGTTCACGTGTCCGAAGCTCATCATGCATGCGCGCGACGAGTGCGTCCGCATGCTCGGTCGCGGAACCCAGGGAAATGGGGCGCAGCATCTGCAGCAGCGGCTGGCGGAACAGATCGAACAGCGTGTCCTGCGGAAGACCTGCAAGGGGAGTCAGTCCCCGAGCCGTCGAGGCGTCGAGGGTATCGGGCTGGAAAAGAATCGCCCAGCCGTCGGCGTCGCCGAGACGGCGCAGGTCGTGGACCGATCCTGGCGCGAGCACAAACGCACTGCCTCTGTGCGCCTCGTAATTGAGCCCGTCGATCGCAATCCGTCCGCCTGCCGCCGTGATGAGGATCAGCTCGAAGAACAGGTGTGCATGGGGCAACAGTGCACGTGCCTCGGTCTCCCCGGCGAGCCGGTGGATCTCCAGCGGGGCTGCGCTGGCCGATCGCGGGACATACGGGTAGACGGGAATCGACATGATTGACTCCTCTGACCGGTCCGGCTTCCGGATCGATCGCCGGGCAGTGCGCACCATCGTACCCATCCGGTCAAGCACGCCGTGCCCGAGGGGTGCTCGAATCTTGGATCGTTTACGGGCGCATCGGTGGGCTGCACGGGCATCCATTAATGCCCGTCGGCCCGCCCAGCGCCAGCTGGGGCGCCTGCCTGAAGAGGCCATGTGTCCGCATCGATCGCGAACTGCAACTCCGGAGCAGACCGGGTGGCAATCCTCTCGGGGGGCGCGGAATTGCCCGCCTCAGCGGCGCAGGATCCACGCGATGATGGAGATCGCGAGGCTCACCAGGAGCATGGTGGTGATGGGAAAGAAAAACTGGAAGCCCGGCCGTTCGATGACGATGTCGCCCGGCAGCTTGAACAACGGCAGCCGCCGCACCCACGGCCAGACGAGGCCGAGCACGATCAGCACCACACCGAGCACGACTAGAATGCGGTTCATGGCGGGGAGTCTACCGGGCGGCGCGGGCCGATCAATGGCCGCGCACCGCTAGTCGAAATCCGAGGGCAGCTCGCGATGCAGGTGATGCTCGAAGAGCCGCACGATCTGCGGGGCGAGCACACGGCCGGTGGACAGCTCCGGCAGTGCCGCCACCGGGAAGAACCCGACGGCATCGGTTTCGCTGCTGGTCGTGGCCTGCCCGCCGGTCAGCTCGCACACGAACATCAGCTTGTAGATGTGGTGCACGCTCGGAGGATGCGGGTGTCTGCGCCGGTCGATCAGGGCGGCGAGCTTGACGGCCCGCGCCTCGTAGCCGGATTCCTCGCGGATCTCACGCTCCACCGCCGCGGCGGGCGAGTCGTTCACGTCCACCCAGCCGCCGGGCAGCGTCCACTTCCCGTCGGCGCGCTCGCGCACCAGCAGCACCCGATCGCCCGAGAAGACGCCGCCGCGCACATCCACCTTGGGCGTCGCGTAGCCCTCCTCACCGCTCCAGAGCGCCTCGGCCCGCTCCGGCGGAATCTGCAGCTCCCCGGCGAGCAGTTCGGCCGCGAGGCGCTGCAGTTCCCGGTAGCGCTCGCGGTCGAACGGGTCACGCGTGAACGTCAGGCCGTTCTGCGCGAGGGCGCGCACCTTGCGCGCCCAGTCGAGTATGGCCGCCGTGCGCTCGATTGCCGCGCTCCCGCTGCGGGCCTCAGAGGTTGCGGATCAGCGCATCGCCGAACGCCGAAGTCGACACTTCGGTCGCTCCGTCCATCAGGCGCGCGAAGTCGTACGTGACCGTCTTCTGGCCGATGGTCCTGTCCATCGCGGCGATGATGGCGTCGGCGGCCTCGGTCCAGCCCATGTAGCGCAGCATC
>JAKBCE010000041.1 GCA_021808195.1 Pseudomonadota bacterium
CGAGATCGACCCCGAGCGGCCGGACGCGCTCGATGAGGCCGAGACCGGCGGACTCGGCCGCGAGGCGTGCATACCGCCGCTCGTCGAGATCGGTGTGCGGGGGATAGTAGTGGAAGCACTCGAGCCGAGGCGCGGCAGCGCCGGCGAGCGACGCTAGCACCATGGAGGAATCGAGTCCGCCGGAGAGCGAGACCAACACGCTCTCGAAGCACGCGCCCCAGGCGCGAACCACTTCCCGGGTGCAGCGACCGAGCCGCTCGGCGGCCCCGGGCCCTTCGATCGGCGCTGCCGCCGCGATCTGGAGCGGATCCCAGTGACAGGTCCTCAGGACCGAGCCGCCATGATGGCGCGCGCACTCCCCACCGACTAGCTGCGAGACACCCTCGAGCCCGGTGCGCCGGCTGTGCTCGCGCACCAGGCTCAGACAGGCCGCCACATACGCCCAGTCCGCCCGAAACGGTTCGCTGCGCATCGGCAGCACGTCGCGGATGGAGGAGCAATACACGTCGATCGCGCCGAGGCGGGTGGTGTAGCACGGCAACCCCGCCGATGGATCTCGCAGAACACAGACGCTGCCCGAGTCCGGCTCACGGAGCACCGCAACGTATCGGCCCCAATAGCGCTCCAGGAGCCGGCGACCCTCGGAGGCTGCCATTGCGCAGCTCTCCGCGTCGTCGAACGCCGCCGGTGCCGGTCGGGACACGCCCTCGCCGTCGGACCTGAAGACGGCCCCGAGTACCACACCCTGCCCGCCCGCGAGGGGCCGCGCCGCATTGCCTGCTTGCCACTCGCCGACGCAACGCACTTCGAAGCCCGCACCCCGGCTGACCGTTCGCCACTCCTCAGCCGCTCGCTGCAGCCCCTCGAGCAGCCGCTGCGCCTGCGCACGCGCCGCGACGTCTCGATCGTTCCAGATGAACACCAAATACCGGAACACGGTCAGATGCTCAGAATGGGTGAATACTGGCGCACGCGGTCCGGCGCGTCATTGAAGAGGACCGCCCCGTACTGGACCCAGCAATGCGCATGAAACGGCGCGGTGCGCACACCGAAGACCCAGTGCGGGTGCAGGCCGTACTGCGCAAGGAAAGTCACGAGCGCCAGCGAGTCGAGCAGACAGGCGCCGCGTGCGCTGTAGAACCACGGCCGCAGATGCACGAATCGGCGCACCAGCGCCTGCGCGTGCCCGACATCAAACCGTGCACCGGGCGGAGAGTCGATCGGGCGTTGCCGGCGGGTCTGCTCGAGCACCGTGTACATCGGCCGAAGCCTCAGTGCACTCGCCGCTGCCGCACAGGCCCAGGCCGCACGGCGCAGGTCGCGCCCGTTCGGCCGCGGCGGTGCATCGAAATCGAATTCGAGCAGCGTGCGCTGCGGCGATTCGATCGAGATCGGCGTCGCGGCATGACCTGCGCCGCGCTCGCACACCAGCATCCCGTGCTCGATCAGCCGACCGAGAACCGCCGGAGGAGACCCGAGCGTCATCGGGGCCGGCAGCGGCCACGCTCCGATCCACCCCGAGAGGCGCGCCGCGGGCTGCACCGCGAGGTAGCGGTTGCGCCGCAGATCCATCAGGACCGCATGAGGGCCGCACAAGGCCAGATGAACATGGTGCGCCAGCCAATACGGTTCCGTCCGTTCCAGTTCCGTGCCCTGCTGCATGTGCCTCCCCTGTCCCGCCAGACCCGTCCCGCGGGCTCCGCATACCTCGCGTACATCTGTACCACGGCCGCCCCATGCCCGACAGCGCCCTTGCCGGCGTCCATGAGTAGAAATGACACCCGATGGGCCCCAAGCCCACTGCGCGCGCCTCAGGCCGCCGCCGCACCCGGATGTTGCGCCGCCCACAATGCCGCGTACCGCCCCCCCGCCTGCAGCAACATCTCGTGGCGGCCGCACTCGACGACTCTCCCGGCGTGGAGCACCAGGATGCACTCGGCGTGCACGACGCTCGCCAGGCGATGTGCGATCAGCACCGTGGTGGCCGTTCCCGCCATCGCACGCAGGCTGGCCAGGACCGCCTGCTCGGTCCGGCTGTCGAGCGCCGCAGTCGCCTCGTCGAAGACATAGACGAGCGGGCGGCGCAGCGCCGCCCGCGCGATCGCAATCCGTTGACGCTCTCCGCCCGAGAGCCGCATGCCACGCTCGCCGACGACCGTGTCGTAACCGTCGGGCAGTGCCGTGACGAACTCCTCGAGCTGCGCAATCCGCGCCGCCTGCCGCACCTCCTCGTGGCTCGCTTGCGGCTTCGCAACCGCGATGTTGAACTCGATCGTGTCATCGAACAGCACGACCTCCTGAGGGACCACCGCGATCGCGCTGCGCAGCGCCTGGGGTGCGATCTCCTTCAGCGCGAGTCCGCCGAGCCGGATCTCGCCGCGCTCCGGTTCGATCAGCCGCAGCAGCACTCTCACCACGGAAGACTTTCCCGAGCCGCTCTGGCCGACGATGCCGAGCGTCGATCCGGCGGCCACCGTGAAACTCACGGCCTCGAGCGCCGCCCGTTCGGGAGCGTAGCGCAGTGTCACCCGATCGAACTGCAGCGTCCCCTGCAGCGTATCCGGCAACGCCGCACCGCTCGCCGGTTCCGAGGCGACCGCCAGCAGCGCGATCGCCTTCTCGAGCAATGCTGCGCCCTGCGCAAACCCCTGCACGGCGAAACCGAGCATCTCGGCCGGCCGCACCAATTGCAGCATGTAGGTATTGACCAGCACGAAGCCCCCCACGGTGAGCGTTCCGGCGCGCACCGCATGCACCGCACAGATCAGGGTCGCCGCCAGAAACAGCGCGAACACCGCCGCCACCGCCAGTCCGTTGCGTGCATAGCGCCGATAGAAGTGCACCCACGCCGCCTCGCTGCGCTCGAGCGCCCGCCCGGCCTTACCCGTCACGAGCCGCTCCGCTCCGAACGCCTTCACCGTCTCGAAATTCAGCAGCCCATCGGTCATCACGGCCCCCGCCGCCACCCGGCTCGCGGCCGCGTCGCGGGCACTGTCGCCGATGCGGCGCGCGGAGCGTCCGAATACCACGGCGTAGCAGAGCGCCGCGCCGCAAAAGAGCACGAGGAAGACCGGCTGGCGCAGTCGATGCAGCACATAGGCCGCGAGCAGCAGCTCGGCACACACCGGCAGCACGGTGAATACCAGGTGATGCAGAATCAGCCGCACCCCTTCGAGTCCGTTTTCGATGGTCTGGCTGACCGCACCGGTCTGTCGGGTGAGGTGATAGCGCAACGGCAGCCCCAGCACATGCGCGAACAGCCGTTCGTTGAGCGTCCGCAACACCCGCCGCTCCGCCCTGGCGTACCGCAGCGTGCGCAATTCCGCACTCGAACGGCCGAGCCACTGGCTCACCGCATAGAGCCCCACGAGCACGCCGGCGCCGAGCGGAACGCGGCCCTCGCCACTCAGACCATCGATGATCCATTTCAACGCCAGAGGCGCCAGTGCGTTCATGGCAGCCCCGAACACAACCAGCAGCAGCACTTCCGTGAGCCGCAGCGCCACATACGGCGTCACCTCGCCACGCAGCAGCCCGACCGCCCGCCACCACAGGTGCCGGCGGGACTCGTAGGTCACCGGCCGCCCTTGGTCCGCCCGGGATCGTGCGGGTCAGTGCTCTCGGCCCCAACAGCCTCGCCGTCCGTCCCGTTCTTTTCCGGGTCCTCCTTGCCCTCCTTCGCCGCGGTATCCCGCGCAGTCGATTCCGCCTCGCGGCGCGCTCGAACTTCCGCCAGAATCGCCTCGGCCGCAGTCATTAGCCCGCGCGGGTCACGCGCCCGCAGCGTCAACACAGTGCCCTGCAGAGAGCTCTCATCCCGAGCGAGCAACTCGCCAATGGACTTCAGCGCCACACCGCATCGCACGGCGACCAACGTGACCAGCGCTCGGGCCCGGCAGACCCGGCGCACCCGGGACCGCTCCGCCATCTGTTCGGCCGGAAGCTCGCAATACCGCGCCACGAACCCGATGACAGACCGCAGCAGCGCCAGCTGCTGCCGTTTGCGCACGGCACGGGCCTGAACGAACACCTCGCGAATCCCCGGTACTGCACCACCCGGGGAGGCAAAGGCCCGCGCCAATTCACTCTCGACGCCCCGGGCTCGCAACAGCCGGTATTCGCGCACCGCACCCGGTCCGCGTCCGAGCTGCTCGAGCACCACGCGACTATCGAGCCAGGCAAGCCGTCCCGGCTCTTGATAGGCCGCATCCCCGGTCCAGCCCGCTCCGTTCAACGGACGGTGCAGCCACAGCACGAATTCAGTTCGAAATGCGTCGCGAACCCGGAAGGTCCGCAGCCGCTTGAACACCGGGCCCGTACTGCCCCGTGATCGATTGAAATGCAGAGCATAGGGCACGGTGACGTAGCGGAACATGCGTCCGATCGGAACTTGCGCCGCTTCAATCGCGAACTCTACACGGTCCGCTTCGCAGCGACAGGCGAACACCCGCCCGCCGCACCAGAACAGCATCGAATCGATGCTCTCCGTCATCTTGCGCCAATCGACCTCGTCCCGGACAAGCGGACCGGAACGACAGCCGCGCAGAATGACATGTAACAGCGCTGACGACCGATGATCCGATCCCAACTGAGCGCGCCTGGCCCTCATGCCGCCCTCCCCTTTTGCGCGCCCCGTCCAATCTCAGGCCGATCGTGTGCGCGCACTCCGACAACTTCCTCTTCGCCGAACATCTGTCACCAACACCGACAGACGACGACCGCCTCTCAACAAAAAAATACGTTACTCCGACACTTCGCACGATGCAACACCGCTCCCCGCAGTTGGTTTTGCCTGTTGCCCTTCACTCGGCCCTCGAACTTCAGGGACCTCTCCAATCCCCAACCTTCGCACCCGCAACCGCCGAATTTTCCCCAACTTTTCCCAACCTGCCGCGCTCGAACCGAAACTCGGAAGCACCTGCGCATCGGTGAAAATCTGTTGGTTATAGTCATCAAGATTGGGCACTTTTTGCCGAGCGTCGCCCATCAACGAGGCCCATAAGTCACTGAATACTAATGACAAATATTTTTTCGGCGGCCGCGGAACCGCATAACCCCGACTGCGCGGCTCCTTCTGCGACCCGCACCGTCCTGGGACGAACTCGTTGATGGTAGGGACGAACTCGTCAATCCGCCTCTTGACAAACCGCGCCTCTAGGAATTGCGTAATCACGTCACCAAAGACTCGGCGCCGGTCCGCGAGTGATACGACAGTCCATTCACGCAATGAGGAGAACGACCATGCAGAACCTCGGCCATATTTCGACGGAGACGAAGGGAACGCGCGGAACCGCAACGGAGCAGGGAGTCATCCTCGGATTCGATCCGCGTTAACGGAACCGGCGGTGTGCGGCGTCAGCCGCACACCGCCTTCCCCCTGAAGGCTCTACGAAGGGAAATTCACGCCATGTATGATCTCGCGCCGGACGTCTTTGCATGCGCCACAGGACGGCGCTACATCTTTCTCGACTTGAAACGCGATCGCTATATCGCTGTATCTGCCGCCCGGTTGCAACATCTTGCCCCGATGATCAGCGGTTCGCACCCGGACCACCACGCAAACGACCGTCTCGGTGTGCACGATGACTCGTCCACGGATGTGGCCGAAGAGCTACTGCAAGCAGGACTCTTGTGTCATGCGCCGCGGCTCGAAGGACCCCGGCTGTCACTGCCCGCCGCCGCCACCTGTGAATTAGAATATTCGAACCGCGCGACGACAGACCGCCGGACACCGCGGCATAGTCTCCGGGCAGTCCGGGCAATGCTTCGTGCAGACATCGCCCTCCGGTGGACCCCACTATGGCGGATTGCTGACCGCATTCGCGCAAACAAGAAGCACGCAGCACCGGACTTATCCGATCCACCCCCATGGGAGGTCGAGTCCATTACCTCCTCGCTTCTACATATCAGACCGTGGTATCCGCGAAACTACCTCTGTCTGTATGACTCCCTTGCTCTGATGCTGCTTCTTGGGAGCTGTCGAATTAGAGCAGATTGGTTCTTTGGCGTCAGAGAGGACCCATTCATCGCGCACTGTTGGGTTCAGCATAAATCCACGGTTCTCAATGATCACCTAGATCGAATCCGCCTCTTTGTTCCAATCATGGCCATTTGATCAACCGCGATGGAATTTCCCTACATTGCGTTCCTCTGGAACCCCCGCGATTTCGCCCAGTCCCAGAATGCTGCTCAGCTCCTGAAACAGTTTTCACGCACGGCATGGATTACGCAGATCGAGCAGCCTGGTCTGGTGGTCTACAGAAAACCGATTGCAACCCGCAGCATCCGGACATACGTTCTCCCGAACAACACGGGCGTCCTCTTTGGGACCATATTTCGTCGCAGTTCGACTCGCCAATTGATCGCAGAAGAACTCGCCAATGATCCTGATCTCTGCACATCATCCCCTCATGTTGCCGACACCTTGACCCGAAACTATTGGGGAGGATTTATAGCGCTGCACTCACAACCTGGTTCCGGCCAATGGTGCGTACTCCGCGATTGCTCAGGATCCCTTCCCTGCTATTACTCCAGCATACGCGGAGTCACCCTGGCGACTTCCGATGCCCGCTATATGTTTTCCTGCTCGATCTGGCGCCGCGAATCGGGACTCCCCGCGCCCCCTCGCATCAACTGGCATTATTTGTCGCACTTTCTCCAAGACTCTCAGCTGCCGATCCGAGGAACCGGCCTTTTGGGTGTCCAAGAACTCCTGGCCGGGGAAGCTCTCATCAACCGGGAGAGAGATCCTCAGATTGAACTGACCTGGAACCCCGCGAACTTTGTGATCGACACGTCGGGACACTCAATTGCGAGGATTTGCGAAGAACTCCGCGAGACGACTCGCGCGTGCATTCAGGCATGGGCTCAGGCTCATGAATCGATCGTTCATCACCTATCCGGCGGATTTGACTCATCTTTAATTCTCGCACTGCTCACTCACAGCAACCCTAGACCCAGCGTCCTCTGCATCAACCGATTCGCCGAAGGCCCTGCAGAGGATGAGCGCGCGTACGCAAGACTCGCATCCCAGGTCTCCGCCGCGCCGCTCGTCGAATGTCCGTGGGGTTTTTCGAGCTACACACTGGATCATTCGTGTTTTGACATCCCCTTCGGCGCGAAGCCGTATGTTCAGTCACTCCTGTATCCCGTGGAGTCCTCATATCTCGCCCATCTTCAGTCGTTATACCACTTTGATTCGATATGGACTGGCGAAGGCGGAGACCACCTATTCATCGCGTATCGAAGCAACTATGGACTCATAGACTTCTTGGAATCTTACGGCCTGAACCGAAATACTCTATCTATCGCGTTAGACTCCTCTAGGCTGACCGGAACGTGCATTCCAATTCTTCTCAGCAACTTATTTTTCCACGTCCTACGCCTTGCCGCGCATCGATCAATCAAATTTCGGGCATTCCGCGATGCGGCACCTGACGAACGCCCGCCATCCGTCCATCCCTGGATGGCTCAACTACTCGACTCACCACCCGGCAAGCGTGAGCAAATCGGATTACTCGCAGAAGTGCTCCACCGTCATCATGGAACTCCGGGATCACTCGACTCCATGACTCGTCATCCACTACTTTCCCAACCCCTCATCGAATTGATCCTGCGAATCCCGCTCTATACTCTGCTGCATAACGGTCAGACGCGGGGGCTAGCTCGACGCGCATTCGCGAATACCTTACCGCGAGCCATCCTTGATCGCGAAGCAAAGGGCGAAACAACGCACAGTCTCACCGGAATACTTCAGCGCAGTCTTCCCTTTGTGCGTGATGTTCTCCGTGACGGGGCCCTCCGGAGTCAGGCTCTAGTCGACCCCTCACTCGTCAGGACCATTCAAAACAGCCAGTCGGCCCTTGAGGCTCACCAGATTCTTCCGCTCTGCGCAGCCATTGCTGCCGAACTTTGGTCACGTACTTGGTCCTCGGGGCACATACAATAGGCCGAGGCGGCATCACCCGTGTTTTGCCAAGACACGGCACCGGAAATCCACAACGTATCGCAGGAAGGTCCAATAGGACGCGTAACGGTCCACCCTCAACCGCCGACGGCTCGCCGCATCCTGAATCGGCTACCGTGGAACTGCCGCTTTTGGAATAGACAGTCCAACGCTCGCCAGCTGTGCGGGCGATACGGAACTCGGCCCGAGTAAATTTAACTCCGCCCAATAAAGATTTCGCTTCCTTGAGATTCTTGCCTCCGCAGGCACACTGAGCCAATGAACGCTGCGTCGATACGCGAATGCCTCTACGGTCGTGCCAGTTGCCTTCCATTCTTCAAGCAGCTGCCCTGCATCCGGATTTCTACTCACGAACTCCAGCAATACCGGTCCATTCGCGGGCCTCCCGCTTCCCGCTGGATCAAAGTATTGATAGCGCATGATATTCTTCGCTACCGGCGCCCCACCGAAGAAGATCGACGATTCTCGCCTCCAAAGCGCTCCCCCAAGAGCATACTCGGTGACGTTGTAATCTGCCGGATCTCCGACTTCTGCCGCCACATACTGATGCAGCCGCTCTATGGCATCTGCCGCGAACATGCCACCGAAACTCCATCCCATCACCATCGCCCTACTCACGTGAACTCCGACGGATTCCGCTGCTGGAATCGCGTGCGCGAACGTCGAGACAGCACTCTCTTGTGCGCGCTTGGAGGCAATGAAATTCCCAAAACCCCTATCGTCAATGGTCGCCCAGTTGACGAGCATCACCGCGATTCCTGCGTGCACGAGGCTCGCAACGGGGTATGACGTAATCCACTGTGCGTACCTCGAGTAGCTCTCGGAAAATCCGTATGCCATGACCGCCATTGGTACGCATCGTCCCGCCGATCCGGAAGGCACCGCGAGAAATCCCGTACTGTACGTTCCGAAGCTAGACGGGACCCTGACGGTTTTGAATCTAAAACTGAGTCTGTGCTGCCGTGCATCCATTTTTCCGAGGCTCGTCATCTCCCCGGAATGTAGATCAATCTCGACGAGTCTAGGCGGATCTCTCAGCGTTTGCGCAATACAGACGGCCCGTGTCCTATCCGCGTCAAATTGGCACGCACGCCCAAAGCCCCCAAGATCACCATGCGGCCAACGAAACACCCTCACGAGCGTGTCCGTCTTCGTATCCACCTCATCGATACGCCAACGGTTTACCCCTCCAGGTCTTTGAAATCCCAGCGAGTCGATAAACACCCGATCGTTTCCCGAGAACCACACTCCCCCCACGTCCCGGATGAATCTCCGGGCGGTCAATGCCGACGCTTCTCTTAGCCCGCCGCGCGGATGCAACAGAAATGCCTTCAATGAGCCGACGCAACCGCATCGATTCTTGCGGGATCGATTCGCTTCAATGCGGTTCGATATCAGCAGGAGTCGACCGCGAGGTGACGCGAACATTGAGTCAATTCTGAATAGCGGGACGTCTCGGTGAATTCTCACTCCGGACTCTATATCGTAGATTTTCGTGCGGACGGATTGCAGTGATGACACCAGCCCCAGAAGTCGCCCGTGGTTCCATATGAGCTGCGGCGCGAGCTTGAATCGGGCGATGGAGAGATGAATCTTTTTTGCCAAAACTCCCCGCGACTCCTGCACCAGTCTGACTGCCCCAACCCGTTCCACCACCGGCCAACGCGCCCAACTCGGCGAAATGAGCTCAAGCGTCGTCATCCCGCCCTTGACGCGAACGGAATTTCTTCCGCGCCAGCGCCACGGAACGGCATATGAATACGCCAACAGCCCACGACGTCGATCGTAGGCTGAAAAATTCAATGGATGCTTGCTCTGAAGCAGAACCCCCCGCGCCTGGCTGAGAATATTCTCCCATCGAATTTCGTTCACCGAACCATACTGAGAGAACAGAATGGTCCTGGCATTTCGCCACAGCACGGTTCCAATTCCGCGCCCCTTGAATACGACGCTTACCTGGTCGCCGCCGATATCCCTGATCGCAACCCGCTCCATGCCGTGCGAACTGGCACGAATTCTCTCCACTTCTGCCAATTTCGTACCACCCGGCGATAGCGCATACGACAACACGACCCACGGTTGTTGCGCGTTTTCCGAATCGGCATGCACACCGGTCATAAGACAGGCAAGCGTCACCAGCAGAACGAGGACGCTCACGGGCGCACGAGCAAACACTGTCATCACATTCTTTCGCATCTTAAGGCTCCACAATTTTTGGTCACGCACGCACCTATGCGCGCTCAACGAATTCAGGGCGGAGCTCCATTGGGATCCCCATCGGTACGCCTCGTCACGCCGGTGAGTTCAATTCTGTCGCAAGTTTCCGGCCGTCGAGATCCCCCCAATCACCGGCCGTTCGCTCACTGGTGACTTGCTCGACCGCCTCCGGAATTTAACGCACCCCGCAATTCCGCTCAGCGATGCGCACAGAACTCGCACCGTCGATTTCCCCCGAATGATCAAATACTGAAAGACTGTCTGTTGTTTACCGGTGCGCCGTGAGCGCGCGAGCGCGTCCTTGCGCAAGCCGCGCACACCACTCAGATCACCATCTTATGGAGACCGTGGCACTGATGAATCTACCCAGAGGATTGGCGTTGGCGCCGTCGTACCCCAACATGCTGCTCGTCAGCTGCGAAACTTCCGGCGGTGCCCGATCTGCGCAATTGATGCAGGACAGATCTAGCATCGGACGCCCCCACCGATTCTTCCCGTCAAACAGCCGATACGATGCCGTGAAGTCGAATGTGGTCCATGACGCAATCGGAACCGGTGTCAGTCCGGACGTATCTTCGTATCGATTGACGTAATTCGTGAACGCAGTGATTCCCCATGCCTTATGGTGCAGGCCGACAGAGAGCCGCCCCCTGAAATTGACAGGTCGCCCGAATATTCCCAGGGTGCTGAAGGAAGGCGCGGCAGAAACAATTCGACTGTCATATGAAAAGATGTACGCCCCACTAAATCCCAGGTCATATCGATATCCATCGATCTCCTGCGTGAAATTGAGCGTTGCCAGCAACCCTCTGGTACGACTTGTTCCTACGTTTTGAAACCGATCATCAACGACTGCCGTCGCGTCCGCGAGTTGTCTCGGCGGGCCATAGCCCGGATACGCGGTCAAATTTGTAAAAGCGTCAGACGCGTTTACGTATTGTTCTAATTCTGCGTACGATGGGTTTCGGAGGATGTAGGCCGAATATAGATTTCCGTTATCCAGCGCGTCCAAAATCGGAACAATCGAGTTCTCGAGCTTGTTCGTAAACCGTGCCTCATAATACGTGATGTGTCCCTGCAGTCCTTCGAGTTCTCTCGGTTCAAAATCAACGCCGACAGTCCACTCAGTCGAGCGCTCAGCCGTTAGCCCTGGATTCGCTCCCACTCGCACGAGCGCGGCGGTCGATTGTCCGGTCGGCAGCGTTGCTTCCGGAGAGTTAACTAGATAGGTATAGACACCACCGTAGAGTTCATAGAAGTTTGGCGCCTTGAACGATCTACTGAGGGTGCCTCTGAATTTGATTCCCCGCACCGGCTGCCATGCGATTCCGATTCGCGGATTTGTCGTGGATCCGAAGTCAGAATAGTGATCGAGGCGCGCCGCGACGTCGACATTGAGTTTCTGTCCATGATCCCCTTCGTTCCTGGGACCCAGCAACGGGATCTCGCCTTCGACGAACGCAGAGTCCACTTCACGACTCTTGCGAATACTCTGTTCGACTTCATAAAGTCCGGCGAAGTAGGCCGATAAAGAGTCTTTCCGGTATTGCACACCGACGGCTGCCTTTGCGGTACCGCCGGGCATCCGGAACAAAGGCCCGCTGCCGACCAGCGATCCGGTCGTGAGCGCGTTATCCCCGGCGAGAAGACCCTCCGTAGAGCTCGTATGCGAGTCATTTCCTCCGTACGAGCCATGTGCCCGCAGCGACCAATGGTGTGGAAGCAACATGTCGGCGCCAAGCGAGTAGGAGTACTGGGTGACTCCGACGTACGCGCCTAGCGTGATTCCGGCGGTCACCAGAGTGGAATCCCGGCGATGCGAGTAGAAGGCTGAACCGTTGAGAGAAACATCTCGAGCGAGAGACTCGTTCCCAGTTATATAGACACTGTTTGTCGTCATCGATGGAGTCAGCTGACCCGGAACGGAATTGAAGCTGTACGCGCGATCATCGGCGTTCAATGGCGTTTCGTCGTGATATTCGTACGCTATCAGCGCGTGCCCGGAGGCCCAGTTGACTCCATAGGATTGAGACGCACGATAGTCGTTGAGACTCCCGTGTGTTACGGACCCATATTCCAGCGACGTTGCGCCGCCTTCCTGCCTGTCCTTCAGAATGTAGTTGACAACGCCCCCCATTGCATCCGATCCGTATATGGCAGATGCGCCGTCGGTCACGACATCGATTCGTTTGATCATGCTCAACGGAATGACGGAAATATCGGTAAACGCGCCATTGATTCCGGCAGGCGCAAGACGATGACCATTCACCAGCACGAGGGTCGAGTCATATCCCATACCGAGGAGATCGACGCCCGCTCCGTCGGCCTCGTTTCCGGCGTCATTTTGCGTGGGCAGATTATTGACTTCGGACCCGACGGAATGCAGGTTCTCCGGCAGCGACGCCATGAGCTGCTCGACGCTCTGGTATCCGGATTCCCGGATCTGGCGCGCCGTGATGCTGATGATCGGCTCAGACGGCGGCGGACCGCCGCTGATGTGGCTGCCCGTCACGATGACTTGCTGCAGGATCGGCGGCGTTTGCGCGTTCCGTGACTGTCGCGACGGCTTAGGCCTGCGTGCAGTCGGGCCCTCCTTCTCAATCACCGCCGGTGAGCCACCAGATTCGGTACGCCGGTTCGCCTCGCCCCTTGCCCTCGGGAAAATCTCAACGGTCCGGTCCGTGACGGAGTACGTGAGGTGAGTCCCTTTCAGCAGTCGGGCAATGACTTCACGTGCGCTATATCGCCCCGACAGTCCCGGAACCGCGTGTTCCGTATGCTCGGCGCCGCGGAAGATGATCTGCAGGTGCGCCTGTCGCCCGAAGGCAAGCAGCGCCTGGCGCAGTCCTTCAGGTTGAATTTGAAATGCAGTGACGTGATCCAGAACGCCGGCGTGTGCTGGCGTTGCGAACGCCAGCGGGAGCGCACAAAGCGATGCGGCCACAAAGTGATGAAGCCGCGCATGAAGTCTGCTCGCGCGGCGATGAGTCAGGCTGTGAACATCAAACACCATGGAGTCCCCCGATCGTCGCTGTTGTCTTGGGTCAAGAGACGGACAGTGACTCGGGAAGGGAACCCGCAGAGGATGGATCCTGCGAATGCCGGCATCGCAGCCTTCAGAAACTGATACGTCGTAGGCGACGTCAGTTTAGGACGTGTGACAATCGTTTAGTCGAGGCGTGTTCACAGACGCATGCAATCGGACGCACACGCCACGGCTCGTGCGAACGGCCACAACGGGAAGCACTCGGCTGAGTCCGTTGAGCCATTGAGGAATGTGATGACTGAGAACGAGCGTGGTGAGACGAAGGTTTGCGGCGGCAGGCGACACCCGGATCGGCGAGCGCGAATATCGACTGAGATTCTCGGCAATCACTCCGAGCGGTTCGTCCACGAACTCGAGGCGTCCTCTCGTCCAGCCGAGCGCCAAGCGGGGACTGACGTAGCGGATGTCCCCAGGAATCTGCGTGCCATAGACGAATCGCTCGCCGCGGCGCAACCGAATCGGCTTCAGGACCAGCCCCCCGAGGCGCGGTGCGCGCGGCATGCCTGCGACGGACACCTCCACTTGTCCCTGGGTCACAGTGACTTCGGTGCGCCCGGATTCCCGATCGACCACGAATGCCGTGCCGAGATCGCGGATTTGTTCATTGCCCGCAGTGACCAGAAAAGGCCAGTGCTTGCGATGGACGACGTCGAACCAGGCTTCACCGCGTTTCAGAACGAGCGCCCGCTGCCGCGGGGTGTAGGTCACGTCGAGTACCGTCCGTGCACCGAGGACCACCGTCGAGCCATCGGCTAGACGGAACTGCCGCGTCTGTCGGGCGGCCGTGCGGTAGACGGAGGACTCGACGGGGGATTGCTCGGACGCGGTCGGTACGGGCTTCGGTGGCACCTCCGGGCGGAACAGGACAGTGCTGGCTGCACACACCGCAAGGACAGCGCCCGCCGGCATCCACCGCATCGACTGCCAGACGCTTCGGGCCTTCCGGTGCGTATGTGGCGCATCGATCCGGACCACGCTCCGGGAGTCTTCCAGCCCCTGGGCGTCTCGGTAGAGCTGCGCGCAGGCCGCATACACTCTGCGATTGTCGTCGTCGAGGACCCACTGTCGCCAGGCCTCCTGCTGCTGCGGCGTCAGACCATCGGCTGCGCATCGCAGCGCATGCCAATCGAGCGCTGCGAGCCAGCGATCTTCGTCGTATTCGTAGAGGAGTTCAGCGGGCCTCACGGCGCAGCACTCCCGTCGTCTCCGTTGTCCAGGGACGCATGCAGATACGCGAGCGCCCGCGCCACATAAATCTTGGCCATCCGGCCGCTGATACCCATGGCCTGGCCGACCTCATCGAACGGCAGCCCCTGCACGACGCGCAAAGTGAACGCGTCGAGGCAGCGCGGCGGCAACTGCTCGAGCGCCTGCTCTATGATCTCCAGACGCTGTCGGGCGTCGACCACAGTCTCGGCAGACGGGGCCAACTGCTCCGCTTCGGCACGAACCGCTTGGACGAACCGCTCGCGCACGCCACGGCGGCGTCCGTGATCGGTCATGAGATTGAGTGCACACCGCCACAGGTAACTCGCCAATGAGGCGATCGAGCCCTGCCGTTCCACCGCAAGTACTTTGACGTACGCATCCTGGGCAATCTCCTTGGCCACCTCGACAGATCCGGTCCGCTGCGTGAGAAATCTCACGAGCGGCGCATGGTGCTGCCGAGCGACTTCTGCGAGCGCCGCAGAGCGGTCCTCGTGCGGCGCACCGGTGACCTCAGTGCCCTCGCCGTTCGATTCGGATACCGCGTCGAGTGACGCCTCCGCGCTTCGTGCGTTCACGGCAGGTCCATTCGAGTGAGAAACGCACGAGGTGCGCGGGCGGGAAGCGCGGGGCGCTCTCGTTCTGCGTGTTCTGTTGCCTGCACCACGTCCCCACCCCCTCGCGCGGATTCTTCCTGCATCCGCGAGACCGACTCGCGGAACACCGGTGTCCGCGGCATGTTGTCCGCGTGCGACATTCCGGCATCATTCCGACACCGTGTAGACTATAGTCCTCACTGTGGCTGCAGCGCCAACCCTTTCGTCTCGGATCGTCGTGTTTGGATTGTGGCGTATGCCTCAGGTGATGCACGGACGCCACAGCGTCATCCGCAACTTCCAATTCGGACTGAGGATGTTGCGGCGTGAGCAAGCGTCATGA
This sequence comes from Pseudomonadota bacterium, assembly GCA_021808195.1. Next base: position 15,375 of record JAKBCE010000041.1, read on the forward strand.
ACCAGACGCCGACGCGGACGCCTCAATATGGGATCGTCCGAGCGGGAGGGAGGGGCCAACGCAAGCGCCCCGCACGAGACCTCGCGGACCCCCTCAGGCGGGTAGCGGCACCGCGCCGAGCATCGCGCGCAGACTCGTCGCCGTGGCCGGGGCCGCCGGGCCGACGATGATATGCAGGCAGTCGGGAGCAACCCACGCGCTTCCGCGCAGCTCGAGGCGCTGCAGCGCCTCGGCATTCACGCGCCCCGCATCGGCGAGCGCGATGCGCAGCCGCGACGATGCGGCCGCAACGTCTCGAACGTTCGCAGCGCCGCCGAGCGCCGTGAGCAGATCCTGGATCTGCGCCGACTCGAGCGCAGGCGCCTCCGGAATCTCGATCGCAGGAACCGGGGCCGAAGACGCCACAGGAGCGGCGACCGCCGCGGCCTCGGGCGGCATGTGCTGCAGCGCCTCGCGCATCTCGCCAGCGATCTGCTCCGCCACCGGTCCGATGATGACCTGAAGCGCCGTCGGGGTCGGACGCACCATGCCGACTGCCCCGAGTGCCTTCAGAGCGGCTTCGTTGACCGCGCTCTGCGCGTGCACCGTCAGGCGCAGCCGCGTCGTGCAGGCATTGACCGACTCGAGATTCCCCGGACCACCCAGAGCGGCGATATAGGCTCGCGCGCGCTCGCCCCCGGCGGCGGCCGGGGCCACCGCGGCCGGCTGTGCCTCGCTTTCGCGACCGGGGGTCTTCAGATCGAACTTTACGATCGAGTAGCGGAAGATGCCGTAATAGAGCGCGAAGTACACCGCACCGATCGGCAGCAGCAGCAGCGGATGGGTGGCGTACTTGAAATTCAGGATGTAATCGAACAGCCCGGCGGAGAACCCGAATCCGAGTCGCACGTCGAGCGCGTTCGTAATGATGAACGCCAGGCCCGTGAGCAGCGCGTGCACCAGGTACAGCCCCGGCGCGAGAAACATGAACGTGAACTCGACCGGCTCGGTGACCCCCGTCAGGAAGGAGGTGAGCGCGATCGACAGCAGCAGACCGGCGACCGCTGGTCGGCGCTCCGGCCGGGCCGTGTGGTACATCGCCAGGCAGGCCGCTGGCAAGCCGAACATCATCACGGGGAAGAACCCGGCCATGAAGGCGCCGGCGTGCGGATCGCCGGCAAAGAAGCGGTTCATGTCGCCGGTGACGCCGTGGTAGTGCCCGACGATGAACCAGGCGAAGCTGTTGAGGATGTTGTGCAGGCCGGTGACGATGAGCAAGCGGTTCAGCACGCCATAGACGAACAGACCCCACGGGCCCGAGGCGAGCACCGTGCGGCTCAGTGCGTCCATGCCGCGCTGGATGTGCTCGAGCTCCATGCCGAGCAGGATGGCGATCGGCAGCGCGGCGAACCCAGTGATGATGGGCACGAAGCGCCGGCCGCCGAAGAACGCCAGGTAGCTCGGCAGCGTGAAATTGTGGAAGCGGTTGTAGAGCGCCCCGCCCATCAGACCGGAGACGATGCCCACCGGGACGGTGAGCTCGGCGAGCTGCTTGCGGGTGAAGGCCTCGATCACCAGCGCGTGCGCATGGGCTGGCACCCCGGCGAGCACCGCCGCGGGTGCCACGACGAATACGGCCGCGCCTTTATTGATGACCAGATAACCCACGACCGCCGCCATACCGGCCGCACCGTGATTGTCGCGCGCCAATCCGATCGCCACGCCCACCGCGAACAGCAGCCCGAGATTGGCAAAGATCGCCTGACCGGCGGCGGCCATGACCGGGATGTTCAGCAGATCGGGCTGGCCGAGCCGCAACAGCAGGGCCGCGGCCGGCAGCACCGCGATCGGCAGCATCAACGCGCCGCCGAGTTTCTGCAGCGAGGTGAGGATCTGTTTCATAGGTGCCATTCCATCACGGTTGCGCGGACCGCAGCGCCGCGGCCGGTTCGCCGGCCGCCTCGTCCCATGCGGCACAGCGGGCGCGTACGGCCTCGGCCGAGTCCTGCGCGAGCGCGCTCGCGGCTCGCCCGCGGCACTGCTCGAGGGTGAGCGTTGCGAGCAGCGCCTTGATCTGCGGGATCACCGCCGGCACGCACGACAGCTCGTGCACGCCGAGTCCGACCAGGATCGGCACCGCCTGCGGATCGGACGCCAGTCCGCCGCACACGGCGGTGCGCCGCCGGTGAGCATGGGCCGCCTCGGCGGTGCGTGCGATTAGGCGCAGCACGGCTGGATGCAGCCCATCGAGACGGGCGGCGAGAAGCGAGTGGCCGCGGTCCATCGCCAGGGTGTACTGGGTGAGATCGTTGGTGCCGATGGAAAAGAAGTCGACCTCGCGAGCGAGCGAGTCGGCCATCAGTGCTGAGGCCGGCGTCTCGATCATGACGCCGAGCTCCACCGCAGCGGTGCGGCCGATGCGCCGGCAGGCGTCCTCGAGGTGGGCCCGCACGATCCGGATCTCCGTCACGTCAGTGATCATCGGCAGCAGCAGCCGGCATTGTCCGGGCGGCTGGACCGCGAGCACCGCGCGCAGCTGCTCATCGAGCAGCGCCTCGCGCCAGAGACTGGTACGGATGCCGCGCAGGCCGAGTGCGGGATTCTCCTCTGCCGGCAGCGGCAGGTAGGGGATCGGCTTGTCCCCCCCGATGTCGAGCGTGCGCACCGTCAGCGGCCGCCCCGCCAGCGCGGTCGCGATACGTTGATACTCAGCGCGCTGCTCGGCCTCATCCGGCGCCGTCTGGCGCTCGAGAAACAGGAACTCGGTGCGCAGCAGCCCACAGCCCTCGGCGCCATTGCGCACCGCGAGTTCCGCGTCCGCCAGCGAGCCGAGGTTGGCGAGGACTTCGATGCGGGTTCCGTCGGCGAGACGGCATTCCCGCTGCGCCGCCAGCCGCTCCCGGGCGCGCCGCTCGGCGGTCCGTGCAATCTGCCGGCGCGCCGCATCCAGGGCCGCGGCGCCCGGATCGACGAGCAGCTCGCCGCGCTCGGCATCGAGCACCAGCGTCGTTCCTTCCTGGATGTGCTCGAGCGCCGCGCCGAGTGCCACCAGCGCGGGAATGCCCGCGGCAGCCGCCAGAATCGACACGTGTGAGGTGGCTCCGCCGGCGGCCAGACAGATGCCCGCGAGCGTACCGGTCTCGAGCCCCACGAGCTGCGAGGGCAGCAGCTCGTGGGCAATGAGAATGGCCCCGGAGGCAACCGACGGCACCGCAGCGCTCTGCCCGGTGAGCACGAGCAACACCTGCTGCTCCAGATCGATCAGGTCGTCGGCCCGCTCGGCCATGCGACCATCCTCGAGCGCGCGCAACGCCTCGATACTCTGGCGGATGACCGCCCGCCACGCGAACGCCGCGCTCTTGCCCTGCCCGATCAGCGCGAGCGCGCTCGAGTGCAGGGCCGGATCCTCGATCAGGGCCAGGTGCGCCGTGATGATTTCAGCGGCGGCGCCACGGGTGCCCTCGAGAGAACGCTCCAGGACCGCCTGCACCTGCGCACAGGCCCGGCGCAGAGCGGCGCTTTCGGCATCGATGCCGCTCCCGGCTTCCGCCACGGCGATCTCCTGCCGGCGCAGCACCGCCGCCGGGCCCACCGCCAGACCCCGGCTCGCGACGACTCCGCGCAGCGCTCCGCCGGCCCCGACCGGCGCCTTCGACGCCGCTGAGGCTGGCGCTGCCGCGACGCGCGGCACGGCCCGGTGTGCGTTCGGTTCGGGCTTCGAGAGCAGCCCCGCGAGGACCTCCAGTGCGGCAGCCGCGTCGGCGCCACCGGCACACAACTCGACCGCATCGTCCCGCCGCACCCCGAGCGTCATCAGTCCGGTGGCGCTGCGCGCATCGGCGCTGCGTCCCTGAAAATGCACCTGCACCTGCGCGCGCAGCCCCTTCAGCGCCGCGGCGGCCTGCGCCGCTGGACGCGCATGAATGCCATGCTCGAGCGCCACCCGCACGGATCGGGTCAGCGCAGCCTCCTCGTACCCTGCCGGCGTCTCGGCTGCCGCCTGCGGCGCCGCCCACTCCAGGAGCAGATCGCCGACGCTCACGGCACAGTTCTGGATGCGCCGCGTCAGCTGCGGCGCGGGGCTGCCGAGCAGCAGCACCGGCGTGAGCACGCTCGGCACGCGGCGCGTGAGCAGGTCCAGGTCGAAGCGGATGAGTGGATCGCCCGTGCGAACCGCCTGACCGGCCGTAACGCACGCTTCGAACCCTTCCCCACCGAGCCCCACGGTATCGATACCGATGTGCATCAGGATGTCTGCGCCGGTGGCGGTCCGCAGCGTGATTGCATGGCGCGTCGCGGGCAGCACCGCGACCTGCCCGTCGCAGGGAGCGTAGAGCGTTCCCTCGAGCGGATCGAGAGCCACCCCGTCCCCGAGCATCCGGCCGGAAAATACCGGATCGGGCACCTCCTCGAGCGGGGCGCTCCAGCCTCGCAGCGGCGAGCGCAGCACCCGTTCACTCATGGCGTGGTGTGCTGCACATGCAGACCCCAGACCAGCGCCCGCAGCAGCGAGTCGCGCGCATCATCTTCTCCGAGCACCCAGATCATCACTCCGCGCAGATGTTCGTGCCGCACGAACGCGGCCTTGATGCCGAGCGAGTGTGGATCATCGTAGGTGAAGAAGATATGCCGCCGCGCGTTGTACAGCCAGGGCGCCTCGGCGGTGGCGCTCCAGTGGCGTACCCACGCCGGGCTCCTCAACATGCGCGCTGCAATGGTCTTCCACGGCGTCTCCGGATAGCCGGCCGTGTACTTCGAGTACAGCCCCGCATGCCGGGCACTCACGCCCTTGAAGCCGCGACCGTAAAAGGCGATGCCGAGCAGGATCTTGTCCGCCGGCACCCCGTGCGCCTCGTAGTAGCGCACCGCGCCGAAAAGATTGTCGCGTGCGCGCTCCGGCTGCGGGTCGCGCGGATCGGCCCGCAGCGGCGTATTGAATCCGCTCACCGGGCTGAAAATGGTGTTCATGTCATAGGTCATGACATTGAACCAGTCGACCTCGGGGGCAATCGCCGCCAGATCGTAACTGTCGCTCACCGAATACGCCCCGCCCTCCTGCCAGGTACCGGCCGGCGTCGCGATGGTGAGCAGATAATGCCGGTGCGTCCGGGCGCCGAGGGTATCGAGCTGCCGACGCAGCGTGCGCACCAGCGCGGTGGCATCGGCCCGGTCCTGCGGGCGGGAGCGGTTCATGCCCCCGTGCACCGGGAACTCCCAGTCCAGGTCGATGCCGTCGAAGTGATCCTGATCGATCATCCGCCGCACGCAGCTGCGTGCGAAGGCGGCGCGCGATGCCTGGGTGAGCGCGATATCCGAGTATTCGGGCGCCTCGTCCCAGCCGCCGATCGACACCAGCAGCGTCAACCCCGGGTGATGCCGGCGCAGCTGACGCAGCTGCGCGATGGTGCGCTGCTGTGCGCCACTCGGTCGCGCACAGCGTCCGGCCGCGTTCGGTTCCTCGAATGCATAGATGACGGTATTCAGATGTTGCACCGGAATGGCCGCCACCGGCATCCCGCCGTCGTAGTAGGCCACGATCTGCGGCACCGCGGCCCGCGCCGGCGCGGCCAGAACGAGCGCACCGATCAGCGCCCCCAGCCCCGCACCCACACTTCGCATCACCGTGCCGCCGCGCGCTGCCGGCGGGCACCGCACCGCGCCCGCCTTTGGGGTCTGCATACACCCTGCCTCATTGTTCAATGGATGATCCCCCGAGGACGCTGGCGGCTCCTCGCGCCGCCGCCGGCCCGGCCGACAACCGGCACAGCTCCCGTACCGGTTGTCAGCCCCACCGGGATCATCGCAGCTGGGGGGATTCGCCGCGAGGACCCCGGCGCCGGAACTCTCGCGCCGGTCTCCTGCGCCGGGTCGCCGCAGGAGACCGGGCCGTCATTACCTGGTCATCGAGCTAGAACTTGTACTGTGCCGTCAAATAATACTGGCGGCCGTTGTTGTAGATCGCCACCGGCTGCGACAGGTTCTGCCCGTACTCCTTGACGAGTTCGCCGGTGAGGTTGCGCGCACTGAACGTGACGCTCAGATCGCGAGTCACCGAGTAGCCCACCTGCATATTGAGGAACCCGGCATTGGCGACGTTCTGTGGCGAACCCTCCGCCACCGCCGCGTAGTAGTGCGAGCGGTAGTTGTAATCGAGGTTCGCGCTGATCGGCCCGTGCTGGTAGTACCCCATGACGTTGTAAGTGTACTTGGAGTTGTCGAGCACCGGATTGCCGTCCGAGGTGGTCCCGTCCGTATACGTCAGATTCGTATTCAGACCGAAGCCGTACGGCAGTGCCTGATCCCAGGCCGCCACGACACCCTTGATCTGCGCCGGGGTATTGAACGGCGAGGTGATGCTGAAGCTCGCGAACTGCTTGGTGGTCGCGTTGTAGTACGTGCCCTGCGAGGTGCCGAAGTCGACGTAGGAGGACAGGTCCATGTTGAACAGCTTCACCTCCACCATCGACTCCGGACCGTAGTAGTACTCGAGGTCCGTGCTGTACACCGCGCCTTTGATCGGTCGCAGGTTCGGATTGCCGCCGCTGCCGGTGAGGTTGGTGTCGGTGAGGTTGATGCCGCCCCCGAGGGTGCTGTAGTCCGGCATCGAGATGGTCTCGGCCGCCGCGAACCGGGCGATCAGGTGCTTGGTCAGATCGAACTTCAGGTTCACGCTCGGCAGCGCGTTGAAGTAGCGGTTGTCCACTTCGGTCGCCGTGAACGGCCCGAACGCCGAGGTGGTGACCGGATTCGATCCGCCGGCGACGTTGGTCAGCACTTCCTCCAGCGTGTTCTCGATGCGCACGCCAAAGTTGCCGCTCCAGTGATCACCGCCCACCTGGGCCATCAGATAGGCGGAGAAATCATTCTCCGCGACATTGAAGGTGCCGAGCCAGTAATAGCGACCCGGCCCGGTGCTCAGATTGGTTGCATCGAACGCCTCGATGGCGCTCTCGGAGTTCGTGAAGATGTTGTTCGCCCAGGCCCCACCGCCCGGGAGCGTGGATTGATAGTTCGACGGGTACTCCCCTCCCGAGTACGCCGGTACGCACGTCGGCGGACCGGAATAGCACGCCAGGCCCTGATCCTGAGGCCACATGGTGTTGTGCTGGTGGTGCGCGAAGCGCACACCCATCTTCAGCGCTTGCATCGCGCCGTCGTCGAGCCGCAGCGTGGCGTCGAGCTTGCCGTAGGCTTCCTTGTCGATCGAGTGCAGAACATCGTTCCATGCCCAACTGACGCCGTAGCCGGCCGGATTGTTGGTCGCCGTGCCCGGGAACTGCACCTGTGCCAGGCTGTTCAATCCATTCAGCTGATAGCTGACGCCGTTTCCGCCCATATACTCGAACGCAGGCTGCGACGGCGTCTTGCCCTCACCGTACGTGAAGCCGAGCTGACCGCCAATGGTGAGGCGGCTGCTCGCCTCCCACTTGCCGTCGAGGTTGATGTATCCGGTCCGGGCGGATGCATCCGGACGCATGATCTGGTCATACACGATCGAGGGCGGCGCACCGGCCTGGGTCGGCCAGCTGCCGGCGACCAGCGTGCCGTTCTGCACGGTGAGGGACGTCGGCACGTAGGTCGGGGAGATGAACTTGCTGCCCCACATCAGGAAGTTGTCGTTGTAGTTCGACGCCAGCAGATGCGAGTAGAAGGCCGTCAGGTTGAACGACAGCGTATCGGTCGGCTTGATCTGGATATCGAGCAGTCCACCGGTGTTCTCCTGAGTCTGCTCGAACAGCGCCTGACCGAGCAGCGTCGGATACATCGCGCCGGCGGCATTGGGCAGCGACGGATTGGCCGCCTGCCAGGCCGCCGCGGTCGCACCCGGAACCGGGGCGTAGCCCAGTATTTCCTGACCGTCGCGGCGGATCGACTGCTTCTGGTAGAAGACCTGGCCGAGGACGCCGAAGCGATGATTGTGCCAGCTCAACTGCAGGCTGCCCTGCGGATTGGTCTTGCCGGACATGTCCCAGTAGTTGGCGCCCGCATTGACGAAGCCGTGCAGCCCCGCCTTGTAGTCAAAGGGCTTCGGGGTCTGGATGTCGACCGTGCCAGCGACGCCGCCGGCGAGCAGGTTCGCGCCCTGGCTCTGGTACGCCGTCACCCGGGAAATCATCGTGGCCGGGAACAGATCGAAGCTCACGCTGCGCCCGACGGTCGCGTACTGGTCCTCGATGAACCAGTCACCCGAGGAGACGTAATGACCATCGACCGTGACCTGGGTCAGGATCGGCGGGGCGCCGAGCAGACTGACGCGATCGTTGATGGCGAAGCCGCCCTCGCCGGCCACCGAGGACTGGGTGTCGACGCCCGGCATGGTCTGCAGCACGTCGGCGACGTTCTGTGCCGGCAGCTTGCCGACGTCCTCGGCGGTCATCACCTCGACGTTTTCCGTCGAGGCGCGCTTCAGCTCGAGCGACTGACGTACGGAAAAGCGAATACCGGTGACGACCACTTCCTGCAGCGCCGAGCTCGGCGATTTGGTCTTGCCGGAGTTGTTCGACGACACGCTCGCCTGCTGCGCGAACCCTGTGCCGCCCCACAGCGCAACCGCGACGGCGGTGCCGATCAACGTAGATTTCGCGATTCTCATAAATTCACTTACCCCGGTGATGTTGTCGTTTGTCGAGACCGCCCATGTCGTGAGCCTCATCGGCGCCACACGCCCTGGCGACCGTTCCGCCTGATCCCAGCGCCGCCTCCTGGCTGCAATCCCGGTGTTTTACGCAGTGCCGCCCCGATTGTTCGACCCGGAGGCGTTGCGTAAACACCACACTGGTACCTTTTAAATGCCAGTGTAATACCAGTTTTTCGAAAAAGCTATACCATGGTGATGCCGCGGGCTCTCCCGCAGTTTATATAAGCTAATTCATATGCTTGAAACTGCGATTAGACAGTGCGATTGCAGAATGGTACTGTAGTGGTATTATCAGACCGATGACGAAACGGGCCGGGGGGATTACACCTTTGATGCTGTCGCACACGCTCGGCAAGCTCGATGGGAGCAGCGCTCTGCCTCTGTACCAGCAACTGCAGCGCGCGCTGCGCGAGGCCATCGAGACTCGGTTGATCGGTCCCGACGATGCCCTGCCGCCGGAGCGCGACATCGCCGAGGATTTCCACATCTCGCGCATCACGGTGCGCAAAGCGATCGATGGATTGGTGAGCGAGGGGCTGCTGGTGCGCCGCCAGGGCGCCGGCACGTTCGTGTGCGCGCGCGTGGAGAAGAACTTCTCCAAGCTGACCTCCTTTTCCGAAGACATGCAGGCGCGCGGCCGCACCCCGCGCAGCGTGTGGGTCCGCAAGGCCGAGGGCAGTGTGACGCCCGAGGAAGCGCTCACGCTGCGCTCGAGCCCCGGCACGCCGGTGTACCGCTTTCACCGCATCCGCTACGCCGACGACGCGCCGATGTGCATCGAGTACGCGACCGTACTCGCCTCCTGTCTGCCCTCGCTCGATGCGGTGGAGTCCTCTCTCTACGAAGCGCTCGAACGCTCCGGCAACCGCCCCGTTCGCGCCCTGCAGCGCCTGCGTGCGGTGCTGTTCAGCGCCGAACAGGCCAAGCTGCTGCAGATCCGCGAGCGCGATGCGGGACTGCTCGTCGAGCGGGTCGGGTTTCTCAAGGACGGCCGGGCCGTGGAATTCACCCAGTCGTACTTCCGCGGCGATATCTACGACTTCGTCGCGGAGTTGAGTGACATATGAGCCCGCAGATGCCCGAATCGGCCACCCGCATGTATTGCGAGGCCGCGCAGGCCGCCCAGGTCGTGCGCGACCAGCTGTTCAGCAACGCCGAGCGCATGGAGAGCCTGGCGGAGCGGCTGCGAGTTCAGCCCCCGCGCGTCGTGGTGACGTGCGCGCGCGGCAGCTCAGACCATGCCGCGACGTTCGCGAAGTACCTGATCGAGACGCGTCTGGCGGTGCCGACCAGTTCCGCGGCCCCCTCGGTGAGCTCCCTCTATGACGCGCGCCCGGACCTCTCCGGCGCGCTGTGTCTGGCGATCTCCCAATCGGGCGCGAGCCCCGACCTGCTGGCCTCGGTGCGCAAGGCGCGCGAGGCCGGCGCCCGGGTCGTGGCGCTGGTGAACGCGGCGAACTCGCCGCTCGAGGCACTCGCCGATGACGTCGTCCCCCTCACCGCCGGGGTCGAGACGAGCGTAGCGGCCACCAAATCCTTCATCGCCTCACTCGCGGCCATCACGCACCTGGTGGCCTGCTGGAGTGCCGATCGGACGCTCTCCGAGGCGCTGCGCAAGGCCCCGAAACACCTCGAGCGCGCCTGGAGCCTCGATTGGAGCGCCGCTCTGGAGCCGCTCGTCGAGGCCCACGACCTGTACGTCATTGGCCGCGGCATCGGACTTGCCGTGGCGCAGGAGGCGGCCTTGAAGCTGAAGGAGACCTGCGGGCTGCACGCCGAAGCGGTGAGCGCCGCGGAACTGCGCCACGGACCGATGGCGCTGGTGAAGCCCGGCTTCCCGGTGCTGGTCTTCTCGCAGAACGACGAGGCGCGCGCCAGCATCGAGATGCTGGCGCAGGAACTCACCGCGCGCCGCGCCGCCGTCATGATCGCCGGGTCGCGCTGCCCGCAGGCCCTGCAACTGCCGGCCGAGCCCGCCCACCCGGTGATCGAGCCGATGCTGCTGATCCAGACGTTCTACCGGCTGGCGAACGCACTGTCGCTCGCGCGCGGACTCGACCCGGATCATCCCCCTCACCTGCGCAAGGTCACCGAGACCGTCTGATGTCCATTGCACTGATCAACGCGCGGGTGCTGCGCGACGGCAAACTCCTCGACGAGCACGGCGTGCTCGTCGACGGCGGACGCATCGTAGACGTCGTGCCCGCCGCGCAGGCACGCGGACCGGGCATCGATCGGGTGGATCTCGGCGGCGGACTGCTGCTGCCGGGATTCATCGACACCCAGGTCAACGGCGGCGGGGGCGTGCTGTTCAATGACGCGCCGAGCATCGAGGCGATCCGGCAGATCGGCCGCGCCCACCGCCGGTTCGGCACCACCGGGTTCATGCCGACACTGATCAGCACGGACCTCGAGGTCGTCGCACAAGCCATCAGCGCCACGCGCGGGGCGCTCGCGGCCGGCGTGCCCGGGGTGCTCGGCATCCACATCGAGGGGCCGTTTCTCAGCGTCGAGCGCAAGGGCGTGCACGACCAGGCGAAGCTGCGCGAACTCGACGAGAGCGCCGTCGGCCTGCTGAGCTCCCTCGGCGCCGGGCGCACCATCGTCACGCTCGCTCCCGAGGTGACCACTCCTGAGATCATCCAGCGGCTCGCCGATGCCGGCGTCATCGTTTCGGCCGGTCACACCAATGCGACCTATGCGGAGGTGACCGAGGCGCTGCGTCACGGGCTGCGCGGCTTCACGCACCTGTTCAACGCCATGTCGCAACTGACGAGCCGCGAGCCCGGTGCCGTAGGCGCGGCGCTCGAGGATTCCTCGAGCTGGTGCGGCATCATCGTCGACGGGGAGCACATCGCCCCGCCGGTGCTGCGCCTGGCGCTGCGCTGCAAGCCGCACGAGCGGTTCATGCTGGTCACCGACGCGATGCCCGCACTCGGGACCGACCTGCGCACCTTCGAGCTGCAGGGCCGGCGGATCATCGTGTCCGGCCCGGTGTGCTACGACGAGGACGGCCGGCTCGCCGGCTCGAACATCGACCTGGCCAGCTGCGTACGCAACGCCATGGGGCTGCTCGGCCTGCCGCTGCACGAGGCGGTGCACATGGCGAGCCTGTATCCGGCGCAGTTTCTCGGTCTCGCCGGGGAACTCGGGCGGATCGAGCCGGGCTACCGGGCCAACCTCGTGTTGACCGACGAGACGCTGCACGTGCGCGCCACCTGGATCGACGGGCAGCGCGAAGACGCCTGAGCGCAGCGGCGGGCGCCGGCGCATTCCGCTATCCTTGGGATTCGGCCCGGCCCGGCGCCGCAACGGCGCAGCCGCCCCCGGGCCGACCGCAAGGAGATGCCCGCATGTCGATCATCCGTCGCGGCGCAACCTGGCTGCCAGTGCTGCTCGCCCTGAGTCTGAGCGGGTGCGGCAACAGTGGCGATGCCCAGATCCGCCTGCTCAATGCCAGCGCCGGCTATGCCGCGCTCGACGTGTACTTCGAGCGCAGCGGCACGGCAGGCACCCCCCAAATCAGCAACGTCGCCTCGGGCTCGGTGAGCAGCTACAGCGCGGTGGTTCCGGCCGCCTATACGGTGTACTTCACCAGCCACGGCGTCGGGGCGGCGAACGCCCTCTCGAGCGTCAGCAAGACCCTCGCCAACAGCGAACGGCGCACCTACGTCGCCTACGGGGACAGCGGCTCGTTCGGCGTGCTCGACATCAATGAGCAGCAGGCCTCCCCGAACGGCGGCTATGCAAACGTCGAGGTCCTCAACGCCGACCCGGATGCCGGCAGTCTCGATGTGTACCTCACCAGTCCCGGGATCCCGCTGAGCAGCGCCTCGCCGAACTTCAGCGCCCTCGCCGGCGGCAAGGCGAGCGCGTTCAGTGCCATCCCGCAGGGCACGTACGAGCTGCGCATCACGGGGGCGGGCAAGAACACGGACCTGCGCTTCGACCTGCCGAGCCTGAAGCTCTCCGACCAGGAGACCCTCTCGCTGATCGTCACCGAATCGCCCGGCGGCTACCTGGTCAACGTCATGGCGCTGCCGCAGAAAGGCACGCTCACCGTCTACACCAACCCCGATGCCCGGGTGCGCGCGGCAATCGGCGTCAGCGGCGCGAGCAGCGTGTCCGCTTCCGTGGGCTCGACGGCGCTGCTGAGTGCGGCGCCGGCCTCGACGATCGGCACCTACCAGCTGGTGCCCGCCGGCAGCCAGACGGTGAGCCTCGCGGTGGACGGCACGGCCGTGAGCGCCCCGAACCAGACGCTCACGGCCGGCCAGGACTACACCCTGCTCGTCTACGGCACGCCGGGGAACGTGCAGGAGAGCTGGCTGGCGGACAGCAATATCCCGGCCCTCAGCGGCTACTCGAGCGTCCGGCTGGTCAATGCCATGTCCGGCAGCGGCGATCCGCTCTCCCTCGCGGTGAATTTCATGCCGGTGGCCACCGGGGTGCCGCTGGGCTCGGACCTGCCGAGCGGAGCGGCGAGCGGCACCTCCCCGTACAATACCCAGGTGGCCGCAACCACGACCGGAACCGTGACCGTTACCGACTACACCACCTCCCAGACGCTGTACTCGCAGACCACCGCGACGCTCGGCTCGGGCAACGTGTACAGCATGTTCATGTTCGGCAGCACCAGCGCCCCGGTCGGGGTACTCTCCCAGGACCGCTAGGCCCCGACGCCGCTGCGGGCACAAAAGCACCGGGGACCGGAACCCCGGCGGCGCAGCCCGCTCAAAGACGTTACACTAGGACTTTTTACAGCCGTTCGGTCTGAACGGACCTGAAATACCCGAGCCAAGGGGGAGATTGATGAGATTCGATTGCGCTCGCGCAATACCGGGCGCCGTG
>JAKBCE010000145.1 GCA_021808195.1 Pseudomonadota bacterium
GCCGCCTGCGCGAGGGCGTGGAGTTCTTCCGCTTCCTGCACGCGCACGAGGCCTGAGCACCGCCGGTGAAGGCCCTCGCCGTCACCGCCGATGATTTCGGCCTGCATGAAGCGGTGAACGAGGCCATTGAGCAGGCCCACACGGGCGGCGTGCTCACCTGTGCGAGCCTGATGGTGGGGGCAGACGCAGCCGAGGACGCCGTACGGCGTGCCCGCGCGCTGCCGCAACTCGGCGTCGGACTGCACGTAGTGCTGGCCGACGGCCGGGCGGTGCTGCCGCCGCGGCGGATCCCGGCGCTCGTGGACGGTTCGGGGCGATTCTCCGACCGGATGGCACTTGCGGGCGTACGATTCTTCGGGCTGCCGCGCGTCAGACGGCAACTCGAAGCGGAGATCCGCGCACAGTTCGCCGCTTTCGCATCGAGCGGCCTGCCGCTCGATCACGTCAACGCACACAAGCACTTCCATCTGCACCCGACGGTGCTGTCGATGCTGCTGTCGATCGGGGCCGAGCACGGCCGCCCACCGGTGCGCTGGCCGCGCGAACCGCGGTGGGCGGCCGCGCCCGGCGGCGCAGTCGCGAACGCCCTGCTCTCGCCCTGGCTCGCCCTCATGCGCTGGCGATTGCGCGCCGCTGGCGTGGCCTGCAACGATCAGGTGTTCGGGCTCGCCGGCACCGGCGCAATGGACGAGACGCGCCTGCTCGAGATCCTGCGGCGCCTGCCCGAGGGGCTCAGCGAGATTTACCTGCACCCGGCGACCCGCAACGGACTGACGCCGGCAATGCAAACCTACCGGCACCGGGATGAGCTCGATGCGCTGCTCAGCCCGAAAGTCCGTGAGGCCATCTACGCCTCGGGCGCCGCAACCGGCGGGTTTCGCACCCTCACCGGCGCCGGCCGCGTCGAGCGCGGAGCGCGCTGCGCCGCATGAGACTGACCGTCCGAATTGCCCTGCTGGCGGGACTTGCGCTGCTCATCGCGCTGTTGGCGCGCGAGGGCACCGCCATTCTCACGCCGATCGAGCAGGCCGGCTGGGTGCTGCTGTGGCTCGTGCCGCTGCATGCACTGCCGCTGCTGCTCGACTCGCGCGGCTGGCAGGCGCTCATTCCCGAGCGCGTGCCGCCGGGTCGGCTGCTGTGGATCGCCACGGTGCGCGAAGCAGTCAACCGGCTGCTGCCAGTCGCCAACATCGGCGGGGAATTGATCGGCATCCGCTTGCTCGCCGCCGGTGGCGTCGAGGGCGTGCGCGCCGCCGCCAGCGTCACCGCCGAGGTACTCCTGACGCTGTTCAGCCAGTATCTGTTCGTGCTGATCGGCGTCACCTGCCTGCTCAGTCTCACCGGCACCGTCCGATCCGCCGCCGACGTCCTGATCGGGCTCGGCGCGAGCCTGCCGCTGATCGTGTTGTTCGCCGCGCTGCTGCACTACGGCTCGGTGTTCGAGCGAATGGAAAAGGTCGCCGTGAAAATGCTCGGCGAGCAGATGCTCTCGCTGCTGAACGGCAAGTGGTCGGCGCTCGATGCCGCACTGCGCGCGCTGCTCGCCGACTGGCGGCGCTGGCTGCGCACGCTCGCCTGGCAGCTCGCCGGCATGCTCTCCGGTACGCTCGAGACGTGGCTGGCGCTGCGTTGGCTCGGCCACCCGGTGAGCGTCGAGGCCGCCGTGGTGCTCGAGAGCCTGATGCAGGCGGCACGCACGTTCATTTTCATCGTGCCGGCGGGAATCGGCATCCAGGAGGCGACCCTGGTCGGGGTCGGCCGTCTGATCGGCGTCGACGCCGAACTTGCCCTCGCATTGTCGCTGACCAAGCGCATGCGGGAGATTCTCTTCAGCGCGCCGGCGCTGCTATCCTGGTATTGGACTGAAGGAAAGAGGGAGTTGCACCATGTCCGCGGTTCCGGCCGACTTTGACCCAGCTTCGCTGCGTCCAGGATCCCCCGAACACAAACGCCTGCTCGCCCGGTTCTTCTTCGACACGCACGTCGAGTACGATCCGGAACACATCGCCTGGCCGACACTCTCGGCCGACGAGCTGAAACGCCTCACCGGTCTGCCGTTCTGGCAGGAAGCCGTGTCCACTGAGAACGTCACCTCCAACACCGTCACCGCGGCCGCGGCGCTCGAGAGCGACCCGGAATTGAGCCGTGCGATCGCGCTGCAGGGATTCGAGGAACAGCGCCACGCCCGCCTGCTCGCCGCGCTCACCGCGCATTACCGCATACCGATCAAGTTTCCGGCGCCCTACACACCGCACCATCTGGAGGACGACTTCCTGTTCGCCGGCTTCGGCGAATGCTTCGATTCGTTCTTCGCGTTCGGGCTGTTCGCGCTGGCGCGCGAATCCGGCTATTTTCCCGCTGCGCTGGTGACGGTATTCGAGCCGGTGATGGAAGAGGAAGTGCGCCACATCCTGTTCTTCGTCAACTGGATCAAAGGGCGCCGGCTGCAGTTGTCCTGGTGGCAGCGGCCCGCGTTCAGCGCGCGCTGCGCGTGGATCATCCTGAAACAGGTTGCATCGCGCGTGCAGACCGCCCGCACCCTCGGCGGCGGGGACGCGCCCGCAGCCAACAGCGAGAACTTCACGCTCACCGCCCACCAGAACCTCGGTGCACCGGTGACGCTGCATGGCCTGCTCGGGAAATGCCTTGAGGAGAACGAGCGGCGCATGGCGCGCTACGACGCGCGGCTGCTGCGCCCGCGGCTGGTGCCGGCCATCGCCCGCGTACTGTACCGGGTGCTGCCGAAGAGCCTGTGACCCTCAGGCCGCGCGGGTCGCACACCCGCGCGGCCCGGGCTCACTCCGGCGGGGTTCCCTGCCCGACCAGGCGGTGCGCCCGGCCGGCCACGTATTCGTAGATCGCCTTCAGGTCGTGCGGAGAGAAGAATCCCGCCCAGGCCGGCATGCCCTTGGCCTTGCGGCCGACCATGGCGATCTGAGTCATTTGCGCCTCGGTCATGCCGTTGAGCACCGACTGGCGCAGATCCGGGGCGTACTCCGAGCCCATGGCGTCCTCCCCATGGCAGCGGAAGCAGTACGAGTTGAATAGCTCGTAGCCGCGGAACACCGTCGCAGTCACCTTCTTCGTACCCGGACGATACACGGGGAAATCCAAGGTGACCTGCTTGCCGTCGACCGTGTAGCGATAAGTCTTTCCGGCCGGCGGGGCCGCCGCGCGCGCGCTGCCCGGACTGATCGAGAGCACCCAGCTGACGACCTCATCGAGTTGCTGCTCGGTGAGCTCCGGATGGGGCGGCATCGGAATGTCGCCCCACGTGCCGACGTGCCCGAACTTCACCGCGTGCACGAGCAACGCCTTCGCTCCGGGCTGATGCGCAAAGCGCTTGGCCACCGCGGCAAATGCGGGACCGACCACCTTGTGCCCAACCGCGTGGCAGGAGAAGCAGTTGCTGCCGCGAGCCACACTTTCACCCGGCGGCATCGCCGCCAGAACCGGCAGCGTGAGCCCGACGGCACACACCAGCAACAGCACCCGCACGGTGGAACCGGTGGCGCGTATGGAAAGGACGGACTTTCGTTTCGAATTCGCTACGGTTGCCATGTCTTGCATCAATTCAAAATCGTTACCCCGTTATCCTTGTCTGCTCCTCGCCGCGCGCATCCCTCAGGGAAGGATGCCGACGTCGTACTCGTCCATGATCCGCTTGATCTGCGCCTTGTGCGACTTGATCACCGCATTGAGCTGCGGAATGAGCTGTTTGTTCGCCGGCGACACGCCTAGTGACATGAAGAACAGATACCGCTCCGGAGAGCCGAGGGCATTGGTATCGGGCACCCGCGTCATGGTCAGGTCCGGATAGTCCTTCTTGATGAAATATCCCACTGCCGGCTCCCAGGTGATCATCACGTCGATCTTGCCATCCTGTACGGCTTGCAACGTCGCTTTCGGCGACGCGGTGGGCTTCTCCGCGGTGTCGAACGGTGTCGCCTTCAGGAGCAGTCCGCGCATCTTCAATCCCATCTCCGGCGGCGTGCCCATCTCGAACCCGATCCTCACCTGCCGCAGCACCGGGGAATCCATCCCGCCGGACAAATCGTAATGGCGACTTTTCTTGTAGACGAAGACATAGGTCGAGCCGTAATACGGATCGGTGAAATGCTCCTCGACGTCCCCGTACGGCAAATCCATGATGACGTCGCAGCGGTTCTTATCGAGGTTCAACGCGAGGAAATTGTCGAACCCGCCCGGCTGGCGATAGCTCGACCACACGTAATGGACCGGACGCCCCAGGGCCTGACCAATGACCTCGGCCACCTTGTTCTCGAACCCCTCGCCGAGCCGATTCGAATACGGCAGATAATTCGGATCGGCGCACACCGTCAGCGGCCGCGCCGCCGCCGCGGCGGTCCCGCCGATCAGCAGCAGCACCGCCAGACTCCGCAGCATTCCCAGCATGACTCTCTTGCGTGACATACGTCGTTTCCCCTTCGCGTTGAGTAATCGCTGCGGCGCCTCGCGCTGCGCCGACTCCACCGACAAAGTGGGCCGCGCCGGCGTCCGACGCGGCCCACTCCAGCAAGGGGCGGGGCGACCCCACATCATCCTCGCCCCGCTCCGTCCGCTCAACCCTTCGGCAATGCGAACACCATCAGTGTTCCACCCAGCTGGGTGTACTGGTTGAGGCTCTGGTCAAGCCCCACGGCCCCCAGCCCTGCCGTCCCCTTGTGCAGGTTGTTGGTCATACCGATCGCCGCCCAGCCACCGACACCGGTCAACACGGCAACGTACTGCCGCCCGTCATGCATGTACGTCACCGGATTGCCGATGATCCCCGAGGGGCAGTGGAAGCTGTAGAGGATCTTCCCGGTGTGCACGTCCACGGCGCGGAAGTCGCCCTTCAGCGTACCGTAAAACGCAAGACCTCCGGCGGTGGTCAGTGCTCCACCCCAGTCCTGGAACTCCGAATGGATCTGCCAGTTGGTCCGCCCCGTGACCGGATTGATCGAGATGAACCGGCCGCGATAACCACCCGGACCCGGGTGCATGTTGACGATCGCGCCGACGAACGGAAATCCCGCCATGTACTTCACGTCGAATGCCTGATAATCCATGCACAGGTGATTCAGCGGAACGTAGAAGTCCCCGGTCTGCGGATCGTACGCGGACGGTTGCTCATCCTTATCACCCTGCGCCGCCGGACAGATGCCCGTGACATTGACGCCAGCGCGCGTCATGTAGCGCTCGTTGACATCGGGCATGCCGGTATTGAGGTTGAATCCGTTCGCCCAGTTCACCGACGAATCGTACTTCTGGATCCGCACCGGCTTGCCGGTGACGCGGTTCACGACGAACATGAACCCGTTGCGATCGAAGTGCGCGAGCAGCGGCTCCTCGCGGCCGTCCACCTTCGCATTGAACAGCACCATCTCATTGACGCCGTCGTAGTCCCACCCGTCGTGCGGGGTCATCTGCAGGACCCACTTGGCCATGCCGGTGTGCAGATTGCGCGCGAAGATCGTCATCGACCAGCGGTTCAAACCCGGGCGCTGCGTGGGATTCCACGTGCCCGGATTGCCGCTGCCGTAATAGATCATGCCGAGCTTCGGGTCGTACGAATACCAGCCCCAGGTGGTGCCGCCGCCTTCCTTCCACTCATCCCCACGCCAGGTCTTCAGGCTCGAATCGGCCCCGACCGGCTTCTGGGTGTACCCGTTGATGGTGTGCATCGGACTGAACAGCAGCTGATTGTCCGGACCTTCACTGTAGGCGCGCCACAGCATCCGTCCGGTGTTCGCATCGAGCGCAGTCATGTACCCGCGGACGCCGAATTCACCGCCAGACACCCCGACCAGCACCACCCCGTCATACACCTGCGGCGCCGCCGTGACGGTCTGACCGAGCTTCGGATCCGCATTGTGGAACTTCCACTCGACGGAGCCATTGCTGGCATCCAGTGCATACACCATGCCGTCGAGCGCCGTCATGATGATCTTGCCGTTGTAGTAGCTCACGCCGCGGTTGACGACGTCGCAGCACGCCACCGGCGGGGCATTCGGATCGGGCGGCGGGGTGAATTTCCACCGCACCCGGTGATTCGGGTCGTTCAGATCCACCGCGAACACGCTGTTCGGATAGGGCGTCTCGAAATACATCGTATTGCCGATCACCAGCGGCTGACCTTCATGGCCGCGCAGCACGCCGGTGGACATGGTCCAGGA
>JAKBCE010000146.1 GCA_021808195.1 Pseudomonadota bacterium
GCACAGCATCCAATAGGCGCACCGAGCGGGCCAGCGGCCGTGATAACGCCTGCCGGAGCCGCTTGGCGGAGAGTTCGGCTTCCGGCGGCCGCGTGATGCCCTGAGCGGCGAGCAGCGCAAGCCGGTCATCGCCCGCGCCCCCATCCTCTATCCGATCAATTCGCGCAATCGGGACATCCCGATCGTAAATCACGACGGAGTGCCCCGCGCGGACCTTGCGCAGATAGGCACTCAGCGAATTTTTTAATCTGGATACCGTAGCCTTTTCCACTTGGCTATTATAGCCATTTTACGCGGGTGCGCGCAACCGCGACGGGAAATGCGCTGCTGCACGCGCCGCTCTCCTGCGGTGCGCACTCCTGCATCCGTTGTGCGCGAAGCAACAGGTCCGCGATTCGGGATCGGCGTACACGGCGAGCTCTTCATGGAACACCCCAGCGACCGCGCCCCACGGCGCCAGACGGCGGAGCGCGTACGCTTGTGTACAATCCGTTAGGATGTGCGGCTTCAATACCGGCGACATCACTGTCTCGATGTTGCGACGGAGCGGGGCCGATGCAGCACTCCGGGTCACAAAGGGATCGTTGAGAGTTGCAGCGCTACTGAGGCCAAACGAAATGCGCGCCGCACGCAGGCGGCGCGCGCCCGACAGAGTGGAGTCGAAGGAGAATCACGCCATGACCGGTTCAGTTGCTTCCCGCCATTTTTTGCGCAGCATGGGCGCGGCAGTAGGGCTCGCCGCGACGCTCGCCGCTCTGCCACAGGCCCATGCGGCGACCAATGTGTTCAATATGTATGTTGGCGCGGCGTATGCCCGCTCGAACCTTCGGGCTCGCGACAGCAGTCCCATTCCATTCATCGGCAGCGGTCCGCTCAACAGCTTCGATCGGTCCGATTCGGGCTATCAGTTCAGCCTCGGCGCACGTGGTCTTGAGCTACTCGGCGCAGAGGTCGACTATTTTGATCTCGGCAGCGGCAGCGTTTCGAACGTCTACGGCGCACCAGCGGTGGGAACGGTCTCGGGAGCCTCTTTGTCGCAAAAGGGTGAAGCCGCATTCGGGGTGCTCTACCTGCCCGTGCCCATCATCGATATCTACGTGAAGGCCGGAGTGGACCGGATTTCGTCCGACCTGGGCGCCCAGTTCACGCCACAAGGGATTTGTACCGCCGTCGGTACCGTTGGCAGCTGCCCGTCCGAGTCATTGGCGCTGCACAAGACCACCACCGGCCTGGCACTCGGCGCCGGCGCGCAATGGCAGTTCGGCAACTGGGGGCTGCGGGCGGAGTACGAGCGTTTCACCGCCTACGGTGGACACCCCGATATGGTCTCCCTCGGCGTCGTCTGGACGTTCCTCTGACCCGGAAGGTTTTCCTCCCGCTTGAGCCTCGGGGTACGATGCCGTCCCAGGCTCACGGGTACTGATCGGCACGACATGGCGGGTCCGGACGGCGATGATGCTTCGCTCCTGCGTGCAGCGCAGCGGTATCGCCGTGCCGGATTGCTGAGCGAGGCGATCGGGGCCTATCAGAAGCTGCTCGCGCGTCACCCGGATTCGCCCAACAGCTGGTACAACCTCGCGCGCCTGCAACGGCAGGCGCGCGAATATGAGGCGGCGCTCGCCTCCTATCAGCGAGCGCTCGAGGCGGGCCTCGCGGCCCCCGAGGAAGCGCACCTGAACCGGGGCGTCATCTTCTCCGATGACCTGCGGCGCTATGCCGAGGCCGAACACGAACTCGATGCGGCGCTGAAGCTGAATCCCACCTACGTACCGGCCCTCATGAACCTCGCCAACCTGCACGAGGATCTGGGCCGACGCGCGGAAGCCGGACAGACGTATGCGCGCATTCTGGCGCTCGAGCCGAACAACCTCGAGGCGCTGGCACGCCTCGCGCAGACGCTACCGCCGCAGGACATCGACACGACCCTGCTCGACCAGCTGCGCACTCGGATGACCGATGCTCGGGCCACGAGCGCCGCGCGGGCGAGTGTCGCATTCGCACTCGGCCGGGCGCTCGATGCCCGCGGGGCGTACGCCGAAGCGTTCGCGGTGTACAGCGAGGCCAACAGGTTCAGCCGGGCCGCTGCCGGCAGCGCATTCGTGCCCTATGACCGAGCCGCCGAAGCGCAATTCATCGACCGGATCATCGCGGCGTTTCCGGGCCCGGCGCCGGCCGCCGCCCCCTCGGCGGCCACACCCGCACCCGTGTTCATCTGCGGCATGTTCCGCTCCGGCTCCACGCTCCTCGAGCAGCTGCTCGCGCAACACCCGGCCATACGGGCTGCCGGGGAGCTCGACTGGCTGCCCCGGATCGCGCGCGAATCCCTTGCGCCGTACCCTGACGGTGCCGCCGCCGCCCCGCCGGATCGACTCGAGGCGCTGGCCGAGCCCTATCTGAGGCACCTCGCGAGCACGTTCCCGGGCGCCGCGTACGTCACGGACAAGCGCCCCGACAATGTCCTCTACCTCGGACTGATCAAACGGCTCTTCCCGGAGGCGAAGATCCTCTACACGACGCGCGAACCGCTCGACAACTGCCTGTCGGTGTTCTTCCTGCACCTCGATCCCTCAATGAGCTACGCCTTCGATCTGCTCGACACGGGTCATTACTACCTGCAGCAGCGGCGGCTGATGCGCCACTGGTCCGCGCTCTATGGCAAGGACATCCTCGAGGTGAACTACGACGCGCTGGTGCGCGAGCCGCGTGCGGCCGTGGAGCGCGTGCTGAGCACCCTCGGATTACCGTGGAACGAGGCCTGCCTGCACCCAGAGTGCGGCGCCGATCCGGTCAAGACCGCCAGTGTCTGGCAGGTCCGCCAGCCGTTGTATCGTCATGCCTCCGGGCGATCGGCGCATTACCGCGAGCGGCTCGCGTCGCTGCAATCGTTGCTCAGCGACGCATCGCCCTGAGCCCGCGCCACCGCCGCGGCGCATCAGTTGCCCGTGCAGGCCCCGCCTGAGGAGCAGATGCCCTGCGGCGCCTCGTTTAGTCGATGGCGCATGCTAGCCATTTGGCGCAGCACCCGACGCAGCGTCGCGCTGTCCGGCACACACTTGGTGGAGGGAATCAGCGTCCCGACGTTGCGATCGCGCCAACAATACATCGTGTGGCCGTCCCGGACGAGCGCGTAAAGGCCGTTCAATCCCTCCTGACGGCCCTGCTCCACCAGGCGCTGCACTTCCGTCAGGTGCCTTGAGGGCGCGATCTGGCTTGCGCTGCCCCCGGTGTGCGCGGCAGCGGTATCGACCGGCTGCGGGCCGCTGGCGCAGCCGCTCAGTACGATGCACGCAACGCCGAGCGCCGCGGCGACCTCTGATTTCAGACTTACCGATCTGTCGAACATATCGACCTCCCGAGGCCCTCAAAACCGCTGCAGCGAGCAGTCTTCCCGGCCTCGCTCAGAAGTACTGTGCGAGGCCGGGAGCGCGCCGCCGATCCCGGCCGGGCCGGATTCAATTGCCGCTGCAGGCACCGCCCGAAGAACACATGCCCTGCGGAGCCTCCTCCAGGCGGTGGCGCTGCTCGGCCATCGCACTGAGGACCTCACGCAGCTCTGCGGCGCTCTGAACGCACTTGGTCGTCGGAATCAGCGTGCCGACATTCTTATCATGCCAACAGTACATCGTGTGCCCGCCGCGCACCAATGCGTAGAAGCCGGGCAGCCCTGCTTCGCGGGCCTGCAGCACCAGCTTGTGCACCTGCGTCAGGTGTTTCGCGTCCGCCGCCGTGGGCGCTGCGGCCGTACCCGCTTGCGCCACCGTGGCCCCTGAGTCCGCGGGGGCCGGGCCGCTGGCGCAGCCGGCCAACAGCACGAATATGGCACCGAGCATCGCCGTCGACAGCGGCTTCATGCAGGCAAACCTAGACACCGTAACCTCCCATAGCAACCCTCATCCCAAGCGTAACAATACGCCGGTCCGCGTCAAGCACTCTCTCAGGGCCCGCCTCCGTCGATCAGCGAGCCCAGCGAGTCGGTCTGCATCACCTCCACGCCGGGAGGGTGGAACGGCATGATGTACACGTGGGCACGGCGGTAATCGAGGATGAGCGCATCAACCGTGCCGAGCACGTCCATCCCGATGACCACGGCCGGCCGGTGCTCGAGGTGCCAGACCTTGAAGATCGGCAGGTCGCCGTACACGATGTTGAGGTGCCCGATGGCCGCCGGGCCGAGATAGACCGTCGGGGACCCGGACACGTTGCCGAAGGACACCTGACGGGTGACGCCGAAGATCCGGGCCGTGTCAGGGGCGTGTGCCGCGCTGCGCAGCAGAGCGCGGCGCAACGCCTCATCGCCGAGGGTCCGGGGCGAGCCGGTATCGATGACCGCGATGACCGGGACGCTGCCGATGCGGGCATCCACGCGCAGCAGCCCGCCGGCAGTGCGGCGGGCGGGAATCGCCAGGTACCCCCAGGCGCCACCGCCGTTCGAGCGGCCTATCCAGACCACGTTGTGGCGAAAGTCGACGGCAATCCGCTCCGCCGGCAGCCCGGCCAGCCCGAGGATGCCGTCGAGCCCGTTCATGACGGGACTTGCGCTGATGGGAATACGCAGGTTTCCGATCCTGAAGCTACCCACCTGTAATTCGGCTACGGGGACCCAGGGCAGCTGCTGCGTCCCGGTGATGCCGGTGACCTTCTCGAGCGCGCCGCGATGCGGGCGCAACCCCAGGCGAGCGGCCAGGGCGGGCGAGATCATCGAGTGGTTGGCGCCGGTGTCGACCAGAAAACGGTACGGCCCGGTGCCGTCGATCATCACTGGAGCGATGATGCGCCCGATCCGATCCACGGTGGTCGGACAGGCGAGCAGGCCCGGCGGGTAGTGCACCGCGGCCGGCACTAGGTTCGGCACGGCCGCGCCCGCCGCATGAGCCCGCCCTACCGCACAGAGCAGCACGAGACAGAGCGCTGCAGACCGAACCTTCATGTCGAGCCTCTGGGCCGCAGGGACGGCCTGAACACACTATACCCCTGCCCCCGGCGAACCGGCATGTTTGCAGCCCCCGGGCCGGCCACCACGACCCGATGCGTTAAGCTGCGGCCCATGCCCGCGCACGACCGCCCCCCTGAAACGCCCCCCGGCGTCCGAACCGACGTCGGCATCGAGGAGCTCCGGCGCACGCCCGCCTGGTTGCCGTTCGAGCCGCTCCCGGGGAACGTCCTGCGACTCATCCAGCTCACCGAGCCGCACTACCGGTCCGCGAGCTTTCTCGATTCACGGGTCCTGCAACTGCACCCGCCCGAAGCGCGCTGCGCCAGCGCCACCCTCGCCGCCGCGGCAGATGGACTCGTGCCCGAGGCGCACTTTGTGTTCCACATCGGGCACGTCGGCTCGACCCTGCTGGCGCGGCTCGTGGGCGAACATCCCTCGGTGTTCGCGCTGCGCGAACCGGCACTGCTGCGCGCCGCAGCCGCGCCCGCCGGCGCGCTCGGCGACGGACTGACCCTCACTCAACAGGTCGCGCTGCTCTCGCGCACCTGGCGGGCCGAACAACGGGCGCTGATCAAGACCACCAGCTTCGTCAGCGAGATCTCCTCGGCACTGCTCGAGTGCTCACCGAACGCCCGCGCGCTGCTGCTGTTCACCCGTGCACCGGTCTATTTGCGCGCCATTCTCGCCGGCGCGAATTCCCGCGCCGAGACCCGCGCGATGGCGCCCTCGCGCCTCGCACGGCTCACACACCGCCTGGGACGCGCACTGACTCCGCCGCATCGCGAGGGCGAGTGGATCGCCATGAGCTGGCTGTGCGAGATGACGGCGCTCGGGGAGACCGCCCAGCGCTGCCCGGCGCAGGTGCAGTGGATGGATTTCGAAGCGTTCCTGCTCGAGCCCGCCCCCGCACTGACGCAGGCGCTGACATGGTTCGGCGTACCGGCGTCGCGGGAATGGATCGACACGGTACTCGCCGGCCCGCTGATGCACCGGTATTCCAAGGCGCCGGAACACGCCTACGACCCGCAACTGCGTCAGGCGGTACTGGCGCAGGCCGAGCGCGAGCACGGCGCGGAAGTCCGGGCCGGCCTCGCATGGCTCGCCGGGCTGCCCCAGACACACCCGCCGGTGGCCTCCGCACTGTCACGGTAACTCCCGCAAGCACCGCACGCAGGCCAAAAAGGGTTCTT
>JAKBCE010000147.1 GCA_021808195.1 Pseudomonadota bacterium
GTGGTGCAAGCCGCAGGAGCCCTCGAGGTCGTTGTCGAACACCTTGACGCTCGCGAGGCGCTGCGCCGGGGACATGCCGTCGAGCAGTTCGTTGACGATCTTGCCGAAATCGTCGCGATTCTTGCCGACGCCGGAGGAGCCGCGGTAGGTGAGCGGACTCTTGTCCGTCTGTGCCGCCTTCAGCATGGCGATCGCCGCGTCGTAGCCGCCGCGCGCCTGCAGATACTGAATGGCCGTTTCGGTCTTGAGGACCTCGTGCGCGTGCGGGCTGCCCTCGGCGCCGACGATCCCCGGGGCCATGGGGCGCTTGATGACCACCGCCTGGGGGCGCGCATCGCTGAACGCCCGGGCAAGATCCGTGTACAGCGCATCGAGGTCTTCGCCCATCGTGGTGGCGGTCGTCAGTCCGTAGCCGGACAGCGTGCGCGTCAGGTCATATCCGGGCATGTACTGCTGCGGATGGCCGGCGATGGTGACGTTGTTGTCATCGAGGAGCAGCTTGATGTTCAGTTGCTGCGCCACGGCGAGGCGCGCCGCCTCGGCATTGTCGCCTTCCATCTGGCTGCCATCGGAGCCGAGCAGGATCACGGCCTTGTCCGGGTTCGCCATCGCGACACCGTTGCAGAATGCCCAGAGGTGCCCGAGGCGTCCGGAGCTGAATTCCACGCCGGGGGTCAGCTTCTTCTCCGGATGGCCGGGCAGGCCGCTGTCGAATTCGCGGTAATGCAGCAGCCGCTCCGCTGGCATCGCCCCATCGAGCACCGAGAGCAGATACTGGGTTGCGACCCGGTGACCGGCCTCGTCGTAGAAGACGGGCACGATGGGCGCGCCGTTGGCGATGAAGGCCCGCACGATCATCACTTCCGGCACGGTGTCGTACGCACCGCCGGTGTGGCCGGAGAGCCCGCGCGCGCCGGCGAGGGCCGTGAAGAACACGATCGCGTCGCGGCACAGCTGGATGTTGTGGCGCAGGTCGGCCTTTTGCGCATCCGTGAGGGTGCCGAGCTTCGGATCGAGCTTCAGGGGCCGCAGCTGATTGAGATCGATCGGGAAATGTTCATTCGCCATGGGACGTGTCGCCTCCAGCTTCGATGGGTCCGGGCCGGAATAGTAGCGCATGCCGGCGGGCGGACTCGCGCGCCGTGCGTCCCGCGGGCCGCCGGGGCGGCGGACGTGCCGGTCCGCCGCCCCGGCCGCGCGCTCAGGCCGGCGGCAGTTCGAGCCGCTCGAGATCCGCGAGCAAGCCCCGGCCACCCGGATGCCAGCCGAGCGTACGCTGCGTCCAGTCGCTCGAGGCCGGGATGTCCGCCGCCGCAAATGCGGCCAGCCAGCCGAAGTAGCGCTCGGCGTCCTGCGCGGTGAGGGATTTCACCGGCAGTTCCAGGCGCGTGCCGAGGGTATTGGCGATGTCCCGCAGGGCCACCCCCTGTTCGCCCACCGCGTGGTAGACGGCTCCCGAGTGCCCATGCTCGAGCGCCAGGCGGTACAGCCGTGCAACGTCGAGCACATGGGCGGCCGGCCAGCGGTTCACACCTTCCCCGACGTAGGCGAGGTATCGCTTCTCAAGCGCAATGGCGATGCAGCGGCTCACCAGGCCCTGGCGGTGCGTGTCGTGCACCTGCGGCAGGCGCACGATGGAGACGTTGACGCCCTGGGCGATGAGCGCAGCCCCGGCCGCTTCCGGGTTGCGCGGCAGGGCGAGTCCGCTGGGCGGCAGTGGCGCCTGTTCCGTCGCCAGGTGGCCCGGGGAGAGCAGCCCGGTGCCCGAGGT
The DNA here is from genome assembly GCA_021808195.1 of Pseudomonadota bacterium. Next base: position 1,772 of record JAKBCE010000147.1, read on the forward strand.
CAGCACGAACGGACGGGCCGAGCCGGCCAACACCGAACCGATCGCCTCGATGGCGCGCTGCTCCTGCTGACCGGCTTCGGTGAACCGGGCAAAGTCGTTGAAAACGTCGTGATTGAAAGCGAGGTTGATGGCGCCATCGCACTGCGCGGCGCCCTGCTTCAGACTGTCCAGGTCATCGAGCGAGCCGCGGTGCACCGCGGCGCCGGCCGCGGCGAGGGCGGCGGCCTTGGCCTCGTTGCGGCACAGTCCAAGGACCTGGTGGCCGGCCTCGATCAACTCGCGCACCAGGGCGGATCCAATGAAGCCCGTGGCTCCGGTGACAAATACACGCATGATGCTGTCGTCCTTCCATCAGAGGGGAGGGACAACTCTGCGGCATTGAGATATCCTGGTAAAGCAGTGACATTATCCTAGTATAAATCGTAACAGTGGACCGCCCCGTCACCCCTGAAAACCGGCTCGGGACTTACCTGCGGCAGCGCCGCCTGAAGCTCGATCCCGGTGCGCTCGGCTTCGTCACCGGCCGGCGGCGCACCACCGGTCTGCGGCGCGAGGAGGTGGCGCAGCGGGCGAACATCAGTCCGACCTGGTACACCTGGCTCGAACAGGGCCGCGGCGGAGCCCCCTCGGCCGACGTGCTCGAGCGCATCGCGCATGCGCTGTTGCTCACCGATGCTGAGCGCGAGCACCTGTTCGTGCTCGGTCTGGGCCGCCCGCCCGAAGTGCGTTATGAGAGTCGCGCCGGGGTGACCCCTCGCCTGCAGCGCGTGCTCGATGCGCTCGATCCGAGTCCGGCCATCATCCGCACCGCGCTCTGGGATGTCGTCGCCTGGAATCGCGCCGCAACGGTGATGCTGATGAATTACGCCGAACAGTCTCCCGAGCAGCGCAACATCCTGCGCTGGTTGTTTCTCGATCCGCGCGCACGCACCGCACAGTACGATTGGGGCGGTGTGGCGCGTGCGGTGTTGGGGGCCTTCCGGTTCGAGACCACTCGGGCGGGTGCGGCCCGGGACGTCGAGCCGCTGGTCGAGGAGCTGCGCAGCCGCAGTCCGGAGTTCGCTGCGATGTGGCAGGACAACGAAGTCCATGGCGGGACGTATGGTGAGGTCGTCAAGAAGATCCGCCATCCGCTGCTCGGCGCGTTCACGTTCGAGTACTCCGCGTTCGCAGTCGACGGCCGTACCGACCTGATGCTGGTGGTCTACAACCCGGCGAGCCCGCAGGACGCCGAGCGCATCGCCGAACACATCCGGCGCCTGCCGAATGCATAGCGCGGCGCTCCTGCCGTTCCGCGTGCGTCGATCCGCTCATCCTTCGGCGGCGAAACGCCAGTCGGGAAAGCGCGTGCGCAGCAGTGGCAGTACGGCGCTCCAGGCGCGCCCGTCGGTCACCTCGAGCGGCAGAGGCGACACGGGCCGGTCCGTGTGGGCCGTGTCAGTGATGTAGCCCCAGCGCACCCCGGCGAGACGGCGGATGGGCTCGCTGCGGGAGCGCAACGGAACGGTGGTGAGAAACGTATCGGCCGTCCATCGGAGGCGCTCGTAACCATTGAGGTTGCCGCACGGCGCATCGAATAGTTCGGGCAGAAAGCCGGCGATCGCGAACGGCATGTCGATGCCGAGCATCGACGGAAATTGATCGACGGCGATCGAGGTGTCGGGCGAAGCCGCCGCGGCGGTCCCGGCCCGATGGCGCTCGGCCGTGATCACCTGGATCCACCCGCAGAGGGTGCGGTACCCCGCGCCGCGGTAGTGCTCGAGGGTGGCGTGGATCGTCGGGTACCCCCGGCAGGCTTCGGGATGGAGCCCGAGACCGGGAATCACATCGAAGCCGAGCGCCTCGGGGTCGACGGTCACGCCGTAGCGGACGGCCAGCTGCCCGCGCCGGCCGAACAGCGTGAACGGTATGGACGTGACCGGCAGATCGTCGCGTTTGGCGCCGGACGGCGCTGACGGTGCCCGCATCGGCTCGGGGTTCCCGCGGGCCCCGGCCGGCCGGCGCCCCGCCAGTCCCAGGAGGCTCGATGCGCCGAGACCCTTAAGCACGTTGCGTCGATCCCGCATTGCCTTCCCCGTCTGTTGTGTTCGAGTGTGAGTGGGTGCGGCGGTGGCCTTGTGCACCGGCACGGTCGTTCGGCGCCCGCACCGTTCCCCAAAGGGGGTGCGAGTCGCCGTCACGCCGTCCAGAACACCGCGCGTGTGAGAAAAGTTGCGTCGTGCATCTGCGGGATGGCGACCTGCACGGCTGTGCCGGTTCGTGCACCGGTGTCTGGGTCACCGCAGGCACCGCGCGGACGGCGCGCCTCGGGCGGGCCGACTGTTTACCATAGCGTCCATGGGAAGCCGATTCTTCTTCAGGAGACGTTCGCGGTGCCGAGGCGCACGTGCCGGCGGCGCGCTCGCGTTGTTGATCTGTGCGGCGCTGGCGACATCGGTGGCGCAGGCCGCGAACCCCCAGCCGTACCGGCTGCAGTGGGTGTCGAGCGGGCGCGACTCGGTCGATTCGACCCTGAAGCTGACCTCGCAGCTGCAGGCGCTGCGCGGGACGGCCCCGGTGGGTCCGTATGGGCTGATCGCTCGGGCGCGCGCCGACGTGAAACGGCTGCGCACGGTGCTGGAGAGCTTCGGGTACTACCAGGGCGCGGTCACGATCACGATCGACGGCCGGCGGCTGGAGAGCCTCGGGCTCGGCAAGGCCCTCGAGGCGCTGCCGGACGGCACCGAGGCGACCGTGAAGATCGCCCCATCGCTCGGCCCGCTCTTTCACGTCGGGCACATCGACGTCGAGGGCAAGGTGCCTGCGGCCATCGAACGGACACTGGGCCTGCCACAGGCGCTGCTCGGACTCGCCACCGGGGCGCCGGCCGTCGCCGCAGAGGTTCTGGCCGCCGGTGAGCGACTGCAACGCAGGTTGCAGGATGCCGGCTATGCGCAGGCCAAGGTCGACCCACCGGTGGCGTATGAAGACCCGAGCCGCCACGTGCTCAATCTCACGTTTCAGGTCACGAGCGGCCCGCGGGCGCGGATCGGTGCGATCCGCATCGAGGGACTTGAGCACGTGCACGCGTCGTTCGTGCAGCGCAGCCTGCCGATCCATCCCGGGCAACGCTACGATGCAGCCCGGATCGAGCAGGCGCGTCAGGATCTGCTCGGACTGGGCTTATTCTCGAGCGTCAGTGTCCGGCTGGGCGCGGTCGACGTCGAGGGGCGTGCGCCGTTGACGTTTCTGGTGCGCGAGAGCAAACGCTACGCGTTCGGCATCAATGCCGCCTATTCGAGCGACCTGGGCGCCAGCGGCGGTCTGCGCTGGAGCGACAGCAACGTCTTTGGCAGCGGTGAGCGCCTCAGCGCCTCGGCGAGCGCCATCGACCTGGGCGGTACGGCCAGCACCGGGGCAGGCTACGATGCGCGCCTCGGCTACGACATCCCCGATTTCCGCCGCCGCGGCCAGACCCTCGGCTTCTCGGTGGCCGCCCTGCGCCAGACGCTGCAGGCCTATACGCAAAACGGTGCAACGGCCGCTGCGACCCTGACCCGGCGTCTCTCTTCAGAGTGGGTGGCGAGCGGCGGGACCTCGTACGAGCATGAACAGATCACGCAGGAAGGGCAGTACGATCAGTACAACCTGATCGCGCTGCCGTTGTCCGCGCAATTCGATTCAACGGATCTGGCCTCACCGCTGCTCGACCCGACGCACGGCTTGCGGGTCTCGCTCACCGTCTCGCCCACGCTCTCGACCGGCGCCTCCGGCGAGCAGCTGTTCGTCATCGTGCAAGGCAGCGCGGCGACCTATTTTGACGTCCACAAGCTGATTGCGGCCGATCCGGCCGGCCGCACCGTGCTCGCTGCGCGGCTCATCGCCGGTGTGGCGGAAGGGGCGAGTCAGTTCGGCCTGCCGCCGGATCAGCGGTTCTATGCCGGCGGCAGCGGCACCGTGCGCGGCTACCGCTATCAGTCGATCGGTCCGCAGTTCGCCGACGGTCTGCCCGAGGGCGGCACGAGCATGCAGGCGGTCAATCTCGAGCTGCGCCAGCGCGTGGGCGCAAAGTTCGGCTTCGTGCTGTTCGCCGACGCCGGTGGTGTCGCGAGCGGCACGACCAGCGTATACCGTGTGGGCGTGGGTACGGGCGTGCGCTATTACACGTCGATCGGTCCGATCCGCCTGGATTTTGCCGTGCCGACGCGTCAGCTCAAGAACGGCGGTCGTTTCGAGGTGTACATCGGCCTCGGGCAGGCGTTCTGATGCGCCGGGCGCTGCGCTATGCCGGTTGGACACTCGGCGCGGCGGCGCTGCTCGTCGTGCTCGTCATCGGCGGGGTGATCCTCGCCGG
>JAKBCE010000148.1 GCA_021808195.1 Pseudomonadota bacterium
CGGTCGAACAAGACGGCAGTCGAACCGCAGGACTTCGATGAAGCGATCGATCGTGTGGTCGCGGGGCTGGAGAAGCGCAACCGCGTCATGAACCCCAAAGAGAAAGAGACGGTGGCCTATCACGAGGCCGGCCATGCGCTGGTGGCCGAGAGCCGCCCGCATGCCGACCGGGTGAGTAAGATCTCGATCATTCCGCGCGGCATCGGGGCACTCGGCTACACCCAGCAGCTGCCCACGGAGGACCGTTACCTGCTCAAGCACAGCGAACTGCTCGACCGGTTGGACGTGCTGCTGGGCGGGCGGGTCGCCGAGGAGCTGATTTATGCCGATGTGTCGACCGGCGCGCAGGATGACCTGCAGCGTGCCACCGACATGGCACGACACATGATCACACAGTACGGCATGAGCGAGCGGCTTGGGCAGGTCGCGTTCGACATGGGGCGACGTGGCGCGTATCTGTCGGTACCGGAGATGCCGCAGAGCGCCGCCTACAGTAATGAGACCGCCAGAGTGATCGATGAGGAGGTCGCACGGTTGATTCGCGAGGCGCATGACCGGGTCGCGAAGACGTTGGGCGAACAACGTGACACGCTCGAGGCGCTGGCGCGATTGCTGCTCGAGCGGGAAGTCGTCGACCGGGTCGCGCTCGATGCCGTATTGGGGAAGCGCATCGCACCCCAGCCCGCGGGCGCCGATCTGACGCCAATGCGCGACAGTGCGGCGACCGCCTGAACGAGTGCGCACCGTCGGTGCCGCCGGGCGACGACGGGTTGCGCTGAGGGAGTCAGTCGTTATCATCGGTCTTCCGGCCGTCGTTGGCCAGCGGAGGTGGCAGGGCCGTTTTGCAAGTCGTTCAGATGAATCTCGCCCGCCTGCTTACGGAGTTCGTGCGCGACAGCGCATGGGTACGAGTCACGAGCGGACGCGCGTCGGTGCATGGGCATGTGGCGAGCCTGCCGACGGGCCTGCATGGGGCGGGAAGGCGACGCAGCCCGCCGGGCCATTGCGCCTGGGGCGTGCGGTGAACGGCCTGGACGGAGCGGCCGAAGAGGTCGCCGAGGATTTTCACGGCATGATCGGGCGCAGCGCGGTCATGTTGGGGCTGTACGAGCAGGTCCGGCAGGTCGCGCGCGCCGGCGGCTCGGTACTGGTCTGCGGGGAGAGCGGGGTGGGCAAGGAACTCATCACCCGGGCGCTGCATGCGGAGAGCGATCGCGGCGGCGGTCCGCTGATCCCGGTCAATTGCGCCGGGATCCCCTCTGAGCTGCTCGAGAGCGAACTGTTCGGCCATGCCAGCGGCGCATTCACCGGGGCGCAGCACGCCCGGCGCGGGTTGTTCGCCGAAGCCCATGGCGGAACGCTGCTGCTCGATGAGATTGCGGAGCTGGCTCCCGAGATGCAGGCGAAACTGCTGCGGGTGCTGCAGGATGGGCAGGTTCGGCCGCTGGGTGCGAACCTCGAGCGGCAGGTGGATGTGCGCGTGGTGGCGGCGACCAACCGCGATCTGGAGCGGGAAGTGACGCGGGGCCGCTTCCGCGAGGACCTGTTCTTTCGTCTGGCCACGTTCACGCTGCACGTTCCGCCGCTGCGCGAGCGGGGGGAGGACCTGCAGCGGCTGGCAGAGCATTTCGCGCGCCGCTTCAGTGTGGCGATCGGACGCTCGCCGCTCGGGTTGAGCGCCGCAGCGTTGAGTCTCCTCAGCGGTTATCCGTTCCCCGGGAACGTTCGCGAGCTCGCCAACTTGATCGAGCGGGCGGTCACATTCTGCGCCGGCGAGCAGATCGTGCCGAGTGATCTTCCGGAGACGCTGCACGCATGCGGTGCGGGGATTCCGGGCAATGGCGTACGCGAAGGGTCGACGCGAAGCGCGGCGATGCCGACTTTGCGTCAGATGCAGCTGCGTTACGTGCGCTACGTGCTCGATCAGGTCGACGGCAACAAACGCCGGGCGGCCGAGGTGCTCGGTATCGGCCGAAGAACCCTGTATCGCTACCTCGGCGAGTGAGTCGAGCGGCGTGTGTCGATATGACACATGTGTCGATCAGACACGATCAGGAGGTCTCCGGCCGTGCGCGCGGGGCCTGAAAATGGCTGTGGCTGCAGCATGAGCGCAACGTACGCTCACGGTGTGCATGGCATGCGATTTGCATCTCTCTTGCTGGGTTCACCCCGTATGGGTGCAGTGAAAGGAGATCCTGATGCAGATCAATATGAAAGTTCTGGCGCTCGGCCTCGGTGCATCGGCCCTGCTGATCAGTGCTGCGGCGTTCGCGCAGCAGTACGCGCCGCCGCAGCAAACACCGATGCGCTCGAGCGCTCAGCCGCAGATCCGGGTGAATCCCCGAACCCTGGCGAAGTTCAAGCGCGCCTATTTTTCGGTGAAGACCATCGAGCACCAGTATTCGGCCGAGGTGCGCCAGGTGCACAACAATCAGGCCGCGTTGAAATTGCGCCAGCAGGCACAGACGAAGATGGTGGGCGCGGTGAAGTCCGCGGGCCTGACCATCCCGCAGTACAACAATATGATGCTCCTGATGCAGCGTGAGCCGGCACTGCGCAAGAAGGTGATCGGGCACTGAGTGATTCCGGAGTGTCGGCGCACCTGCCCTCGAGCGGGGCGTGCGCCGGCGCGCCGGGTGAGCCGGCGTCGTTCAGAGTGGCTCACTCACCGCGCCGTCCGTGGTGTCGCCGGCCCGCTGGCCGCGCGCAAAGCACGCTACTCAGGAAACCGTTCCTGCAAGGACGGAGGTGCTGAGGCGGAAAATCGGGCCTCTCTCGGACGATGGTGGCGGCGTCCTCTGCGGGCTGCTACCTTTTTGGGCCTGAATCCGGCCGTGGATGCGCCTTGTGCGCCGGCCGGCCGTGCTGAACTCACTCCAGGAGCGGTTATGGCGACGACCCAGGCGGCAGCCCGAACGATGAAGGTGGCACAGGTGAGCGCCCCGGGCGGGGCATTCGAGATCGTGACGCGACCGATTCCTGTACCCGGTGCCGCAGAGGTGCGCATCAAAGTGCAGGCCTGCGGCATTTGCCACAGTGATGCCTTCACCCAGGAGGGATCCTGGCCCGGGATCCAGTACCCGCGTGTGCCCGGTCATGAAGTCGCAGGCGTCATTGACGCGCTGGGCGAGGCGGCCGGGGAGTGGCGGCTCGGGCAGCGGGTCGGGGTCGGTTGGCACGGTGGTCAGGACAACACGTGTCCGGCGTGCCGTCGCGGGGATTTTCGCAACTGCCGCAACGTGCGGGTGCCGGGCATCAGTTACGACGGCGGATACGCCGAATACATGATCGCCCCGATCGAGGCGCTTGCGGCGATGCCGCAGGCTCTCGATCCGGTCGAGGCCGCGCCGCTGCTGTGCGCGGGCATCACCACGTTCAATGCGCTGCGCCACAGCGGCGCGCGGCCCGGGGATACTGTGGCGGTGCTCGGGATTGGCGGCCTGGGGCACCTGGGCATCCAGTTCGCGAGCAAATTCGGCTTCCGGGTGGTGGCGATCAGCCGCGGCGCGGAGAATGCGGAACTGGCGCGCAAGCTCGGCGCGCATCACTACGTCGACAGTACCGCCGAGCGCGCGGCGGACGCACTGCAGAAGCTCGGCGGTGCGCGCGCCATCCTCGCCACTCCACCGAACGCCAGATCGATGACCGAGGTGATCGATGGGCTGGGCCCTGACGGCAAGCTGATCGTGGTCGGTGCGGACTTCACGCCCATCGAGGTGACCCCCCTGCAGTTGATCGGGGGTAGCCGTTCGATTCAGGGGTGGGCGTCCGGTACGCCGAGTGATTCGGAGGACACGCTGCGCTTCGCGGAACTCTCGGGCGTGCGTCCGATGATCGAGACCTATCCGCTGGAGAAGGCCGGCGAGGCGTATGCGCGCATGATGAGCGGCAAGGCCCAGTATCGGGTCGTGCTCACGATGTAATGGCGGGCCGCGCCGGACGCTGCGGGAGTTACAGGCCCGCGAGCGCCTCCGCGCACGGCCGGTTGACCTTCAGGGTCAGCAACGGGTCTGCACGGGTGCGACCGATGTTCACCGCCGCGATCGGCATGCCGGCGGTGGCGGCGGCCTGCGCGAATCGATATCCGGAGTAGATCATCAGCGAGGACCCGACCACGAGCAGCGCCTCGGCGCGCGAGAGCGCCTCGAAGGCCCGATCGACGCGCGTTCGGGGAACGTTTTCGCCAAAGAAGACCACATCGGGTTTGAGGATGCCGCCGCAATACTCGCAGGGCGGCACCCTGAATTCCTCGAATGGCAGTCCCTCGAGATCCGCGTCTCCGTCGGGCGCCGCGAGTGCGGGCAGTCGGCCCCAGTGCGGATTCTCACCGAGCAGCCGCTCCTGCAACGCAGCGCGTGTGCTGCGCTGCGCGCAGGTCATGCACACCACCTGATCGACGCGGCCGTGCAGATCGACGACCTGGCGTGTGCCTGCGGCCTGGTGCAACCCATCGACATTCTGGGTCACGAGCAACTCGAGGCGCCCTTGGCGCTCCAGTCTTGAAAGTGCTGCGTGCGCCTCATTGGGTCGCGCGGCCTGCACGCGCGGCCAGCCGACGAGGCTGCGGGCCCAATATCGCCGACGGACCGACTCGTTGCCCATGAACGAGGCAAAATTGACCGGTGGGGTGCGCTTCCAGTGTCCGTCGGCGTCCCGGTAATCGGGAATGCCCGATGCGGTGCTGCATCCGGCACCGGTCAGCACGAACAGGCGGGAGTGCCGAGTGAGGAACTTGCGGAGCGGGTCTTTGGACATCGGAGTTGCGCTGAATGTCGGTCGGTCTCGGCGGTGTGCCGCGGTTCCCGGTCCGCCGCACGAACCGCTCGGGCTGGCGCATCCGGTGGCAGGCGGCGGCGGCCGTGGCCGCAGGCCGAGACAGATGCTCCATAATAGCGGGAAAACGCCAACTCGCCCCTCTGGGGCTGCGGGGAGTCCTGATGACACGACGAGCGCCCATGATCGCAGCGGCCGTCCTGACGGCCACCATGACCGCACCGGCACTGGCGCTCGCCGCGCCACCGAATATGGCCGCGCTCAGCCGGATCGTGGCGGTATCGGGCTACGAACAGACGCTCTCGGCGGCGATCGCGCAGCAGCTGCGCGGGCAGGGGCTCACACCGCACACGGACAACATGGACGATGTATGGGTGAGCGTTGGCAGCGGCTCGCCGCACCGGCTCATCGTTGCACCGATCGATCAGCCCGGCTATGTGGTCAGTGCCATCGACAAGCAGGGCTATCTGCGGGTTCAGCGCCTGCCACAGCGCGACCCGAATCCCGTGTTCGACACTCTTCAGTTCGCGCAGCCGGTGCACGTGGTGACGCCCAAGGGTCTGCTGAACGGCGGGTTCGCCGGTCTGAGCATTCATCTGTCTCCGGAACACCTGAATCCGCCCTCCATGTCCCCCATCGGGAATCTCTACGTGGACATCGGCGCCACGTCTGCTGCCGAGGCGCGCGCGGCGGGCGCCGATCTGCTCGAACCGCTCGAACTGGCCCAGGCGCCGATCACGGTCGGGGCCGATGACGAAGCGGGTGCCGCGGCCGGCGACCGCTTCGGCTGGGAGGCCCTTCTCGAGGCCGCGCAGGGTTTGGCGCACGCGCATGCGCGCGGCACCACGACGGTCGCGTTCGTGACGCAGCAGTGGCTCGGCGGCCGGGGTCTGGCGCGCGTACTGACGGAGATGTCGCCCCAGGACATGATTTTCGTCGGCCGAATCCAGGCGCTTGCACCCGGGGCGAACGCCACGGTCGCCGGCATGCGGCCGGGCGACGGGGTGCTGGTCGGAACCGCGGGGCCAGGGGCGGGGGACGGACTGCCGGCCGCGCTGCTCACGCTCGCCGGTGCGCATCACATCGAGGTGAAGAGCGTTGCGGCGCACCCGCCCGTGATCGGCGGGTTCGGGCCCAGACCGAAGGTGCCGGCGCGCTTCGCTGAGCTCGGCGTGCCGACGCTCTTCCCGGTGACGCCCGCGGAGACGTTCTCCCGTGCGGATCTGCGCAAGCTGACGCGGCTCATCGAGGTGTATCTCGGCGAGCAGGTCACGCCGATGAGCGCTGCGGACGACCCCTTCGATGCCGCGCGATCACCCGGACAC
>JAKBCE010000149.1 GCA_021808195.1 Pseudomonadota bacterium
CCGTCAACTCCGACAGCCGCATCGAGTCCATCGCTCAGCCCCGGCAGCGTACGGCGAGCTGCGCCCGCTCGGCGCTGAGTTCAAAGCGAACTTCACCCTGCGCATCCGCTCTGCCGTGCCGGACCCGGCCGTTGATGCGCGTCACGCAGCGCGCCGCGTTGGCGAGCGTGACGGACAGCGGGACGTAGCCCTGCAGCTGCAGCGCGAGGCGGCCGGGTGCGCGCGCGAGTGCCTCGATCAGTCCGTTGGCGCTCTTCAGGTACGGGCCGCGCGGCGCCGTGGGCTGAAGCACCAGATGCGCATCGCCGCCCGGACCCAGATGCACGTAACGGCTCGTGCCGGCATCGCGGAACCCGGCGACATTGCGCGAGTCGGCCAGATCGGGATAGCCGAGCGCGGCGGGTATGCGCAGTTCCTGGTCCGGGCCGTAGCCGCGCAGCAGAAATCCCCGACCCGCGAGCGCGAGCCCGGCCGACTCGAAGGCGACGGCAATGCGGCTGTACGTCGAGGCGAACACCGGTGTGGAAGGCTGCTGCTCGGCCCAGCGGTAGACCTGCTCTAGCTGCTTCAGGGCACAGGCGCGGGTGCCGGCGTAGTAGTGGTAGTAGAGCTCCATCGCGGTCAGCCGCCGCGGCCGATCGGTCATTTTGAGCGTCTGGATCACCTGGCTGTAGCCGCAGTAGGGTGGCTTCCACCCGTGGGTGAACTCGTCTTCATTGCCGATCGGCGAGTAGACCTGGAAATACTTGCCCTTGCGTACGCCGAGCGGCACGACGTTGGTCAGCGACGGATGCGCCCGCGTGATGGTGCTGTTGTTGCCATTGATGTTCTCCAGGCCGCCGCGGTAGGCGATGGCGAGCACCTTCGCATCCGGATCGGTGTCGCCCGACCACTGAATGACGCGCACCGGCTTGCCGGGCGGGGCGAGCAGCCGCTCGATGATGGCGGCCGAGCCGATGACTTCCATTTCGGGACTGAACCGGTAGCCCGGCACGGGCAGGTTCATGCCGTATTTGAAGGCCGGATTGCGGTCGGCTGCGGCGGCATGCTTCGAATGCAACCCCGCGGACAAGTCCGGATCGCGCTCGAGGGCCTGCCAATCGAAGGGGTGAGAGTAGGTGTGCGTGCCGATCTGCACCCAGGAGAGGCGGAAGATCCGTCGGGCGATGGGCCGCAGCGTTGCGACCTGCGCCGCGGGATGCAGGCCGTGGCGGATGAACTCTGAGGCGATGACCGAGGCGGTCACCGGCAGCCGGAAGTGCTTGAGGACCTGATTGAGGATCACTTCGGCGGCCGGTTGATCGTGAAACGCGCCGATCCAGGAGAGCGAGGCGAAGCCGTCGCCGTCGATCAGACCGAACAGCAGCCGCCGTCCGCTCGAGGTCGTGTAGTCATAGGCCGGGACCGGCGGCAGCCGCAGCGCCGCGCGCAGGAAGCGGAACGGATCGACGATCCAGGCGGCCTGCAGCGCGCCGTTGGCGAGGTTGCCCTGGGGCAGGCTGCGCAGCACGTACGGAGAGAGGACGTATCCACCCCAGGGCGTGAGCGCTGCGGCGACTTCGGTACCGCCGGCCACCGTGACCGCAAGCAGCGGCCTCCCCGGCGGGCTCAGGCGGATTGGGCTGTAGTCCGGTGCGCTCGGCAGCGCCGGACTCTCGAACCCGAAGAAGCGCGAATCCAGGTGGCCGAGGCGGGCGCGATGCAGGCCGGCGGGGGCGGCTTTGCCGAGGCGCAGACCGAGCGCGTCGAGGTGCCCGGAGCTCAAGGGCAGGCCGAAGTGGCCCAGAATGGCGACGGGCACGCCGGCCTTCATCTGCATCCGCAGCCAGCGCCAGGTTCGGGCGGAGTGTACGAAATGTGATGAATGGAACCAGGTGACGATGCCGGCGACCTGACCGGTGAGCGGGCCGCTCGGCAGCGCCGAGCGCGTCACGTTGAGGGTGCGTGTGGCGTACCCGAGGTGATTCAGGGGCATCGCCGCGTACCAATTCAGATCGTTGTTCATCGCATCGCCGCGGCCGGCGTCGAGCATCAGGACCTGACGTGGCACGGGCGTGATCGTGCTCACTCCTACGATGTCGAGCGACGCATTGCTGACGTACGGCACGATGTCGTGACGTTCGATGCGGTGGGCCAGGTGCTGCGCGGCGGTGCGCGCGGCAGGCGGCAGGTAATCAATGGCGATGGGCGTCAGTCCCAGCCGGCGCACCTGCTCGAGTCGCGCCAGCAGCGCACGCGAGGCGCCGGGGTCGACGGCGACGTAGCGCCGCGTCGACTGATCCCAGCCGCGGTAGAGCGATTCGGCGGCAACGGCGGTCACGCCCTGACCCCTCAGTGCCGGCAGCAACGCGAAACCGCGGTTGAAAATGAAGCGTCCCTGGGGATCGTCCCGGTGCACGGACTCGATGAGCGCCACCAGTCCGGCCCGGTAGGCCGCGCGCTGCGTGGCACTCTTCAGGGCGAGGCGGTAGCTGTCGAGCGTATCGAAGAAATAGTTGTGGTAACCGCGCGCGCGCAGCGGCGCGAACACGTGCTGCAGATAAAAGGCCCGGCACGCGGGGTTGGCCTGATTGACGATCCAGCTCTTCCAGGTGCGATTTTCCGCCAGGCGGCAGTGCGCCGGCAGGGTCTGCGCGGCCGGGGAGTCCAGGGCGATCTCGCCGAGGGAGACGTAGGCGAAGACCGTCGTGTGCGCAGCGGCGAGCGCTTTCGGCTGGACCTGCGCATCCGGCTGCACGATCACCCAATCGAAATCGCGCAGTACGCTTGCCGGGGGATGCTCGCCGTAGAAGAAGGCGACGGAGGGACGCTGAACCTCCTGTGCCAGGCTCACGGGGACCCGCATCCACAGCGCCAGCACCGCCATCAGCAGGAGCGGCCACCGCGGCTCTATGGCTGCGCGCAGCGACGGGCTACCGGGTTGACCGATCATGCGGCGCATCGCTGCGATGTGACCGCGGCCACGGGCCGCAGGGGCGAGCGTGATCGCCGCTGGGGAGCGCAAGTGAGGGACGCCTGGGTACGCATTCACGCCAGATATTGTCAAGCGCGAGTGCGTCTGCTGGAGGGAACGCCGTCACGGATTATGGCAAGACGATCCGTGCGCCATGCCGGTTCTGTGCACTGTCGCGCACTGGGAAGACGCCCGTCGGCCGTCTGCGGGTCGGCGCAGGAGGCGGCGAGCGCCATGTGCGGCGGTAGTGACTCGTCATCCCGGCGGACGTCGCGCTTCAGTTCGGAGCCTTGCGCGCTGCGGGCCCGGTCGCGGTCGCGGCGGGCGTCCCGGGGGGGCTGGGGGCGCCCGTCACCGAGCTGCCGACCGTGCGCCGCGGGGCGGACACTCTGTGGTGTGGCGTTCGGGTCAGACCGCCGCACCAGACGCTGCGAGACGATAGACAGGACACGTTCGTCACGTGCATTGTCACGTCATCGATGGCAACACAGACGGCAGACACAGTGGAAGCCGGCACTGCGGCAGTGATCCAGAGTCTCGCGGGTACGGGCGATCCGCCTGGGCGGGGGGCGATGCATGGACCCTGATGCGGATGCGCTGATGCGGCGGGCACGAGAGAGTCTCGAGCGGGCCTACGCGCCGTACTCGCGATTCCCCGTGGCGGCGGCCGTGTACGATGAACGAGGTCGCCTGTTCACGGGCGTGAACGTCGAGAATGTTTCCTTTGGGCTGAGCATGTGTGCCGAGCGTGTCGCGATCTTTGCGGCCATCGCCGCTGGCGCCCGGCGCATCTCGGCGATCGCCGTCGCCAGCGGCGCAGCGGAGGTGCTCTCTCCCTGCGGTGCGTGCCGACAGGTGATCGCGGAATTCGCATCAGCGGATACGCCCGTGTACTGCTGCGCCGGCGCCAGCGAGATACGCCGCTGGACGGTCTCGGAATTGTTGCCGAGCGGCTTTGCCGCCCCGCAGCTGCGTAGCCCGTGAGTGGCTACGCAGGCACCTTGCACGGGTATCATGGTGTGGCTCAGGAGTCTCGCGACACGCTCATCCGCTGGCGCGCGATTCACTGCGGCGCAGACCTACCGGCACTGCGGCTCCGCGCGGCAGGGGCGCATCAGCCCGTCCCGGTGCGGCGCTCGGTGCGGAGCCGATGCGCGGACTGACCGTCTCGAGACTTTCCCTCCGAGGACCCCATGAACCGCCTCCCGAACGAACCGACCGCACCGGACGTGCCCGCCGTCGAAACACTCGGAATCGCCCCAGTGCCCGACCGGGCGCGGCACATGCGCGTCACTTCTCTGTTCGTGATCTGGAGTCTCGCTTCGGCGTCTGCGACAACACCGGTCATTGGACTGGTCTTGAAGGGCATGGGTCTTGAGCAGTTCCTCTGGGTCAACGTGCTCGCCCTGCTCATTGGCCTGGTGCCCTCGATGTTACTGGCGCACATGGGCCGGCAGGTGCCGGTCATCTCCATGGTGATGGCCCGGCGCACCTTCGGCGTGGGAGGTGCGACGCTGCTGTCGATCCTGTACACCATCGTGGGTGCCGGGTGGTTCGGACTGAACACCGACGTGGGCGGGCAGATCCTCTCGAGGCTGTTTCCCGGGCACGGCATGCTCTGGTACCTGATGCTCGGGGGCCTGCAGATCGCCCTGGTGTTCTTCGGCATGGAGGTGCTGGAGAAGTTTTACAACTACACCGCGCTGGTGTTTCTGCTGTGCTATGCGGTGCTGGCCTATTATCTGTTCGGCCGGTATTCCTTCGTCATGCCGCGCCAGGTGGGGACGATTGCCTGGGGAAAGGACATCGACCTCATCCTGAGCTTCAGTCTGCTGTCGTGGGCCTACATTTTCCCGACTGTGACCCGGTTCTGTCCGCCGTCCAGGGCCGATGAGCGTCCTTTGCGCCGCGCCGCGTACATGCTGGCGCCGGGCGTGGGCGTCATGACCTCCGTCGTGTTCATGGGGGCGCTCGGACTGATCGCGCTGGGAATGACGGGGCAGTGGAACATCGCGCTGCTCGGCAAGCATCTTCCGGTCTGGGGGGAGGTCTCGGCCATCGGCGTGATTCTCGCCATCGCCCATACCAACGCGATGAATCTGTACCCGGCAGTGACCACGCTGCTCGCGGTTAATACCTCGGGCCGAACCGCGCACCGCATGCTGCAGCCGATGCTGGTGATCATTCTGGGAGCATTCGCCACGGCGCTGGCGATCCTCGGCATCCTCGGGTTCATTCAGGGCTTTCTCTCGGCGCTGGGCTCGCTGCTGTTTCCGTTCACCTTCATCCTGGTCGTCGACTGGTTTCACGGCCGCTACTACGCCGATGCGATTTCGTCGTTCTACGCGACGCCGCGGCGCTTGCCGGAGTGGTTCATCTGGCCGGCGCCGTGGGCCATCGGCATGCTGCTCGCGGGCGTTGTTCTCGGCGGGCGGGAGCCGCGCCTGCCACCGATACTGGCGCAGATCATTCCCTGGCAGGTCTGCTCGGCGCTCGCCGTGACCGTCGTCTATTACCTGGGACTGCGCTTTGCGCAACCGCGGCTTCGTCGCACGCATGCGGCCTGAGCGGCCGCGGGCGTGAGTCACGCGTTTGTGGAACAATGATCGCCGTGGACAAGCTGTTCATTTCCGCCGATCAGTTGCTGCGCGACTCGATGGAGCTCGCCCGGCGGGTCGTGGCCAGCGGCATGCGCCCGACGTTCCTGGTGGCGATGTGGCGTGGCGGCGCCCCGATCGGCATTACGGTTCAGGAGGTGCTCGAGTACCACTCGATCCAGGTGGACCATATCGCCATCCGCACGTCCTACTACAGCGGGATCGACGCCCGACACACGTCGGTGCGGGTGCACGCACTCGATTACCTGGTCTCGCGTCTCGAAGCGACCGACGAGCTGTTGCTCGTGGACGATGTGTACGACTCCGGCCGCAGCCTGGAGGCGGTCATCGAGGAGCTGCAGCGCCGGTGCCGGCGCAACCTGCCCGAGAGGATCCGCATTGCGACCGTGTACTACAAGCCCGAGCGGCGCCAAAGCGCACGGGTGCCGGACATCTTCGTGCACGCGACCTCGCAGTGGCTGGTTTTTCCGCACGAGATTCAGGGACTGACGCGCGAGGAGATCCTGGCGCACAAGCCCG
>JAKBCE010000150.1 GCA_021808195.1 Pseudomonadota bacterium
GCGCCGTGCGCACGCCGCCCACGTGAAGCATGCCGGTGGGACTGGGCGCAAATCGGGTGACGACCGTCATGAGAGCTCGATTGAACTGCCAGGGGGGCGCGCATCGTACCAAGCGGGCCGGAACAAGGCATCCTGCCCGGCGTCACGCACGAATGGTCAACCGGCGAGCAAATCGCGCGTTTTCGGCACCAAAAGCTGCAATTTCGTTGGCAATCGTGCGATGTGCGAAATTCAGCACCGGTTCAGTGGCAGAGTCTCAGTCTCTTCTTTAAAGAGCATCCTGCGGAGAAGTCCATGCGCACCCGAATTCTCGGCTACCTCCTGCCCGCACTGCTGCTGGCGGTCCTGCCGGTGGCTGCGTCGGCGGGCATGTTCATCGGCGTGTCGGTAGACGTTCCGCCGCCGCCGCTTCCCGTCTACGTCCAGCCGCCCTGCCCGCAACCGGGCTTCATCTGGGTCCCCGGGTACTGGGCCTGGGGTCCGTACGGGTATTACTGGGTACCGGGGACCTGGGTGCTGCCCCCGCAGGTGGGTCTGCTGTGGACGCCCGGCTACTGGGGATGGGATGACGGCGCATACCTCTGGCATACCGGCTACTGGGGACCGCGAGTCGGGTTCTACGGTGGAATCGACTACGGTTTCGGCTATGACGGGGATGGCTTCTACGGCGGCTACTGGCGCGGCGGGATCTTTTTCTACAACCGCGCGGTCCTGCGCGTCGGGCCAGGCTTTGACGCCGACGCCTACTATCACCGGGAGCCGCGGCGCGTTTTCTACCACCGCGACTTCGATCACGTCAGCTACAACGGGGGCCCCCATGGCATCATGGCCCACCCGACCCGCGAAGATCTGTTCGCCGCGCGCGAGCACCATTTCGCGATGACCCCAGAGCAGCGCCAGCACGTCTTCATGGCCCGCGGTGATCACGTGCTGCGTGCGAATTTCAACCACGGACGCCCCCCCATCGCCGCGACGGTGCGTCCGACCCTGTTCCATGGCCGCGGCGTACTCGCCGCACGTGCGGCCGGCGGCCCGATGGTGCGTCGCGGCCCCCAGCCGAGGTTCGTGCCCCATCCGGCCGACCGACCCGCCTGGGCTGCTGCCCGGCGCGACACGGGGCCTCATCCCGGACCCCAGCGCTTCAACGCGGCGCCGCATCCCTGGGCCGGACCCCGCGCGATGCAGCGGCCCGGACCTGGCGTGTATCGGCAGCCGCCCGCACCGCGCATGCAGTACCGTCCGGCACCCCACTTTCAGGCCCGACCCGCACCGCGCATGCAGTACCGGCCCGCGCCCCGATTTCAGCCAAGACCGGCGCCGCGGATGCAGTACCGGCCAGCGCCGCAATACCGTCCGGTTCCGCAATTCCGGCGCGCGCCGCAGTATCACCCTGCGCCGCAGTATCACCCTGCGCCGCAGTATCATCCTGCGCCGCAGTATCATCCGGGGCCGCAGTTCCATCCTGCGCCGCGGGGCCGCCCGCATCCGGGACCTCGCCGGCCGCCGCGCTGGCGTTGAGGCTCACGCGCCCGGCGCCATGTGCCGGGCGCTTTCCCGCACGCCGGCCAGCCGCGCCGCGACCGCCACGATGAGTCCGAACAACACCATGGCCAGCAGGTTCTCGAGCCGTTTCAGCGGCTCTGCGGGCGGGCCGAATGGCGCCGCCGAGAGCGGTACCACCACGTAATTCATCACCCCGTAGATGACGAACCCGTAGGCGGACCCGCCGCCGAGCGGATGTCGGCCAAGGCTCGGCCAGCGCAAGATGGCGGTCACGTAGACACCCGCGATCACCAGCGCCATCGCCCATTGCAGGAGCAACCCGGCAAGTGCCGCCCCAAGTCCGTCATGAAACGCACGGGCACCGAGGACACCGCTCGCAATCGCCTGCAGAATGACATGTGGGGGCAGGGAGTTGATCCAGCATGCCGAGCCGATATCAACCGTACCGGCGATCCAGCCGCCGCTCAGCACGGCAAGCAGCACCGTGGTACGGGCCGGTGGACCCGACACCTGATCCGACTCGACCATGCGCTCTCCCCCATCGCCTCTGCCCCCTGAGTATCCGACTGGTCCTGCGAATAGGCAATTTTGCGTATGGAGCACGTGCCGACCGATGACCAAACTCAATCTTCCGCGCGATGCGGCGGCGCGGAAAGTCCGGGACATGTCGACGCCGCTCACTTGAACTCCCCGAGGAGTGCCGATGGCCCTGGTCGCCCTGCTCGTCCCAGTGCTCGTGTTGTGTGCCGGCGCGCTGCTCGCGGCGTACTGGCTGCGCCAGCGGCCTGCACTGAGAACCCTGGTGTGGGTCGTGTTCGCCTGCATCGCCATTCTGACGATCGGCGCGACCCTCCTGTACACATCGCTCAGTCAAGGCTCAGCGCGCACGTCCGGGACAGCCCGCTCGCCGCAAGCGATGGTCGCGACACTGGCGAGTCAATTGCGCGCGCAGCCGAACGACCTGAACGGCTGGATGATGCTTGGACGCTCCTACTTGGTGCTGAAGGACTATCCGCTCGCAGCGCATGCCTATGGGGAGGCCGTGCGGCTCTCCCCCGAAAACACCCAGGCCCTGCTCGGGGAAGCGCAGGCGCTGATGCTGACCCAGCAGCACGCGCTGACGGGGCACGCCGGTGATCTGGTCGAACGAGCGCTGGCGCACGCTCCGAATGATCCGCAGGCTCTGTTCTTCGGCGCAGTCGTCGCGTTGCATCGCGGCGAGTGGGTGCTGGCGCGACGCCGCTTCACGCGAGTCCTCGCGCTCGCACCGCCGCCCGACATACGCCACATCGTCACGCAGCAGCTTGCCGCCATTGACCAGCACCTCGGTACGAAAACACCGATATCCCCGTCAGCCGGCTCAGCCGTGATCCGGGTCCGATTGGAATTGTCCCCTGCGCTCGCCCATGCCGCCCCGCACTCGGCGCCCCTGTTTGTGTTCGTGCGTGATCCGCACCACCCCGGACCGCCCCTGGCCGTCAAGCGCCTGCTAAGCGAATTTCCGCAGACCGTCGTGCTGCGCCCGACCGATGCCATGGTCGCGGGTCTCGCCTTTCGCGCCGGAGAGCGAGTCGAAGTCATCGCAAGGATCGCACCGACCGGGGATCCGCTGAATCGGCGCGGCGACCTGTCCGGACAGACGCGCTACCGCGTCGGGCGCGACGGACTGGCCAAAATCCGCATCGATCACGTCACCCGTTGATGGGTCAGCCGGGGGACGCCCGGACTTCCGTACCGGCGCGCCCGGCCAGGCGTAATCTGCCGGCAAACTCGATGACCTGACCGAAACTCAAACCGCCGTCATTGCAGGGCACCTGCTCGTTGAGACAGACACGCAATCCCTCTTCGGCCAGGGCGCACTGGGCGAGCTCGACCAGCAGCGCGTTCTGAAACACCCCGCCCGTCAATCCGACGCGCCCGAACCCCTCGGCCTTCAGCGCCCGGGCCACGGCTGCGATGCCTGCCGCCAGCGCGACATGAAAATCGTAGGCGGCACGCGCCGCATCTGCGGGCGCTGACAGCAGCGGCTCGACGAGCGGCTGCCAGTCAAGTCGCAATACCCCGGTTGCATCGGTCAGCAGGCGTGGCTGCGGGTACGGACGATCCTGGATGCCGGCGAGCGCTCCGCGCCGCGCCAGCGCCTCGAACCGCATCGGCGCCTCGCCCTCGTAGCTCGTCACATCGACACCGAGCAGCAGCGCAGCCGCCGCATCGAACAGGCGACCGGCAGCACT
Organism: Pseudomonadota bacterium; assembly: GCA_021808195.1. The sequence goes on from JAKBCE010000150.1 coordinate 3,738, forward strand.
CGTCAACGGCGCGTTGAGCCCGGCGCACCAGGCCTCGTGCACTACGCCGTCCTCGTCTCGCCCCGGTAGACGTACACCGAGTTCCCAGCAGATGCCGGCAGCGCTGCGCCACGGTTCGCGCGATGCGCGTTCCCCGCCGGGCAGCCGGAACGGTCGCAGGCTCGCTCGGCGGCGCCACTGGCCGGGCGTGCCGCTGAACACCTCTGCGCCCCAGAGCGTGCCGTCCTCCCCGAGTCCGGTTCCGTCCCAGGCAAACACCAACATCGGATCTTCGGGATCGTGCTCGGCAGCAAGTCCCGACGCATGTGCGCGGTGATGCGCGACCGCGCTCACCGGCAGTCCCGCCGAGGCGGCCCAGCGGCTCGCGGCATAGTCCGGGTGCGCATCGCAGATGAGCTGCGCGGCGCGTACGCCATACAGCCGCTGCAGATCCTCGATGACCTGCTGAAACACCTCCACGCTGCGCGCGCTGGCGAGATCGCCGATGTGCGGGGAGATCACCACACGGCGCTCCCACGCGAGCGCCACGGTCACCTTCTGTTGACCGCCCGTGGCGAGCACCGGACGGTCGAGGCGCCAGGGCAGCGAGCGCTCCACGGGGCCCAGTCCCCGACCGATCCGCACCGTGCGCACCCGTCCGAGCGCCGTGCGCACCACGGAGTCGTCCGCCGGACGTGCGATCGGGCGGTTGTGGTGCAAGAGGGCATCCGTCACGGTGCGCAAATGACGAGTTGCCCTCGCCGGATCGGTGATGACCGGCTCGCCACTGAGATTGCCGGACGTCGCCACGACCGGGCCGCCGAGGTCCCCGAGCAGCAAGTGATGCAGCGGACTGTAGGGCAGCAGCACGCCGATCTCCCCGAGCCCAGGTGCGATGCGCTCAGCGAGCGCAGCCGAAGCTCGGCGTCGCGCCAGGACGATGGGCCGAGCCGGTGAGCGCAGTTGCTGCGCCTCGTCGACGGACAGTTCGACATCGCGCCGGACGCAGTCGAGGCCGTCTTCGCCCTCTTGCGGATACATGACGGCCAGCGGCTTGGCGGGCCGGTGCTTGCGTTCTCGCAGCAGCGCGACGGCCCTCTCATTGCGCGCATCGCAGAGCAGGTGATAACCCCCGACACCCTTCACTGCAACCACCGCACCGGTCCTCAACAGTGCCACCGTGCGCGCAATCGCGTCCTCTGCGCGCACGGTCCGGGCGCCGGGCTCCTCCAGCCAGAGCGCAGGACCGCACTGTGCACACGCGAGCGGCTCGGCATGAAATCGCCGGTCATCCACCTTGCCGTACTCCGCGGCGCATTGCGGGCACAACGGAAAGCCGGCCATCGTCGTGTGCATCCGGTCGTAAGGGAGCGCCTCGATGAGCGTGTAGCGCGGGCCGCACTGTGTGCAGTTGATGAAGGGATAGCGGTAGCGGCGGTCGCGCGGATCGGTGAGCTCGACGAGACACTCTGCACAGGTGAAGGAGTCCGGCGGCACGAACACCTCGGCCGAGACACCGCCGGCGCTCGCCAGGATCGAAAAGCCACTCTCTGGCGCCTGCGCCACGGATTCCCTCGCGCTCAGGTGCGGCCGGGACAGCGACGGGGCACGCTCGAGCAATGCGCGCTCGAATCGCTCGAGCACGTCACTCGGTGCGCGCGCGAGGATTTCCACCTCACCCTGCAGGTTGCGCACGCTGCCGGCGACGCCAAACTCCTGCGCAAGCCGATACACGAACGGACGAAACCCGACCCCCTGAACATGTCCGCTCAGGCGCAGCCGCCAGGTGGTGTGCGCGGGCTCAGATCGCGTGCTGGTGGCCATGCCCCGCACCGCCTGCGGCGTGCGCACTGCGACCGCGCACCGCGGTGCGATGCGCCTCGAGCGTCGCCTCGAGCCACGCACACCAGGGGCCAATGCCTTCAGGCATTCGGTTCGAGATCCGCAGCACCGGCGCGGCGCTCGCCAACGCACGCAGGCTCGCCTCGGCGCGCACCGGCTCGAACTCCGGCAACAGCGTCAACAGGTCAGTCTTGGTGATCAACAGCAGGTCCGCGGCCCGGAACATGACGGGATACTTCTGCGGCTTATCGTCGCCTTCCGGGACCGACAGCAGCGTCACGTTCAGGTGCTGCCCCAGATCGAAACTCGCCGGGCAGACGAGGTTGCCGACGTTCTCGATGAACAGTACGTCGAGCCCCTCGAGTGCGAGCGAATCGAGCGCGTGGTGGACCATGCGGGCATCGAGATGGCAGGCGTTGCCGGTGGTGATCTGCACCGCCGGGATGCCCTTGGCGCGGATTCGCTGCGCATCGTTCTCCGTCGCGAGGTCCCCCTCGATCACCGCCATGCGCACTCGGCCCCC
>JAKBCE010000042.1 GCA_021808195.1 Pseudomonadota bacterium
CTGGTTTCCGAGGGCCAGGCCATTCCGTACTGCAGCGTGCGGATCGCCGACGAGCAGGATCAGCCGCTCAGCGAGGGACGGGTGGGGCACCTGCACATCCGGGGTGAGAACGTCACGCGCGGCTACTTCGAGGATCCGCAGGCCAATGCCGAGGCGTTTACGGCTGACGGCTGGCTGCGCACGGGAGACTTGGGCGTGATCGAGGCAGGGGATCTGTACGTCACCGGGCGCGCCAAGGAGATCATCTTCGTCAACGGCCAGAACTACTATCCACACGATCTGGAAGCGATTGCCCAGCGTATCGAGGGTCTTGAGCTCGGCAAGGTGGTGGCCGCCGGAGCACGCCGGGGTGAGGGCGAGGCCGAGGAACTGGTGCTGTTCGTGCTGCACCGCGGCACCGTGGCGGAATTTCTGCCGCTTGCGAATGCGCTGGCGCGCCTGCTCAACGAGCAGACCGGCCTCGAGGTCGCTCAGGTGATCCCGGTCAAGCGCATTCCGAAGACGACCAGCGGCAAGATTCAGCGGCACCTGCTCGAGGAAGGCTATGCCAACGGTGAGTTCGATGCCGAGCTCAACGCCCTCGCCGCGCTGCGCGGTGAGGAGGGGGCGCAGGGCGCCGGCACGCGCACTGACATCGAGGCGAAGCTCAAGGTCATCTGTGATGCCGCGCTCGGCGGCAGACGCGTGGACGTCGATGACAACCTGTTCGAACTCGGAGCCAGCTCGCTGAAGCTGATCGAGATTCACGAGCAGATCGACCGCGAGTACCCTGGCAAGATCGATCTGACCGAGCTGTTTGATTACCCGACGATTGCCGAGCTCGCCCGCCACCTGGAGGCGAAGCTCGAGGGTTGAATGGCCCTCAGCGGGCGTCGAATTCGAGGCGCATGGACAGGTCAATCGCCTGGACGTGCTTGGTCAGCCCGCCGACCGACACGAAATCGACGCCGGTGGCGGCAATGGCGCGCACGGTCTCGAGGCTGACGCTGCCGGAGGCCTCGAGCTGAACTGGGCGGCCCCGCGCACGGTTGCGCGCCACGGCACTTGCCATGTCCTCGAGCGAGAAATCATCGAGCATGACGATGTCCGGACCGGCCGCGAACGCCTGCTCGAGCTCGGCAAGGCTTTCCACCTCGACCTCGATGCGCACCCCGGCACCGAGCGCGCGCGCCGCGGCCACCGCCTGCCCGATCGACCCGGCCGCCAGAATATGGTTCTCCTTGATGAGCACCATGTCGTACAGCCCCATGCGATGATTGGCGGCACCGCCGCAGCGCACCGCGTACTTTTGCGCACTGCGCAGTCCGGGCAGCGTCTTGCGGGTGTCGAGGACCGTGCAGCCGGTGCCGGCGACCGCTGCGGCGAAGCGGCTGGCCGCCGTGGCGGTCGCCGAGAGCAGTTGCAGAAAGTTGAGCGCCGTGCGCTCCCCGGACAGGACCCCGCGGGCCGGCCCCTCGACCGTGCACACCAGGGCCCCCGGCGCCAATGCGGCACCGTCACGGGCGTGCCAGGTGAGCCGGATGGTCGGGTCAAGCTGCGCGAAGCAGGCCTGCGCCCAGGGGCTGCCGCACAGGATCGCCGCCTCGCGGGTGATGATCCGGCCAGTGACCCGCTGTCCGCTCGGCACCAGGGCGGCGGTGAGATCGCCGCTGCCGAGGTCTTCGCGCAGTGCCGCGGCAACCTGCGCATCGAGGTCGGAGGGGGGCAGGAATGTGGCGCTCGCCGGCTCGGATGGGCTCATCGGCGCAGGCTACCATGAGCGGGGTTTGAACCGGGCCCGTGCGGCCCCATAATGGTGACAATGTCCGAGGCCTTACCGCCGGCGTCCCGCCGTCCCCTCTCTCCGTGCATCAAGGTCTGCTCGCTGGATGAGCGGGGTTACTGTGTCGGATGCCTACGGACCGTCGAGGAAATCACCCGTTGGCGCGGGCTCAGCGCCGCGGAGCAATGGCAAGTCATCGCCGCGATCGAGCGGCGCAAAGTGTCCCTGAAGAGGTGAAGCGATGGACGTGGTGGAGCGAATCAAGAGCGAGATCGGTGCGCAGCCGGTGGTGCTGTTCATGAAGGGCACGCCGGATTTCCCGCAATGCGGCTTCTCGGCGCAGACGGTGGCGGCGCTGCGCGCGCTCGGGGCCGATTTCAAGGCGGTCAATATCTTCGAGGAGCCGGAGTTGCGCGAGGCGCTCAAGCGCTATTCCAACTGGCCGACCTACCCGCAGCTGTACGTCAACGGTGAGCTGCTCGGTGGCTGCGACATCGCGCTCGAGATGTACCAGAGCGGGGAGTTGCAGAAGGTGCTCGAGGGCGCTGGGGCGCTCGGCGCGCGCGTCTGAGATGTACCGCGACCGAGGCCGCCGCGAGCCCTCAGGGTTCCTCGGCGGCCTCGGCGTCACTCGGTTGGCTCTGCCAGCCGAGTGCCACGGTGCGCGCCTGGGCGTCGAGGAAGCTCTCACGCAGACGGTTGCACACCAGGCAGAACAGCTCCGCGGTGCGCTCGGCGTCGTAGCTCGCCGAGTGCGCGCTCGAGGGATCCCAGTCGAGCCCGGCCACCCGGGCCGCCTTGGCGAGCACGGTCTGGCCGAGACCCGCGCCCGCCAGCGTCGCGGTGTCGAAGCACGAGAACGGATGGAACGGGTTGCGCTTGATGTCGGCGCGCTTGACCGTGGCGTTGAGAAAGCCGAGGTCAAAGGCGGCGTTGTGGCCGACCAGAATCGCGCGCCGGCAGCCGTAATCGCGCATCGCGTGGCGGATTTCGCGGAATATCCGCTGAAGCGCATCGCGCTCGGGCAACGCCGGGCGCAGCGGGTGATACGGGTCGATACCGTTCACCTGCAGTGCCGCCGGCTCGATGCGCGAACCCTCGAACGGCTTGACGTGGTACGAATGCGTCGCGCCGCGGTGCAGCACGCCCTCGGCGTCGATGTCGACCATGACCGCGGCAATCTCGAGCAGCGCGTCGGTGGCCGCATTGAATCCGCCGGTCTCGACGTCGATGACCACAGGCAGATAGCCGCGGAACCGGCTTGACATCGGTCCGAGCGGGCCGAGCGTTTCGCCTTCGGGATGGGTTTCGTTCATGCGCGCTCCAGCGCCGCCAGGCGCCAAGTGAGCCGCTCCCCGGCGCGCAGCGGCACCAGGGTCTCCTCGCCGTACGGATAGGCCGCCGGCACCTCCCACTCGCTCCGCACCAGGCGTACCCGGCCGCTGTTGCGCGGCAGGCCGTAGAAGTCCGCGCCGTGGTGGGCGGCAAAGGCTTCCAGCCGCTCGAGCGCACCGATCGCCTCGAACGCCTCGGCGTACAGCTCGAGCGCGGCATGTGCGGAGAAGATCCCGGCGCAACCGCAGGCCGCTTCCTTGGCTGCGCGCGCGTGCGGCGCGCTGTCGGTGCCGAGAAACAGCCGCGGGCTGCCGGCGTGCACGGCCGCGCAGAGCGCCTCGCGGTCGCGCTCGGACTTCAGCACCGGCAGACAGTAATGGTGTGGGCGGATGCCGCCAACGAACAGCGCATTGCGGTTCATCAGTAGATGCTGCGGGGTCAGTGTGGCGGCGATTCCCGCGCGCGCGCCAAGCACGAATTCGACCGCGGCCTGCGTGGTGATGTGCTCGAATACGATGCGCAGGCGCGGGAACCGCTCGGCGAGCGGGGCGAGCACGGCGTCGATGAACCGGGCTTCGCGGTCGAACACATCGACGGTGGGGTCGGTCACCTCGCCGTGAACCTGCAGCGCGAGCCCCGTCTCCTGCAGCTGCTCGAGCACTCCGTATACGGCGCGGATGTCCGTCACACCCGCATCCGAGTGGGTCGTGGCGCCGGCCGGATACAGCTTAAAGCCGAGGATGCAGCCACTCGCGCGGGCGCGCTCCACCTCCTGCGGCGCAGTGTGGTCTGTGAGGTACAGGCTCATCAGCGGCGAGAAGTCCGTATCGGCGGGCAGCGCGGCAAGGATCCTGCTGCGGTAGGCGAGCGCCTCCTGCGTGGTGCGCACCGGCGGACGCAGATTCGGCATGATCAGCGCGCGTGCAAAGCATGCAGCGCTGAACGGCACGACCGCCGCGAGCGCCGCTCCGTCACGCACGTGCAGGTGAAAGTCATCCGGGCGGCGCAGGGTGAGGGCGCTGGGGGCGCTCATCGGACCTTCTCCAGTGTCGGCAGGATCGGCTGACGCACGAGCATCTGCAGCGCAAAGCGCACGCCGAAGCCGGTGATCTCAGTGTTGATGTGACCCAGGCCGCCGGCGCGGGTCGCGGCGGACAGATCAACGTGCACCCAGGGTATCTCACGCGGGACGAACCGACTGAGAAAGCGTGCCGCCAGGATGTGATCGCCCTTGCCATCGACGGCGCACTGCAGCACATCGGCGACCTTGCTGTCGAGATCGGTGTCGAAGTCCGCCTCGCAGGGGAAGGGCCAGACCCGCTCGCCGCTTGCGCGCCCGGCCGCCAGCAGTGGTTCGAGCAGGGCGGGGCGGTTGGTGAAAACCCCGCTCATGCGCTCGGTGAGCGCCGAGACACATGCGCCGGTGAGCGTCGCGAAATCGAGCATCAGCCGTGGGCGGGTGCGCGCAGCGAGCGCCAAGGTGTCTGCGAGCACCATGCGTCCCTCGGCGTCACTGTGCACGACCTGAATGGTCACGCCGTTGGCGGCGCTCACCACCTCCTGCGGCCGATACGCGCGTGGACCGATATGGTTCTCGCTGATCGCGAGCCAGGCGTCGACGGCGATGGGCGCGCCGAGTTCGGCAAGCGCGATGAGCGTGGCGAGCGCCACGGCGCTGCCGGCCATGTCGGTGTGCATCTCGAGCATGCTGCGGTGTGGCTTGAGGTTGACCCCGCCGGTGTCGAACACGATGCCCTTGCCGATGAGCGCCAGATCCGCCGCGCCGGTACGCCGTCGCGGCGGTCGGTACGACAGACGTGCAATGCCCGCTTCGTGGTGTCCATTGCCGGCCGCCACCGCTAGAAACGCGTTGGCGCCGGCGCGCCGCAGGGCCGGCTCACCGAGCCAGTTGAGGGTGAGGCCGTGGCGGTGCGCCAAGCGTGTCAGGACGGAGCGGTAGCCACGCGAGTCGAGCAGGTTGGGCGGCAGCGCGGTGAGCCAGCGCGCAAGGTTGGTACCCTCTGCGCTCACGGCCGCATGGTGCGTGTCGAGTTGCGGCGCCGCAGGCAGCACGATGCGACGCACGGCCGGGGCCGGCCGCACAGCGCTCTTGTAGCTCGGCAGTGCGAAGCTTTCCGTCAGCGCTGCAGCGAGCAGTGCTTCAAGTGATGTCTCGGCGCGCGGCCCGGTGCCGAGCGCAGCCAGCCCCAGCGTCTGCGGCGCGCGCTCCGCCGTCGCCTTGAGCATCCGACCGGCGAGCTGCAGCTGCTCGAAGACACTCGCCTCATCGGGCACGAATCCGAGCACTGCCAGGGTCTGGCGGCGGTTCGCCAGGGAAACCGTGCGCACCGTTGCGGCCCGCGGCGGCTCGCGCCCGTGCAGCGCTTGCCAACGCGCAGCCTCGGGCAGTCCGGCGAGACTCTCCCTTCCGGCAGACACCGGCATCGCCACAAGTAGGGTGTCGAGTTCCCCGTATGTGCGCGAGCGCACAATTTGCGGGCGCGGCGCAACCGGCAGCAGCGCCGAGGTGCCGCGCGCGCCGGCGCGCCGGTAAGGCCTTTGCTTGACCATCGCGGATGAAACCCGGATTATTGCGCGGCTCATTGACAGGCGACTTTCGCTCGCATGGAATGCTGGCGGCGCATCCTACTCCAATCGGCCGGAGCGTTTCGCATCGGGTGTATGCGTCGTAGGCTCGAGGATGCGCCACCGGGCCGAGCAGCGGATGTCGAGGAATTCGACCCCTTGGGCCGTGCACACACTTGGTGTTGCGCGGCCGAGCGTGAGACCGCATGACCGAACCGCCAAAACTGACAGATATCGATCCCGTTGAAACGCAGGAGTGGCTCGAGTCGATCGACTCGGTGCTGAAGACGCACGGGCCTTTGCGTGCGCACTTCCTGCTCGACAGGCTGATCGACTACTCGCGCAGAAGCGGCGCGTATCTGCCGTTCAAAGCCAATACCGCCTACGTCAACAGCATCCCGCCGGGGCGTGAGCCGGTGTATCCCGGCAACCGCGAGCTCGAGAAGCGGATCGAAGCCTACATCCGCTGGAACGCGCTCGCGATGGTGGTGGCGGCGAACCGCAAGTCATCCGAGTACGGCGGCCATCTGGCGAGTTACGCCTCCTCGGCGACGTTGTACGAAGTCGGCTTCAATCATTTTTGGCGGGCCGCATCGCCGGAGCATCCGGGCGATCTGGTGTTCTTCCAGGGCCACTCCTCCCCGGGGGTGTATGCGCGAGCCTATCTCGAGGGCCGCCTGAGCGAGAGTCAGTTGCATCACTTCCGGCAGGAAGCGGGCGGTCCCGGAGAGGGTCTCTCGTCCTATCCGCATCCGTGGCTGATGCCGGATTTCTGGCAGTTTCCGACGGTGTCGATGGGCCTCGGGCCGATGCAGGCGATCTTTCAGGCGCGCTTCATCCGCTACCTGGAGCATCGCGGGCTGCTCGCGCCCTCCGACCGTAAGGTCTGGGCGTTTCTCGGTGACGGCGAGATGGACGAGCCGGAATCGATGGGTGCGCTCACCATGCCGGTGCGCGAGGGCCTCGACAACCTCGTGTTTGTCATCAACTGCAACCTGCAGCGCCTCGACGGCCCGGTGCGCGGCAACGGCAAGATCATCCAGGAACTCGAGGCGGCGTTCCTCGGGGCCGGCTGGAACGTCATCAAGGTATTGTGGGGCTCGCGCTGGGATCCGCTGCTCGCGCGTGACACACAGGGTCTGCTGCGTCGGCTGATGGAAGAGTGTGTCGACGGTGAGTACCAGAATTTCAAGGCCAAGGGCGGCGCCTATACGCGTGAGCACTTCTTCGGCAAGTATCCGGAGTTGCGCGCCATGGTCGCCAACATGTCCGACGAGGAGATCTGGCGACTGAACCGCGGCGGGCACGACGCGCGCAAGGTGTTTGCTGCGTATGCGGCTGCAATGGCGCACCAGGGTCAGCCGACGGTGATCCTCGCCAAGACCGTCAAGGGCTTCGGGCTCGGCAAGGGCGGTGAGGGGCAGATGGTCGCGCACCAGCAAAAGAAGCTCTCCGAGGAGGACCTGCGCGCCTTCCGCGACCGCTTCCACATTCCGATCTCCGATGAGGAAATCGCGCGTCTGCCGTTTCGCAAGCCGCCGGAGGATTCCGAGGAAGCCCGCTACCTGCGCGAGCGGCGCACGCAACTCGGTGGCTGCCTGCCGGCGCGCCGCCGGCAAGCGCCGCCGCTGCCCGTGCCGCCGCTCGAGGCCTTCGCGCAGGTGCTCGAAGGTACCGGCGAGCGCGAGATTTCGACCACCATGGCGTTCGTGCGCATCCTGACGGCGCTGCTGAAGGACAAGGGCATCGGCAGGAACATCGTGCCGATCGTGCCCGACGAGGCTCGCACGTTCGGCATGGAAGGTCTGTTCCGACAGGTCGGCATTTACTCCTCGGTCGGACAGCTCTACACCCCGCAGGATGCCGATACCCTCATGTCCTATCGCGAGGACAAGAAGGGCCAGATCATCGAGGAAGGCATCAACGAGGCCGGTGCGCTGTGCTCGTGGATCGCCGCCGGCACCGCCTACAGCAATCACGGCATCAGCATGGTGCCGTTCTACATCTTCTATTCGATGTTCGGCTTCCAGCGGGTCGGGGACTTCATCTGGGCGGCGGGCGATCAGCAGGTGCGCGGTTTTCTGATCGGCGCCACTGCCGGGCGAACCACTCTCGCCGGGGAAGGTCTGCAGCACCAGGACGGGCACAGCCAGTTGGTGGCGACCACCGTGCCGAACTGCATCGCCTACGATCCGGCCTACGGCTATGAGCTCGCGGTGATCATCCAGGACGGCATGCGCCGGATGTACGTCGAGCAGGAAAACATCTTCTATTACATCACCACGATGAACGAGAACTACCCGCAGCCGGCGCTGCCGCAGGGCGCCGAGGCGGGCATTCTCAAGGGCGCATACCGCCTGCAGGCGCCGGCCAAAGGCGGCAAGCTGCGCGCGACGCTGCTCGGGTCGGGCACCATCCTGCGCGAGGCGCTGGCGGCCGCGGCGCAGCTCGAAGCCGATTACGGTGTACGCGCCGAGGTGTTTTCGGTTACGAGCTTCAGCGAGCTGCGGCGCGAGGCACTCGAGTGCGAGCGTTGGAACCTGCTGCATCCGGGCAAGCCGGCGCGCACGCCCTACGTGCGCGAGTGCTTTGCGCAGGCCAAGGGGCCGTTCATCGCGGCGACCGATTACGTGCGCACCGTGGCCGACCAGATCCGTGAGTGGATGCCGGGTCGTTACCTCAGCCTTGGCACGGACGGCTTCGGCCGCTCTGATGCGCGCGCAGCGCTGCGTCAGCACTTCGAAGTCGATCGCAACTACATCATCGTCGCGACCCTGAAGGCGCTTGCCGATGAGGGCAAGATCGAGCCATCGGTGGTGAGCGGTGCGATGGACAAGCTCGGGATTGACGCCGAGAAGCCGGTTCCCTGGAAAGTCTGAATGCTGAAGGCAATATCGCGATGAGCGCGGCAGAGAGCCTCGTTGAAGTGCGCGTGCCCGACATGGGCAATTTCAAAGACGTGGCCGTCATCGACGTCCTCGTCAAGGCGGGCGACTCCATTGATCCGGAGGCACCGCTGGTCACGCTCGAGACCGAGAAGGCGACCATGGACGTCCCTTCGAGCGTCGGCGGGGTCGTGGAGAAAGTGCATGTCAGCAAAGGCAGCACGGTCTCGGCCGGCGATCTGGTCGCCACGGTTCGCGCCCAGGGTGTGAGCGGGGCCGCAGCCGCAGCCGCGCCGCCCCCCGCGGCCTCGGCGCCGACCCCAATGCCGGCCGCCGCGGCCCCCCCGGTAGCGACCGCCTCCGCAGCGCCCCCACCTGCACCGGTGGTTGCCTCCGCGCAGGCAGAGCCGCCGCCGATCAACGAGCCCGGTTTCTCGCGCGCCTATGCAGGGCCCAGCGTGCGCAAATTCGCACGCGAACTCGGCGTGGATCTGTCCCGGGTGAAGGGCAGCGGCCTGAAGGGCCGAATCACGCACGAGGACGTCAAGGCGTTCGTCAAGGGCGCGCTCGCGAGCCCGAGCGGCGGTGCGCTGCCGGCAGTGCCGGTCGTGGATTTCGCCGCTTTCGGCCCTATCGAGACGCAGCCGCTCTCGCGCATTCAGCGCATCTCCGGGCCGCGCTTGCACGCCAGCTGGGTCAACGTGCCGCACGTCACTCAGTTTGACGAGGCGGACATCACTGAACTGGAGGCGCTGCGCGCAAAGCTCAAGGACGCGGCAGGCGAGCGTGGCATCAAGCTCACGCCACTCGCCTTCATCGTGCGCGCCTGCGTCAGGGCGTTGCAGGCGTTCCCAACATTCAACGCCTCGCTCGATGCCACGGGCACGAATCTGATCCTGAAGAAGTACCTCAACATCGGCTTCGCCGCCGACACGCCGAACGGCCTGATGGTGCCGGTGCTGCACGAGGCCGACCGCAAGGATATCTATCAGCTGGCGCGCCAGCTCGGGGAATTGTCCGCCGCGGCGCGCGGTGGCAAGCTCTCCGCGGCGCAGATGCAGGGCGGCTGCTTCACGATTTCCAGTCTCGGTGGCATTGGCGGTACGGCCTTTACGCCCATCATCAACGCCCCCGAGGTGGCGATTCTCGGGGTATCCCGCTCGGCGTACAAACCCGTCTACCGTGATGGTGAGTTCGTGCCGCGGCTGATGCTGCCCCTGTCGCTGTCGTACGATCACCGGGTGATCGATGGGGCCGCCGCCGCGCGCTTCACGACCTTCCTGGCCCAAACCCTGGCCGATCCGCACGCACTCATCGAGGCGGTGCCGTGAGCCGCATCGAGCTGCGGGTTCCGGATCTCGGCAACTTCAACGAAGTCGCCGTGGTGGAGGTGCTGGTCAAGGCCGGCGAGCGCATTGAAGTCGACGCGCCGCTGCTGACGCTCGAGACTGACAAGGCCTCGATGGACGTGCCGGCGACGGCCGCTGGTGTCGTTGCCGAGGTCTTGGTCAAGGCGGGCGAAAAGGTCTCCAAGGGCACTCCGATCGTGCGGCTCGACACGGAGTCGGCGGCTGCTGAGGCACCTGCCGTGCCGCCGGTTGCGCCCGCCGTCGCTCCCGCCGTCGAACCGGGCGTCAAGCCGGGCGCCAGCCCGATCGGCGCGCCCGGGGGCGCGGATTCGGGGTTCGACCGCAGCACGCAGTTGCTGGTGCTGGGCGCCGGGCCGGGCGGGTATTCGGCCGCATTCCGTGCTGCGGACCTGGGTCTGCAGGTGACGCTGGTCGAGCGTTGGCCGACGCTTGGCGGGGTGTGCCTGAACGTCGGGTGCATTCCCTCCAAGGCGCTGCTGCATGCGGCCAAAGTGATCGACGAGGCGGCCGAGATGGGCGCACACGGAGTCCGTTTTGGTGCCCCGCAGATCGATCGGGTGAAGTTGCGCGAGTGGAAGCGCTCAGTAGTCGGCAAGTTGACCGGCGGCCTGAGTTCGCTGGCGAAGCAGCGCAAGGTGCAGATCGTGCAGGGTGTCGGCACCTTCCTCGGACCGAACCTCATCGAAGTGCGCGGCGCGCAGGGCACGCAGCGCATCCGTTTCGAGAAGTGCATTATTGCCGCGGGCTCCGAATCGGTGCGTTTGCCGGGGCTGCCCGAGGATCCTCGCGTGATCGACTCCACCGGCGCGCTCGAACTGGAGCCGTTTGAGGGGCCGATGCTGGTCATTGGCGGTGGCATCATCGGACTCGAGATGGCCTGCGTGTACTCGGCGCTCGGGACGCGCGTGAGCGTGGTGGAGCTGACATCGCAACTGATTCCCGGCTGTGATCCGGATCTGGTGCGCCCGCTCGAGAAGCGCATCCGGCCGCGCTATGAGCAGATCCTGCTCGGCACCAAGGTGACGCGCGTCGAGGCGCTCGCCGCGGGGCTGCGAGTGAGCTTCGAGGGCGAACAGGCGCCGTCCCCGGCGACCTTCGCTCGGGTCCTGGTGGCGGTCGGGCGAACCCCCAACGGCAAGCAGATCGGGGCCGACCGTGCCGGTGTAAGCGTGTCGGAACGCGGCTTCATCTCGGTCGACAAGCAGATGTGCACCAACGTGCCGCACATCTTCGCGATCGGCGATATCGTCGGGCCGCCGATGCTCGCGCACAAGGCGGTCCACGAGGCCAAGGTGGCCGCTGAAGTCGCAGCCGGGCACAAGCGCGCCTTCGATGCGCGGGTCATCCCCTCGGTGGCCTATACCGATCCGGAGATTGCCTGGGTCGGACTCAGTGAGACGGAAGCAAAGACTAAGGGCATTGCCTTCGAAAAGTCGCTCTTCCCCTGGGCCGCAAGCGGGCGGTCGCTGTCGCTCGGGCGCGATGAGGGCATAACGAAGTTGTTGTTCGATCCCGAGACGCACCGGGTGCTCGGCGGGGGTATCGTCGGTCCGAACGCCGGTGAGCTGATCGGCGAGGTGGCGCTCGCGATCGAGATGGGCTGTGACGCGGCGGACATCGGTCTGACCATCCACCCGCACCCGACGCTTTCGGAGACGGTGGCTGCGGCGGCTGAGGCCTACGAAGGCACGCTGACCGATCTGTACCTTCCGAAGAAGCGCTGAGCCCGCCGACGGCACTCAGTGCGACACGGCGGCGCGCTCGTTGAGCCGGGTCATCTTGCCCGGGGCCCGCTCGATCGTGCCGGGCGGGTGTACGACGACCGAGACGGTCACACCGACGTAGGTTTTGATTCGACGGGTCAGCTCCCCAGCGAGCGTGCGATACGTTGCGCCGCTGCTGTCCCGGTGCTCGAGCGTCTCGACATGCAAGGTCAGATCATCGAGCGGACCCTGGCGGTTGAGTTCGAGCTTGTAGCGAGCCGAGAGTCCCCCGGTGTGCGCGATCAGAGCCTCGAGCTGTGCGGGGTAGACGTTGACACCGTGGATGATCAGCATGTCATCCGTGCGGCGAAACACTCGGTCGATGCGCCGCAGCGGGCCTGAGTGCGCCGGCAGCAGGCGCGTAATGTCCCGGGTGCGGTAGCGGATCACCGGCAGTGCCTCCTTGGTGAGGGTGGTGAGAACCAGCTCGCCTTCCTCGCCCTCGGGCAGTACCTCACCGGTGTGCGGATCGATCACTTCCGGGTAGATGTGATCTTCCCAGAGCGTCAGGCCCGGCTGCCCGCCGACTTCACAGGCGACCCCGGGACCCAGCACTTCCGCCAGTCCGTACAGGTCGAACGCCTCGAGTCCGAGCCGCTCCTGGAGCGCCGCGCGGGTGTTCTCGGACCACGGCTCGGCGCCGAACAGACCGATGCGCAGGGAGCTGCCGCGGGCATCGAGACCGCGCCGCTCGAAGGCATCGGCCAGGTTCAGCGCGTAGGAGGGCGTGGCCATGAGGATGTCCGGACGGAAGTCCTCGATCAGTTCGACCTGCCAGCCGCTGCGGCCGCTCGAGACCGGAATCACCGTGCAGCCGAACCGCTCGGCGCCCCAGTGCGCACCGAGTCCACCGGTGAACAGGCCGTAGTCATACGCGATGTGCACGATGTCGCCGGTGCGGGCACCGGCGGCGCGGATGCAGCGGCTCATCAACATCGCCCAGGTCTGCAGATCGCGCGCGGTGTAGCCGACCACTGTCGGCTTGCCGCTCGTGCCGCTCGAGGTGTGAATGCGGGCGACCTTCTCGCGCGCTACGGCGAACAGTCCGAATGGGTAGTTGGCGCGGAAGTCCTGTTTGGTCAGGAACGGAAATCGCGCCAGATCCTCGAGCGCGCGCAGCTCCCCGGGCTCGACTCCGCGGGCGGCGAAGCTGCGCCGATAGTGCGCGACGTTCTCCCAGGCATGACGGACCGACCAGCGCAGTCGCTGCAGCTGCACGTGCCGCAGCTGCTCGACAGAGGTGAGCTCGTCCGGTGCATCGCTCGCCGTGTCCGCCCCGCTCGAGTCCATATGCGGTCCTCGGTGCACAGGTACGGCTCGAGTGTATCAGGCCGGCCGGCCGGGGAGCGGGCGCGGGCCGCGGAGTGTGCGCGAGTGCTCGAATGGCCGGTGGCGGCTTGCATCGTAGCGGCGACGCCCGGGACACATCAGTGCTGTGCTAGCATCCGCGCGGTACCCGCGGCGCCGGCGGCCCGGGGCCGGCGCGCAAGAGGAATTCTCAACCTGTTCCGCTGATGGGGGAGACCAATGTACAAGCGTCTGGCGGCTGAGTTCTTCGGGACGTTCTGGCTGGTGCTTGGCGGTTGCGGTGCCGCAGTGCTCGATGCGGCTTATCCGCATCTTGGCATCGGCTTTCTCGGCGTGGCGCTCGCCTTCGGCCTCACGGTGCTCACCATGGTGTATGCCGTCGGGCACGTGTCGGGCGGGCACTTCAATCCGGCGGTGACGGTCGGTCTGTGTGCCGGCGGGCGGTTTGGCGTCCGCGAGGTGATCCCGTACATCCTCGCGCAGGTGATCGGCTCGATTGCAGCGGCCGCCGTGCTATATGCCATCGCCACCGGCAAACCCGGCTTCAGCGCCTCGGCGAGCGGCTTTGCCTCGAATGGCTACGGCGCGCACTCCCCGGGCGGCTACTCCATGTCGGCGGTGATGGTGAGCGAATTCGTCTTGACCGCGATGTTCGTGTTCGTCATCCAGGGCGCGACCGACCGGCGGGCCCCAGCCGGTTTTGCGGGTCTGGCGATCGGTCTGACCCTGACCCTGATCCATCTGATCAGCATTCCGGTGGACAACACTTCGGTCAATCCGGCGCGCAGCACCGGCGTCGCGCTGTTCCAGGGCGGCTGGGCCGTGCATCAGCTGTGGCTCTTCTGGGTGGTGCCCCTGATCGGGGGCGCCGTTGGCGGGCTGCTCTATCGGGCGCTGATCGAGGAGCGCCGCGCCGCGCCGCTACAGTAATCGTAGCCGTTCTAGGTAGTGCTGCTCGTCGGGCATCCGTCCGGCCCGCTGTGCTTCCCACAGTGCCTCGGCAAGCCGCTCGAGCATGGCATGCTCGGCCTCGTGCGCATCGCCGAGACGACCGCTCAGCTCGCGGTGGATCGCTGCGATCCCCGCCGGGCGGTCAGTGGCGACCTGCTCACGGATCGCCAGGTGCAGTCCCATGTGCAGAAAGGGATTCTGCTGTCCCCCCTCGGGCGAGAAGTCTGCCTCGAGCGCTGCCGCAGACTGCAGCAGCGGCAGATATTCACGGTGCTCGGCGATCACCGCCGCGATCTGTGCCTCGAGCGGCTCGAGCGGCTGCTGCTCGCTGTATTTGCGCCAGGCCTGCAGGTACATCTGGCGCAGTTGTTCGCGATTTTGCTGAGCAAATATCGGCATCGGACCTACCTCCCCGCGCCGCGGCGCGCGCGCGGTGCGGGGGCGCTCCGCTGCGCAAACTCGCACAGGTCCGCCAGGATGCATGTGGCGCAGTGTGGCGAGCGCGCCGTGCACACATAGCGGCCGTGCAGCAACAGCCAGTGGTGTGCGTCCCGCTTGAACTGCGCCGGGGTGTTGCGCTCGAGCGCATCCTCAACGGCCCGCGGCGTGCGCCCTGGGGCGAGCCCGGTCCGGTTGGCCACGCGGAAGATATGCGTGTCGACGGCGATCTGTGCCTCGCCGAACACGATGTTGAGAATGATGTTGGCGGTCTTGCGACCGACGCCGGGCAGCGCCTCGAGCGCGGCGCGCTCGCCGGGTACCTGCCCACCGTGCAGCGCGAGAATCTGCTGGCTGAGCCCGATCAGATTGCGCGACTTGGCGTTGTACAGGCCGACCGCCCGCAGGTACGGCTTGACGCCCTCGACGCCGAGCGCGACCAGCGCCTGCGGCGTGTTGGCAACGGGGAACAGCTTGCGCGTGGCGGAGTTCACGCTCCGGTCCGTGGTGTGGGCCGAGAGCATCACGGCGACCAGCAGTTCGAAGGGGCTTGAGTACTCGAGCTCGCTGCGCGGCTGCGGGTTCGCTGCGCGCAGCCTGCGGTACAGGGCTCCCCGTGTGGCCGGATGCATCGCGGTCAGCCCTCGCCGCCGGCAGTGGCATCGCTGCCGGCGAGGCGCTTGCGTGCCGCGAGCAGCTGCGCGCGCTCGCGCTCGCGCCGCTCGAGCCGGGCCGTGTGCGCGGCGAAGCGCGTGCGGTTGGCGGCCGGTTCGGGCTGAGCCGACAGCGCCGGACGTGGCACCAGGGTGATACAGTCGACCGGGCAGGGTGCTAGGCACAGCTCGCAACCGGTACACCACTGCGCGAGCACGGTGTGTACGTGCTTGCGCGCGCCGATGATGGCGTCGACCGGACAGGGTGGCAGGCACTTGGCGCAGCCGATGCAGGCTTGCTCATCGATGCGTGCGAGCAGTGCCGGTCCCGCGGTGCCGTTGGCCGGATTCAGCGGCAGTGGCGTGCGCGCGAGCAGCTCGGCGAGACGGCCGATGAGCGCACTGCCGCCCGGCGGGCATTGATTGATTTCGGCCTCGCCGCGCGCCATGGCTTCGGCATACGGCCGGCAGCCGGCGTAGCCGCAGCGGGTGCATTGCGTCTGCGGCAGCAGTGCCTCGATGGCGTCGACGCGATTCACCGGGGTCTCGCGGCGCCGCTCAGCTGATGCGCATGCCCGGCTCGGCGCCCGCATCGGGCGCCAGCAGGAACGGCCCACCCGCCGGGCCGCTCGCGGCGAGCACCATGCCCTCGGAGAGCCCGAATTTCATCTTGCGCGGGGCGAGGTTCGCCACCATCACCGTCAGCCGTCCGACCAGGGTGGCCGGGTCGTAAGCGGATTTGATGCCCGCAAACACGGTGCGGGTCTCGGTGCCGAGCTCGAGCGTGAGGCGCAGCAGCTTGTCGGCGCCGGCGACGGACTCGGCGGCGGCGATGCGCGCCACGCGCAGTTCGATCTTTTTGAACTCCTCGATGGAGATCGGCGCGCTCTGCTCGGCAGCGGGGGCGCTCGCCGGGGACGGCTGTGCGCGGCTCGGCGGGGATGTTGTCGTCACGCTGTGCTCCTCGGGCGTCTCGAGCAGCGCCTCGAGCTGTTTGGGCTCGACACGCTTCATCAGGTGCTGATACGGGTTGATGCGCCGCGGCGGCTCGAGTGCATCGGCGAAGCTCAGCGGACGCTCGAGGCCAAACAGCTCGCGGGCCACCCGCTCGGCGAGCGCCGGCAGCACCGGGGCGAGCAGGCAGGTGAGGGTCTTGAAGCCATACAGCGCCTGTGCGCAGCTGTCCTGCAGCGCGCCACGCTCGGCAGGGTTCTTGGCGAGGACCCAGGGCTGACGGGCATCGAACTCCTGATTGACCCGGTCGGCGAACGCCATGATCTCGCGCATGGCACGGCTGAACTCGCGGGCGGCATAGCTCGCGCGGACCTGCTCAAGCGCCTCGCGCGCGCGCTGCGTGAGTGTCTCCGTCCCGCCCGGATACTCGAGCGCCCCGTCGAAGTGATGGCTGATGAAGCTCGCGGCGCGACTGGCGATGTTGACGTACTTGCCGATCAGGTCACTGTTGACGCGCGCGATGAAGTCCGCCGGATTGAAGTCGAGGTCCTCGATATTGGCATTGAGCTTGGCGGCGATGTAGTAGCGCAACCATTCGGGGTTCATGCCAAGTTCGAGATAGCGCAGCGGACTGATGCCCGTACCGCGGGACTTGGACATTTTCTCGCCCGAGACGGTGATGAAGCCGTGGACGTGCACGTTGTCCGGCGCCCGGTACGGAGCGCCCGCGAAGTGCAGCATCGCCGGCCAGAACAGCGTGTGGAAGTAAATGATGTCCTTGCCGATGAAGTGCACTTGGCGCGTGTCGGGGGCGGTGAGGAAGCTCTCGAACGAACGGGTCTCGCCGTTGGCGCGCGCTTTGCCGCTTTCGAAGTAGCTCTTCAGTGCCGCCAGGTAGCCGATCGGTGCATCGAGCCAGACGTAGAAGAACTTCCCCGGCGCATCCGGGATCGGGATGCCGAAGTAGGGCGCATCGCGCGAGATGTCCCAGTCCCCGAGTGCCTGCTCGCCCTTGCCCGCGAGCCACTCACGGGCCTTGTTGGCGACCTGCGGCTGCACGTGGCCGGCGGCGCCGAGCCACTGCTCGAGGAAGGCGACGCAGCGCGGATCGGAGAGCCGGAAGAAAAAATGCTCCGAACGCTTCAGCACCGGCGGTGCGCCGGTGAGGGCCGAATACGGCTCGATCAGCTCGGTCGGCGCATACACGCTGCCGCACACCTCGCAGGCATCCCCGTACTGGTCCTTGGCATGGCACTTCGGACACTCGCCCTTGATGTAGCGGTCGGCGAGAAACATGCCTTTGACCGGATCGAAAAATTGCTCGATGGGCCGGGAATCGATCAGCCCGATGGCCTTCAGGCGCCGGTAGATGTCCTGGGAGAGCTCGGTGTTCTCGCGCGAATGGGTCGAGTGCCAGTGATCGAAGCCAATGAGGAAGCCCTCGAGATAGCGCGCGCGCCCAGCGGCGATGCGCGCCACCAGCTGCTCGGGGCTCTGCCGCTCCGCTTCGGCCTTGAGCATGATCGGCGCGCCGTGCGCGTCATCGGCGCCGACGAAATGCACGCGATGGCCCTGCATGCGCTCGAAGCGCACCCAGATATCGGCCTGGATGTACTCCATGATGTGCCCGATGTGAAACGGGCCGTTGGCGTAGGGCAGGGCCGTGGTGACGAAGAATGTCTCGCTCATGCGGCAAGTCTACCGGGAGCGGCCGGGGCACGACAGCGGCACGGCCCGTTCGGCGCGGGTCACGGGCGGCTCGCGTGCGAGGCCGGTCCGGCCGGCCCTGGCCAGGCGGGCGTTGTCCGGCCGGATGCGCTCAGCCGGCTTCCTTCAGCCCCTCGAAGCGCGACTTGTTGATGGCCTTGTTATAGGCCTCCTGCGCGCTGACCAGGCGCTGTTCGAGCAGCTGTTGAATCGCCGAATCCATGGTGCGCATGCCGAATTGGGCGCCGGACTGCATGGTGTTCTCGAGCTGATCGAGCTTGCCCTGGCGGATGAGGCTCGCGGCGGCCGGGGTGTTGATGAGGATCTCGAGCGCCGCGACCCGTCCCTGGCGGTCCGTGCGCTGCAGCAGCTGCTGCGAGATCACCCCGCGCAGCGAGGTCGAGAGCATGGCCCGCACGTGCGATTGCTTGTCGGCCGGGAACACGTTGACCATGCGGTCGACCGTCTGGGCCGCGCCATTGGTGTGCAGCGTGCCCATGACCAGAATGCCGGTCTCGGCCGCGGTGACCGCGATGCTCATGGTCTCCAAGTCGCGCAATTCGCCAACCAGAATGACGTCCGGATCCTCGCGCAGGGCCGAGTGCAGTGCCGCGGCAAAGCTCGAGCTGTGCACGCCGATTTCGCGCTGACTGATCAGGCAGTTCTTGCGCTGATGCACGAATTCGATCGGATCCTCGATGGTGAGGATGTGTCCCTTCTCACGGCTGTTGATGTCATCGATCATCGCCGCGAGGGTGGTCGACTTGCCCGAGCCGGTCTTGCCGGTGACCAGCACCAAGCCGTTGTTGGCGCGGCACAGCTGGGCAACCGCCTGCGGCATGTCGAGCTGCTCGAGCGTGAGGGCGCGCGAGGGAATCGCGCGAAACACCGCACCCATGCCGTTCAGCTGCCTCAGTACGTTGACTCGGAAACGGCCGAGCTCCGGGATGGTGTGGGCAAAGTCCGCCCCGTCGTGCGCCTCGAAGCGCTCCGCGGCGATCTTCGGCATGATCTCATAGAGGGCCTGCTTGACGAACTCCTGGCCGAGCGGCTCGCCGTTGAGCGGCATCAGCTCCCCGTACAGACGGATACGCGCCGGCTCGCCGGCGATGAAATGCAGGTCCGAGCCGCGCTTCTGCACGACTTCGAGCAACAGAGAATCGACGGTCGCCACGGTTGGCTGCTCCTTACGCGCCGCTTGGTTCGCCCTTGGGCAGCAGATCGCTGTCACTGACGAATTTCTGGAACGGGCGCTTGTCGCTGGCGTACACGTACGCCTCGTCCGGATCGATCTCGCGCGCGTTGATCGCCGCCAGCAGCGCCTGGTCGAGCAACTGCATGCCGAGGTCCCGGCCGGTTTGCACCAGGCTCGGGATCTGAAAGGTCTGCTCGTTCTGGATCAGCTTGGCAATCGCCCGGGTCATCATCATGATCTCGCAGACCGCCTTGCGGCCGCGTCCGTCCGGGGTCTTTATCAGCACTTGCGTGACCACCGCCAGCAGGCTCTGGGAGAGGAAGCTCTTGGTCTGCTCGCGTTGCTCGACCGGCAGAGCATCGACGATACGGTCGACGGTCTTGACCGCACTCGTAGTGTGCAAAGTGCCGAGCACCAGGTGGCCGGTCTCCGCGGCGGTCATCGCCATGGAAATGGTCTCGGCGTCGCGCATCTCACCGACCAGGATGACATCCGGGTCCTCGCGCATCGCCGCGCGCACGCCCTCGGCGAAGCTCGGAATGTGCGTGCCGAGCTCGCGCTGCACCACTTGGCTCATTTTGCTGCGGTGCACCACCTCGATTGGATCCTCGAGGGTGATGATGTTGAGTTTGCGCGACTGGTTGATGTGATCGATCATCGCCGCGAGCGTCGTCGACTTGCCGGTGCCGGTCGCCCCGGTGACCAGGATCATTCCCTGGTGGTAGTCGCACAGCTTGGCCAGCACCGGTGGCAGCCCCATGGTCGAGAGCGAGGGCACCGTCGAGGGGATGGCCCGGAAGGTTGCCCCGATGCCCGTGTCCTTGCGAAAGACGTTGACGCGAAAGCGCCCGCCGTCGCCCGATACGTAGGAGAAATCCAGATCATGCCCGGCCTGGAAACGCTCCGCCTGCGAGGGCGTGAGGATCTCCGTCAGGTAGCCTTCGAGCTCCTGCCCGCGCAGGTCGCGGAACTTGATCGGCAGCAGATCACCCTGCATGCGCAGCATCGGCGGTACCCCGACGGCCAGGTGTACGTCCGAGCAGCCTTGCTGCACGCCGAGCTTCAAGAAGGCATCGATACGGGCCAACGGACACTCCCGGGAGCAAGGGCCGAAACGCTACTGTCGCGCTGATTCTCCCAGAAAATCAACCGTATGCGCATCAAACCTTGAGCTACGGCACGTTACCGGCGGCCCGATCGGCGCCCGGCTAGAGGAATTTCTCGAGCGCGGCGCGCACCTCGTCCATGGTCTGGAAGCGCTTGGTCTTATCGACGGCCATGGCGCGCATGATCAGCTCCGAAAGCCCCGCTGGCAGGGCCGGGTTCAGCTCCCGGGGCGGACGGGCCTTGCCTTGCACGTGCTGGTACATCACCGACATGTGGTCCCCGCGCGAGTACGGCGGAGTACCGGTGAGCATCTCGTAGAGGATCACCCCGAGGGCGTAGATGTCGGCGCGCTCATCGACCCGCTTGCCGAGAATCTGCTCCGGCGCCATGTATTTCGGCGAGCCGATCACGTAGCCGGTGCGCGTCAGCTGCGTCTCGCTCTCGCGCTGCGCGGCGGCGACGCCGAAATCGACGATCTTCAGCAGCCCCTCGTGGTTGATCAGGACGTTGGCCGGTTTCAGATCGCGGTGCACGATGCCGGCCAAGTGGGCCACCGCCATGCCGGTGCAGATGTCGATGCCGAACTGCAGCGCGCGCTTCAGTTCGAGCGGCTTTTCCCCGACGACCTCCCCCGAGAGTGTGTGCGAGGGGAAGTACTCCATCGAAATGGCGTAATTGCCCTGAATGTAGAGGAAGTCATAGATGCGGATCACGTTGCGGTGCGTGATTTTGCGCGAGTAGCGCAGCTCGTGAACGAAGCGCTTCATCACCTCTTCGTCCGTCGCCACGTTCGGGTTCAGGAACTTCAGGATCAGCCGCTCATCGACCACCGTGTCTTCCATCAGCAGCACGGTGCCGAAGGCGCCGCGGCCGATGCGCTCGACGTACTTGTAGCGGCCCTCGATGACATCGCCGGGTCGCAGCGTCTGGATGTCCAGGCGCTCCACGGCACTCGGGCGCGCCGCGGCACGCACCTCGGCGGGCTCCGGCAGCGCCTCGTGCGGCGGCTGCGGCAGCGTCGCCCCGCGCAGCGTGGCGCCGGCCGTCGCGCCGGCGAGGCGCCGCTCCAGGTCGGCGAGCGCCGCTTCGGCGGCCCGCGCGATGGTCTGATCCGGTGTGCTCGAGAGGGTCTTCAGCTGCGCGCGCAGCGTATCGGCGCTCGCCGGATCGGCGATGGCCGCGAGCGCGTGCATCGCCTCGATGCGCAGTTCGCGCTCGGGCCGATCGAGCAGCGCGCCGAGGGCGGCGACCACCTGCGCATCGCCGAGCTTGCCGAGTGCGCGCACCACCACGGGCAGCATTTTCTCTGTGCTGCTCTGGAGCATCTCGAGCAGCCGCGGCACGGCGCGCTTGCTGCCGATTTCCGCCAGCGCATCGACCGCTCGCTCACTCACCCACCAGTCCGGATCGCGCGTGGCGTGCACCAGCGAGTCCACCGCGCGCGGGTCCTTGGTCTGATTGAGGATCTCGATGGCCGCGCGGCGGATATCCTCGTCCTTGTCTTTGACCAGCTCGAGCACCGCATCGATCACGCGCGGACCGCCGATGCGTCCGAGCGCATCGGCGGCGCGCGAGCGTACCCACCAGTCGCTGTCCTTCAGCGCCTCGAGCAGATGTTTGACCGACTTGGCGTTGCCGACCTCGTTGAGCACCTCGACGGCGGCGCGTCGGGCATTCTCATTCTCGTCCTGCAGCACCCGGATCAGATAGCGGATGGTGTCGGGATGGTTCGCCTTGATGACGACATCGATGGCGCGGTTCTGCACGTCGATCTCGGGGTCGCGCAGCAGCTCGCAGACCCGCTCGACATCGATCTGCCCGTCCATGCGCTGCAGTGCCGAAAGCACCGCGCCGCGTATCAATTTGTTCGGGTCGTTCAACAGCCGCTGCAACGCCGTGTGCACCTCCGGTGTGTTGAAACGCGAGAGAATATTGATGATGTGCACGCGGGCAATCGGATCCTTGCCCTCGAGCCGCTGCAGCAGCTCCGGCAGCGTCGCCGGGGTGGCGAGCTCCGCCACGATGCGAAACAGGGCGGCCTTCTCGTTCGGATCCTGGTTGTACGCCGCGGTGAGCAGCTCGCGCAGCGTGAAGCGCGCCTTGTGGGCCGCGATGACCTCGAGCAGCGCCGCCTTGGCGATCCCCGGCGTCGCGAGCGCTTCGAGCAGCAAGTGCGTGGGGTAAGTGTGGCTGCTGGTGAGCGCCCAGGCGATGCCGGCGATCACCCGCGGGCTGCCCTGTACGAGCCCCTGCACGAACTGCGGGAAGGTCTTGGCGCTCACCAGTCCCGAGAGCACCTCGACGAAGGCGACCGTGGCGTTCTTGTCCGCCTCGGGCAGAGCGGCGAGCACCGGACCAATGGCGCCCGGACCCAGATCTTTCAGGCGCGCGACCGCCTTCTGAGTCTCCGGGCTGGCCGGGTCCACCGTGGACCGTATACCGGTGATCAACCGGTCGGCTCGTATATTGGTCAAAAAGGTCATTCAGCCGATCCGCTGGGCCTCGGGGCGGGCCCGCTTGCATGCCTTAGCTTTCTCGCGTCCCGGTGCCGTCGTGCGGGTTCTCCGTCGCCGTCCGCCGTACCGGAAGCGGCATTTTACGGGCAGGAGCCCAAAAAGTGCGCGAAGTATGCCACACGCTCGTGGTCGGTCCGGGCCGATGCACGGCGCACCGCTTGCCTCTACAATACGGGCCCTTCACCGGCCTGCCTTGCACAACTCCCATGTCCGATGATCCTACCCTCGACGCCCTGCGTGCGGCGCTCGAGAGCTATGTCGAGCCGCATCTGCACCAGAGTCTTCGCGAAGCCGGTGCGCTGCGGACGCTCTCCGCGGCCCCGGACGGGTACGCCGCGCACATCGTGCTCGGCTTTCCCGTCGGAGGGTACGAGGAGTCCCTCGCGGCGGCATTGCGGGCGCACCTCGCCGCGGCTGGCGTGAGCGCGCCGGTGCGCATCACCGTTGAGGCACGGATCGTGGCGCATACCGTGCAGCGGCCGCTGCAGCCGCTGGCGGGCATCAAGAACGTGGTGGCGGTGGCCTCCGGCAAGGGTGGGGTCGGCAAATCGACCGTGGCGGCCAATCTGGCGCTGGCGTGGGCCGCCCAGGGTGCCCGGGTCGGGGTACTCGATGCGGATATCTACGGACCCAGCCAGCCGCTGATGCTCGGGCTGGCCGGGGAGCGGCCGAGCTCGCCGGACGGCCAGCACATCATCCCGCTGCAAAATCATGGCGTGGTGACCATGTCGATCGGGTTCATGGTCGATGCCGAACAGCCGATGGTCTGGCGCGGTCCGATGGTGACCCAGGCGCTGCAGCAACTGCTCTCCCAGACGCAGTGGGGCGAGCTCGATTACCTGGTGGTCGACCTGCCGCCCGGGACCGGCGACATCCAGCTGACGCTCGCCCAGAAAGTGCCGGTGGCCGGCGCGTTGATCGTCACGACCCCGCAGGACATTGCGCTGGCCGATGCGCGCAAGGGCCTTAAGATGTTCGAGAAGGTCGCGGTGCCGGTGCTGGGCATCGTCGAGAACATGAGCGTGCACGTGTGCTCGAACTGCGGTCACGTGGATCACATCTTCGGTGCTGGCGGTGGGGCGCGCATGGCCGAGCAGTACGGGGTGCGGCTGCTCGGGGAACTGCCCCTCGATGCGCGCATCCGCGAAGAGGCCGACAGCGGCCGGCCGACCGTGGTGGCGGAGCCCGGCTCGGCGCGTGCCGAGGCCTACCTGCAGATGGCCCGGCGCACCGCCGGTGCGCTCGCGACCCGTCCGCTCGATCGCAGCGGCGTGTTTCCGAAGATCGTCGTCGAGAAGAGTTGAGCGGCCCGGCGCGGCCTGCGCGCTGGTGAGCCGCGCCACCGGCGGCGCGCGCCCCCGCTGACCCGGTGTGTGCAGATCGGTGCCCGGGCGGCTCAGGCCGCCGCGCAGCGGGTGAGTTCTGATCGAGAGTGGTAGTGAATCATGAGCATCAAGTCAGACAACTGGATCCGGCGCATGGCGCGCGAGCACGGCATGATCGAGCCGTTCGCGCCCGAGCAGGTACGCTACGTGGACGGCCAGAAGATCGTCTCGTACGGCACCTCGAGCTACGGCTACGATGCACGCTGTGCCACGGAATTCAAGGTCTTTACCAACATCAACTCCACCATCGTCGACCCGAAGCACTTCGACGAGAAGAGTTTTGTCGACATCGCGGCGGACGTGTGCGTCATACCGCCCAACTCGTTTGCGCTGGCGCGCACTGTGGAGTACTTCCGTATCCCGCGCAATGTGCTGGTGGCCTGTCTCGGCAAGAGCACGTATGCGCGATGCTTCCGTGGCGATACGCGCGTTGCGCTGTTGGACGGGCAGGCGCCTACTCTGGAGGAGATGGCCCGCCGGCACGATGGCGGGGAGCGCTTCTGGGGATACAGCATCGATGCGCACGGGCGCATCATCGCCGCGCGGCTCGAGCGGCCGCGCTACATCGGGCGGGATGCGCTGCTGCAGGTCGAATTGGATAACGGCGAGCACATCTGTGCGACTGCGGATCATCAGTTCATGCGCCGCGACGGACGCATGGCCGAGGCGCACACGCTGCGACCCGGGGATGCGCTGATGCCGCTGTACCGCGAGCGGGTGCAAGGGGTCGAGCAGGTGTATCAGCCGCTCACGGGGTTGCGCGGCGCTGCGGCGCGCCCGCGGCGCACCCGCCGGGCTGGGCTCGCCGCCGTGCCCCGGTACGCCACCGCCGCCGGGACCTATCGCAACCACAAGATCACTGCCATCCGGACCCTGCCGGGCGAGCAGGATGTCTATTGCCTGAGCGTACCGGCAACCGGCAACTTTGCGCTGCAGGCGGGCGTGTTCGTACACAACTGCGGCATCATCGTGAACGTGACGCCGTTGGAGCCGGAGTGGGAAGGGCACGTCACGCTCGAGTTCTCCAATACCACCCCGCTGCCGGCGAAGATCTATGCCAACGAGGGTGTGGCGCAGATGTTGTTCTTCGAGTCCGACGAAGTCTGCTCGACCTCCTATCGCGATCGGGGTGGCAAATATCAGGGGCAGCGCGGGGTCACGCTGCCGAAAACCTGAGGCGCGCGCAGCGCTAGGTGCGCTTGAAGCTGAGCAGGTTGAGCGCGAACAGCACGCTGTCGCCGCTGTGCTGCTCGAGGCGCACCGGCAGATAATCGAGCTTCGGGGCGAGCCACATGTAGGTCGTGCGGCGGGCCTTGTCGTGGTGGCTGGTGTACAGCAGCGTCGGCAGGGCGCCGAGCGGGGTGTCGAGGGTGGCCTCACCGCGGCGCACGAACTCGAACCGGTTGATCACGTCGGTGTTGAGCATCCAGAAACTCGCCGGCGGGTGACCGGCGAGAAACGCCATCATCAGCGCGATTTGTACCGAGCCGGGATCTTGGGTGCCGGGCTCAAGCTTCAGGTCGATCTGCTTGTGCTTGGCCGTGCCGCTGACCCGTCCGCTGTGCCAATCGAAGCGTACGTCCTCCGGCGGGCCACCCCCCTCGGAGCGAAAGTGCAGCGGCTGAATTTGTCCGTCGACGAGGCGGAAGAGGCTTTCCTGGCTGATCGCATGCGGGATGAACAGCCGGAACAGTCCGTGAGCCTGATCCACCGATCGGTAGCGGTACTCGCCGGGGGCGGTCTCGGTGAGCGTGAGCGTCGATCGACCCGCCGTGATGCCGTGCCAGGCGACCGAGTAGGTGGCGACGAAGGTCGGCGGCTTCAGGGGCGCGGTGGGCGGCTCGGTGCCGGCCCGAGCCAGCGCAACGCCGGCCAGTAACGCCACCAGGACCGCGGCGGTGCGAGCGAGCGGGCGGGCGGGCTTAAACATTGAAATCCTCGATCAGCGGTTGCGTGAGGGGGCGGCCGTCGAGCCAGGGATCCGGCGTGCGCCACACCAGGCGCCCCTCGGCCCGCCAGCCGATCACTCTCGGGAAGATGATGTGCTCGGTCGCCTGAACGCGTGCTGAGAGCGTTGCCTCGCTCTCCCCGGGGTGCACGCGGATCCTAGACTGCAGAATCCGGGGGCCGCCGTCGAGTTCGGAAGTTACGAAGTGAACCGTCGCCCCGTGCTCCGCATCGCCGGCGGCGAGCACCCGCTGGTGCGTGTGCAGTCCCGGATACTTCGGCAGCAGCGAGGGGTGGATGTTGAGGATGGCGCCCGCGCGGGCGGCGACGAAGGCGGGCGAGAGGATGCGCATGAAGCCGGCCAGCACGAGCAGCTCGACCCCAGCCGCCTCGAGCGCAGCGGCGGCCGTCTGCTCGAACTGCGCCCGCTGCGCGGCGCCCGGCCACGGGATCGCCCGGGTCTCGATGCCGTACTCGCGCGCGGTGGCGAGTCCGGCCGCCTCGGGCCGCTCGGACAGCACGATGGCCACCTCCGCGCCGATGCGTCCCTCGAGGCACTGACGCGCGATCGCCGCCATGTTCGAGCCGCGGCCGGAGATGAGAATTCCCAGCCGCAGTGCGCGCGGCGGGCTCACTCGATGACGACCCCGCGCGTACCGGCGCGAATCTCGCCGATCAGATGCGCCGCTTCGCCGTGTGTGGCGAGGAGCTCGAGCGCCGCGTTCTCCTGGCCGGCCGGCACGATCACCACCATGCCGATACCGCAATTGAACGTGCGGTACATCTCGGCCGGATCAATGTTGCCGGTGCGCTGCAGCCAGTCGAACAGCGGATCCTCGGGCCAGTTGCGCCGCTTCAGCACCGCCTCGAGCCCGTCCGGCAGCACGCGCGGAATGTTGTCGGTGAGACCGCCGCCGGTGATGTGCGCGAGCGCCCGCACCGGCAGGGTGCGGGTGAGTGCGAGCAGCGGTTTGACATAAATGCGGGTCGGTGCGAGCAGCCGATCGAAGAGCGTGCGGCCCTCGAGCGTGGTGTAGCGGTCGGCGCCGCTGGCGGCGATCAGCTTGCGGATCAGCGAGTAGCCGTTCGAATGCGCACCCGAGGAGGGCAGGCCGATGATCGCATCGCCGGCACGCGTGGCACGCCCATCGATGATCGCATCCTTCTCCACCACCCCGACGCAGAAGCCGGCCAGATCGTAATCCTCGCCGTGATACAGGCCTGGCATTTCGGCGGTCTCCCCTCCGACCAGTGCGCAGCCGGCCTCGGTGCACCCCGCCGCGATGCCGCGCACCACCGCCTCGGCCACCGGTACCTGCAATTTGCCGCTCGCATAGTAGTCGAGGAAGAACAGCGGCTCGGCGCCCTGGACGAGGACGTCATTGACACACATTGCCACCAGATCGATGCCGATGGTGTCGTGCCGGCCGGTATCGATGGCGAGGCGCAGCTTCGTGCCGACCCCATCGGTACCGGAAACCAGCACCGGGCGGCGGTAGCCGGCGGGCAGTTCGACCAGTGCGCCGAAGCCGCCCACGCCCGCCAGCACTTCGCTGCGGTGCGTGCGCGCAACATGGGGTTTGATGCGCTCGACAAGTTCATCGCCGGCGTCGATGTCGACGCCCGCGTCGCGATACGTCATGCCGCGAGGGGCTTTCAATTCAGTCATGGAGTCGCTTTTCCAGGATGGATCTGCCGCCGTGCGGCCGGTGCGCGTATGGTATTGTACATTCCGTCCGGCGCTGTGGCGCGGTACAAACACCAGGATCGAATGCTTGTCCTCATGAGCACGGCTATGCGCCGCGTAGGGCGCGTGTTGACGCTGCTGGCGTGTCTGGCACTCGTGCCGGCGGTGTGTCGGGCGAGCCGCGAGGTGCCGGTGTTCACGGTGGATGTAGCCGCCCAGACCCCCGCTGCACTCGCACAGGCGATGCAGGCGGTGCTCGTGCGGGCGACGGGACATGCCCGTGCAGCCAGCGATCCGCAGCTCGCCGCGCTGGTGAGCCAGGCCTCCGAGTATGTGCAGGGCTACCAGCAGGGTCCGTCGGGCGAGCTGCAGGTGACCTTCAAGGCGACCGCGCTCGAGCAGGCGATCCGCGCCGCCGGGCGCAGTCTGTGGAGCGCCGATCGCCCCTTTACCCTCATCGCGCTCAATCCGGCGCCGCCGCTCGCTCAGCAGTCCGCCGATTTTGCCACTGTGCAGCAGTCCGCCCAGGCGCGCGGATTGCCGATCAGCATCGTGCCGCTCGCAGTGCGCGCGGCCAACGGGCAGCTGCTGCCGGCGACGACGCTGCTCACCATGGTGCACAACCTCGGCGCCGAGCAACTGCTGATCGGCGAAGATCTGACGGCGGCGAGCCCGCCACCGGCGCCAGCCGGCGCCTCGGGCACACCGGCGCCGCTCGCCGCGGCCGCCGCGCC
>JAKBCE010000151.1 GCA_021808195.1 Pseudomonadota bacterium
GCGCTGGCGAGCCGCGCCGCGACGCTGCCCGCCCCGGATTTGAACACCGTGAGGCTCAAGACCCCGGCCGAGTACACGATCATTGGACGGTTCACCGGCGGCGTGGACAGTCCGCGCGTACTCGCCGGGGAGCCGCTGTTCGGCATCGACATGCGCCTGCCGGATCTGAGTTACGCGGTGTATGCCAAATCGCCGGTGTTCGGCGCTCGGCTGGTGCGTGCCAACATCGAGGAGCTCAAGGCGCAGCCAGGTGTACGCGACGCGTTCGTGCTGCGCGCGTCGCAGCCGGATGCTGCCGTGAGGATGGGGCTGGTCGACGGCGTTGCGATCATTGCCGACAGGTGGTGGGACGCACAGAAGGCGCTGCGCAAGCTGCGCGCCGAATGGGAGCCGCGTGCCGCCTCGAACCAGAGCACGCACGCCTTCGCCCTCGAGGCCGATCGCCTGGCGCAGAAGACCCCGCAGACGGTCCTGCGGCGCGACGGCGATGTCGAGACCGCGTTGGCGCAGGCCCACAAAACCGTGAGCGCGGCCTATACCTATCCGTTCCTGGCGCACGCGACGCTCGAGCCGCAGAACTGCACCGCGCGCCTCGGGCACGACGGCAGTCTGGAGATCTGGGCGCCCACGCAGAACCCGGCGCCGGGGGCGAAACTCGTCGCCGAGACACTCCGGATCGATCCCGGCAAGATCCGCGTGCACATGACGCGGGTCGGCGGCGGGTTCGGCCGGCGGCTGAACAACGACTACATGGTCGAAGCCGCGGCAATCGCGCAGCACGCCCGCCGCCCGGTCAAACTCCTCTGGAACCGCGAGCAGGACATTCAGCACGACTCGTACCGCCCCGGCGGTTTCCATCACTTCACGGCGGGGCTCGATGCCGAAGGACGGTTGACGGCGTTTCGCGATCATTTCATCACCTTCGGTCAGAACGGCCGGGTCGCCTCCTCGGCCGATCTGCCGCGCGATCATTTCCCGGCCGGCTTCGTGCCCGCCTTGCAGTATGGGCAGTCACTGATCGAACTCGCTGTGCCCACCGGTCCGATGCGCAATCCCGGCGGCAACGCACTCGCCTTCGCCTTCGAGTCCTTTCTGGATGAAGTGGCGCATGCCGGCGGTCGCGACCCGCTCGCGCTGCGCCTGGCGCTGTACGGTCCGGCGCGCGTGCTGCCGGCGCCGCCGCCGCGCTACGGACTACGGATCCCCCCTTTCGACACCGGCCGCGTCCGCGGCGTGCTGGAGGAAGTCGCGCGCCGCTCCGGATGGGCGAATCGGCACCGTCTCCCGTCCGGGACCGGCATGGGCCTGGCGTTCTACTACAGCCACTTCGGGTATGTCGCCGAGGTCGTCCAGGCGAGCGTCTCCGCCGACGGTGTGCCGCACGTGCACAAGGTCTGGGCCGCCGTGGACATCGGCAGCCAGATCATCAACCCGGCAGGTGCCTACAACCAGGCCCAGGGCGCGATTCTCGACGGCCTGGGCCAGGCGCTGCACCTGCTCGTCACGCTGGACGAGGGCCGCGTGCTGCAGAAGAACCTCGACACGTATCGACTCCTGCGCATCGAGGAAGCGCCGCCGCTCGAGGTGCACTTTGTGCGCAGCGACAACCCGCCGACCGGACTCGGGGAACCGGCGCTGCCGCCCGTGCTGCCCGCGTTGTGCAATGCGCTGTTCGCAGCGACCGGCAAACGCATCCGCTCGCTGCCGATCGACCCGCAGCACCTGCGCAGCGTCGCCGCCTGAGTCGAACGCCCGGGGCATCGCCCGGGCGGCGCCGCGCGCACGACCGATAGGCACAACTGCGGATTCGCGCCGCCCACCAGGCGCGTAACGTCTGCCCGAGGGCTCAGGGGCGCCGCGCTGCGGCGCACTCGGTGCCGCTTTGCAGCCACAGGGGCGAAGATGGCCGGCGCAGATCGTTTCATCCGTACCTTCGCGCAGATCTCCTCCGCGGATCTGCCGCTCGTGGGCGGCAAGACCGCCTCGCTCGGGGAGATGTACCAGGCCCTGCGGCCGCAGGGCGTGCCGATCCCGAATGGCTTCGCCATTACCACTGAGGCTTATCGGCACCTCCTCGAGCAGGCCCGGCTCTGGCAACCGCTGCGCGCGCTCCTTGCGCCGCTGCGCGTCGAGGATCCGAAGGATCTCGCCGAGCGCGCTCGCCAGGCACGCCACATGATCTATTCGGCAGGGCTTCCCGCCGATCTCGAGGCGGAAATTCTCGCTGCGTACCGGCGCCTGATGAGCGAATCGGCGGCAACGACCAGCCTCGCCGTGCGCAGCTCGGCCACCGCGGAGGATCTGCCGACGGTGAGTTTTGCCGGCCAGCAGGACTCGTTTCTCAACATCGAAGGCGAGTCGCGGTTGCTGGAGGCGTGCCGGCGCTGCTTCGCCAGTCTGTTCACGGACCGAGCCATCCATTACCGCGTCGACAACGGATTCGACCACTTCAAGGTGGCCCTCTCGGTCGCAGTGCAGAAGATGGTCCGCGCCGACCGCGGCGCGAGCGGCGTAATGTTCACACTCGATACCGAGAGCGGCTTTCGCGACGTGGTGCTGATCACCGGCAGCTACGGACTCGGGGAGAACATCGTCCAGGGCGCGGTCGAGCCCGATGAGTTCCTCGTGTTCAAGCCGACGTTCCGCAACGGCCTGCGCACAGTGCTGCGTCACACGCTCGGCAGCAAGAAGATCAAGATGATCTACGCGGACGGCGCGGGAGCGGAATCGACCCGCAATGTCGCCACGACCGACGAGGAGCGCGATCGTTACTGCATCAGCGATCAGCAGATCCTGACACTCACCGACTACGCGCTGAAGATCGAATGGCACTACAGCGAACGCGCAGGCTCGCCGGTGCCGATGGACATCGAGTGGGCCGAGGACGGTCTCGACGGACAACTCTACGTCGTACAGGCACGCCCCGAGACCAGCGCTTCGCGGCGCAGCGTGGCGCTGCTGGAGACGTATCGGCTCGGTGCCGCACCGGCGCCGCTCGTAACCGGACATGCCGTCGGCGCACGCGTCGCGAGCGGCGTGGTGCGCCGGATCGCCAGCAGCGCCGACATGGGCCAGTTCCGCAGCGGTGAGGTGCTCGTGACCGAGAGCACGACACCCGACTGGGAGCCGATCATGCGCCGCGCTGCGGCCATCGTCACGGATCGCGGCGGGCGGACCTGTCATGCGGCAATCGTGGCACGCGAATTCGGGGTTCCCGCGGTGGTCGGCACCGGAAATGCGACTGCAGTGCTGCACGACGGCGAACGCGTCACCGTGTCGTGCGCCGAAGGGGAGACGGGCAAGGTCTACGCCGGGGACGTGCCTTTCGAAGTCGAGCGCACCGACCTGGCGCGGCTCGCCCGGCCCCGCACCCGGATGATGCTGATCCTCGCCAATCCCGCGACCGCCTTTCAGATGAGCTTCCTGCCCAATGACGGCGTGGCGCTCGCGCGCATGGAGTTCATCATCACCGAGCACATCAAGGCGCACCCGATGGCGCTGCTGCATCCGGAGCGGGTCGCCGACGAGGCCGAGCGGCGCGCACTGGCGCAGTTGACGCACCGCTATGCCGATCCGCGCGAGTTCTTCATCGCGCAGCTCGCCGAGGGTCTCGGCACCATTGCGGCCGCCTTCTTCCCCAAGCCCGTCATCGTGCGGATGTCCGACTTCAAGACCAATGAGTACGCGGGGCTGCTCGGCGGCCGCTGGTTCGAGCCGAAGGAGGACAATCCGATGCTCGGACTGCGCGGCGCAGCCCGCTACACCCACCCGTCGTACGCGGCCGGCTTCGCACTCGAATGCGCCGCGATCAAGCGGGCCCGGGAGGTGATGGGGCTGCGCAACATCACGCCCATGATCCCGTTCTGCAGACGGGTGCAGGAGGGTGCCGCGGTCGTGGCACGCATGCGCGAGCTCGGCTTGGAGCGAGGCAAGGACGGGCTCGAGATCTACGTCATGTGCGAGATCCCGAACAATATTCTGCTCATCGACGAGTTCAGCAGACTCTTCGACGGCTTTTCCATCGGATCGAACGATCTGACGCAGTTGACGCTCGGCGTCGACCGGGATTCGGCGACGGTCGCCTTCGACTTCGATGAGCGCGACCCGGGTGTGCGCAAATTCCTCAAGCAAGCGGTCGAAGGCTGCCGGCGCAACGGCCGGCACAGCGGGATCTGCGGCCAGGCACCGTCGGATTATCCGGAGATCACCGCCGAGCTGGTCTGCCTCGGCATCGATTCGATCGGCCTGAACCCCGATGCGCTGATCCCGACCACGGTGCGCGTCCTGGCGCTCGAGCGCGAGCTCGCCTGCGCCACTGCGCCTGCGGGTGCAACGGGACGCACCGGAACGTGAAACCCTCGACGGAGGCGACATGACTACGAACGTCGGCAACATCTGTACCCGAGAGGTCGTCACCGTGACGCCTCACATCGATCTGGCCTCCGCGGCGCAGTGCATGCGCGAGAAGAACGTGGGATTCCTGGTGGCCGTCGATCCGCAACCGAATACCGCTTACGGACGCCCCGTCGGCGTACTGACGGACCGCGACATCGTCGTGTCAGTCGTCGCCGGAGAGGCGGACCCGAAGATGCTCACGGTCGCAGATGTGATGAAGCAGTATCCGGCGATGGCGGACGAGACGGATTCACTGGAACAGGCCCTGCGCACGATGCGCCGCATGGGCGTACGCCGATTGCCCGTGGTGGGCGCCGGCGGGATGCTGAGCGGGGTGCTCTCCCTCGATGACGTGTTGGACGTTCTTTCCGCAGAACTCAGCGAAGTCTCCAGTACGGTCCGGGGCGCCCGGCACCGCGAGGATCGAGTCCGGTGAGCCTGCGCCGTTCCGACTCGTCACGTCGCGCCGCGATGAGCTCTGGCGCGCACGGTGTGCCGTGACCCAGCGCGTCGCCATTCTCACCAGCGGAGGTGATGCCCCGGGCATGAACGCGGCCATCCGCGCGGCGGTGCGTGCCGGCCTTGCGCACGAGCTGGACATGTTCGGCGTTCGGCACGGCTACAGCGGCCTGATCGCGGGGGACTTCCGCCGCCTCGGGGCTCGCGAAGTCGGCGGCATCATCGATCGCGGCGGCACGATGCTCGGCACCAGCCGCTGTCCGGAGTTTCTCACCGACGAAGGCCAGCAGACGGCCGTACGCCGGCTCGCCGAGCACGAGATCGCCGGGTTGATCGTCGTCGGCGGCAACGGCTCGCAGCGCGGTTCGCTGGCGCTCGCGCAGCGCGGCGTGGCCGTCGTCGGCATCGCCTCGACCATTGACAACGATCTGTCCGGATCCGATGTCACGCTCGGCGCGACCACGGCGCTCGATGTGGCGCTCGAGGCGATCAGCCGGCTGCGCGTGACCGCTGCAGCGCACGGACGGGTCTTTCTCGTCGAAGTGATGGGTCGCGCGTGCGGGTATCTGGCACTGATGGCCGGCATCGCCGGCGGCGCCGAGGCGATCGTGATCCCGGAAGCGGAGCAGTCGCCCGAGCAGGTCGCCCTCGCCATCCAAGATGCGTACCGACGGGGCAAGAGTCACGCCATCGTGGTGGTCGCCGAAGGCGCGAAACACAATGCGGACGCGCTGGCCCGGCATTTCACTGAACATGCCGAGCGACTGAACTTCGAGCTGCGGGTCACCAAGCTCGGGCACGTTCAGCGCGGCGGCAGCCCCGGTGCATTCGACCGGCTGAGCGCCACGCTGCTCGGGGCCGAGGCGATCGAACGCTGGTACGCCGGCGAGCATGGCATTTTACTCGGGCTCTCCGGCGCGCGCCTCACGGTGAGCCTGCTGCGCGAGGCGGTGGCGCGGCCGAAGCCACTTCAGCCGCAATGGCTGCACCTGGCACATGTCCTGTCGCGCTGAGCGGGCAGCGCGGCAGCCATGGTCACCATCGAGGTCAGTTCGGACCGTTGCGAGGAGAGCGCATCATGAAGCTGAAAGAGCTCTGCACACCCGATGTCGTGTACTGCAGGGCACAGATCAGTGCGCTGCATGCGGCACGCCTGATGCGCGAGCGGCACGTGGGCGACCTGGTCGTGATCGATGACAGCGAGGAGAC
>JAKBCE010000152.1 GCA_021808195.1 Pseudomonadota bacterium
AAGCCGACATCGTCATCCGTCATCATCCGGTGCGCAATCGCAGCGGCGCTGTGTTGTGGCAGGGCACCGTCAGGGGCAGGAACAGAGCGTTCGGTCGATCAAATCAGCCCTGCAATTACAATCAGCTGCTGTCGGACTCGGTCGTCAGTGTCGCGAACCAGTTGCTGACGAACCCCTCGGTACGCAAAGCGCTCACGCTGCACTGAACTGACCGGCGACGTCCGGCCAGGGAATAGAGGGCGCGCCTTTCGAAGTGGTGCTCCCTCGCGCGACGTGCTGATTGAGTCACGCGCGGGAATGACAGAGGCTCATCAGCAGATACATTGACGACGGCGGTCACACGCGCCGGCCGGTCGCAGTGTCACGGCGTTCCATCCTGCGCATGGAGCGGCCGTGAAGTCCCGCAGCTCCCTTGAAGAGGGGCGTTGCCGCGAGCGCAAACCAATCTGCGGTCCGCGGCATACGATGTCGGCGACGAATTGGACGCGCGATGCGCTTGAGCACTGTCGTGCCCGGGATCGCAAGTCCGCACCGGCCATCGGCGAGCGTCCCCGGGGACGGGGCCTGAGGACTTCGCATCATCCGCATGATCGCTGGACGGTGCCTCTTTTGTGAGAGGTGCGCGCCCAGCGTCCTTTGTCATTCTTCTGCGCTGCCGCATGTGCGCGTCGCATGCGCGAGGATTGACCGTGCCATGACGGTGATTGTTCACTGATGAGCGCGGAGCATCGCGCGCAAGTGCGGCGCGCTGATGTCCGCTTCAGTGGCTGTTCATGGTCGGTGGGTCATACTCGATCGGGCAGTGCAAGAAGCTCGGGTCATCGGCAGCCTCCGTCGCACGCGGCGCTACGTAAGACCTAGAAAAACAACTCTGTACAATCAAGGAGAGAAGTTGTGCGTCTCAGAAATTCATTGATATTGTGCGCCATTGCCATGCCGGCGGTGGCGTTTGCCGGTCAGTTGGATCACTGGTACATCACCCCCGAGGTCGGTGGTATCTCGCCGAACTATCAGCGGTCCCTCGAGAAGAACGACTGGCTCTATGGGCTTGCGTTCGGGCGAGAGCTCAACCGCTATTTCAATCTCGAGTTGAATCTCGATGGGACTCGTCTGTCCGGGCGGTACGGGGCGGACTCGATCAACATCTACGCTACGACGCTCGATGCGCTCGCGGTCCTGAATCGCAGCGGGACGATCTCGCCGTATCTGCGCCTCGGCGCCGGGTTCGTGCACGATGTCCCCGGGGGGGGCGGTTCCCAACCAGACAAATTTTGCCGCGGACGCCGGCGTCGGGTTCTACTGGAATCTCTGGCGCAGCGCCGGGGGTACGCGGGCCTTTGCCCTGCGGCCTGAAATCAAAGTCCGATGGGAAAATCCGGGTCATACCCCGGATCTGCAGGATTACATCGCAGACCTAGGGTTCCAGTACTCCTTCGGCGGTTCGCGTGCCGCAAGCGCACCCGCCGCCGCCGCCGCCGCCAGCCCCCAAGCCCGCTCCGACGCCGGCTGCACCGCCGGCACCGCCGCCGCCGGCTCAGCCGCCGAGCCCGCCGCGCAGCACGTTCACGGTGCCCACGCGCGGCTCGGTGATCCTAAAAGGGGTGACGTTCGCGTTTAACTCCGCGCGACTGACGGCCTCGTCGCGCTCGGTATTGGATCAGACCGCGGCCGGCCTGAAAAGCCATCCGCTGTTGAAGGTCGAGATCCAGGGCTATACCGACAGCATCGGAACGGTGACCTACAACATGAGACTGTCGCAACATCGTGCGGAGTCTGTGCTCCACTTCCTCGTGGCAGACGGCGTCGCGCCGGGGCAGTTGCGGGCCGGCGGTTACGGGCCAGCCGATCCGATTGCGAGCAATCGCACCGCCGCCGGGCGAGCGCTCAATCGTCGGGTGGTGATGAAGGTGCTGAGCAACCCCAACGCCGTGAGGGTGAAGGGGCAGGGCATCGCGAAGTAGCCGAGTCAATCACACTCTGGAGCGCCCCAATGGCGCTCCAGAGTGTCCTTTGCGCGGATGTCGTCCGGGGGATCCCGCGCGGCGATGGAACTGACGGTGCCGCGCACGCGAACCTTGCTCGATGCGTGTGAATCAGGATCGGAGCTGCGCATTGCCGCCCCTGACGCCAAGGCGCGTGACGCGCATCGGCCGGTGCGGCGATGCGGCCTCACCGCATGCCGTGCCGCGTGCTGATTGACACGGAGAAGCCAATGATGGCCAGGAGCGGAATGAGAATGATCACCCAGGCCGCGGGGCGCGCAAAGTTGACGGTATAGCCGAGGCCAAATCGCTTCTCCACCATCACGGCAGGGTCATCGGGGTTGAAGTAAAAGACGCCGAGCTTCCAGAAGCGGTCCTCGGTGCGATCGCCCACCGGTTGCCGTGAATCCCTCGCGTGCGGTGCAGGGCTCATGCGGCTGCCACCCTGACCGAGCCACATCAGTACACCGGTGAGCGCTATGGCAATCAGACCTGGGATGAGCGCGGTGAGCACGGTGAGTGCGGAGGGATGCTGGAGCGCGGCCGGCAGCAGCGGTCGCAGCGCCAGCGCTGAGAACAGCGCCGCGATCCAGTATTCGATCGCGAGCAGCATCAGCGAAATGGCGCGTCGAAACCGCGATTCCTGTCGGCCGTTCGGACCGTCTGCGTAGATCGGGCGTACCCAATGAGCGGTACCGTACAGCAGCAGCGTCAGGGCCACGAGGGTCATCGCGGCGATGAGCAGAGGTGAGAACACGGTACTGATGCTGCGCGCGGCCCACACATCGGGTTGACCGTCGAGTTTCCAGTGCAGGGGCAGGAGTGCTGGAATCCGCTGCCAGTGAAGTTCGAGATAGGCGGCACTCGCACAGAGCAGGGCGTACGGGCCCGAGGCGGCGATCCAGCCGCCGGGGATCCTGCGGGGAGGCACATCGATCCGAGCCTCACGGACCGTCGTCGGTGCGAGCGCATGTGCCAGAACCAGACCGCGTGTCCGATAGTAGACGCCGAAGCAGGCGCCGTTGAGCAACAGAAGGGCGACGGGCGTCCATGCGAGCCTGCGCGTCAGTGTCAGGGTGAGAAGCAGCGCGAGCGCCGGCACTGATACGGTGATCAGCCGTCGGCGGTATTGGCGCAGAATGGATGTCCCGTCGGTGCTGTCGCGAAATTCGGGCGCGACAGTGACGGAAAAATAAAGATCGGGCCGTGTCAGTCGCGGCAGGAACCAATACGCGAACACCGACAACGCGCCGAGCGCGATCAAAGTCGAGCCTATGGTGATGAAAGGATCCATGTTGACGTTCCACTCATTACGGTTCGGGTAAACGACGACGAACGTATTGCGCTCAGAGTGCGCCGTCTTCGAGCCGGCGTGCGCTGTCAATCAATTCGCCGATCAGCGTCTGTCGCGAGAGTCCATCGGCCAGAGTTTTAGCGAGCAGCTCGCGCAACGTGCGGGTGAATTTCTCCGGACCCACGTGCCGGCTCTGCGCATGGCGGTTCTGTACGGTGGCGCCGCGGTGCCTTCTCAGGTCGAGCCATCCCTCATCGGCGAGTTGGCGATACGCTTGGGCCACGGTGTTGTGATGAACGCCCAGATCGATGGCCAGAGCCCGGACGGTCGGCAATTTGTCGCCCGGGGTGAATTGGCCGGACACGAGCTCGGTGCGCAGACCGTTGGCGATCTGCTCGTAGACCGGTACCTTGGAGGCCAGATCGATACGTAGCATGAGTTTCGCTCTGTTCGCCGCATTTGTACGCCCGGAGCAGACAAATAGCAAGATGAACTGCAGCGCGACGCTGCTGCGGTATATCTAGGAACTGCGGCCTCGGCCTTGACCTCGGCCGCACAGGCGCACCGGCGGATGTGTCGCGATCGCGCGCGGCGTATGCTCGGTCACGAGCGCTTAAAGCAGTGACACGGATGGGGGTCGCATGAGCTCACCGGGGGTCGTTCGCGCCGTGCCGCTCAACGCCGTTGCCGTCGCACGCTGGGGGTTTGCGATCGCCTCAGCGAGCATCGCCGTCTGGATCCTGGTGTTCGGGCAATGGGTGCCGCAGCCCCTACCGACCGCGATTCCGCTGCGCGAACTGCTGACCTACGCGGTCGCTGTGGTGATTCTGGTGGCGAGCGCCGGTCTCTGTGTCGCGCGCACTGCGGTGGGGGGCGTGTTGATCCTGGGCGCCTACCAGGCGGTCTCGGCCGCGTTGGCGGTGCCCCAGTGGATCGCCAAACCGCTGAGCGTCGGTGCGTGGTATCCGTTTTGCGAGGCCATGACGCCGTTGGCCGC
Source organism: Pseudomonadota bacterium (assembly GCA_021808195.1). Next base: position 4,274 of record JAKBCE010000152.1, read on the forward strand.
CGCGGTGACCCTCTACGTGATGCTGCGGCACTCGGGGCCTCGGTTCGAGCGAACGCGCGGCGAGCGAGTTGGTTTGCGCAGCGCTCAGGTTGTCTTTGCGCTCACGTGCGTCTTCTATGGTCTGTCTCACTTTGTCTACGCCGCGTATACCGCGACTCTGGTGCCGGCGTGGCTACTCGATCGGCTGCTGCTTGCGTATGTCACGGGCGCCTGTCATGTCGGTGCGGGACTGGCCATCATCCTCGGGTTCGTGCCACGCCTCGCCGCTGCGCTCGAAGCCGCCATGATGAGCCTGTTCGGTCTTGCAGTCTGGGTGCCGAGCTTCTTTGCACACCCGCGGCCGAGTTGGGCCATGTCGCGTTCGCAGCAATGGTCCGAACTCGTCGTGACGTTTCTGTTGGCGGTGGCCGCCTGGGTCGTGATGCTGTCATTCAGCGCGTGGCACAGCGATCGGGCGTCCCGTGCGCGCGTTCCTGATCGAGCGCTCGGCGCTGCGCCCTGACGGCACGGCGCACCGCAACGGGAAAAGTCCGTATCGACTGTGAAAGGGCGCGTGCGTATCCGTGAACCCATGAACGAGAGTGAGCGCTTTCGGGTCACGCCGGGCAGCCGAGTGAAGCTCTCCGACGTCGACCCGGCATTCAAGGGGCACCATACGGATCACGCTGCGGCCACGGCTGAGCTGCAGCATTACACCGAACGACTGCGCGCGCTGCAGGAATTGCTCTACGCCGACGGACGGCACTCGCTGCTGATCTGTCTGCAAGCCATGGACACCGGCGGCAAGGATGGTGTCATCAACCACGTGCTCGGCGCGATGAACCCGCAGGGCTGCCGGGTGGCGCATTCTCGCCGCCCCTCGCCCGAGGAGGCGGCGCACGACTTTTTGTGGCGGGCGCATCGGGATGCGCCGGCGCGTGGCGAGGTGGTCATCTTCAATCGCTCACACTACGAAGACGTGCTGGTGGTGCGCGTGCACGAGCTGATCGACAAGGCCGTCTGGATGGAGCGTTATGCGCGGATCAACGAATTCGAGCGCAACCTCGCCGACGATGGGATCGCGATCCTGAAGTTCTATCTGCACATCTCGAGCGAGGAGCAACTGGCGCGGTTCAAGGCGCGGCTGGAGGATCCGAGCAAGCACTGGAAGATCAGCGTCGCGGACTACGCCGAGCGCAAGTTCTGGCCGCAATACCAGCGTGCGTATGAGGATGCGCTCTCGCGCTGCAGCACCGGGCATGCGCCGTGGTACGTCATCCCTGGGAATCACAAGTGGTTCCGCAATCTCGCCATCGCCCGCATCGTCGTCGAGCGCCTCGAGGCGATGAATCTCAAATACCCCGCACCGGCGGCTGATCTGGCCGAAATCCGCCGCGAATACCACTCCGCGGCACAGCGCTGAGGGGCACATGCTCGAATTGCTCTGCGGCGCGCGCTAGCATGCGCGGCTCGTGCGGGCCATCCGGACCCGCCCGGGCGGCTGCGGCGCTCCCCTGGCCGTCTCGCCACCGGCAGACTCTGGAGGACTCATCCGCATGCACCGCACCCTCGTCCTGTCGCTCGCCAGCTTTGCGCTCGCCCTGCCGGCGGCGGTCCTGGCCGCACCGAAGGCCCCGATGCCGGCCCCGCACGCGCTCGCCGTGCCCAAGGCCCGCACCTCGATCACCCACGGCAGCGTCGTGATCGGCGGTCAGCGCATCCGCTACACGGCGACGGCCGGCACGATCATCCTGAAGAAC
>JAKBCE010000153.1 GCA_021808195.1 Pseudomonadota bacterium
CCCAGCAGCACCATGACCAGCGCGGCGCTCATCGGTTTCATGTCGGTCGGCTCCTTGTCCATCGGAAAGGCCGGGATTTTACGGATTCCGGCCGTCGCGTGCGGACGGATTGCCGCGCCGGCGTCGTCATCCACCGACGCCGGCGCCGCCGGCCGGCGGGGATTTCCCGCGGCCGAGCGGCGCAAAACTGAGAGGTGCGTCCGGTCCCATGCCACAGGATGATGCGGTTTGTCCGGCCGCCGGCGCGCCGATGCGCCAAAATCCGCTCGGATCGGCTTTCGCCCGGGGCGGTGTCGTGCCCGGGTTCCACAGGACGCGAATTCGGATCTCGCCCGCTTTGGCTACCACGCGCACAGAGACGCAACAACCGCCGCAGGTGCAGCCGCTGCACTGGAATGCCGCCATGGCCACGGGCGAGCCGCTGCTCGATGCGCAGCATCAGCGGCTGCTCGAGATCTTCAATCGCGCCGCGCACGCCCAGGCCCGCGGCGCCCGGCCCGAGGAGCTCGATGGCCTGCTCGATGCGCTCGCGGACTACACCCGCGATCACTTCCGCGCCGAGGCCCGGCTGATGCGCCAGTGGCAGGTCGATGACGCGCACCGCACGATGCATCTGCAGGCTCATGAGAAATTCCGCGGCTTCCTGCAGCAGGCGCGCATGCTCAACCACGATTGCGGCGCGGACGTCAGCGTCGAGCTGCTGTCGTTTCTCGCCCAGTGGCTGCTGCGACACATCATGGAGGTGGATCGGCAGATGGCCCGCGAGGTCCAGGCGCGCCAGGCCGGCGATGCACGGGCGCTGCCGCTGGAGGATCTGGATCCGCAGGCCCGCGGCCGCCTCGTCGACACCGTCAGCGGACTGTCGGATGCGCTGGGGCAGCGAACCTTCGATCTGCTTCTGCAACGCCAGCAGCTGCTCGATCTGCAGACGCTCTACCGGGCGCTGCTGCACTGCGGCGACGTGCTCATCCAGTGCCGACGCGAGCACGAGATACTCGCGAGCCTGTGCGCCAAGCTGTCCTGCGACACCCCGTTTCATACCGCCTGGATCGGCCGGCCAGGCCCCTGCGGCGCCTTCGAGGTGCTGGCCCTCGACGGCGAGGGTGCCGAACAGGTGCGCAGCGACCCACCGCGGCTCGTGGACACAGAGACGGCCTCCCTCGTGGTCAAGGCGTGGAACAGCAAGACCCTGCAGGTCTGCAACGACACGCTGGCCGACCCCACACTTGCACCCTGGCACGCCGGCTTCAGCGCGCACCGCTGGTTCAGCCTTCTGGCCTTGCCGATCATCAGAGGCGCTCGGGTGTGGGCCATCCTCGCGCTCTCAGCCCCGCGGCGCGAGGGGTTCGATGCCGGCACGATCGACGTGTGCACGCGCATCGGCGCGCTGCTCGGTCACGGCCTCGATGAACTCGATCTGAAGGAGCGCATCCGCTCGCTGCAGCTGCAGGATGCGCGCATGGCGCGCACCGACCCGCTCACCGGGCTGCCGAATCGGCTCGCGCTGGAGGAGTATCTGCCGCCGGCGATCGCCCGCGCTCGACGGCGCGGCACGTCGCTCGCCCTCGGGGTGATCGATCTGGATGACTTCAAACCGGTCAACGACCGGCTCGGCCACGATGCGGGCGATGAGCTGCTGCGCGCGCTCTCGCGGCGCCTGCGCGAGTGGCTGCGCGAGTCGGATTTCATCGCGCGACTCGGCGGCGATGAGTTCGTCGTCGTGCTGGAGGATCTCGAGAGCGCCCAGGAGCTGCCCCAGTTGAGCGCCGCGCTGCGCCACCTGCACCGCGCCGTCGAGACGCCGTTCGAAGTGAGCGGCGCGACACCGGCCTCGGTGGACATGACGATGGGCCTGGCGCTCTTTCCGCTCGACGGCGAGGAAGCCGAGGCGCTGCTGCGCCAGGCCGATGCGGCGATGTATCAGGCCAAACAGTCCAAGCGCACCCGGACGCAATGGTGGCGGATCGGCGCTTCGATGCCGGGCGAGCAGCTCGCCGAAACCGCATTCGACCCGTTCGGGCCGGAGATGCAGGAGTTGATGCAGAGCGTCGCGCCGCACATCGAGGCCGTGGCCGAACAGTTCGCCGCCGCGTTCTACCGCGAACTCGGCAGCCGTACCGAGACCGCTTCGATCCTGGCGTGCCTGTCCGAGGAACAACTGCAGGGGTTGGTGCGCAAGCAGGCCGCGCACCTGCGCTTCCTGCTCGATGCGCGCACCTCGGCCGAGCAGGCCAGGGCTGCGGCACGCCGGCTCGGTACCGTGCACGGGCTGATCGGCCTGTCCGGGGCCTCGATGGCCCTGGTGATGGGGCTGTACCGGGATCTGCTGCACGCGCATTTCGATGCGGCACTGCTCACCACGCGCACGCGCTACCGCGCGCTGCGCACCGCCGAGGCGCGCCTGCAGCTGGAACTGCAGGGCGAGCTCGAGTCGATGCAGTCGGTGCTCGACCAGTACCAGGCGCTGCTCGCCCGGCCGCAGGACGGCCGGGGACTGGCCGCCGACTGGGTGCAGGCGGAGCTCGAGGCGCTCGCGGCCCTGCCCGGGATGCGCGCCGCGGTGGTGTGCCGGCCCGATGCGCACAACCGCCTGGTCATCGAGCGCGCCGCCGGCCCCGAGTGCGCCGCATTCGTCGAAGCGCACCGCGCCCGCAATCTCTATCCGGTGCTCGATCCGCGCGACGTGCGCGGCCGGGGACTGGTGGCGAACACCTGGATGACCGACACTCAGCAGGAGACCGCGGCGTTCGGCGGCGAGACGCGCGCCGCACCGTGGCAGACGCTGATGAGCGAGTTCGCCATCCGCAGCGCGGTCACCCTGCCGGTGCATCGGCACGGCGCGATCCACTCGGTGTTGATGCTGTTCGGGGCGTACCCGCACCAGTTCACCTCCGCCTGGATGCGCACCTGGCGGCTGTCGCTGCAGAACCGCTGGGACCAGATGACGCGGGCCTCGCAAAGCCGCGGACACGCCATCGATACGGGCGAGGTCGCGCAGATCCGCGCGCTCCTCTACAGCGGCGGTGTGGAGATGTTCGTCCAGCCGGTGATCGAGCTCGAGACCGGCGCCGTCGTGAAGGCCGAGGCGCTGGCACGGCTGCGCACCCCGCAAGGGACGCTGCTCGCGCCCGGACAATTCCTGCCGGCGCTCGGGGAGACGGACCTGGACTCGCTGTTCCGCCAGGGGCTGCAGCAGGGGCTCGCGCACCTGCGCCGCTGGCGCGACCAACAGGTGCAGATCGCGCTTGCGATCAACCTCGCACCGAGCTCCCTCGTGCACCCCGATTGCGCGCAGTGGGTCGAGGAGGCGTTGCGCACCGCGCAGGTGGCACCGCAGCACCTCGTGCTCGAACTGCTCGAGAGCCAGGCGCTCGAGGCCAGTACGGTGGATGAGGCCATCACGCGGCTCGCCGCGACCGGCGTGAAGATCGCCATGGACGACCTCGGCTCGGGCTTCAGCAACCTCAAACGCCTCGCTGACCTGCCGTTCGACATCATCAAGGTCGACCAGAACCTGGTGAAGGACCTGGCCCGCGATCCGATCAAGGCGCTCAGCCTGATCCGCACCGTCGTGCAGATCGGCCAGGATCTCGAGCGCGAGGTCGTGGCCGAGGGACTGGAGGACCCGGACTTCATCGAGGCGGCGATGGTGCTCGGCTGCCGATACGGCCAGGGCTTCGGACTGTGCCGGCCGATGCCGGCCGCAGCGCTGACGCAGTGGCTCGCGGCGCGCCCCGTGGGGCGGGGTCTCGGCGCCGGCGTGCACAGCTGGCTCGGCGCGCTCGCCTACCAATGGATGCGGCTGCACGATCCGATGTCGCTGCACGAGCCGGGCCGGCTCGACGCCTGCCCGATCAGCGAATTCTTGCGGGTCCGGGCCCCCGACGATCCGCAGGCGCGCGCCCTGCATGCCGACGTGCACGAACATCCGTTCGAGGCGGGCCGTCTGCAGGCGATGCACCAGATGATGCAGTGGTTGACGCGAAAAGTGCGCGAAGCGCGCTCCGATGAGGCGGCCGGCGCCTGAGCGCGCCGCCGCCGGGACGCGGGACCGGACGGATCAGACCCCTACGCGGCGGACCTCAGAGTCGAGTGATGACCGACGTGTTGCATTCTGTGCACATACTTGTTGGGCGACAAGGTTCCGAGTGATGAGCACAGGCGGAGCGGGTTGCAAAATCCGTGAATGGATGGTGCGATCGCGCGGCGAGCGTCCTGGAGATCCGCTTCATCTGCTCGGCCATGTGGCAGCCGCACTTGGACGTGATCGCCGAGCGGGCCCAGGGGGCGCTGAACGTCCTCGACGGCTGTCACATGGCCGCCGAGAGGAGCGAGCCGCCTGTCCGGAATGGTTCATGGGCGAGTGCGCGCATTCGATGGAGGACGCCATCGCCTTCATGGCGCTGGCCTGCCGCCTGCCTGTGCCGCTGGCGATCGCGTGGGCGTGCCGGGCGAAGATTCAGCAGGTCCGAAGCGGACTCATTGATGAGGCCGTAGCGCCTGCACCATGGGCCTTCGCTGCTGTGACATGATCAGTCGAACCCGTCGAGGCGTTCCCGGCAGATGCCGAGCACCTTGGCGACAGCCACCTGGGCGTTTGGCTGATTGAGACAACCTGCGGGGACCTTGAGGCCATCGATGGCCTTGGTGAAAGCCCGAAGAACTTCATCCAGCGTCTCATTTGCGTCGCCAGCGCGTAGACCCGCCAGCGTAGCAACAGCGACAAAGTCGGCCCGGCGCAGGCGCTCGTCCTTCCCGTTCAGTTTGAGGGCCATGTGGTCGTGCTCAAGGCGCGGGAAAACTCTGGTGGTCAGCGTGTCGTAGACAGGTGCCAGTCGAACCGAGGTAAAGGCCTGCTGCCCTGGCTTTGCCGTCTTGAGAACGGCCATGTTCTTGAGGTGCATGTCCCCATCGGCGATCAGCCAGGCCAAAAGAACCCTCTTGATGAGCGTCCGGAGGTCGCTCTCAACATCGGTCGAGAGAGGCCGGACCGCGCGCGCGACGCGTTCGATCGTGCCCGTGTACTTGTCCTTAGGGGCGAGATCAAGCACCGAGCACAGGTCCTCCATGGCAAGCATGCTCGTGTCTTCAGCACGTGTTCGAATGTCGAAGCGTTCGACGACCAGGGCCGGGGGCATGCCGTCCGGCATCAGCACAAGCGCATTTCCCGCAACCTCCAGCCCGACGCCTCTCGCAAGCGCGAGGCCGATCCATTCAACGAGCGGCAGAGTTTCAAACCCGCTCGTTCCGGCGGGCTTGAGGATGTGCGTGAACGGCAGGCCAGTCGCTGGTCGCAGAACGCCCTCGAGCGAGAGGCTCATCGGTGCCTTGATCTGAACGCCTGACAGGCGCGGCGTCTCCGCACTCTCGAAGAGCTGCGCGAGCCTGTGCTCGAAATCATGGTGAGTCGCGTCTCGTCCCGGCCCCGCGTAGGTGCCAGTGAAGACTCCGTCGCCGGTAAACGCCTCAAGGCGTGCGGTCAGCATGTCGCTGGGAAGGCGGGCAAGCTCCGCCTTCTTCTCGGCGATCGTGATATTGGACAGGTAGCGCTTGCCGGTCCGCAGCAGCGCGCGGTCATCCGGGTCTTTGAGTACGGACTCCAGCCACCCTTCGGGCAACAGCGAAACGATGAACGGGGGCAGCCGCCCGGGCGTGGTTTGACGAATGAGCGGTGGCAAGACCGGCCCGTCTGTTGCTGCTGTCCATCGCCACTCGAAGCCATCGTGTGCGAGCTCTCCGAGCGGAATGCCATGCCACGCAACGGTCAGCTCGAAGGCGGCTTCGTTACGCATGGCGGCGATGGGTGCCCGGCGCAGCAGGAACTTCTCTGCGCCTTCTCCTTCGCGATACCACCCATTCTCGCGGGCAAGTGTCCAAACAGCGTCGGCAGCGGCCTTGCGGTCGCCGTACTCTTGAACCAAGCGTTCGGCGATGGCCTCGCGCATGCCCGTGTCGATCGAGGCCG
>JAKBCE010000154.1 GCA_021808195.1 Pseudomonadota bacterium
CGGGCGTCCAGTCGCCGACCACGAGGCTCGAGGCGTTGCCCTCGCTGAACTGTGAGGGGTGGGTGACATCGAGCGCGAAGATGTCTGCGCCGCCGGCACCGAGCCCGCTCACCAGCCAGGTGTGCCAGGCGCCGTTGTAGTACAGGTCGCCGACGCCCGGGGAAGCGTCGACGTAAAAGTTGTGGCCGTACTGCGGATTCGAATAATCGAGGTTGGCGTCGGTGCTGTTGTGGATATCCGCGGCGACCACCTGCGGCATGTACGCGAGTACTTCCTCGCCGGTATTGTTCGTGCTGTCGAACGTGCTGCCGTTGGAATTGAAGTTGCCGGCTGAGAAGGCGTGCAGGAAGCCGTCATTGGCACCGACATAAACCACGTTGAGCCTGCTCGCCTCGGCGGCGGTGTACTGCTGGTAACTCTGACCTGAGTTCTCCGACATCGTGGCGGTGGGGTAGAGCTTGTCCTGCCAGGTCACCGGCGTCTCGTAGGCGCTGTAGACCATCTTCGAGGGCGGGCCGACCCAGGCCGGGCTCGAATCCACGATGTCGCCGAGCACCCCGTCGCGGTCGCGGAACAGACCTGTGGCCTGCGGTGTGATTTCATTGGAACGGTCACCACGCAGGTATTGGACGAGATCCTGGCCCCACGTGGTGGTCTGTCCGGAATCCAGGGCGTTTTGCTCCGATGTCGACAGATCCGACCACTCGAAGGGAATGCCAGTCGTGCCGCTCCAGGTGAGCATGGCGCGGGTGCTCGGGGACTCCGGGCTGATGGCACCGCTCTGCCCGGTGCTGCCGCACGTGCTGCCGCTCGGCACTCCCGTCAGGACGCACGATGCATCCCAATTAGCGGCCGTCGCAATCGAGAGGCCGCCGGTGCTGGTGGCAACAAGGCTGTACGCCGTGAGGTCGCCGGTCCAGTCCGAGGGATTGTAGTAACTGAAATACTCCTGCGTGCCGTTTTGGACGCGCGAGGATTCCTGCTGGTTGACGGTCGAGGAACTCTGGGCCTGCGTCGCGGGCGTCGCTTTGAAGCACAACAGTTCGTGAATATTCGTGCCGCCGCCGCTCGATCCGGCGAACCCGAACCGCAGCGAGGAGGGGAGCGGCGCGTTCGACGACGTGATGCTCTGATTTTGCAGCACCCCGATCCACGAGCCGCCGTTGTACGAGTACCAGAGGCTCAGCAGTCCATCGGAGGTGATTTTCAGTCGATACGTAATGGGAGTCGCATCCTGGCGCGAATAACCTCCCGCGGCGTATTCGTCGGCAATGTTATCAGTGACTATGGCACTGGCATTGGGAATCGCCGGATAGTCCAGAACCGTCGTTGAGGTTTCTTTCTGGTACCCCGATCCATCATTGGTCACATCGCCCGAGAAATTCCACAGAACACCTGTCTTGCATGTGTCCAGCACCGCGGTCGTCTGTTCGCTGGTCGTCAGTCCGCTGGGATAGTCGTCGGGGTACGTCTGGTTGAGCCACGACCAGGAAATGCTGCCGGCTCCGCGCATGCCGATCCGATTGGCGTACTGCCCGGTGCCGCTGGCCGTGTTGTCGCCACGATTGAGAAAATTTCCGAACTCGTCGATGCCCAGCCCAAGGTACGCTCCGAGCATGCCGTGATAGGGATCAGTTTCGCGGTAGTTCGTATTCGAGCAGGAATACCCGAGACTTCCTCCATACGAGCCGATCGCGTCATTTGAGTCCGATTTCCATGGGCTGTCGTCGGTAGCGTCAATCAGAAAAAAGCTCATGCCGTCCGCGCCGTCGCTTCGGCCCTGAGGGAAACCGTTACCGTTGTTATAGCTGTTACCCCTATAAGTCACGGTTTTGAATGTGATATCGAGGCCCTGATTGGTCGAAAATGTGTCAGCGGATATGATCGCGCCATTCTGGTTGTAGCCGCCGCTGCTGCAGCTGCTGTCGGTGCATCCGTTTGTGAAGCGCAGCGCACCATAGCCGACGGGATCGGGCAGCGTCTGGCTGGAGCCGGATGTACCATTGTACCCACCGACCAGCGGCTCGTTGTAGGCACCATCTTCGGCGCACCCTGGTGGACTTCCCGGTCCGTGACTGATCTCGCCATTGCCACTCGTCGAACTTGCAGTGAGGCAAGCGAAGCCGTAGTAGAACCAGCTGTTCTCCGTGCTCGTGCCGGTGAAATTCTCCGATACGTTTACGGTGGCGTACGCGGCAAACGCGTGCAGCACAAAGGCCGCGACGAATGCTGCTAGCCAGGTTTGTTTTTGACGCAACATGGACGGACCTCCGCGCGCTTACGGGCTCGTGGCGGATGCAACGGGACGGATGATCTGGTAGACGCTCTCGACGACCGCGACGGTTGACTGCGAGCCGCCGAAGGACCAGGCATCCACGATGTAATCGGTGGCATTGGCGACGGTGGCATCCTCGCCGAGCTCGCCGATGTAGGCGACCGGTGCCTGGTAGAAACTGTTCGCGCCGCCGGTGGTGCTGATGGTGAGCGCATTGTTCGGGTTGTAGGCAAAGCCGACCGCAGTGCCGCTGATGTACCAGGGCGCGTTGGCCACCTGTCCGCCGCTGATCTGTTTGACCAGTGGTTGATTGCAGATCACCGGCGCGGCCGTCGCCGCCGGATCGGTCGAACAGTCAATTGGCGCGACGCTCTCGATGTTGCTGATCAGCCATTGCTCGGCGTACTGCTGGGCGCTGTTGGCGCCCTGCAGTGCACGCTGCTTGTCAAGAGTGTTGCCGGCGATACGGTTTTCCAGGCCGACGCCGCGGAACATCGCGAGCGCCAGGATGGTGACGACGAGCAGCAACAGCAGCGTGGTGATCAGGACCATGCCGCGCGACTGGCGGGGTTCGTGCGCAAGACGCATGCTCAATTGCCTCCCGCGCGGCCCATGATGTCTATGACCTTGGTGAAGGTCACGGTCTTGGGCTGCCCGGCCTCATTCTGAAGCGGGTTGACGAAAGTCACCGTGATGCGTGCCGCGGTCACTTCGGTCCAGTCGGTCGGCGTCATGTCGCCGGCCGGGACGTAGACGTTGACTGCGTAATCACCGGGCGTCGTGACCTGGCCAGTGGGCACGTGCAGACCGTAGTCGATTTGCATGTACTCCACATTCTTCACCAGCTGCACAGGCGTGGTTGCGGCCCAGGCATTGCCGGCCTCGAGTGCACAATAGAGAAAACTGTCCGCGGGTTTACTCGGATCCGGATCCGGTGCCGTCTGGATGTAGAAATAGTTCGTGTAGACGACGTTGCCGCCGCTCGTGTTCGACGTTCCGTCGCAGAGCGGAATGCCATCGCCGCTGGCGGTCATATAGCGCACCGCGAGCGTATCGAGGCTGTACGTCTGTCCATTCGCACTCTGCGTCGTGTGCAGCCCGTAGAGCGTCTGGCCGGTGGCGAACGTGAGGGCATCGCCGGCGTTGTTCGGCACCGTTGTGTTCTGTGCCGGGAAGGCGGTCACGATCGAATTCGTGGCCGGATCCGGGTAGTAGCCGGCGGACTGCACCACTTCGGTGAGCAGCGTCATGGCGAAACGCTCTTCATCATCGAGCTTCTGCAGCCCCGTGCGGTCGGCATACGAGGTGTGCACGCTCTGCTCGATAATGATGACCCCGCCGATCAGGAACAGCGCGATGACGATGGCGACGAGCAGCTCGACGAGCGAGTAGCCGCGCTCGCGCGCAGGGGTGTTCGGGGTTCTCAGTCGCCTGTTCATGGCGAGACCACCAGCTGGTAAGACTGATTCTGCAGCGCCGCGCTGCCTTGTTCCTGGGCCGTTGCGTTCGCGATGTTTTCCGTCCAGCCGACGGTGATCGTGCAGTACACCTGCAGGTTCGCATCCTGGCATTGGATCTGGCTCTTGGCGCTCGGCAGCAGGCTCTGCATGGCGAGTGCCCATTGCTCGAGATCGTAACCGGCCATGTTCGCCGGCGTGCAGTAGCTCACTGCCGTCGATTCGCAGGCCTGCGGATTGGCGACGGCGGCGCTGATGCCGCTACTGAGGGTGGCATCGCCCGAGGCGCTCACCATCGGGGCATTCGTCGGGTCGACGGTCACGCTCACCGGGGCGGCAATGTCCGCCCAGTAATCCCGGTTTGCATGCATCGAGGCGGCGAGGCTCGAGGCCTCGAGCGCCACCAGTGCGCGCACCCGAGAGACGCCACTGTCGGCGATCAGCAGCGCCTGCATCTTTGCGATGCCGAGCAGGCCCACCGAGACGATGATCAGGGCGACCAGAACCTCGACCAGGCTGAAGCCGCGTGCGGCCGATGGCATGCCGGGGCGTTTCATTGACAATTCGCGTCGGTGGAGTGCATGGCGGTGCTCATCATGCCGGACTGGCTGAGATACAGACATCGCGTGTACTGCGCGTCGTCGTTCTTGTCTTTGAGCGTCAGGGTCAACTGCGCGACGCCGAGATTCGCGAAACCATCACGATTGAACATGACGGCATTGACGTCATCGGCGTCAGTAAAGGTGTCACCGCTGCTGAAGGCGCTCTGCACACGCAGCACCTGATCGCCGGCGCCGCTGTCGTAGTTCTTGGTGCCGCCCACGTCGCTGAACACGAGCCATCCATGATCCCAGTTCTGCGCACCGGTGGCAGCACAGGAGTAGGGCTGCGTGGTCTGATCGGCAATGCACACCGTGACGGGCTGTCCCTGACGTACGGCTTCGGAGCGGGCGTACTGCAGGTCTCCGAGCAGCGCATTAAGTTCCGCGCTCATACGGCTCGAGGTAGTCACATATTGATAGGTCGGGATGCCGATGCCGGCCAGAATCGCGATGATCAGCATCACGATGACCAGCTCAAACATCGTCACGCCGCGCTGACGATACGCAGGTTCGCCCGACGCAGGGCGGTGCTCGTGAATTGGAGGCTGCGGATACACGGTTGTTCTGATCATCGCTCCCCTAATGAGGCGTACTGTACCGGCGCGCGCAGCGACTCACGAGCACCGCCGACCAGCGGCGCAAGAGGACCGATAGACGGCACCGGATGTGACTGTGACGCCATTCACATTTTGCGGCTTCGCGACACGCCGGCCGTGGCGGCGGGCACCCGTGAAGCCCAGCGTGACCCTGCGTCAAAGCCCGCGCGCAGGTGCCCTGCGCGCGGGTATCGATGCGTCGATCAGCGCAGTTCAGTGCTTGGGACGGTGCAGGTGTGCGGCGTCCCAGCGTCGCACCGCGCGCAATGTGTTGGCGACATGCCGGCGGGGATCGAGATTGGTGTACGAGTAGAACACCCGATCCTGCGGCGTGATGACATAAGACACCCGGTTCGCGAGCATCGGGTTCGACGGCAGCACGGCGTCGTAGGCCTTCATGATCCGGCCGGTGGTATCGGCTGCAACCGGGAATTTCTTGCGGCATGCGCTCACCGAGAAGCGTTTGAGCTTCGCGATCGAGTCGTGCGAGACCCCGATGACGGTGGCCCCGAGCGCCTTGAATTTCGGCATCGCGTCGGCGAACAGATGCGCTTCCAGCGTGCAGCCGGGAGTGAAGGCCGCCAGATAGAAGTAGAGGACCACCGGACCCTTCTTCAGGGCCCGCGCGAGCGAGAACGGATAGGTCTTGCCGCCGAGCGTGGCGGTGGCCGTGAACAGCGGGGCGCGTGTGCCGTCGGGCAGCGCGGCTAAAGCACTCTGCGTTCCGAGCAGCGCCAGCATCAGCGCGAGAACAAGGGGACGTCTCATGACTCGCCTCCGGGGTTGAACTGCGCGGCGCATCATCGCGCAAAGTCCGCGCAGCGTCACGCTGGCGGGCGCGCAAGTCCACCGGGACTTGCGCCGGCTCAGTCCTGGTAATCCTCGTTGCCGGGGGTCGGGATTGGCTTCAGGCGCGCAATCGCCGCCTGATCCTCGAACTTCAGCGTGTAGAACCCGCCGTGACTGGAGGTCACCCACAGGTACAGCTGCCCGTGCCGCCAGAC
>JAKBCE010000155.1 GCA_021808195.1 Pseudomonadota bacterium
AGTCCGCTGGACGTATCGGGGCGATCCGGACAGTGCCACCGCCTGCAATTGCACGGTCTGCCGCCGGTATGCGGCGCTCTGGGCCTATGACTTCCAGGACGAGCGCATCGGGGTCTCGAGCCGGACCGGCTGCTACGTGCGTGGTGAGTCGATCGGCTTTCATTTCTGCCCGGTGTGCGGGGTGCTGGCCTACTGGCGCGCGCTCGCAGCCGGTCCCGATGGCCGGCGCAGGATCGCGGTCAACCTGCGCCTGGCCGAGCCGCGCGCGACGGCGGCAATCCCGGTGAAGCGCGTGGACTGGCTCGAGGAGTCCGGGCCACTGCCGAGCGATGGCCGGTGCGTCGCGGCCTATTGGGTCTGAACGGAGGCTTCGCATGATCACCTTTCGCGATCGGCTGACCCGCGGTGCGAGCCGCACGGGGTGGCTCGAGAGCCGCCACACGTTCTCGTTCGCCGACTATCGGGATCCGGATCACATGGGCTTTCGCAGCCTGCGCGTGATCAATGAGGATCGGGTGGTGCCCGGGGCGGGCTTTCCGACGCATGCGCACCGTGACATGGAGATCCTCTCGTACGTGCTCGAGGGCGCGCTCGAGCATCGCGACAGCCTCGGTCACGGGACACAGATCCGCCCCGGGGAACTGCAGCGCATGAGCGCCGGCACGGGCATCCGCCACAGCGAGTTCAACCCCTCGGCGAGCGAGCCGGTGCACTTCCTGCAGATCTGGATCATCCCGGCCGAGACCGGACTGACGCCCGGATACGAGCAGCGCGCCTTTGCGCCCGAGGGGAGGCGGGGGCGGCTGCAGCTCGTCGCGGCCCCCGACGGCGCCGAGGGCGCCCTCACGGTGCATCAGGACGTGCGGGTATATCTCGCCAACGTGTCGCCCGGGGAGAAGATCGAGCACGCCATTGCGCCGGGGCGCGGCATCTGGCTGCAGGTGTCCCGCGGCATCGCGGCTCTGAACGGCACCGAGATGCGCGCCGGCGACGGTGCGGCGGTGCAGGCGCACTCGACGGTGACGATCGAGGCTGATACCGACAGCGAAATGCTGTTGTTCGATCTCGCCTGAGTGCGTGGCGCGCCCATCAGCCGGGTGCGCCGGCCGGCTGCAGGCACTGCACGCTGAACAGTCCCTCGGCATCCGTCCACAGGTGGGTGACCGCAAGGCCTGCGCGTGCGGCAATGTGTGCGAAGGATTCGGGCGAGTATTTGCAGCTGAGCTCCACGCGCATCGCCTCTCCGGCGGCGAAGTGGACGCGGTGTCCGCCGACGCTGACCTCCTGCTCGCAGCGGCTGACGATGTAGGTCTCGATCCGCTCCCGCTCGGGGTGGTAGCGCGCGCGGTGGCGGAACGCACCCAGGTCGAAGTTGGCCTCGAGCTCCCGGTTCAGCCGGGTGAGCAGATTCAAGGTGAACTCGGCCGTGACGCCCGCGGCGTCGTTGTAGGCCGCCTCGATCCGCTGCGGGGACTTCACCAGGTCCACGCCGATGAGCGCCGCGCCGTTGCGGCCCATCGCGCGGCGCATCTGCGTCAGCAGCTGCACGGCCTGATCGGCGCTGAAGTTGCCGATCGTCGAGCCGGGAAAGTAGATGACCGTGCGCGCCGGCCGGCGCGCCGGCTGCGGCAGCGTGATCGGCTGGGTGAAATCCGCGCACACCGGCAGCATCTGGATGTCGGCAAACCGCTCACTCAGGCGCGCCACGCTCTCGGTGAGCGCGCTGCGCGAGATTTCCACCGGCACGTACGCGGCGACTTCGCGAAGGTGCTCGAGCAGCACGCCGGTCTTGGTGCCGCTGCCGCTGCCGTACTCGAGCAGCAGCGCGTGCGGGCCGAGCGCTGCGCCGATGGCCGCGGCGTGCGTGCGCATCAATGCGATTTCCGCGCGCGTCAGGTAGTACTCGGGCTGCTCGCAGATGCGCTCGAACAACTCCGAGCCGCGCGCATCGTAGAAGTATTTCGAGGGCAACTGCTTGGGGCGGCGCGCCAGGCCCTCGAGTACGTCGCTGCGGATGTCCGCGTCGCTCGGGTGCAGATCGTGGAGAAAGATCTCACTCGGCAGTGTGCTCATGGCAGATCCCGAGCCAGGCGGATGCCGCTGAACTGCCAGCGGTCCCGCGGGTAGAAGAAGTTGCGGTAACTGGCGCGCACGTGGCCGCGCGGTGTGGCGCATGACCCGCCGCGCAGCACCCATTGCCCGCACATGAACTTGCCGTTGTATTCGCCGAGGGCGCCGGGCAGCGGTTTGAAGCCGGGGTATCCGACGTACGGGCTGCCCGTCCATTCCCATACGTCACCGAACAGCTGCCGAGGGCCTTCATGCTGCGGGTGCGGATCGGCCCGCGGTTCGAACAGACCGTCATCGGCGAACTGTCCGTGCGTCGGGTCGAGCGGCGCGGCCAGCGTTTCCCACTCGGCCTCGAGCGGCAGGCGCGCACCGGCCCAGCGGGCGAACGCGTCGGCCTCAAAATAACTGACGTGACAGACCGGCGCGTTCGGATCGAGTTCGCGCGTCCCGCCGAGCGTATATGCGCTTGAGAGATCTTCCGCCCAGTACAGCGGACGCGTCCACCCCTCGCGCTGCACGGTGGCCCATCCTTCCGACATCCACAGCAGCGCCGTGCGGTAGCCGCCGGCACGGATGAACTCGGCGTACTCCGCGTTGGTGACTGGACGGTGCGCGATGGCGTGCGGATGCAGCAGCTCGCTGTGGCGCGGCAGTTCGTTGTCGTAGGCGAATTCCGTGCCGTCATAACCGGTGGTCGTGATGCCGGTGCGGCCGGCGAGGAAGCGTATCGGCCCGGCGGCAGGGCTGCGCGCCGCGCGCGCGGTCGTATAGGCCGGCTGCAGCGGGTTGCAGGCAAAGAGGTGTTTGAGGTCCGTCAGCATCAGTTCCTGATGCTGCTGTTCGTGATGCAGGCCGAGCGTCAATACTGCGGCGAGCGTGTCGGGAATACCGCGAGCGAGACGCTCCAGTACGGCCTCATCGATCTGTGCGCGGTACGCGCAGATCTCGGCGAGCGTCGGGCGCGTGAGCAGGCCGCGCGCATCGCGGGCGTGCATCGGTCCGGCGCTCTGATAATAGGAGTTGAAGAGAAAATGCCACTCGGGGTGCAGCGGCTCGGGCCCCTCGGCGCCGCGCCCGAGCACGAAGCGCTCGAAGAACCAGCTGGTGTGCGCCAGGTGCCACTTGGTGGGGCTCGCATCCGGCATCGACTGCACCACCGTGTCTTCCGGTGCGAGCGATGCGCACAGCTCGAGTGAGCGCGCACGCACGCGCGCATACCACTGGCTCAAACCGTCCGGTGAGTCTGCAGGTGCCGGGTTGTCGCGGGCCAATGGCATGTGGTGCAGGCGAATTGGCGGCGGCACACGGGCCCCGCGCAATCGGTCGCGCCGGCCCCGGGACCGTCCTGTGAGGTGCAGGGTCTATCATTATGTTTGAATCGGGCGGATCTTTCCACCCTTAATTTCCATGTGCCCGCAGGCTCACCTGGGGTGCGTTGTAACGCGGACGAAACATCCGCGTTGACCAACACGCAGAGGCGCTGCGGCAGCGCTAGGCGCGAGGCTTGCGCGCCGTCAGGTACGCCATCCGTTCGGTGTTCACGGCGCGCGGATCCTCGATCACCGGGCGCATGCTGCGTTCGAACAGCTCGCGCTCGCCGGGGCTGAATTTCTCGGCCATGATCGCGCGCAACGGTGGGGCGAGCGGGTGCGGCGAGGTGTTGATGAACACTTCCCACGTGCGCACGATCGAGGGCAGCGTGTCGATGTGCAGCTCCAGATGCACATCGGCGAAGCCCGCAGTCTGCGCAAAGCGCACCAGGTCGCGCTCGGAGTATCCCGCGATCGCGCTGGCGCGGATCGTCGCATCGGTGTCCGGAAATTGCGACGCTTTCCAGCGGTGCATCAGGCGCAGCAGCGGACTGACCGCCTCGGGAGGGCTCGATTCGATGACCGTGCGCATCGCCTGTGCGGCGACGGCTTCATCCTGGAAGACCGGCTCACCGATCGAGAGGCGCCCGCCCGGGCGCAGCACGCGGTGAAAATCGCGCAGTGCCGCAGTCTTGTCGAGCACGTAGGCGAGCACCGAGCGGGTCGTGACCGCATCGAGTGAGCCGTCCGCGATGCCTTCGAGCCGCTCCGCCGGGGCGCAGAGGAACCTGCAGCGCGGCGCGACACCTCGTGCCTCGGCGAGCGCTCGCGCGTGTTGCAACATCGGTGCGGAGACATCGGTGAGCCAGACGTGAAGATCGCCGCCGGTGCGCTCGAGTGCATGCAGGGCGAGCAGCCCTTCGCCGGCGCCGATGTCGGCAAACGTCTCGCCGGGCTGCAGCGCGGCGCCCTCGAGCACCCGCTCGACGTAACGCTCGACCAGCGCACGCATGGCTCGCGCATAGTCCGGGTCGCCGCCGTCGCGGCCGTGCCGCAGCCAGTCGGACCACACGTCGCGCTCGGGCTGGGTGTTCTCGTCCATTGCACTCATCTGGGGCCGTATCGGCGGTGCGCCGCGTGCGCGGCGCACCGTTCAGGTCTGGACGTAGCTGCGCTGCACGGCGAGCGGCGGCGGCGTGTACTGGTACATCCAGGTCTCGGTGAGCGCCTGACCGTTCAGCTGCAGGAACAGCCTGAGATCGATCGGCGCGCCGGCCTCATCGGGTACCAGGTCGAACATCGCGCGCCACCCCCCCTTGAGCGGCAGCAACGCGCGGGCCGACACGAGTTGCACGTGGCCGTGCGAGGTGCTCACCACCGCCAGCACCTTGTCCCCGGGGTCGAGCATCGGCAGATCGCCGCCGACGAAATCCACCACGAAGCGCCAGGAGAACTCGGTGCGCTTCTGGCCGACCACGCCGCCGATGCCGTCGCGCGTCGCGTGCACGTGTCCGAGGTGGGATTTGAAGGGATTTTCGCGACACCAGTACAGGCGGTAACCGTAGGTGTAGTCCCGGCCGGGAACGATCTCCTCGGCGGGATTCCAGAACGCCACGATGTTGTCCATCGTCTCATCGATGGTCGGGATCTCCACCAGCATGACTGCGCCCTTGCCCCAGGCGCCCTTCGGGGCCACCCAGCAACTCGGCCGCCGGTTGTACCAGACCCCATCGTCCTGGTAGTCGGCGAAGTTGTGGTCGCGCTGCATCAGACCGAAGCCGCGCGGATTGTCATCCAGGTAGGAGTTGACGCGCAGTTCGGCCGGGTTGGTGAGCGGGCGCCAGATCCACTCCCCGACGCCGGTGTGCATCTGCAGGCCGTCGGAGTCGTGGATCTGCGGACGCCAGTCGTCGGCGACCCGGTGGTCGTTCTCACCGACCAGGTACATGCTGGTCCCGGGTGCAATGCCAAGCCGCTCGATCTGGCGGCGCGGGTAGAGCGTGAAGTCCACGTCCATCACCAACGTGCTCGCCACGTCGATGATGAAGCGATAGGCACCGGCGACGCTCGGGGAATCGAGCAGCGCGTACACGGTGAGCAGCGTCGATTCCGGTGCCGGCTTCTCGAGGTAGAAGGCGACGAAGTCGGGGAATTCCTCCGGCTGAGGCATGCCGGTGTCGATCGCGAGCCCGCGCTGCGACATGCCGTACTGGCCGCTGCCGTCGACGGCGCGGAAGTACGAGGCGCCCTGAAACACGGCCCGGTCGTCCGCCCAATCGGTGTGGAACAGCACGTTGAATCCGGAGAATCCCAGATGGGTCGGGATTTCCTTCGGTTTCAGGCCCGAGTGGCTGTAGTCGAACAGGTTCGGATCGAACAGGATCCGGCGCGCAATGTTCTGCTCCAGGGCGTACATGCGCACCGGGCGCTTCATGGTGAAGCCGAGGTGATCGAAGCGGATGCGAAAGAAGAGGTCATCCTCG
>JAKBCE010000156.1 GCA_021808195.1 Pseudomonadota bacterium
GCTGCCCGCAGCGCGCGTTCGGCTTTCGCAGGCGATGTTCGGGTGGATGTATGCGTTGGCCCTCCTGTGGCTCGCAGCGGGCCTGCTGCTCGCGTCGCGAGGCCGTCGGCGATTCCTGCAGCGGCTGGCGAGCCTTATGCAGGGTCTGCGTGCGGAGGATTATGGGCAGCGACTGCGTCCTGGCGCGGGTCCCGCCGGTGACGTCGCGCGGGAGTTCAACGCGCTTGCGGTGCACCTCGGCGGCGAGCAGCGCCATGGTCGGGAAACCGATGCGTTGCTGTCGCAGCTGCTGGCCAGTTTGGACCTGAGCGTGCTGATCGTCGATGAGCAGGACCGGCTAGTCGAGCTGAATCCCGCAGCCGAGGCGCTGCTCGGCGCGACAGCCGCGGAACTCGCCGGTCGCTCCGCGTCGCAGCTTGGCCTCTCGCATTGGCTGAAGGGACCCGTTCCGTTCATCGAGCGGCGCGATTTTCCGGCTGGAGCTGGTCCCTGGGAGGTTCGGCGCGTGGTGTTCCGCCGCCTGGGTCGGCCTCACCGGTTATTGGTCGTGACTGACGTGAGTCGCGCGTTGCGCGAGGAGGAGCGGTACGCGTGGCGGCGGCTCATCCGGGTGCTCGGGCACGAGATCAATAATTCGCTCGGGTCCATTCAGACCACCGCGAGTCTGTTGAGAGAGCGCGATCATTCCAGTGACCGGATGCTCGATGAGGGACTCGAACTGATCGAGCGGCGCAGTCGCACCCTCGGTGGCTTCATCCGTCGTTATGCTGAGCTGGCACAACTGCCGCCGCCGAGCGCTGATCCGATTGATCTGGCGGAGCTGATTCGCCATGTCGCCTCACTCGAGGAGCGTGTGCCGGTCCTCGTGCTCTCCGACGGACCGCAGGAGGCGTTCCTCGACCGGGCCCAGATCGAGCAGGCACTGATCAATCTGGTCCGCAATGCGGCGGAGGCTGCGTTGCAAACCGGGGGCGGCGTGCGCATCCGCTGGGACGGCGAGGGCTCGATGGTCAGCATCGAAGTGGAGGACGATGGCCCTGGCATTTCGAGCACCGAAAACCTGTTCGTACCGTTCTTCACGACCAAGCCCGGGGGCAGCGGAATCGGCTTGCTCCTGGCGCGCCAGATCATCGAAGCGCATGGTGGCAGCTTGCGGCTCGTGAATCGCCCGAGCACGCGCGGAGCCATGGCGGTGGTTCGGCTCCCCCGGAGTTGCGGCCACAACGTTTGATCGGCGCTCTGAGCGGGACGGGAGGCGAGTCGGCGAGACATGCCGGAGGCGATAGTGCCTGCGCGAAGGTGCGAGTCCCATTTATGGGATGCGGGCGGCGCAGTGCTCCCAGAGGCGGGACCGGACGTTGCGCATCGTTCCTGTGCCGTCGCGCAAAAGCCCAGTGCAATCATGGAGCTGGCGGGGCGTGCGCGATTGGCACGCCGTATGCTTCCGTCCTGCTGCCAGGGCGAGTCGTTCGGGGACCGTCGCAAGCGCACGAGGAGAGTGGTGCATGAGGATCAGTGCAGTTGGGGCTGCGAGAGGATATTCCCACGCGCTCAGGCGCGCCCTGCACACGCCCGTGGCAACAGCATTCGGTGGCCTCACGCTGGGTCTGGCGCTTGGCGCGAGCGCGCTCGCCTTTGCGGTGCTCTATGGATATCTGTTCAGGCCGCTGCCGTATGCGAACCCGACTCGTCTGTACGTGGTCCGTCAGCGGCTTGTGAATGTCGGGATGCGAGGTCCCCTGGTATCCGTGCGCTTCTACCGCCGGCTGAAGCGATTGCCGGAGTTTCATGACTCCGGGTTGTTCACGATCGATGACGGAACCGTGACGGTCGGAGGCCGCAACGTGTTCGCGCATTTCTCGGCGGTCACGCCGTCGATATTCCCGCTATTGAACGTCAAGCCGTTTATGGGTCGCGCATTGAGTGAGGCCAGTGAATTGCCGGATGGGCCGCATGAAGTCGTACTGAGTTATGGATTGTGGCAAAGAGCGTTCGCAGCGAGCGCTCGGGTGTTGGGGCAAAGCCTGATTGTGGGCGGCACGCCGATGCGGATCGTCGGGGTCATGCCCCGGAATTTCGTGTTTCCGATTCCGCACACCGAGTTCTGGGCGCCCTTCGTGATCACACCTCGGCGTCTCGCGAGCGGAAACATCAATTACGAGATGCTCATGCGGATGCCGCCCGGCTGGACGCTGACGGGAATCAATTCCGTCCTGAAGACCGTGCGGAACGCGGAGCTTCACCGGGAAACTCAGGCCGATCAGGCGCGGGCGATGAAAAACGGGTACGTGATCGACGCGATCGCCTATCGCCGCATGCTCCTGTCTTATGCCGGAGGAGTCGCTCCTTTTTGGGGATTGTTCGGCTTTACGCTCCTGTTGCTGCTCATGGCGGTGGTCAACAGCACGAGTCTCGCGCTGGCCCGCCAGCGTCGGCGATTGGGAGAGATGAGTCTGCGCAAGGTATTGGGAGCCGGAAATTCCTCTATTGCGCGCCTGATCGTGCTGGAACACCTTCCTGAGTGGATCATCATGGTGGCGACGGGGGTGACCGTCGCGGTTTATTGCATACGTTTACTGCACGCGCATCAGTTGCCCTCGCCGTACATGCCGTTCGAGATCCGCTTCGACTCCGTGGCGGCTGTCTACGTCGGGGTGGCCTCGCTCATGGTTTTTCTCTGCATTGCCGGCAGTTCGGTCGGCGCAAGCCTGCTCAGTCGACCTTCTGCCAGTGCGGTGCAGGAGATTGCACAGCGCGGATCGGCGGGTCGGGCGTTCAGGAACGCACAGCGCGCAATGGCATCAGCGCAAATCTGCATCGCCCTGGTCCTGGTCGTATGTGGCGCGCTCGTGACTCGCAGCCTCATTGGACTGCTGAATCAGCCGCTACACTTCCAGGTCCGCAGACTCACGGTCGCCTCCGTCATGCTGCCGCGCACCATTCACGTCGCGACGTTCTGGCGGCAGGCACGGACTGCCCTGCGCGAAATTCCCGGCGTGCAGACCGTTGCACTGGGGCACATGGTGCCGTTTGGCGAGAGCGCAGAAGGGGGAACGTTCTATCCGGAGGGTCACCCGGAGCAGCGCACCTGGGCCTGGATGCCCATCGTCAGTCCGGGATTCTTCAACGCAATGGGTGCGCATCTTTTGGCGGGGCGTGACTTTGCACCACGGGACGAACAGCCGAAATCTCACAGCGTCATCGTGAGTGTGGCGTTGGCACGCGCGCTCTTCGGGCACAGTGACGTGGTGGGCGAGGAGTTGGATCAGGGGATGCGTATCGTGGGTGTGGCGCCGACATTGCCGTGGAAACTGGACCCCGCGTCCGATCACGAAGGGTATGCCGTGTACGTTCCCGTCGGCGCTCGGCGCAATCATTATGTTCATGTTCTGATCAGATCTGATGCATCGCCCGGCATCGTGATGTCCGCCGTACGTCGAGTATTCCGGACGGTGGCGCCCGCGGCTGCGATCTACCGGATGCGCACCCTGCGGCAGATGATGAATGGAGCGTCGCTCAATCGCGAGGCGTTTGCCTGGCTGGTGGCCGGGTTCGGGGTGCTGGCATTTCTCATGGCGGTGTCAGGGACTTACGCCATCGTGGCGTACGGAACCCGCTTGCGCCTGTTCGAGTTTGCGCTGCGGCAAGTGCTGGGTGCAACCCGCGGGAAGATTCTCGCGCTGGCGCTGAGAGAAACGGCAGCGTTGCTGCTGATCGGGGGCGCGGTCGGCGTCGCGGTGACCTATGTGGTCGTGGGGGGGCTGCGCTCTATGCTGTATGGCGTATCGGGACTCGTGCCGTGGGCGCTTCTTCTCGCCTTGGCGCTGATCGGTATGTCCGTGCTGCTGGCCGCGGCACTGCCGGTGTGGCGGGCGAGTCGCGTGAGTCCCTCGAGCATCATGATTCAGTGACCGCCCGGCGCCTCGTCATTGAGGCGGTTGCAGCACCGGGCGCTCCTTCAGGTGCACTCTCGAGGGGGGGTCAATCGCCCCGCAGTTCGTCGCCCCTTGGCAGGGCGGCGTCCGTTTGCGCGGCGATGCACCACCGGGAGCGGCGCTGGGCGATGCCCTGGCGTGGTTGCAGTCAGTGACGGGCCGAGTGCGGGCGACGTCGGGTCTGCTCAGAGCCCCAGGTCGCTGAGCCCCGGATGTTCGGCCGGGCGTGCACCGAGCGGCCAGTGAAATTTGCGCGCCGAGTCGTCAATCGGCAGGTCGTTGATGCTGGCGATGCGCCGGCGCATCAGGCCGTGCTCATCGAACTCCCAGTTCTCGTTACCGTAGGCGCGAAACCAGGCACCGTGCGCGTCATGCCATTCGTAGGCGAAGCGCACGGCAATCCGATTGCCGGTGAAGGCCCACACTTCCTTGATCAGGCGGTAATCGAGTTCCTTGGCCCATTTGCGGGTGAGGAATTCGACGATGGCGGCCCGCCCGGTGAGAAATTCCGAGCGGTTGCGCCAGCGGCTGTCTTCGGTATAGGCGAGTGATACGCGCTGCGGATCGCGGCTGTTCCAGGCGTCTTCGGCCGCGCGCACTTTGACGGCGGCGCTCTCGCTGGTGAACGGAGGCAGGGGTGGACGGCTGGCGGTCATGGGAGTCTCCCGGCACGAGCCCGTTTAGGCTTCGTGCCGGACGGTAGGAGCGTGCGGCGGGATCGTCAAGCCGCGAAACGTTCAATGATTGTCGCGCGGTACGCCGAAGCGGGCCTCGACGCGTTGGAACTGCTCCGCGCCGTTGAGAATCATGCCCTCGCCGAGCTGGCCGACCATGGCCCGCTGGATCTGCTGCCACGGCGTCTGGGAGGCCGGAAAGCGGTAGCCGCCGGCTGCATCGAGCGCCGCGCGCCGCGCGGTGAGCTCCTGCGCGGCGATCAGCACGGTGACTTCGCGTTTGCGCAAATCGATCCGGACCCGATCGCCGCTGTTCAGCAGCGCCAGCGTACCGCCGGCAGCTGCTTCCGGGGAGGCATTGAGAATGGACGGTGAGCCGGAAGTGCCGGACTGGCGACCATCGCCGATGCACGGCAGGGCGCTGATGCCCTGTTTGATCAGGTAGCTCGGCGGGCGCATGTTGACCACTTCCGCGGAGCCCGGGTAGCCGATCGGCCCGGTGCCGCGCATCACCAGCACAGTGTTCGCATCGATGCCGAGCGCCGGGTCGTCGATGCGCTGGTGGTAGTCCTCCGGACCGTCGAACACCACCACCGGCCCCTCGAATGCGTCCGGATCCTTCGGATTGCTCAGGTAACGCTGCCGGAAGTCCTCCGAGATCACGCTCGTCTTCATGATGGCTGAATCGAACAGGTTGCCGCGCATCACGATGAACCCGGCGTTGTCCTTCAGCGGCCGATCGATCGTGCGGATGACCTCGGGGTCGGTGATCGGGCGGCCGCGGCAGTTCTCCCCGAGCGTGCGGCCATTGGCGGTCAGGGCCTGCTCACGGATCAGCCCGCGCTGCATCAGCTGATTGACCACGGCGGGCACGCCGCCGGCGCGGTGGAAGTCCTCGGCCAGATATTCCCCGGCCGGCTGCAGGTTCACCAGCAGCGGCACTTCGTACCCGTAGGTCTGCCAGTCCTCGAGGGTGAGCTCGACGCCCATATGCCTCGCGATCGCCGCGAGGTGGATCGGCGCATTGGTTGAGCCGCCAATGGCGGAGCTCACCACGATGGCATTGAGGAACGCATCGCGCGTCATGAGGGCCGAGGGTCTGAGATCCTCATGCACCATCTGCACGATGCGTTCGCCGGTCTCGTAGGCGATCTGCGCGCGCTCCCGATGCGGGGCGGGGATTGCCGCGGAGCCCGGCAGCTGCATGCCGAGCGCCTCGGCGATGGCATTCATCGTGC
>JAKBCE010000157.1 GCA_021808195.1 Pseudomonadota bacterium
CTGATACGCCCTCGAGATAGGTGTTGCCGTTCTGTGTCACGATTGCAGTGATGCGTTCTGGATTTTTAATCGCCAGTCGGAAGCCCACCGGCGCACCGTAATCGAAAACGTAAATGGCAAACTTTTGCAATCCCAGCACTTCGGTGAAGCGACCAATCACACTGCTGATGTTCTCAAACGTGTACGCGAATTCTTCCCGCGGTGGCTGCTCCGTCAAGCCAAATCCCGGCAAATCTGGCGCTACGACGTGATAGTGATCGGCCAGCTCGGGGATCAGGTCGCGGAACATATGGCTCGCGCTGGGAAAACCGTGTAGCAGCAGTACCGTCGGACGAGTGGAAGCGCCGGCTTCACGGTAGAAGACTTTGAGACCATCGACGTCGATGGTTTTGAATCGAACGGGCATTGTCAGTCTCCTTAAAGTTCAGATCATCAGATAGGAATTGCGGGCGTGCGGAGACGCACCATGCCCTGCATGACTTCGATCTGATCCAGTGAAGCAGGCGATGATGAGAGCATTTCCTCGTGTGACGTCCGTCGTCACACGAGGATGGATATATAAACCCTTCCGCAGATTGGTAGTAGATAGTAAAATTGGAATGCTTGCTCCCGTTATGTGGAAGCCTTGATGGATCGTTTCGAAGCCATGCGTACTCTGGTCGCCGCGGCCGATGGCGGCAGCTTATCGGCCGCCTCGCGGGCACTGGGTGTGCCACTGCCCACCGTCAGCCGACGCGTGTCGGACCTGGAGGCACACCTCGGATCGCAATTAGTCGTCCGGACCAGCCGCAAACTGTTGTTAACGGAAGCAGGCGCGGCCTTTGTCGCCTCGGCGCGGCGTGTCCTTGAAGAATTGAGCGAAGCCGAACGAGCTGCGTCAGGAGAGTATCGCGCGCCGCGTGGAGAACTTCTGGTAACAGCGCCGATCATGTTCGGCAAACTGCACGTAGCGCCCATCATTCACGAATTCCTCGCCGCCTATCCCGAAGTCAATGTGCGATTGATTCTGACCGACGCTGTGATCGATCTGGTCGAGCTGCACATCGACGTCGCAGTTCGAATTGGCTTCCTTCCAGACAGCACGCTGGTCGCACGGCGTATCGGGGAAATCAGTTGGGTCGTTTGCGCCAGCCCCGATTATTTGCGCAGGCGAGGGACACCTACGTCACCTCCCGAGCTTGCGGAGCATGACTGCATCGCATTCGAGGGTTTGGAGCCGGATCGAGATTGGCCCTTCGTGGCCCCCCATGGACTAAAGCAACAGACCGTTCAACCGCGCTATTCGGTCAACACGGCCGACGCGGCAATCGCCGCAGCTGTGGCGGGCGTAGGAATCACTCGCGTCAGGTCCTATCAAGCGGCCTGCGGTCTGCGTGACGGTACTTTAGTGTCGATTTTGACCAAGTGGGCGCCGCCCGCGTGCCCGGTGCAGATCACGCATGCCAAGCGCCAGCAGCAACCCCAGAAGCTTCGCGCATTCCTCGACCTGGCTGCACCGAAGCTCCAGGAGGCGCTACAAGTAATTCAAGAGCGTCGCGGGCGCTTAAGTTGAGCTTCATACCCTTGCCGCCTTCGGCCCCGCACGGCTTGTCTGGGGGCCTGGACAGATCCCAGTCCGCAGCGCGACAACTGTGCTTCAGCATTCCCGCAATTGGTCGCCGCCCTCCCCGCTGTTTCGAGACCTGCCCTGCGCCCTCGTCGTCCTGTTCCTGACAGCGCTTGAGGGGGCTGAGCTCTGACAGGCCGTTGGACCGGTTCGCGGTTCAGCGTGGGGCGGCGCTGAGCACGCACGGCGGTGACCCGCTGGGCACGCTCCGCCGCGCAGGCCACTCCCGGTGACTTCCCGGCCCCTTGCCGGTAGGGACCGAGCCGGTCGCAGCGAGCTACCGCACCCCCTCAGCCCGGATGTTCTTCGCCGCGTTCTCATCGCGGTCATGGCTGACCCCGCAGGCGAGACACGCCCAGCGCTTCGCGCCGCCCAATGCGGCATTCACCGTTCCGCACTCGAATCAGCGTTTGCTGCTGGGATAATAGCGATCGATCTCGATCACCTGCCGCCCGGCC
The DNA here is from genome assembly GCA_021808195.1 of Pseudomonadota bacterium. The sequence goes on from JAKBCE010000157.1 coordinate 2,065, forward strand.
CACTCGGCCTTGTAGCGGATCTGCCGGCGCAGCTCCCCGAGGGCCACATCCCCCATCGCTCGGCGAAAGCCTCTCTGGTGTCCGCCCCGTGCCAGACTCTTCACGTTCAGATCTTCCAGCACCAGGATCTCGGTCTCGGCGACCAGCGCCGTACTCACCCGGTGCAGCGCTTCGCGCCTGAGGTGTCCGATCCGCCCGTGCAGCTGCGCAGTGCGCGCGGCACCCGGACGACGCGCTCGCCTGCCCTGCACGGATTGACGACCGGTCGCACCGGATCATCTGCGGGTGCATCCTGCAGTCCGACGGCACACCCGAGCCCGCGACATACCCCCGGGGAGTCCCTCTCGCCCGGAACACCGCGGTGCGCCTGACCGCACGGCGATATTCCTGGCGTACCCCGGCGAGACGCTTGGCGCACCTCGCGACTCACCCTACTCACGCGTCGGAGTGCAGTCCGGTCAACCCAGCGCACGCTGCCGCGCTTTGGGGTGCATGACCCCAATTGATGCACGGACGGCGCGGGCCGGCAGCCTGGATACCGCGCAGAGCGCCCAGGCGCCCCCCACGCGTGCTGCGCGACTGAACGTCGACGGCTTGCAGACCCGGCAGGTCCGGCGTGCGAGCGAATGCCGGGGTCGGTCTGGATGGGATTTTGAGGCACCGCCGCACGCCGCTCGCCCGCTTCGCCGAAGCGGCAGGAGTCTTCACGCAGGTGCGCTCGCATCGCTCATGCTGCTGAGCGGCTGCGTCGCGGCCGCTTCCGTCCAACCGGTGCGAGCGACCCAGCGCACGTCTGTGCCCCGCGCCGAGACCCTGGACGCGGCCGCCCGCGCCCATCCGACGGCATTCCTGGATCGCATCGGTTGGGGCGCAGACGCCGCTGAGCTGCGTCAGTTGCAGCGACTCGGCGCCACACGATTCCTCGAGGGTCAATTGAACCCGCCGGCGCAGAGCGAATGGCCGGCGCCGGTCGCCCAGGCACTCTCCCGGCTGCCTGCCGCCGCACCGCTCGAGACCTGGATGCCTCGCCTCGTAGTCGCAGAGCGGCAGCTGCGGCGCAACCGACGCGGATCGCGAGGCACCCAGGCTGACGCGCAGTCGTTCCAGCGCGAGCTGAAGGCGTTGCATCGGCGCATGAACGCACTGACTCGAGAGGCCATGGACGATGAGCTGCTGCGCGCCGTCTACGGGCACGACCAGCTGCGCCAGCGCCTCATCTGGTTCTGGATGAATCACTTCAATGTGTTCCGCGGCGGAAACATCGGCCCGATGATGGATGACTATGGACGCAGGGTCATCGCACCGCACGCCCTCGGCCATTTCCGCAGCCTCCTGCAGGCGACGATGTTCTCCCCGCAGATGCTGCTGTACCTGAACAATGCCGAGAATCATCGCGGCCACATCAACGAGAACTACGCCCGTGAGGTCATGGAGCTTCATACCGTCGGTCTCGGCGCCGATTACACGCAGCGTGACGTGACCGACCTCGCGCACGTGTTGACCGGACTCGGGGTCGACTTGATCGACAGACCCGTCCGGGTGCGACCGGCGCTGCGCGGCTGGCTCTGGCAGCGTGGCCTGGTGGTCTTCAATCCCGCCCGGCACGATCCGCAGCCCGAGCGCGTCATGGGCCACACGTTCTCGGGGCAAGGTGTGGGAGAGATCCAGCAGGTCATCACCCTGCTCGCCGACGATCCGGCCACTGCCCGTCACATCAGTGTTGAGCTCGCGCAGTATTTCGTCGCCGATCAGCCCTCCCCGGCCCTGATTGCCGCCATGGTGCACACCTGGCAACGCACTGACGGGGACATCCGCGCGGTGATGCGCACCCTGCTGACGAGTCGTGAGTTCAGCGCGAGCCTGGCGCATCCTCAATTCAAGGACCCGATGCGCTATCTGATCTCCGCCGTACGCGCGAGCGACGCGGGACGGATCATCACCCATCCGCAACCGCTCATCGGCATGCTCTACCGGCTGGGAGAGCCGCTCTATGGCCGGAAGACCCCCGACGGCTATCCGCTCGACGCCGACGCCTGGAGCAGCCCGGGACAGCTCACGGTGCGCTTCGCCCTTGCGCAGCAGCTGGCGGCCGGCGCACCGGTTCTGTTCAGGTCAGGTGGCCGAGGATCGCGAGCGCGCTTCGAAACTCCCACCACGATCATCGGATGGCGGCGTGTATCGCCGCCTGATCTTGAGCACAGTGCCGTATTCGTCGCGAGCGAGCCGACTCTGAGTCGCGCCACCCGAACCGCCCTGGCGCAGACCCGTCGCCGCGTGCGCTGGAACGCCTTGTGGCTCTCCTCGCCGGAATTCATGACCGAGTGAAAATCACCCCGACACGAGCCGAGAGGGTTTAGCCATGCATCGCCGGCATTTCCTGCAATCCGCGGTCGCGACGTGTCTGCTGCCGAGGGCGCGCGTCTGGGCCGCCGGTGCTACGGCAGGTCCCAAATTCGTCTTGGTATTCCTGCGCGGCGCCTACGATGCGACCAATGTGCTGGTGCCGTATCAGAGTGATTTCTACTACGAAGCGCGCCCCCATATCGCCGTGCCGAGACCGGAAAGCGGTGCGGACGGAGCATTGCCCCTGGATGCGGATTGGGCACTGCACCCCGCGCTGCGCTTAAGCATGCTCCCGCTGTGGCAGGGCAAGCAGTTGGCGTTCGTGCCCTTTGCGGGCACCCGGGATATGACGCGCAGCCACTTCGAGACCCAGGATCACATTGAACTCGGACAGGGTCCGCAAACGCACGATTTCAATGACGGATTCCTCAACCGTCTCGTACAGCAACTCCACGGGCGCGCCAGACCGATTACGTTTACGGCCGAAGTTCCATTGTCGCTTCAGGGTCCGGCGCGAATTCCCAATATCGTGCTCAACCACCCTGTGCGTGCGCAGATTGCACCGCGGCAGCAGGCAAAGCTCGAGCAGATGTGGCGCGACACGTCGCAGGCGGGTGCGGTTGCAGAAGGCTTCTCGGTACAGGGCGAAGTACGACATGACATGGGCATGGGCCGCTGGGCGGCCGAGATGCGCGCCGCGAGTCGCGGCGCGATCAACCCCGGAGGATTCGTCAGCGTTGCTGCCCGGGTCGGCGCGCTCATGCGCGACAGCTTCGACATCGGATTCATCGACGTGGGCGGCTGGGACACCCATGTCTACGAGGCGACGGCGAATGGCGCCCAGGGTCAACTCGCGACGAAGCTCGCGGCACTGGGTGACGGGCTGGCGGCGCTGGCTCGCGCCACCGGCCCGGCCTGGCGCAACCTGACCGTCGTCGTCCTCAGCGAATTCGGTCGCACCTTTCGCGAGAACGGCAATCGCGGCACCGACCACGGTCACGGCACCGTTTACTGGGTGCTCGGCGGCTCGGTGCGCGGAGGTCGGGTCGCGGGTGAGCAGATCGCACTCTCGGCCACAACGCTCAACCAGAACCGTGACTACCCCGTGCTCAGTGATTACCGGGACGTGCTCGGCGGCGTGTTCGCACGCCTGTGGGGTCTGAAAGCACACGAGGTCGGCGTGGTGTTCCCGGGCGCCCGTGCCCGCGATCTCGGACTCGTCTGAGGCTTTCCGCTTGGGAGCCGCATCATCATGAACCGATAGGTGACGAGAATTGGCCGATAATCAGAGTCCCGCCCTGAGCGCTCATCGGGCTGTTCCTGACAGCCCTCGAGCGCTCTTGGCCCTTGCGGGCCGTTCGGCGAGTTCACGGTTCAGCGTGGGGCGGCGCTGAGCGCACTCGACGGTCACCCGCCGTGTGCGCTCCGCCGCGCAGGC
>JAKBCE010000158.1 GCA_021808195.1 Pseudomonadota bacterium
CGGGAACATTCTGTTGACCAACCTCAGCGCCACCCAGCCGGCGACCCAGACGCCGGAGCCGGGTTCGCTGGCGCTGCTCGCCGCGGGCCTCGCCGCCGTCGGCCTCGCCCTGGGGGCTCGCCGCCGCCAGCGCGGCTGATCTGCTCGATCCGGCAACGATCCAGACGGATCGAACTGCCACGGGTCGGCCGGCATTGCCGGCCGACCCGTGTTCGTTTCAGGGGATGCCGATGTGCCGCCACTTCGGCCCTCTCCGAACGACGGCACCGTTGTGGATCACTCCTCAGCGGCGACGCTGTTCGAATCGAGTTCGCGGGCCGGTCCGCCCGAGAGCAGGCTACTCTTCGTTCACCGCCATCGTCATGTCCGTCGGTTCGCGCGGCGGAGTCTCCAGGACGGCATTCAGGTACACTTTAATTTGCGAGCGAAACGCCTGATCAATCGCCTCGAAGCGCGCTCGCGCCGCACGTCCGAACGCATCCCGCTCGGCCTGCGACATCTCTAACGCGCGACGGATCTTGCGCTCCAGATCATCAAGATTTACGAAGTAGCGCTTCCCGATGCCCATCGGCTTGGACCGTTCCACCGCCACCAGCAGGCCCGCATCCGGGGTCACGATTTCATTCATGGGCGGGGCATCCGTGGTGATCACGACGCCGCCCACACTCAAGCCTTCGAGGATGATGTGCCCGAACCCCTCGGCCTCGCTGGGACACAGATACAGCGCACTGTCGTTTTGCAGGCGTCGCAGTGTTCCCTCGTCCATCCGGTCGGTGATCATTTCGATGTTGGGTACAGATTCGCGCTGGCGCCACGGCAAGGTGCGCCCGAAGTAATTGTGCGGGCGCCTCAGCACGCGCAGTGTCGGCCACCCGGGATTGCGCGCCCAGACCTCGAGCACGGCGTCGGTGCCCTTTCCGGTACTGGATCCGGCCACGTGCAAACCGACACACTCTTTCGGGCCCGTCGCCCCAGACACCCGTCGATCCTCGCTCGTCCAGCCGAGCATGCGCACCGTGCACCCGATCTGTGCGAACAGGCGGTGCGCACGCCGTGATTTCGCCCACACCTCGGTGACGCTCGCCAGATGTGGCGTCGACGCCGGCCCGAACCACTCCTGGTTCGGGATCAGGACGTTGCGCTCCGCGAGCCAGAAGTACCCGGGCTGAACGTCCTCCAGGTGGAGGTTCAACTCAAACGGCGGACGAAACCCTGCTCTGGCGACTGCCGCCTTGCCGAAGCGGGTCGCACGCAGACGCATCGACCCACGCGCCGCCGCAGAAATGGACCGTGCACCGTGATAATTGCGGTTCAGAAAGACGGTACAGCCCTCGGCCTCAAGCACCTCTCGCAGCAGGGCGATATCGCGACTCAAGCCGCCGCCGTTGTCCCAACCGATGATGTTGACGGATCGCTTCATCATTCAGGGCAGCCGGTGCGGCGCTTACTGTTCAAGGTCACGTGTCTGCAACGAGACCGCGGCGCACACTGCTTCGGCGGAACCCCTGCGACCGCGCGGCGAATTCGATCGACGTGGATTGCACCGCACGTTCAGCGTAGCAGCTGCGCAATGGGTTGCGGATTGGCGACGAAGTAGCCCTGCGCGTAATCGACGCCGATGCGACCGAGCTCATCGAGCACCGACTGCACCTCCACACACTCGGCGACGGTCTCGATGCCGAGCGTACGCCCAACCTTGCAGACCGCCTCGACCATGCTGCGATCGACTGGATCGTCGGCGATCCGTCGCACGAACTGGCCGTCGATTTTCAGAAAATCCACCGGCAGGCTCTTCAGGTACATGAACGAGGAGAGTCCCGTCCCGAAGTCATCGAGTGAGAACTTGCAACCGCGGGTCTTCAGCTCGCGCATCACGAATGCGACGTTGGAGAGATTGGTCACCGCTGCGGTCTCGGTGATCTCGAAGCACAGCGCGGCGGCGAGCGAGGTGTCCTCCACGTGCTGCATGACGAAGTCGATGAACGACTGATCGTTCAGCGAGGTCCCGGAGAGATTCACCGCGAGCAGCGGCAGCGCCTTGCCCTGCGCGCGCCACTCGGTGAGAAATTCGGTCGCGCGGCTCACCACCCAGCGGTCGATCACCGACATCACGTTGTAGCGCTCAGCGGCGGGGATGAACTCTCCGGGAGGCACGAGGTGACCATCATCGTCCCGGAGGCGCACCAGCAGTTCGTTGAACGAGGGGCCGGGACGCTCGGTGACCGGGCGGATGGGCTGGTAGTACAGCTCGAGCCGGTTCTCCTCCGCCGCGCGCGTCACGCGGGCCACCCAGTGCATCTCGCGGTGACGCGGATGACTCAGACCGTCCGCCTCATACAGATGGATCCGGTTGCGGCCCTCGTCCTTGGCGGCGTAGCAGGCAATGTCCGCCGCGCTCATCAGATTCGCGACGCTCTCGGTGTCCGCACTGATCTGCACAATGCCGACGCTCGCGCCCACCGAGAGCGTGGTCGCGCCCCAGGTGAAGCGGTAATCGCGGATCGCCTGGCGGACGCTCTCGGCGATGCGTGTGGACTGCTCCACCGTGCAGTTCTCGAGCAGTACCCCGAACTCATCGCCACCGAGTCGAGCAAGGGTGTCTGCGGCCCGCACGCGCGACTGCAGCAGCCCGGTGACGTCCCGCAGCAGACGATCGCCGGCCTGGTGACCGCAGGTATCGTTGACCACCTTGAACTGGTCGAGATCGACGTAGAGCAGCGCATGCACGCCCTCGCCGCGCTGCGCGGTGAGCACCGCTGCATGCAGGCGGTTGTCGAACTCGCGGCGGTTGATCAGGCCCGTGAGCGCATCATGGCTCGCCTGGTACGACAGCGCCCGCTTCAGCCGCCGCTCGCGGGTCACGTCATGGAACACCATCACCGCGCCGATCACGCGACCGCCGCGGTCGCAGATCGGCGCGGCGCTCTCCTGGATGGCCACTTCGTGTCCGGCGCGCGTCACCAGCACGGCCTGTTCGGTGGCGGCATTGCGGCGCGCCTTGCCGAGCACGCACAGCAGCGGGTTGTCGATCGGATCGCGGCTGACCTCGTCGATGAGCGAGAGCACCTCGCCGATCGGCCGGCCGCGCGCCTCATCGAGCCGCCAGGCGGTGAGGTTCTCGGCGACCGGGTTGATGTAATCGATGCGTCCTTCGGCGTCCGTACTGATCACGGCATCCCCGATCGACTGCAGCGTGACCTGGGCGCGCTCCTTCTCGGCGAAGATCTGCTGCTCGGCGCGCTTGCGCTCGGTGATATCGGTGATCGCGCCCTCGTAGCTGACGATGCGGCCCGAGGTGTCGCGCACCGCGCGAGCGTTCTCGAACACCACCACCGGCTGTCCATCGCGCCGGCGCAGGACGAACTCGGCGTTACGGATCTCGCCCTGCGTTTCGACCTGACGGATGAACTGGGCGCGGTCCTCGGGATTCCAGTAGAGCGTCGAGACGTCCCGCATGGCGTAGAGCTGCTCAGCGCTCTCGTAGCCGAGAATGGCGACGAACGCGGGATTGACGGACTTCAGCCGGCCGTCGCGCCCGCTCTGGTACACGCCCTCGACGATGCTCTCGAAGAGGCCGCGATACTTCGCTTCGCTGGTGCGCAGCGCCTCTTCCGCGAAGCGGCGCGCGATGGCGATACCGGCGATCTGCGCCGCGTGGGCGAGGATGCGCAGCTCGCGTTGTCCCGGCAGCCCCGCCGTCGAGTGATAAACCCCCAGGCACCCCAGCATCCGCCCGTCGGCGTCCTTGATGGGCGTTGACCAGGAGGCGTTGAGGCCCGCGGCACGAACCTGATCTCGATGCCGCTCCCAGAAGGGATCCTTGGTGACATCCGCCACCAGCACCTGGCGGCCCAGACACACCGCCGCGGCGCACGAGCCGTTGCGGATGTCGATGGCGCTGTGCTCGAGTTCGGTGCGCAGCGCCGCGCTCATCTTCGGCGCAACGAGGTACGCGAATGAATGCCCGTCCTCGGCGAGCACCGAGATGGCCCCCAGAGTGCCGACGCCGACGGATTCCACAAAATGGGTGACGGATGAGAGCGCCTGCGCGAGCGGCACGTTCGCGGTCAGCTGCTCGAAGACCTCGCGCTCGGCACGCGCGACGCGCTCGGTGAGTTCCGACTCGTGTGCGCGGTACGCCAGTTCCGCCGCCTCATCGGCCATCAGGCGCATCGACTGCACGATGCCGCGCCGTTCGGCATCCATGGCTTCGAACTGCTGGCTGACCAGCTTCAGAACGACGCCGAGATCCGGTGACTCCCCGCCGCTGCGCAGCGAAGCCTCGCGAATCAGGGAGTGGACATGCGGATGCAGACCGCCCTCGGCCGCCACGCCGAGGGCGGCGCGCACGATGGTAGTCGATGCGCTGGAGAGCACCTGAGTAGTCTCGGACGGCGACTCGTGTCGTTCGGGAGCAGGCATGAGCACTCGGGCGCGTCAGTCGCGGATCTCAGATGCACTCGATCCGACGCCGCGAGGCGCACGGTTCGGCGGGGCACGGGCGCCGCGGGGCTGCCCGGTAGCGATCTCTCCCAGTCTGCATGGCTCAGTGCCTTTGTTCCGGCCCACCCTAGGGCTTCTTATGCCGCCGACAGTAGCGCGTCCGGCCCGAAGCGCGCATCCCGCAGGGTGTAAAACCGTGAAATTCGGCGCGTTTCTCTGAAATCCGGGGCGCCGCAGGCGCGCATCTGCCCGTAATGCGGGCCTCGGCCGCCTGAAGTCTGCGGATCGATCGCGCCGCGCCCCCCCTCGCCAGAGGCCGATGGTCTCGGATGCTGCACGTCAGGGCCGGCGCCGCTGATCAGAACGCCAGACCGTGAGCTGCGAGGGAAGCGGCCCCTCCCTGTTCATGCACCCCAGCCGCCCGCCTGGCCCTCTCAACGGAATCGATGGACTCTACGGCTTCAGATTCGGCAATCGCACCGGTTGAGCGCGGCTCCAGTCCACGTACGCGGTGGATTCGTGTGTTTCCCAGAACGCCCGCTCCTCGGCCTCGGCCTTGAACGCCGGAACCCTCTTCTTGGAGCGTACCGCGCCGGGCCCGCCAAGCGGAATCCCGCGCTTCCTGGAAGTCTGGTCTGTCATCAATGACTCGCGCTTTGCGATGCAGGTCTCGCTGACAAATAACTCGAATCCGGGTTCGATTAGAGCGCAGCGTAACGATCACGCGCAACCTACTTTATCGAGCCGACCCGCACAGCGCGGGGACGCGTTGTTCCCTGCGCGTACGCGAAGCCTCGCCGTCCATACGAACCGGTGTCCTGGCTGCGCTGCCTCAGGCTCCCCGCCCGAGCCGCCCACTCATCAGGCGATTACCTTGCGAGCAGCGGCGGCTCGTCGATGGCCGAGAGCTGCTCGGCCAAGTCCCGCAGGTACCCTTCCCAGTGGCGCGGCTCGCCGAACCAGGGGAACGCGCGCGGGAACGCAGGATCCGTCCAGCGCTCGCACACCCAGGCGGCATGGTGCAGCATCCGCAGCGCCCGCAGCGGCTCGATCAGGCGCAGTTCGTGATAATCCAGAGACGCGAACTGCTCGTACCCCTCCATCAGCTGGGCCCACTGCGCCTGCTGTTCGGCCGGTTCGCCCGAGAGCAGCATCCACAGGTCCTGGATGCGCGGCGCCATGGCGCAGTCATCGAGATCCACGAAGCGCGGCCCCTGTTCGGCCCAGAGCAGATTGCCCAGATGGCAGTCCCCGTGCACCCGGATCGTGTGCACCGGGGCGACCTCCTCGTACACCCGCTCGATGCGCTGAAGCAGCTGATCGCTGAGGCGCGTGTACTGTTCCGTGAGCGCCTCCGGCAGCAGTGTCGAGGCTAGCACCGCGCGCTGCGCCTGTTGCCCG
>JAKBCE010000159.1 GCA_021808195.1 Pseudomonadota bacterium
CTCGCTGCTGCTTGGGTGGCTCCGAGCGACGTTTGACTATGTCCTGCTGGCTCTCGGCTTCCTCGGCATTCTGATATTCGTCTGGCTGGGACTGCCGTCCTCGGTGGCGACGATGGTGGACGCGGCAGTGAGCTTCGTCGTTGTCGGCCTATGTGCATTGCTCGTCGTCGCGGTGTTCGTCGGGGCCATTCGAGAGCGCCTCAGCAGACGCTATCACGCCTAATCAGTGTCGCGGTCCGGATCGGGTTCAGACGGCGACGCCTGGCGTTGGCGCGCCCCGAGCCCCAGGAGCATGGACGCCGCAACTGATTACAGGCGACAGGACGGTCGTTGGCGCACAATGGCGCCGCTCGGACATTGCGACGCGGATGCCGCCTGCCGCCGCCCACACTGCATCAGCCCCGGGGTACGATGATGGACTCCTCTGCCGTAGCCGATTCCGCGTTCTACCGGCGACTCTTCGCAGTCGCCGCAGCCGCTGTCTTCGGGTATCTGCTGCTCGAGATCCTAGCCCCGCTGAAGGATGCGCTTGGCTGGGGCACTGTACTAGCGTTCTTGCTTCACCCGCTACATAAGCGGCTGACCGGCGTCTTCAAGGGACGGCCTGCACTCTCGGCGGGGATTTTGACGGTGGCGACGCCGTTCATCGTGCTCGCACCGGTATCAGTGCTGTCCGTCGTCTTCTTCGAGCAAGCCATGGGCCTGCTCCGCTATCTGCGGGCGCACCCCTTTATTGGCTTCCCTGCCCTGATTGCGCGGCTCGAACAGCATCCCTGGTTTGGCGCTTCGATTCACTGGATTGACCGGTATTTACCCGCCGGGACGCTGAATGTGCACGAGTGGATCTCCACTGCCACTGCCGGGATCCTGCATTCCGCCGCCGCAGCAAGCGGTAACGTTGCCTTTGTCCTGTTCGGAACCGTGATCAGCTTCTTCATGATGCTGTTCCTTCTGTTCTTCCTGCTTCGCGACGGAGAATCGTATCTCCGCCAGAGCGTGGCTCTCGTGCCCCTGCCGGCCGAACGGCGCGGAACGCTACTGAAATATCTGGGCGACGTGACGCGGGCCGTCGTGTACGGCTCGACAGTGACCGCGATCGTCCAAGGACTGTTCGTCGCCGGCGGCTTTGCTATTGCCGGCCTCCCCTCGCCGATGGTGTTCGGCGTCGTCGCTATGATCACAGCCTTGCTTCCAGCCGGCGCAACGGTCGTGCTCATACCTGCCGTCTTGTATCTCGCCCTGCAGGCACACTGGGGCGCCGCTTTGTTCCTTGCGCTGTGGAGCGCCGGCCTCGGTTTGGTCGAGAATATCGTGCGCCCGTTGCTCACCGCGCATCGTGCAAAAGTGTCGACCCTGGCGGTGTTCGTCGGTGCCGTCGGCGGTGTCACCGCGTTCGGGATTCTAGGGTTGATCCTCGGCCCGGTGCTACTCAGCTTCATTGTCGCTGTGATACGCTTTCTGACGGAGCAACAACCGTTCGTCGTCAGCCGAGATCCGAAATCCGGCCGGTGATGTGGAAATGCGCTACGAAGCGCGACGAAACTCCATGATCCAGTTGGTCTCCCAAGTTATGCCGTGATCCGCTGAGACGGACTGCTCACAGCGTGGCGTGTCTTCAGTGCGAGTCCACACATAGCGCAGGAGACTTGCCGCGCCCTCGATCACGCGCTCGCCTGTGAAGGTTCCGATGCCACCCTCAAATTTGCCGGTCGCTGGGGCCCACTGATGTGCGGGAACTCGGGAGTCGTACCACCAGATTGACCAGGAATTCGCCTCGGTGTCGAATGTGCGGAGAGATACGGATCGGTATGTCCCGTGCGGTTCGAAGAGGATGTTCTCGTCGAACACACCGAATCCGCCGAGAATCTTGTGTACTTCGGCGCGACCCGCGAACTCCTGCCATCCGCGGCTGCGCGCAGCGCCTCCTCTGAGCTGACGGTGATGGACTTTCCATTGACCGATCAGAAAGTCGAAATCTCCGAATCCGCAGATCATATGAACGCTCCGTCATCAGCTACGGCATGGGTCAGAGCAAGCGTTTCTCGCCAACACGAGGATAGCGCCGCCTATCGGCACCGAAAAAGTGCCAGCAGAAGCCAATTTCACGGATCCAGAGGATCATGGCTAGGTCCTGTGGTCACTGCTCCCCGGGGAAGGGCGAAACAGGCTGCCGATCACCGTACGGAAGCACGCGCTTCCAAGGTATTCAGGGCAGATCGAAGATCGGGCTCCTGACGAATACCGTGTCGCTCTCGCACTGCCCCACGAAGCGGGAATGCATACCGGGCGAACCCTGGGGTTGCCTTCGATCCCCGGCAGGGCTTAGCCGTTCGGTCGGAGTGCTCCGCCGAGTGCGTCTAGACAGGCACCGAGCAGCTGGGCTGCCCGTTTCAAAGCTTCCGTCGACAATCCTGCATAACCGATGATCAATCCGGGGTGCGGCGGCGTGTTACGGTAATAAGGATGAATGGGATAAAGCCCCAGGCTGCGCGCAAGCCCGAGTTCGATCAGTCTGGGCAGCTGAGCGTACGTCACGTCCGGCAGCCAGCCGACGACGTGCGTGCCCGCATGGGGCTGCTGCACCACGATGCGCTCTCCAGCATACCGCCGCAATGCACTCAGGAATGCCGAGCGGCGGAGTTCGAGCTCGACGACGGTGCGCCGCAAATGCTGATCGAATTGCCGACTGAGAATGAACGTGGCGAGGGCCGCCTGTTCCAGCGATGAATTGCCCAGGTCAGCGAATCGCTTCACACCACACAGATCCTCTCGGATGCCGGGCGGACACACGATGAAGCCGAGTCGCAGGGAGGGAAACAACGTCTTGGAGAAAGTCCCGACGTAGATGACGCGACCTGAGAAGTCCAAGGAGCGCAATGCCGCGAGCGGGCGGTCGCGGTATTGAAATTCGCAGTTATAGTCGTCCTCCAGAATCCAGCTGCCTTGGCGCGCCGCGAAATCGAGCAATTCCAACCGGCGCTCCAAGTTCATCACGACTCCGGAGGGAAACTGGTCCGAAGGCGACACGCAGATCAGGCGAGGCCGGTGGCGAGCCAGCTCTCCGGTGACCATGCCACTCTGATCGGTTCGCACGCTGACGATACGCGCCCCGTGCGCCGTGAGCGCCTGCATCATGTAGAGGTAATGGGGGTCTTCGATGGCAACGGTGTCGCCTTCATCGAGCACGGCTCTGGCTGCGACCGCGATGGCTTGCTGTGTGCCGTTGACGATGAGGATGTCCTCTTCCGTACATAGCACACCGCGGCGGCGCGCCAGATACTCGGCGATCGCCTTGCGCAGCGGCAAAATGCCCTGTGAATGCGGGTATCGCGCGCCGGCAACCCGTGCGGCCGAAAGAAGCCTTCGGTTCCAGGACCGCAACACGTCCGGGCCGAATGGCGGCGCAGCGTGTAAGTCGTAACGCAGGTCCTCACGCAACTGCCCGAGGCCCTGAGGCGCCAGTTCTCGCAATCGAGCGGCGTACCGAGACTGCGCAGGCGTGACCGTCTGTGGCGCCGCTTTCAAAGTGGCGGGCAACGTCATTTGAGCTACCCGCGCGCCGAAACGTTCGCTTGAACTCATCAGCTGTTCCGCGCGCAAAATCTCGTATGCGGTCACCACGGTATTGCGAGACAACCCGAGGGTCTGCGCCAGTGCCCGTGTCGCCGGAAGCCGCTCACCGGGACGAAAATGCCCTTCCAGAATCGCGCGCTTCAGCACTCGGGCCAATTGTTCGTATAGCGCGCCACGACCGTCGAGTGGGAATTTTGCAAACAGCATTCTGGACCCATTCATCCCAAAGGATCTGGCACTTTCTGGTGCCACAACGCGATCGTACGCTACCATGAAATACCTCTGGACCAGCATCGACCTAGTAATTCAGCGCTTCATCTGGCGGGTGCGCCCGACCTGCGCTCGGCCGTGGCAAAGCGAGTTCGCAGGCTTCGCAGGCCCCCGCATCCGTCACGAGCGAGTACGTTCAACCCTGCCATCACGGTCCTTCGGAGAGTTTCGAGTCCCGAACGGCACGACGAGTTCAGTCCCCGCACCTGATGCGGCTTACACGAAGCGATCAGAGAGGTCGACGAGACCTGTCGCTGCCGTACGTCGCTCTGTGCATGCGAATCGGCATTCGGCCCGGATGATGAGCGCAGGCCCGTCTGGACATGCTCGGTGTTCAGTCCAACCACGTGCGCCGTGTGAATTGGGTTCGAACGACACACGGACATGGCGCTATAGTGCTCACGTCGCAGTGAAATCCGGAACGCACATGATGCCCGCGCCGCCGTCCAATCTGGGGTCTAGGAAACGGTTCAGCCGCTTCCGGGTGGTGATCACTGCGACCATTGTGCTTCTATCTCTGTCATCCAAGAGTTGGACGGCCGACCTCCGAGTCGCGTCTGCACCGATACCCCAGGTATCCCCCGAAGCCGCGGGCTTTTCGCCTACCCGTCTCGCGCGGATCAATCGCTGGGTCGAAGGGCAGATCGCGGCGAAACGTGAGGCGGGCGCAGTGGTGCTGATCGCGCGCAATGGAAAAATTGTGGAACTCAGGAGCTTCGGCTGGGCGAATCTGGCGACCCGCGCCCCGATGAAAGTGAACGACCTGTTCCGACTGTATTCGATGACGAAACCAGTCACGGCAGTGGCGTTGCTGACCCTCTACGAGCGCGGCAAATTCCAGCTTACCGACCCGCTGTCCCGCTATCTTCCCGAATTCTCGCACGTCAAAGTATTTGCGGGATTGACGGCACATGGACGAATCATTCGTGTCAAACCCAAGCGACCGATCACTATTGAGGATCTGTTGCGCCATACCGCAGGGTTTACCTACGCTATCTTCGGAAACACCCCCGTCGACAAGGCGTACCGGGCTGCGGGCATTGAATATGGCAAAGTCAAATCCGTCCGGCAGCTCACCGCCGACCTAGCTCGCGAGCCGTTGCTGTATCAGCCTGGCCGCCGTTGGGTCTACAGTTTCTCCTACGACGTGATCGCAGACCTCGTCGAGCGGCTCTCTGGTATGTCATTTGCCAACTATTGCCGCCAGGTGATTTTCAAGCCGCTCGGGATGCGACACACCGTCTTCGGACAGCCGCCACGTTTGGCCGCTCGCTTTCCCGTTCTCTATACCATGAACCCCGCGCACCATCTCGTCAGGCTGCCCGCAAGTGACAACTTCTACCCGCAGATGACCCAGCATGCATTTGGCGGCGTCAGTCTGTCCTCTACTCCACGCGATTATCTTCGGTTCGCTCAAATGCTCCTCAATGGCGGCGAGCTTCAAGGTGTGCGGATCCTCGCGCCTGCGACAGTTGCCCTCATGACGTCGAACGCAATACCGCGCGGCACGCCTAGCTTTGCCCCCGGCATAGGCTATGGCTTGGGGGTCTCTGTTCTCGAGGACCCGACGCTCAACGGAACTCTCGGCTACCGAGGCGATTACGGTTGGAGCGGCTACGCGACGACGAATTTCCTCGTCGACCCGCACAAGAAGCTGATTGCCATGATATTTGCACAACGACTGCCAGGGTCTGGAAGATTCACCGGAACATTTCAGACCCTGGTCTTTCAGGCACTCGTGCACTGAACGGAACGTCACTGCGGCAACTCTGCCACCGCGTACCTCGAACGTCCGTCTGATACCCACCCCATCCCTCTCGTTCGGTCTGGCACCAAAAAATCCCGCGTCTCTGGCGCTTTCGGGAGCCAGTCGTCGGCTGTAGCTTTATCGCCATGCTGGCTCGGGTGAATTCGTTGCCCGCGCCTGACACAACGAGGCAACCCTATCGATCGGCACTGTGCCGTTCTTACCACAGACGCTCCCGGCCGAATGCAG
>JAKBCE010000043.1 GCA_021808195.1 Pseudomonadota bacterium
GATTGGTATATGGACAAGAAGATTCGCATCGACGAGCTGATCACGCACGTCATGCCGGTCGAGCGCATCAATGAGGCGTTTGACCTGATGCACCGCGGCGAGTCCATCCGCTCGGTGGTCACATTCTGAACGAAAGCCTGTACTGAAACTAAATCGAGAGGAAACACAACATGGCTATTGCGATTCATCCTGCGGTTGATCAGGGCGTCAAGCCGGGCAAAGCGGACTTTGCCGGCGGCACGCTGGTGTGCCGCTGCTCATCCGATCCGGTCAAGGTGCACATCGGGGCGAACGTGGCGTTCGATCACGTCTGCGGCTGCACCAAGTGCTGGAAGCCCAAGGGCGCGCTGTTCTCCCTGGTGGCGGTAGTGGCGCGCGAGAAGCTCAGCGTGGTTGCCAACGGGCACAAGCTGAAGGTGGTCGATGCGAGCGCCGTGATCCAGCGGCACGCTTGCAGCGGATGCGGCGTGCACCTGTACGGCCGGATCGAGAACAAGGATCACGCGTTCTACGGGTTCGATTTCGTGCACCCGGAGCTGCTGCAGGAGCAGGGCTGGGCGGCACCGGAATTCGCTGCGTTCGTCTCCTCGATCATCGAGTCCGGCTTCCCGCCGGCGCGCATGGGCGAGGTGCGTTCGCGTCTGAAGGAGCTGAAACTCGAGCCGTATGACTGTCTGTCGCCGGCGCTGATGGATGCCATCGCCACCCACACGGCCAAGCAGAAAGGAACGCTCGCGTCCTGAGTGTTCGGGGCGAGGCAGTGAACTGCGGTGCATTCGGCGGCTCCGTGCTGCGAATGACCGAGCCTGCGTGTCAGTCCCGACTCATTGTGACGCCGGCCGTACCCTTAGGGGTACGGCCGGCGTCCTCTCCCCGCCTCTAGCCGATGTTGCTCTTGCCGCTCACGCCTGTGCTGAGGCCGCGGCAGAGCGCTCACCCACCCGCGCATCGTTCCCCGACTAGCGCCCGGTCGCCGTGGAGCTCGGCCTTGACCGTCGCGGTCGCGCACGCGGCCGGTTCGCCAGCGGAGCGAATCCTCGGCTCCGCTGTGCAACACATTCATTTTATTGAATTCCTTCCGGAAGAGCCGCTGCGGCTCAGGGTCTGCGTCGGGACCCGATGTTGGACTGGGTCCAGCCTGGCGAGTGTCGCACGTTGCACTCAGCGTCTAGCTTCAGGTCCCGCAGGGGAGACACGACGTTCCATTGTTGACACACTCTCGGCGCTTCGGAGGCGCCGGGGCACAAAGCGCAGGGATTCAGCTGAGTTTGCGTTGCAGGGCGGTGTCGGCGGGTGTATTCATAGCGCCCGACAATGCAACCGGGCGAGACATGCGCCTCAAACCATGTGCGCCCTGGATGGGAGGGGCGGAGCGCGGGGAATCGGCCGTATTTCCGAAAGACCAAGAATTTGGAGGGGAGTATGAGCGATCAGTTCCAATCCTTAACCGTCAAGGCGACCGAGCTCGCCGGGGCGGCGGCGATCTCGAAGTCCTTAGTAAAGGGGGATATATGAAATTAGCGAAAAGGCGCTGGCTACTGGCGCCGGCAGTGATTCTCGTCGCGGCGGGCATGGCCTGCGGAGCGGTTCAAGTTGCGCGAGCCGGATCCGATGCCCAAATTGAGAGCATGAGCGCAAACCCCAACCTCTGGCCGGCAATGGGCCAGAATTTTGCGCTCGACCGGCACAGCAATCTGTCGCAGATCAACACCAGCAACGCCCAGCACCTGGAGATGGCGTGGGCCCAGTCGATGGGTACCCTGCGCGGCCAGGAAGGACAACCGATCGTCGTCAATGTCGGCGGCAAGCCGATGATGTACTTCGTCAGCGGCTGGCCGAACATCGTACAGGCGCTGGATCTGTCGCATCCGGATCATCCCGTCGAAGTATGGAACTACGTGAAGAAGACCGGCCGCGATCTGTCGGCCGTGCCGCGCGCCTGCTGCGACACCGTCAATCGCGGTCTGAACTATGCCGATGGCAAAGTTCTCTTCAACACTCTGGATGGCTACCTGATCGCGCTCGATGCCCGCACCGGCAAGGTGGACTGGGAAGTCAAGCACGCCTGGCCGGACAAGGGCCAGACCGTGACCAACGCACCGCTGATTGCCGACGGCAAAGTGATCGTCGGCTTCGGTGGTGATGAGTTCGGGGCCCGCGGTGCGATCAAGGCCTACGATCTGCAGACCGGCAAGATGCTCTGGGAGTACTGGGACAACGGTACCGACCAGCAGGTCGGCTTCACGCCCCAGACCAACAAGTGGAATCCGCAGTATGGCACCTATGGCCATAACCTCGGCTTGACCTATCCGGGCGACGAGTGGAAGCGTGGCGGCGGCGCCGCGTGGGCGTGGTACAGCTACGACCCGCAGCTGAAGCTGTTCTATTACGGCTCGGGCAACCCGGGTCTGTGGAGCCCTTCGTATCGTTGCGGTGCGGCCAAGATCACCCAAGAGTCCTGCAACGACGGCAAGTGGGACAACAAGTGGTCGATGACCATGTTTGCCCGCAGCATCGTGACCGGCAAGGTCGTGTGGGCCATGCAGATGACCCCGTTCGACCAGTGGGACTATGACGGCGTCAACGAGCCGATCCTGGTCAACATGAAGATCGACGGCAGGATGCAGCGCACGCTGGTCCAGTTCGACCGCAACGGCTTCGCCTACGTCTGGAATCGCCGGACCGGCACGCTGCTCGCGGCGCACAAGTTCGTGTACGTGAACTGGGCGGAGAAAGTCAATCTGCACACCGGCCGTCCGGTCAAGGTCTATGCGCACTCGCCGCTGTGGGTCAACAAGATGGCCCAGGCCTGCCCCTCGGCGATGGGTGGCAAGGACCAGCAGCCCGCCTCGGTCAATCCGGCCGATCCGCAGGTGTTCTTCGTTCCGACCAACAACTGGTGCATGCAGGATACGCCGCAGCCGCGTACCGACATTCAGCAGGGCTTGGTCTACGTCTTCGCCAACGTCTACATGTATGAGCACAAGCCGGGCGTCGCAGGCCGGCTGAAAGCCTTCAATGTGGTCACCGGCAAGACGCTGTGGAACATCCCGGACAAGTACCCGAACTGGAGCGGCACGCTCAACACCAACGGTGGTGTGGTGTTCTACGGCGATCTCGGCGGATACTTCCGTGCCGTCGATGCCAAGACGGGCAAGATCCTCTGGGAGCGCAAGCTCGGCTCGGGCATCATCGGCAACCCGATCACCTGGGCGGTCGATGGGCGCCAGTACGTGTCGGTGTTCGCCGGTATCGGTGGCTGGATCGGATTGCCCGTTACCGCGGGTCTGGATCTGAACGACAAGTACGGAGCCATTGGCGCAACGGCGATGGCCAAGGCAACGCACCTGAATATGATCCCGCAGGGTGGAACGCTGTACACGTTCCGCCTGCCGAAGCGGTTCGATTCGGGAATGTGATAGTCTGAAACCTGAGGCACCCCGCGGCAGCAGCCGCTGCCGCGGGGTGCTGTGTCTCCGCCCCCAAGCGACCTCAGGGCGCGACGCGGGGGTGAGAGCGGACGGATCGTCTTCGATAGGTAACGCGATGTCAGAAATGCCGCGATTGGGCCGCCGGGCGATGACGGTGGCCGCTCTAGTGCTGAGTGCCTTTCTCCTCTCACCCGCATTTGCTGACAGTAACACCGCCACTTCGGCGTATCGCTCCGGCCCCTGGGCCGGTAAAGATTTCAACCAACTCGATCGGGCGGAAAAGGACGCGGCCAAGCAAGCCGCGCTCAGCGCCCACTTCAGGGTCCTGCGTGTGTGCGCCGACCCGGGCAACATGCCGCTGTCCGATCGCAAGAAGCAGGGCTACGAGAACAAGATCCTCGCCGTGCTGGCCAAGGCGATGGGCGCGCGGCTGCAGTATTATTGGCGCGCCTATACCGTGGACATCGTCGGTCAGGCGTTCGGCACGAGCAACGAATGCGACGTGCTGATGGACATGCCGGTGCACGCATCGGGGATCCTGGCGACCATGCCGATCTACCGCACCACTTACGTGCTGGTCTCACGTACCGCCGAGCACCTTGACATCAAGAGCCTGAACGACCCGCGGCTGAAGAAGCTGCGCCTCGGGGTGTTCCAGATCTCGGCACTGCGCCAGGCGCTGCAGAACCACGATGTCTACAAGGGCGTACAGGTCTGGCCTGTGCACAACGATACGGAGTGGAATCCGGCGCATCAGCCCTGGAACCAGGTGCAGGAGGTGGCGGACGGTAAGCTCGATGTGGTCGGGGCGTGGGGGCCGATGGCCGGCTGGCTGAAGACCATGAAGGGCGAGCCGCTCACCCTGCAGCCGACCAATCTGATGGATAATTCGGTGCCGATGGAATTCAGTCTGGCCATCGGCGTACCGCCGCGCGACGTGGTGCTGCACTACGCGCTCAACAATGCGCTGAAGGCAAATCGGGCGGTGATCGAGCACATCCTGGTGCAGTACGGCGTACCGCTCGTACAGTGCCCCAACTGCCTCATTGCCGGTAATCTGCCGGCGCACGGCAGCTACATGGTCTCGCACTCGCTGTCCGACGCCGGCGCGAAGCCGACGCACTGGACCGTCTCGCGCGCCCAGCTCAAGCGCTGGCTGGCGCACGGTGCGAGCGTCGACAAGGAGCTGTATGACGCCGTCCTCGCCAACGACGTCTCGCGTGCGGCCTATCTGCTCGGCAAAGGCGCTGACGTCAACAAGCTATCGAATCTGGGCAACTCACCGCTGATGACTGCGGCCCGCAACGGTTGCGTGCCGATGATCAAGCTGCTGGTTGCGCACGGCGCGAACGTCAATCTGCCCGACAGCGGCGGGGCAACGCCACTGCAGGGGGCGGTGCTGCGCAACCGGGCCGATGCGATCCGCTTTCTGCTCGCACATGGCGCGAATGTCACGCAGGCGGCGCCGCGCGGTTTCACGCTGCTGACGATGGCCCTCGCGGAACAGCAATTCGATGCCGCATACACGCTGATCAAGGCGGGTGTGGACGTGAACGCTCCCGGCAGCAAGTATCGGCTGACTCCGCTGATGATCGCGGCGAGTTACCGGCCGCCGTCGGCGGACAGCCGGGTGCGCCTCGTGCAGACTCAGGGACCGATGAGCATTGCGCGTGCCTTGATCGCCCACAAGGCGAAGGTCAACGCGACCGATGCCCAGGGCGTGACCGCGCTCATGATCGCTGCGGCGCACGACAACTCGCCGATGATCGGCCTGCTGATGCAGGCTGGGGCGAACCCGAACCTGAAATCGGCGGCAGGTCAGACGGCCCACGACATTGCGGTCAGTGACAACAATCTCGGCGCCACGCGAATTCTCGATATGCTGGCCCACCCGTGAACGAACGGTGAAGGGTCTGGTCCAATTCAATTGAGCAACCGGAGAAGATGATGACGAAACGGTTCGGGGGTTTGGCCGCATTGGCTTTGGCATTCGTAGGAGCAGCGTGCTGGCTCGCCGCGCCTTCGTTCGCGGCGACCGCAGCCAGTGCTGCGCCCGCAAAGATCTCCTTTGCGAAGGGGTCTCCTTACCTGAAGGAGCCGCCGCTGAAAATTGTGCCGATCGCACCCAAGGGCTCGCTGCACAATCCGTACAACGGCAATGCGCAGATGGCCAAAGAGGGCCACAAGCTGTTCATGAGCTACGGCTGCAGCGGCTGTCACGGTGGCGGCGGTGGTGGCGGCATGTGCCCGCCGTTGATCAACGGTGTATGGATTTACGGTGGCAGTGACGACACGCTCTTCCGTCTCATCACGCTCGGCTCGGTCAAGCTGCATCAGGCCGGCTACCACCGCGAGGCCATCGAGAACGTCGTGGGACCGATGCCCGAGATGGGAGTGGTGATCAAACATGCGAGCGACGTCTGGAAGATCATCACCTGGATCCGCTCGGCGTATCAGGGTCCTCCAGGCCACAAGTACCACTAAGCGGCACGTGACCGTGCGGGGTGGTTTTCGCATCCTCGGGTTGCTCGCGCTGGTCGTGCTGACCAGCGCGAGCGTTTCCCTCCCGGCGCGCGCCGCGACGGGACGTGCCGGATTGAAGACATTCTCGATCGTGCTGCTTCGCAAGCGCTATCACTTCAATCCCGAAACGCTGCCGTCGCTGCTCGAGAGCCATCCGGCCAATCTCGGGGTCGCCGGCGCCGAGGAGGCGACCTACGAGCTCAATACGGCCGGAAAATTCATCGGCTGGAATTTCAAGCTCGATGTGGTCACGGTGCCCGATGGTGGCAACCTGGTTGCCACCGCACAGCAGCTGCTCGCGCACGGGCCGCGGGTCATCATCGCGGATCTGAAGGCGAACGATCTGCTGACGCTGGCGGATCTGCCGGCCGCCAAGCAGTCCGTCATTCTCGATATGCGCACGATCGACGACAGTCTGCGTCAGCAGCAGTGCCGTGCGAACGTGTTTCATCTGCTGCCAAGTCAGGCGATGCGTACCGATGCGCTGGCGCAGTATCTGGTGCTGAAGCGCTGGACCCGGTGGTTCATCATCCAGGGACCCACGCCGCAGGATGCCGTGTACGCCGCGGACATCCGCCGCTCAGCGATGCGCTACGGTGCCCACGTCGTGGCGCAGAAGATCTATAACTACAATCCGGGCTCGCGGCGCAGCGACACCGGTTATCAGCAGATTCAGACGCAGATGCCGCTCGCCACCGAGGTCAATGCCGATTACGACGTGATTTTCGTGGCGGATCAGACCGATCTGTTCGGCGACTACCTGCCGTACAACACCTTCGCTGCGCGTCCGGTGGTCGGGACACAGGGGCTGGTGGCGACGGCCTGGTCCCCGGCCTATCAGGAATATGCGGCGCTGCAGATGCAGCAGCGGTTCGATCTGTTCGCCCACCGGCGCATGACCGAACTCGACTACGGCGGCTGGCTGGCGGTACGCATCGTCGGCAACGCCGTGATGCGCGCGGACATTACCTCGCCCATCCCGATGCGCAAATACCTGCGCTCGAAAGACTTCCTCGTGCAGAGCTATAAAGGGCAGGGACTGAACTTCCGCCGCTGGGACCAGCAACTGCGTCAACCGGTGCTGCTGATGACGCCATTGATGACGGTTTCAATATCGCCGCAGCACGGTTTTCTGCATCCGGGATACACGACCGACACCCTGGGCTTCGATAAGCCGGAGAGCAAATGCCATCTGCACTGAGCCGACGCGGCGCGCCGTTGCTTGTGGCGCTCGCCTGTCTTGGCGTATTTGCCGCGCGGGCCCGTGCCACGGAGCTGTTCGTCTCGAATGAGATCGACGACACGGTGACCGTACTCAACGGGGACACCTACAAGGTGATCGCCACCATCCCGACGGACCAGCGGCCGCGGGGCATCGTCGAGACCCCGGACCACAAGTACGTGCTGGTCTGCGATGGGGACTCGGGCAACATCGATGTCATCGATACCCGTACACTGAAGGTCGTCCGCCGGCTGAAGACCGGACCCGATCCGGAAACCCTGGCGATGTCCCCCTCGGGCGACAAGGTCTACGTGTCGAACGAGAACAATGCGCTGGTCACGGTGATCAATTTCGCGACCGGCAAGTGGATCCGGCAGATTCCGGTGGGCATCGAGCCGGAGGGGCTGGCCGTCACCCATCACGGGCACACTGTCGTGGTCGTGTCCGAAACGACCAGCATGGCGCACTTCATCGACACCAGCACCTGGAAGGTCGTCGCCAACGTGCTGGTGGACACGCGGCCGCGAATCGCCGAGTTCACCCCGGATCAGCACCTGCTCTGGGTGTCCTCGGAAGTCGGCGGCACGGTGTCGGTGATCAATCCGCGCACCCATCGGATCGTGCACATCATCAATTTCCATATTCCGGGCGTCGATCGGGAATACATCGGACCGGTGGGCGTGCGTTTCACATCCGACGGCCGGACCGCTTTCGTCGCGCTCGGGCGCGCCAACCGGGTCGCGGTCATCAATGCCAAGACGTACCGGGTCGAGAAGTACATCCTGGTCGGTCAGCGCCCCTGGCAGATGATGTTCAGCCCGCACCGGCGGCGGCTGTTTGTCGTGAACGGGCTGACCAACGACGTGACGATCATCGACGTGTCGTCATTGCGGGCGGTGCGATCGGTGCCGGTGGGCCGGCTGCCCTGGGGCATTGCGGTGGTGCCCTGAGGGCAGTGCGCACTCCACAGACGGTCGAGGCGGTGCCTCAAGCGCGCGCGGTTGCCGAGGCGGATGCGGGATAGAGGCGGGGTCCACAGGAGGATGCGGGCGGTGAGGTGCTGGCGCCGGACTGTTGCGATGCTGCTGCTGATCGTTGCCGCACCGGTGTTCGCGCGTGCGCAACCCACCGTGCGCATCGCGGTGTTGAAGTTCGGCACCGTCAACTGGGTGCTCGATGTCATCCGCCATCACGAGCTCGACCGGGCGAATGGTATCCGCATCGAGGTGTTGCCGCTCGCTACCAATCAGGCCACGCTGGTGGCGTTGCAGGCCGGCCGAGTCGACTGCGCGGTGTCCGACTGGCTGTGGGTCTCGCGCCAGCGCGCCGCCGGGGCGCACTGGACGTTCTTTCCGTTCTCGACGGATCTCGGCGCCCTGATCGGCGCGCGCGGCACCTCGATCCGCAGCCTCGCCGACTTGCGTCACCGCCGCCTCGGGATTGCCGGCGGGCCGCTCGATAAGAGCTGGGTGCTGCTGCAGGCGCTCGCCCGCGAGCAGCACATCGACCTTGCGCGCGAGGCTGAGCTGTCCTTCGGCGCACCGCCGCTGCTCAATCAGGAACTGCTCGCGGGCCGTCTTGATGCGGTGTTGACGTTCTGGAACTTCGCCGCGCGGCTCGAGAGCCATGGTCTGCCGGTGGTGCTGCCGATGCGGGCGGCGCTGCGTCAGCTCGGCTTCAAGGCGCCGCTGGCGCTCGTCGGCTATGTCGTCTCGAGCCGCTGGGCCCGGGCGCACCCGCGAGCGCTCGCCGGGTTCGTGCGTGCCACGCGCGAGGCCGATACCATTCTCGCCACCTCCAATGCGGAGTGGCAGTGGCTCGGGCGACGCACCGGGGCACGCACTGCGGTGGAGCTGGCGGCACTGCGGAATGGCTTTCGCGCGGGCATTCCGGCGCACTGGGGCCCGCAGCAACAGCGCGAGGCCGAGGCGTTGTATGCTCTGTTCGCCAGGGTCGGCGGTCGAAAGCTGGTCGGCGCCAGTGCGCGGCTGCAGCCCGGCACGTTTCTCGCCACGGTGCACTACTGAATGCGCGCGAGCACCGCTGCCGAGCGCACCTCGTCCTGGCTGGTGAGTTCCTCCCTCGCACAGCGGATCGCCTCGGTCGCGCTGTTCGTCGTGGTGTGGCAGGTCACGGCCGAAGTGCTGCATAGCCGGCTGCTACCGACGGCGACGGCGGTGTTCGTCACCCTGGTGCACCTGTGTGCCAACGGTTCGCTGCCGTTCAATCTCGGCATCACGCTGGCGCGGGTGGCGGCCGCGTTCTTCGTGGCGATGATCGTCGGCACGGCGATTGGCATCGTGATGGGCCGCTCGCGCACCATCGACGTCCTGTTCGACAGCTGGCTCGTTCTGCTGCTGAACTTGCCGGCGCTGGTGATCATCGTGCTCGCCTACGTCTGGTTCGGGCTGACCGAGGCGGCCGCGATCGGCGCGGTTGCCGTCAACAAGATCCCGGCGGTCGCCGTGACGCTGCGCGAGGGCGCGCGCGCCCTCGATCGCAGCTACGCCGACATGGCGCAGAGCTTTCAGATGGGCCGCTGGCGCACGCTGCGACACGTCATCATGCCGCAGCTGTATCCGTACATCTTCGCCGCCGCCCGCTCCGGGCTGGCGCTGGTGTGGAAGATCGTACTGATCGTCGAGCTGCTCGGGCGCAGCAATGGTGTCGGTTTCGAGATTCAGCTGTACTTCCAGCAGTTCGACGTGACACGCATTCTCGCCTATACCATCGCCTTTGTGGCGGTGATCCAGTTGATCGAATGGGCGGCCTTCCAGCCGCTCGAGCGGCGTGCCGCGCGATGGCGCCCGTGACGCCGGCCCTGGATGCCGAGATCCGCGAGAAGCACTACCCGCGCTCGCGCGGCGGCCGTGCGCACCTCGCACTCGCCGGGCTTTCGCTGCACATCGAGCCGCGGGAAATCGTCGCGCTCGTCGGCCCCTCGGGCTGCGGCAAAACGACCTTTCTCAACATCGTCGCCGGCCTTGATCGCGAATTCGACGGCGAGGTGCACCTGGCATCGCGCCCCGACGGTGCGCCCGCCCGGGTCGGTTACGTCTTTCAGGAGCCGCGGCTGCTTCCCTGGCGCACGGTGTACGAGAACCTCGCGCTGGTGCTGCCGCCGCATCGCGCCGAGCCGATCGTCACGGACATGTTGAAGGCCGTGGGACTTGCCGAGGCCGGCGAGCTGTTTCCGGCGCAGCTGTCGGTGGGTATGAGCCGGCGCGTCGCCATCGCGCGTGCCTTCGCGATCGAGCCCGATCTGTTGTTGATGGACGAGCCGTTCGTTTCGCTCGACCACGACACGGTGGAGCAGTTGCGCGAGCTGCTGCTCAGGCTCTGGCAGGCACGTCCCACCACGGTACTGTTCGTGACGCACGACCTGCGCGAGGCGTTGGTGCTCGCCGACCGCCTGGTGCTGCTGTCGGGGCCGCCGGCGCACGTGGTGGGACAAGTGCCGGTGAGTATGGCTCGCGAGCGCCGCCGCAGCGGCGCCGAACTCGAGCGGCTGCGCGATGAAGTGCTGCGCCAGCACCGCGAGCTGATCGGGGCCGCCGGCACGATGTCATCCTCGCCGCCTGCCGCCGTCGAGCAGGCAGTACATCGAGACGGCCGGTGAGCGGCGACTTCGGCGCTGGCCGCGTACCGCTGCGCCGTCGAAACGGGCTGTACAAGGCGGCGCGTTGTGGCATATTGCGCACGCATATCCGGTGCGGCCGTGGAGGGGACGTCGGCCGACCGCGGGACGATCGTGCGAGGCCGGGCCGTGCGCCACGGTCGGGGCCCGGCCCGATCAGGCGCCAGTTGGTGTTGGTCATGAGGCGGTGAAGCGCGATGTTGGATGTCAAAGCAGACGCAGCTGACCGACAGACAGTCCGTTCGCCAGACGGGGAGGCACAACCCCTGGTGGTGGAGGGACTCAGCCACGCATTCGGCGAGCGGCACGCGCTGCGCAACGTCTCCTTCCAGGTCAAGCGCGGCGAGCGCACGATGCTGCTCGGCCTCAACGGCGCGGGCAAGACCACGTTGTTCTCGTTGATCACCCGCCTCTACAATCATCGCAGCGGCTCGATCCGCATCTTCGGCTGGGAGATCAAGCACAAGCCATCCGAGGCGCTCGCCCGACTCGGGGTGGTGTTTCAGCTGCCGACGCTCGATCTGGAGCTGTCGGTGGCGCAGAACCTGTACTATCACGCGGCGCTGCACGGGTTGCCGCGTCGGGAGGCGGGGGTGCGCCTGCGGCGCGAGATCGAGCGGGTCGGACTGACGGAGCGGCTGCGCGAGCATGCACGCACGTTAAGCGGGGGACAACGTCGCCGCGTCGAGATCGCGCGTGCGCTGATCCATCGGCCGAAGCTGCTGCTGCTCGATGAGCCGACGGTCGGGCTGGATGTCGCGAGCCGCCAGTTTCTGCTCGATCACGTGCGCATGCTGGCGCGAGAGGAAGGGCTCGCGGTGCTGTGGGCGACCCATCTGATCGATGAGGTGGACGCCGATGCGCGAGTGATCGTGCTGCACCAGGGGCGCATTCTGGCGGAGGGTCCGGTGCCGCAGGTCATCCGGCAAGCGAACGCCGCCTCGATGCGTGAGGCGTTCGACAATCTGATCGGCGAGCGCAGCGAATGAAACCAGTGCATTACTACCGCTGTCTGCGCGGCATCGTGTGGCGCGAGGCGCTGCGCTTCATCAACCAGCGGGGGCGTTTCCTGGCAGCGCTGGTGCGACCGCTGGTGTGGCTGCTGATCTTCGCCACCGGCTTTCGCTTCGTGCTCGGCGTGTCGATCATCCCGCCGTACCAGACCTACATTCCCTATCAGGTCTACATTGCACCGGGCCTGCTCGGCATGATCCTGATGTTCCAGGGCATGCAGAGCTCGCTGTCGATGGTGTGGGACCGCGAGACCGGCAGCATGCGCACGCTGCTGGTCAGTCCGCTGCCGCGCTGGTACCTGCTCACCTCCAAACTGATCGCGGCGGTGATCGTCTCGGTGCTGCAGGCGTACGTGTTCCTCGCCGTCGGCTACTTCTGGGGCATCCATCCGCCGCACCGCGGCTACTTCACGGTGCTGCCGGCGCTGATTCTCTCGGGGATGATGCTGAGCTCGCTCGGGTTGTTTCTCTCCTCGGTGATCCGCCAGCTGGAGAATTTCGCCGGCGTGATGAATTTCGTGATCTTCCCGATGTTCTTCGCCTCCTCGGCGCTCTATCCGCTGTGGACGGTGCGCCAGGCGAACGAGCGGCTCTACTATATCTGCAAGGCCAACCCGTTCACCGATGCGGTGGAGCTGATCCGCTTCGCGCTCTACGGGAAGTTCAACCTCGAGGCGTTCGCCGTGGTCGGCGGCTCGCTCCTGGTATTCATGACCCTGGCGATCCTCGGCTATGACCCGGGACGTGGGCTCATTACCCGCCGCGGCGGCGCCGAGTGATGCGTAGCGCGGCGCGCGCGGCGGGCCACATCTACAGACGCTTCGGCAGTACCCGATACAACACCCGGGCGATGCCCGGCACCAGCCGCGGGCGCGCCAGCCGCGCGTCGTAGCGGGCCATGCGCCGCTCGTTTTCGGCCAGACACGTGCCGAGCAGTCCGTGCAGCGTGATCGGTGCGGCGATGTCCTGGTGAGCGGTGAGGGTAAAGTTCTCACCGGAGCCGCTCTGCGCATCGGCGCGGCCGAGGCTGCGGGCCGTCTTCACCCGCGAGGCGATCTGTTTCAGGATGATCCATCCGCAGCGCAGCCGATACGCCGGCCGCTGCCACCACGGCCGCTGCATGCGCCGCGCCTTGACCCAGTTGACGAAGAACAGGATGTGGCGCACCTCTTCCTCCATCACCGGGTCGAACACCGTAACCAGGTCGGCCGGAAAGAATCCCGATTCGCGCGCCAGTGCGAACAGGCCGAAGGCGAAGAACGAGTCGAAACACTCCCCGAAGCCGGCGAACAGGAAGTCCCCCTCCAGGTCGCGCGGGGTGTAGGGCGCGGGGAATTCGATCGGGATCCGGTAGTGCGCGGTGAGCGCGGCGAGCAGGCGCGCGTGGCGCTGCTCCTCGAAGCCCTGCAGCGCGATCGCGCGACGCAGCTGCGGGTCGCGCTCGAGCACGGCGGCGGCCGTCACGGTGTGGGAGGTGACGTTCTCGGTGGACACCGCTTCTTGCCAGAAGGGCAGACCAGTGAGGCGCTTCAGTTCCTCGGCCGAGAGCTTCGGCCAGGGGATGTGCTCCGGGTCGTAATCGAGGTGCGTGTCGAAGAAGAACTGCGCGAGCAGCCGCTTGTGCTCGGGTGATCCTGCTCGGGGGGCGAGCTCAGCCTGAACCGCGGACATGGTGTAATTCCCTCTTTCCCTCAGTCCAGTACCAGGATAGCAACGCGGGTGCACTGAAGAGAATCTCGCGCATGCGCTTGGTCAGCGACAGCGCGAGGGCGAGGTCGGCATCGACGCCGAGCAGTCCGCCGATACCGACCAGGGTTGCTTCCTGCACGCCCAGCCCGGCGGGCACCACGAAGATGAAATTGCGTGCCGCCTGAGTCAGGCTCTCCAGCACCAGCGCCGCCTCGAAACTGACGGCATGCCCCAGCCAGCGCAGCGCGAGCCAGGTCTCGAGCGTCCCGGCGAGCAATCCGGCGAGCTGCCAGAGCATGGTGCGCACCCAGCGCGTCCAGTCGGCGATCAGCGTACGCAGCGCCGCATCGAGTGCGCTCCACTTGCCGTTGAGCAGACGCAGCGTCTGTTCACCGAGCATCTTCACCGCCACCTTCTCCAGCCGCTCGAACACCGAGCCGTAGTGCAGCAGCGCGGCGGCCAGTACGAACAGCGGCAGGCTGGCGGCCAGTCCGAGCAGCACGTCGCTGGCGGAGCGGACCATGCCGATCAGGCTGAGCAGGCAGGTGCCCCCGATCAGCACGAACAGGTATTGACTGAACAGCGTGAACAACAGCTCCGCGGTGACGCTGGCGGCGGCCCACACCCCGTCGACTCCGCCTGCGGCGAGCAGGCGGATGCCCACGAGCTCCCCGCCAATGTTGGCCACCGGCAGCAGCCGGTTGATCGCCTCGCGGACCGTGGCGATCCAAAACAGGCGCGCAGCGCTCACGCGCTGCTCAATCAACGCCTGCCAGCCGCGCGAGTCGAGCAGAATCGGCAGCGCGTGCAGTGGCACGAGCCACAGCAGCACCCAGCCCGCTCGCGCGATGGGCGTGAGGATGGCCGGGCCCTCGCGCGCCAGCAGCACCACCAGCAGCGCCAGCCCGGCGATCAGCGCAATGCGGACTGTGAGTCTCATGCGGCCTGATGAGAGGCGAGCGCGCCGCGCCCGGCGGTGAGCGCGCGGAATCCTCCGGTGTGGGCGCCGCAGGCGTGCACCGCCGCGCGCACCCGTGCACTGAGCAGCGCATCGAGTTCGTCGCGGTGGCGGTAGCTGCCCATCGTCGCGGTGAGCGCATTGCGGGTCGCCGGATGCAGGTAGATCTCGGTGAGCCCCTCGGGCAGACGGGCGAGGATCTCGAGCAGGCGCGACTCGTCCATGGCGCCGCTCGCCGAGAGGCCGAAGAGCTGATCGTTGCTCGCGATGCCGGCCGCGCGCAGCCGCAGCCGCATCAGTGCGAGCCAGGGCGAGAGCAGGGCGCCGGCGAGCGCGGCGCTGCCGCGCGGGGCCGCCCAGCGCGGCTCGCGCGGCCAGCGGATGGGCGGGCGGCCGTACTCGGCGCCAATGGCGAGCAGCATCGACAGCACGGTTGGGTGCAGGTGAAAGTGTTTGTGTGCGTTCACGTGATCGAGCGGCAGGCCCGTGGCGGCAAAGGCCGCGAACTGCGCGCGAATCTCCGCCTCGAGCTGCCGACGCACCCGCGGCAGGCTGAAGAAACGCACGCCGTCGCGGGCCATCCGGTCGGCAAAACGCCCCGAATCATCCACCAGGGCCGGAATCTGCCGCGGCGGCAGTACGGCCGGTCCGTCGGCGAGCACGACGTGCAGCCCCACGGCGAGCTTCGGCAGTGCCCGGGCGCGGCGCACCGCGTCCTCGCACGCCTCGGCTGCGACCATCAGGCTCGCGCAGGTGAGTACGCCACCCTGATGGGCCTGCTCAATCGCCTCGTTGACCGCCTCGTGCAGGCCGAAATCATCGGCGGTGACGATCAGCGCCTTCAACGGCCGGCTCAGGCCTCATGCGCGTGCAGGAAGCGGAAGAACTCCACGCCCTCGCGCAGGCGCCGCTTGGTCATCTCCCAGCTGCGCAGCATCTCGCCGGTGAGTTCGGCGATCTTGCGCGGGCGGAAGTAGAAGCGCTTATAGAAGGTTTCCACCGCGTGGTAGATCTCCTTCGCCGGCAGGTGCGGATAGCTGATCGGGGAGAGCTGCACGCCGCGGTCGTTGACGAGGTTGAGGTTCTCGTAGGCGGTGAGCCAGCCATTCTCGACGGCCTCCTGGTAGAGCTGCGTGCCGGGGTAGGGGGCGGCGAGGGAGACCTGGATGGTGTGCGGGTTGATGTCGACGGCGAACTGGATGGTCTCGCGAATGGTCTCGGCCGTCTCCCCGGGCAGGCCGAGGATGAAGGTGCCGTGAATCACCACGCCGAGCTTGCGGCAGTCGCTCGTGAAGCGCCGCGCGATGTCGGTGCGCAGGCCCTTGCGGATGTTGTGCAGGATCTGATCGTTGCCGGACTCGTAGCCGACCAGCAGCAGCCGCAGGCCGTTGTCCTTCATGATCTTCAGCGTTTCGTACGGCACGTTGGCCTTGGCATTGCACGACCAGGTGACGCCGAGCTTGCCGAGCCCGCGGGCGATTTCCTCGACGCGCGGGCGAAAATCCGTGAAGGTGTCATCGTCGAAGAAGATCTCCTTCACCTCGGGCATGTTCTCCTTGATCCAGCGCACCTCGTCGATGACGCTCTGCGCGCTGCGCACGCGGTAGCGGTGCCC
This sequence comes from Pseudomonadota bacterium, assembly GCA_021808195.1. The sequence continues at coordinate 16,089 of JAKBCE010000043.1, forward strand.
ACCGACAGTCTGCGGCCAGAGGCAGAAGGTGCACTTGGAGCGGCAGCCGCGCCCGGTATAGAACGAGACGTAGGGGTGTTGCAGGTAGCCGATGAAGTAGTTGGGAATGGTCAGGTCGCGCTTGTAGACCGGCGTCACCCAGGGCAGATCGTCCATGTTCTCGATCATGGCGCGCGCCGGGTTGTGCTCGACCTGCCCGTCGGGGCGGCGGTACGACAGCCCGGTGATGTCCTTGAACGCTCGGCCCTCGGCGACTTCCTTGCAGGTGTAGTCGAACTCCTCGCGCGCCACGAAATCGATCGCCGCGGAGGCCCCGAGTGAGCCGGCCGGATCGACCGCCACCTTGGCGCCGACCATGCCGATCTTCAGCCGCGGGTTCTCTTCCTTCAGCAGCTCGGCGACTTTTGCATCCGTCGGGAACGACGGGGAGCTGGTGTGCATGATGACCAGGTCGTACTCGCGGGCGAGGGGCAGCACCTCGGCCATCGAGAGCCCGTCGGCCGGCGCATCGAGCAGCCGGCTCCCCGGTACCAGTGCCGCCGGCTGTGCGAGCCAGGTCGGGTACCAGAAGGAGCGGATCTCCCGCTTGGCCTGATAGCGCGCTCCGGCGCCGCCATCGAAGCCATCGAATGACGGGGGATGCAGGAACAGGGTTCTCATCATGACTTCAGGTCCTCAAGTAATCGGGTGGGCCGAGCCGTCCCGGGCCACGCGGTATCGCATCTGGCGCCACTGCACTTCGCGGGTCGCGAAGCCCCAGCACCACAGCGCAAAGCCGAGCAGATCGCTCGCCGGCAGCAGCCACAGGCCCCGCCAGGCGCGCCCGTCGGTGGGGCGCGGATCGCCGGCTGCGAAATGTAGCATTACACGGGCTGCCGCGGTGACGAACAGCAGGGCGGCGGCGGCCGGCGCGCCGCCGGCGAGCGCCCAGCCGAGCAATGCCACGGGCAAGCTGAAGGTCACGCCGGCGGCGGCATAGCCGGCCGGCCGGACGGCACGGATGGTGCGCAGCCAGCGCGTCACGTGCTGCGCCAGTTGGCGCAGGCTGCGCTCGTCGATGGCAGTTTCCACCACGACTTCCGAGAGCACCGTGTGCAGACCCAGGCGGCGGGTGAGCTCACCGATGCGGTAATCATCGGCCAGCTGATCGACGATGGCGGGGAAGCCGCCAATGGCCTCGAGCGCCGCGCGGCGCAGCGCGATGGTGGCGCCGAAGGCGAACTCACGCGAGCCGAACAGGGCGGCCACCCGCACCGAGGGCATGAACCAGTCGTTGACGAACAGCGCACCGAGGCGCGAGAACAGCGCCGCACGGCCATGCGGATGCGCCGGACGGCCACGGTACGGGCAGGTGACGATCCCGACCGCCGGATCCGCCAGTGGTGCACAGACCCGGGCGAGATAGTCCGGCGGCACCAGTACGTCGCTGTCGGCCAGCACCAGCCAGTCGTGACGCGCCGCTCGCATCATGTTGATGAGGTTGCTGACCTTGGCGCTGAAGCCATGGCGGGTCGGATCGATCACCACCGCGATGTCGAGAGCGGGATAGCGCTGCTGCAAGTCGTGCACGACCGCGAGCGCCGGGTCGGCCGGATCCTGCACGCCGAAGACGATCTGCAGGTGCGCATAGGGCTGCTCGCACAGGCTGCGCAGTGCCTCGGTGAGCCCGGGCTCCGCGCCGCACAGCGGCTTCAGCACGGTCACCGGTCGTGCCGCGGCCCGCGGCGGTGGCGCGTTAATGTTGCGCGCCCGCCGCACCGCCAGATAGGCTGTGAGTGCATAACCAAGCGCGGCGGCGCCGAGCAGCAGCCCGAGAGCGAGCATGATCCTTGAGGAGTTATACTGAACGTGATGCGGGTAATCATGTCCAAAGGAATCCCAACGTCCCGGACTGCCATGAGCGACAGATCCCCAGGCCTGCGATTCCCTGAACGCCCTGAGCCCATAGGGTACACGGTTGCACCGGTGCCGGGGGGTGTGGCGTGATGGATCACGCACAGGCTTCGTGCGAGCTGTTGCCGGAAGGCGACAGTGTCGTGGGCGGTGAGGCGCTCATCCTGGTCGACGATGCCGACCGCGAGGTCGGCCACGCCAGTCGGGCGCGTTGCCACGAAGGCAGCGGGCTGTTGCATCGGGCGTTCTCGCTGTTCGTGTTCAATGAGCGCGGCGAGCTGCTGATTCAGCAACGGGCCGCCGGCAAGCGGCTGTGGCCGCTATACTGGTCGAACAGCTGCTGCAGCCACCCGCGGCGTGCCGAGAGCATGGACTCGGCGATTCACCGGCGGCTGCACGAGGAGCTCGGGCTCGACTGCCCCTTGCATTTTCTGTTTAAATTCAAGTATCAGGCACAGTTCGACGGTGCCGGTGCTGAGCACGAGCTGTGCTCGGTGTTCATCGGCCGCAGTGTCGTGCCGCGGGTGCGCGCCAATCGCAGCGAGGTGGCCGCGTGGCGCTGGGTCGCCCCCGAGGCGCTCGATGCGGAGATGAGCGCCGGCACGGAGCGATTCACCCCCTGGTTCACCCAGGAGTGGGCACGGATCAGAAAGGACCACCAGCCGGCCGTGCGCGCGCTCGAGCGCGGCTAGGCTGACCAGACACCGCGGCTCCGGCAATCGGAGCCGGCCGACGGCCCGCGCGTCGGCACAACCTTGGGAGACGGATTTGGGTATTCCGCTAATTCAACAGTACCGGGTCGCCCGTTACATCCTCAGCTGCAAACTGCGCGGGCAGAAACGCTACCCGCTCGTGTTGATGCTCGAGCCGCTGTTTCAGTGCAACCTCGCGTGCGCCGGTTGCGGCAAGATCGACTACCCGAAGGACATCCTGCAACAGCGCCTATCGGTCGAGGCGGCGCTCGGGGCCGTCGACGAGTGCGGCGCGCCGATGGTGTCGATTCCCGGCGGTGAGCCGCTGATCCACAAGGAGATGCCGCAGATCGTCGCCGGTATCGTCGCGCGCAAGCGCTTCGTGTACCTGTGCACCAACGCCATCCTGCTCGCCAAGCACATCGATGAGTACCAGCCCTCGCCGTATCTCACGTTCTCGGTGCACCTCGACGGCAACCGCGAGCGCCACGACGAGTCGGTCTGTCAGGAAGGTGTGTTCGACAAGGCCGTGGCCGCCATCCGCCTGGCGCGCAGCAAGGGCTTTCGCGTGACGGTCAACTGCACGCTGTTCCAGAACGAGGACCCGGACGATGTGGCGGAGTTCTTCGATCTGGCCATGGGCCTGGGCGTCGAGGGCATCACCGTCTCGCCGGGCTACAGCTACCAGCATGCCCCCCGGCAGGATGTTTTCCTCGGCCGCAACGCGAGCAAGACGCTGTTTCGTTCGATCTTCACGCGCGGCAAGCAGCGCCGCGCGCGCTGGTCGTTCAATCACTCCGCGCTGTTCCTCGATTTCCTCGCCGGCAACCAGGCGTATCAGTGCACGCCCTGGAGCACGCCCACCTACAACATCTTCGGCTGGCAGCGCCCGTGCTACCTGCTGACGGGCGAGGGCTACGCGAGCAGCTACCGCTCGCTGATGCAAGACACCGAGTGGCAGCGCTACGGTGCGGGGCGCAATCCGCTCTGCAACAACTGCATGGCGCACTGCGGTTACGAGGGCACCGCCGTCGAGGATGCATTCGCCCATCCGCTGAAGGCGATGTGGCGTGCGTTGCGCGGCCCGCGGCTCGAGGGGCCGATGGCCCCGGATCTGCCGGTGGTCTATCAGGAGCCGCCGCTGAAGACGCCGGCGCCCGCCGAGGTGAAAATTCCCCTCAGCGCGGTGCGCAGCAGCGCGAACCGGGAAGACCGCCGTGTCAGCGGCGCCTGAGGCATTCGGCGCGCAGCTCGAGCAGTGGCGCGCGCACATGGAGGATGCGCTCTCGCGTCGGTTGCCTTCGGCAGAGCGGCTGCCCGAGCGGCTGCACGCGGCGATGCGCTACAGCGTGCTCGGCGGCGGCAAGCGCGTGCGGCCGATCCTGCTGATCGCCACCGCGCGCGCGCTCGGCCTCGCCGAGCGCGAAGTCGAGGCGGCCGCCTGTGCCCTGGAGCTGGTCCACGTCTACTCACTGGTGCACGATGATCTGCCGGCAATGGACGACGACGATCTGCGCCGCGGTCGGCCCACCTGCCACAAGGCCTTCGATGAGCCTACGGCGCTGCTGGTCGGCGATGCGCTGCAGTCACTCGCCTTCGAGCTGCTGGCGCGCGATCCAAGTCTGCCGGACTCCCCGGCAGTGCGGGTGCGACTGGTCGGTCTGCTGGCCGAGGCGATCGGCAGCTGCGGCATGGCGGGCGGGCAGGCCATCGACCTCGAGTCCGAGGGGCAGCGCCTCGAGATCGAGCAGGTCGAGCGCATGCACGCGCTGAAGACCGGCGCGCTGATCCGCGCCAGCGTCATGATGGGGGCGGCGTGCGCGCCGCAGCTGGAGCCGGCCCTGGAGCGCGCCCTCGCGGGCTTTGCCGCGCCGATCGGACTCGCCTTTCAGATCCAGGACGACCTGCTCGATGTGCTCAGCGATACCGCTACGCTCGGCAAGACGGCGCAGTCGGATCGCGAGCGCGGTAAATCGACCCATCCGGCGATCCTCGGCATTGCGGCCTCGCAGGAGCGCGTGCGGCGCTTGAGCAGCGCGGCGCTCGACTCGCTCGCGCCGTTCGGGGCGCGGGCTGATGCCTTGCGCGCAGTGGCCGACTGGCTGCTCGCGCGGCGCAACTGATCGGCAGAGGAAGCGCATGTCAGAACTGCCAGTGTCCGACGAGGCCTACCAGGACGAGATCCTGCCGCACGTCTCGCGCACCTTTGCGCTCACCATCCCGCAGCTGCCGGCGGCGCTGCGCACCGCGGTGACGAGCGCATATCTGCTGTGCCGCATTGCGGATACCATCGAGGACGAGCCGGCGCTCTCGGCCGAGGACACCTACCGGTTCCTGCGCCGCTTCACGCAGGTGGTGCAGGGCAAGGAGGACGCCGGACAATTCGCACGCGAGGTGCTGCCGAGGCTCACCGAGCACACGCTGGCGGCCGAGCGCGATCTGCTCGCCAACACCGCGCGGGTGATGCGCGTGGTCGAGCGTTTCGAGCCGCGCCAGCGCGCCGCGATCCGCCGCTGCATCGAGGTCATGAGCCACGGCATGCACCAGTTCCAGCGCACGGCGAGTGTGCGCGGACTGGCGCGCTCGAGCGACCTCGACGCGTACTGTTATTACGTGGCGGGCATCGTCGGGGAAACGCTCACCGAGCTGTTCTGCGGCTACTCGCGACAGATCGAGCGCCATCACGCCGAACTCTATGCGCTCGCCCCGTCCTTCGGCCAGGGTCTGCAGATGACCAACATCCTGAAGGACGTGTGGGAGGACCGTGCCCGCGGCGCCTGCTGGCTGCCGCAGGAGCTGTTTACCCGCCACGGCGTCGATCTCGCCGCGCTCACTCCGGCCAGCAGCGATGCGCGCTTCCAGGCCGGCATGCTCGAGCTGATCGGGATTGCGCACCGGCACCTGCGCAATGCGCTCGCCTTCACGCTGCTCATCCCGGGCGAGGAGGTCGGCATCCGCCGCTTCTGTCTGTGGGCGATCGGGCTTGCGGCGCTGACGCTGCGCAAGATCCAGGACAACCCCGGGTTCACTGCGGGCCGTGAGGTCAAGGTGTCGCGCTCGGCGGTTGCGATGACCCAGACGCTGACCAATCTCTCGGTGCGCAATGACGGCATGCTGCGCCGGTTGTTCGAGCGGGCCGCGCGCGGTCTGCCACTCGCCGCCGGCGAGGTGCCCCTGCGCCCGGCAGGCGTACCCGGCGGTGCGCTTGCCGAGACGGACGAGGAGCAAAATGCCGCCGCCGCGTATTCCGGCGGCGTGCACTGTGGGGGACGGTCACCATGAATGGGGAATCGCAGGTCGTGGCGCTCGAGACGCCACGCGGCACAGATCCGGCGGCCCGCGGCGGGCGGCTCGAGCGGGCGATTCGTGCCGCGCGCGATGCGCTGCTCGCGCTGCAGCGCGACGATGGGCACTGGGTGTTCGAGCTCGAGGCCGACTGCACCATTCCGGCCGAATACATCCTGATGATGCACTACCTGGATGAGATCGATGCGGCGCTCGAGCAGCGCATCGCGGTCTATCTGCGCGCGCATCAGCAACCGGGCGGCGGCTGGCCGCTCTACGAGGGTGGCGAGCTCGATCTGTCCTGCACCGTCAAGGCGTATTTCGCGCTGAAGCTCGCGGGCGACGACCCGGACAGCCCGCACATGCAGCGGGCGCGTGCGGCGATTCTCGCGCGCGGTGGAGCGGCGCACACCAACGTGTTCACCCGCATCGCGCTCGCCCTGTTCGGCGAGGTGCCGTGGCGGGCCGTGCCCTACATCCCGGTGGAGATCATGCTCCTGCCGCGGTGGTTCCCGTTTCACCTCGAGAAGGTGTCCTACTGGTCGCGCACCGTGATGGTGCCGCTGTTCGTGCTCTGCACTCTCAAGCCGAGGGCGCACAATCCACGCGGCGTGAACGTCCGGGAGCTGTTCACGACCCCGCCCGAGCAGGAGCGGCATTACTTCCGTCTGCCGCAGCAGGGCCGGGGGCTCGCGCGGGTGTTCTTCGCGCTCGATCGAGTCTTCCGCGTGATCGACCCGTTGATTCCCGCGGTGATGCGCCGGCGCGCCATCGCGCGCGCCGAGTCGTGGACGCTCGAGCGGCTGAACGGGGAGGATGGGCTCGGGGCGATCTTTCCGGCCATGGTGAATGCCCTCGAGATGATGGTGCTGCTCGGTTACCCCGCGGATGATCCGCGGCGCGTGACCGCCAAGCGAGCGATCGAGAAGCTGCTGGTCGAGCAGGGCGATCGGGCCTACTGCCAGCCATGCGTCTCACCGGTGTGGGACACGGGACTGGCCTGCCTCGCACTGCAGACCGTTGGGGACGCGGAGAGTCTCGCCGGTGTACAGCGCGGACTCGACTGGCTGCGCGAACGCCAGGTGCTCGATACCGTCGGGGACTGGTGTGCCCGCCGACCGGGGCTGGCGCCGGGCGGTTGGCCCTTCCAGTACGGCAACGCGCACTATCCGGACCTCGATGACACCGCGGTGATCGCCTGGTCGATGCATCAGGCCGACGCGCCGCAGCGCTACGGCGAGGCCATCGAGCGCGCGCTCGAATGGCTCGCGGGCATGCAAAGCCGCAACGGCGGCTTCGCCGCCTTCGACGCCGACAATACGCACTACCGGCTGAACCTCATTCCGTTCGCCGATCACGGCGCGCTGCTCGATCCGCCCACGGTCGACGTCACTGCACGCGTGGTGACACTGCTGGCGCGCGTCGGGCGTCCCAAGGATCGGCCGATCCTCGAGCGTGCGCTTCAGTACCTGCAGGACGAGCAGGAGGCGGATGGTTCGTGGTTCGGCCGCTGGGGCACCAACTACATCTATGGCACCTGGTCGGTGCTGGTGGCGCTCGAGGCGGCCGGTGTCAATGCCGCCGAGCCGATGGTGCGCCGCGCGGTCGAATGGCTGCTTGCGCGCCAGAACGGCGACGGCGGCTGGGGCGAGAGCAACGACAGTTACGATCGGGCGCGCTACGGGGAGCAGCCCTTCCCGAGTACGCCGTATCAGACCGCCTGGGCGCTGCTCGGACTGATCGCCGCCGGACAGCGCGACCACGTCGCCGTGCGCCGCGGCGTGGAGTTCCTGCTCGAGACCCAGAAGCAGGGCCTGTGGCGGCATCCGAGCTTCACCTCACCGGGCTTCCCTCGGGTGTTTTACCTGAAATATCACGGCTATCCGGCGTTCTTCCCGCTCTGGGCGCTCGCCGCCTATCGTCAGGGGAGGCCGCGCGCTCCTTGAACCGCGTGGGCATCGTCGCGGCGCTCGCCTCCGAGGCGCGCGCGCTGACCCCGGGGCAGCCCGCCCTTGCCACCGGCGGGGAGGTCGTGCAGCTTGAGGACGAGTTGTTGCTCACGGTGAGCGGCATGGGTTGGGATGCGGCACACGCCGGCGCCTTGCGGCTCGCGCGCGCCGGCGCGACCGCGCTCGCGAGCTTCGGTACGGCCGGCGCACTCGACCCTTCGCTCGAGTGCGGCGCGGTACTCGTGCCGCGCGAGGTCCACGTGCCCGAGGGGGCGCCGCTGCCGACGCATGCGCGCTGGCGCGAGGCGGTGCTCGCGGCGATGCCCCAAGACTGTCAGCTCAGCGACGGCCCGCTGCTCACCAGCCGCGAGCCGATCGGCTCGCGGCTCGACAAGGCGATTGCCTGGCGGGAGAGCGGCTGCGTTGCCGTCGACATGGAAAGCGCTGCCGTGGCGCGCTTCGCCGCCGATGCGGCCGTGCCGTTTCTCGTGCTGCGGGTCATCGTCGATACCGCCGCGGATGAGTTGCCCGAGGCCGTGCTCGCCGCGAGCCGCGCCGGTCAGATCGCGATCGGCCGACTGTTGGTCGGGCTGGCGCTGGCGCCCTGGAGCATTGCGGCGGTGCGCGAACTCGCCCGGCGCTTTCGCGTCGCCTGCGACATGCTCTCGCGGCTGGCCGAGCCGGGACTGCCGGTACGGCGCGCCCTGAGCGGCGAGCGCTGGCGGGAGGCACATTGAAAGCGCTCGTCACCGGTGCCAGCGGGTTTGTCGGCGCGGCGCTCGCGCGCACGCTGCTCGCCGCCGGCTGGCAGGTCCGTGTGCTGGTGCGCGCCGGCTCCGACCGGCGCAACTTGCGCACGCTCACGGTGCAGAGCGCGATCGGCGATCTGACCGATACCGCCTCGCTCGAGCGCGCCGTCGAGGACTGCGATGCGGTGTTCCACGCCGCGGCCGACTACCGGCTGTGGGTGCCGGATCCGCAGAGCATGTACCAGGCCAACGTCGAGGGCACGCGCAACCTGCTCGAGGCGGCCTGGCGAGCCGGCGTGAAGCGCATCGTCTACACCAGCAGCGTCGCCTGCATCGGTCTGCCGGCCGATGGCAGTGTCGGCACCGAGGACACGCCGGTTTCGCTCAAGAGCATGGTCGGGCACTACAAGCGCTCGAAATTCCTGGCCGAGCAGGCCGCGCTCGAGGCGGCCGAGCGCGGCGTGCCGGTGGTGATCGTCAATCCGGCCGCGCCGGTCGGGCCGCGCGACCTGAAACCGACCCCCACCGGGCAGATCGTGCTCGATGCGGCGCTCGGGCGTACTCCGGCCTATGTCGACACCGGCTTGAATATCGTGCACGTCGATGACGTCGCCGCCGGCCACGTGCTCGCCTTTCATTATGGACGGGTCGGCGAGCGCTACATTCTCGGCGGGGAGAACCTGCCGCTGCGCGATATTCTGGTCGAGATCACCGCTCTCGCCGGCCGCTCCCCACCGCGGCTGAAGTTGCCGCACGGGGTGGTGCTGCCGATCGCTTATCTCGCCGAGGGCTTTGCCCGCCTGAGCGGGCGCTCCACCCGGGTGACGGTTGACAGCGTGCGCATGGCGCGCAAGCGCATGTACTTCTCGAGCGAGAAAGCGATGCGCGAACTCGGCTACAGCTACCGTCCGGCACGCCTGGCGTTCGCCGATGCGCTTGAGTGGTTCCGTGCCGAGGGCTATCTGCGCACGCCGGCTTAGAACGGGTAGTTGATTCCCGTGAACACCGCGATGCCCTCACTGCCCTTGCCGACATCGACGTAGCCCACCACCGAGGGCGGGGCAAGGCCGCGAAAGCCGATGCCGAGCACGTTGTGCAGGTGGGTGAAGGGCAAGGTGCTGAAATGGTGAAACACCCGTCCGGTGTCGAAGAAGGGCGTCACCTGGATCACGATGTGCGTCGAGAGCGTGTTCAGAGACAGCACGGTCTGGCGCAGCTCGATGTTCGCCACGAAGGCGTTGCGATCATAGAAACGCGCGGTGCCGTAGCCGCGCAATGGCTGCGAGCCGCCGATCATGCTCGCATCGCCGCCGAGGCTGCTGAGTCCCCAAAATGGCACGTGGTGCGTGGTCGGCTCGTAGCGCAGATCAAAGTGCGCGGCCACCGTCAAAGTGCGCATCGGCGACCAGTAGAAGCGTCCGTCGGCGCCCGCCTCGGTGAACAGCGAGTCGTCGATCGACACATTGCGGCTCGCCACCCCGCCGTACACCACCACGTCCATGCCGTGGGTAGGGATCACGATGTTATTGCGCGTGTCGTAGATCATTGAGACGCGGTTGAGCAGCTCGTGCGTGGTGCCGACGCCGAGCAGATGCACGAAGCGCTGCGTGATCGAGGGAATGCGCGGCAGGCTGCCGGCGGTGATCTTCACCTTGCGCGCCTCGAAGGTGTAGGCGAGCTGCCAGGAATGGGTGATGTTCCAGCCGATCTTGGTGCGCACCCACATCTGCTGGCGGGTGTAGTCGGTCTGATTGATGCGCAGCGAATTGTTGCCGAAGCCGAAAAAACGCGGCGTGCCGCTGCGGTCGTAGTCCGCCTCGACGGTGACCGTCCAGCGCGACTCGCGCAGCAGTCCGGTCTGCCAGAGCGCATCGAGGTAGCTCTGCACGCGTTGCTGCATGCCGGCGACCACCGACCACTGGGTGTTCAGCGAGGGATACTCGAAGATGCGCGCATCGACACCCCAGCCGAAATACGGGTTGTGGGTGAAGTCCGGAGCGATGATGCGCGTGATCTGGTTGGCCGAGTTGGTATGCAGGATGGTCGGGATCAGCCCGATGGTGGTGCCGCTGTTCGGCCCGACTGCGATCTCCGGCACTGGCAGCACCGGCCAGGTGGTGGGATTGAGCCAGTTGACCGGCTGCTTGCGCACCGGTGCGGGCTGCAGATGAAAGCACGGCTCGGGCACGCGCTGGGGCTTGACGCACGAGCGAGCTGACGCGCAGGGCGCTGGCGCGGCTTTCGGCTTCGCGCACGAGGCCGGCTTCGCAGTCGCGGCTCGCGCCAGGCCGCCCGTGCCGAGCAGAGCGAGGGCGAGCAGGGCTGCTGCCCGCAGCGGCGGCGCTGGGCTATGCTTGCGCGCGATGCCGTTGTTTTTTTTCAGGTCGACCAGCGTTCTTTCCGCGCCATCGGGCCGCGGCCTCGAGCTCACCGTGCATGGGATCATCGAGCACCGCCGCTGCGCCCCGCGCGCTAGGCGCGTT
>JAKBCE010000160.1 GCA_021808195.1 Pseudomonadota bacterium
GCTGCCGACCGGGACGTGCCCGATGAGCTCACGCACCCAGGCTGCACCGAACATCGGGGCACTCACTTCGACGCCGGGCTCCTGGACGGTGTGGCCCCCGATGCGGGCCGGTGCGGACGACCCATCTCGGTCATGATCGCCTCCAGAGGGAGGGGCGGACTCGCTCTGCGCGCGCGCCTCGGCACGCTTCATCGCCCGTAGCGTCTTGCGCATGCGAGCGTGCAACTGCCCCTGCAGGCGTTTCACCGCCGCATCGATCGGTTCGCTGTGCGCGGCGTCGAGCTGCCAGTTGCCGGCCAAGTGCGGCGCATGCGCCGGGGCGGTGAGCCGCAGCGGCGCCATTGAGCAGCCGGACAGGGCTGCGAGGAATGCGGTCGCGCCCAGCCGGAGCGCGCGGGACGGACGGGTCGGCATGGAGGAGGGGCCCGTGGTGCTGACGGTTGGACCGTGCTTCAGGGGCTCAAGTTCTGCTGGCGGCCGCACGGGCGGCGAGCGCTTCGATCCGCGCCCAGTCGCGCGCAGCGAGTGCCTCGGCCGGCGAGAGCCATGACCCCCCGGCGCACAACACGTTGCCGAGTTTCAGGAAGGTGCCGACCGTCTCCTGCGTGATGCCGCCGGTCGGACAGAAGCGTGCCTGCGGAAACGGCCCGGCGAAGGACTTGAGCATGGCGGTGCCCCCGGCCGGCACGGCGGGGAAGAATTTGAAACAGTGGTAGCCGTGGGCGAGTCCGAGCATCAGCTCCGAGGCACTCGCCACTGCGGGCAGGTAGGGGATCGGGGCATGCACGCCCGCCTCGAGCAGCGCCGGGGTCGCGCCCGGGGAGATCGCGAACGTGGCGCCTGCATTGGCCGCAGCGCGCAGGTCCTCGACCGACAACACGGTGCCGGCGCCCACGGAGATCTCCGGCACGGCGTGCGCGATCGCTTCGATGGCCGCTAGCGCCGAAGGCGTACGCAGGGTCACTTCGATGACGCGCAGACCGCCGCGCACCAGGGCGCGCGCCAAGTCCGGGGCGATGGCCGGATCGTCGATCACGACGACGGGCATGACCGGGGAGAGCTTGAGGATCCGCTCGATGTCGGCAGAGGAGTGCATGGCTTCGGCTCGGTGAGGGGGATCGAGACGCTATCCTGCAGCAATCCCGCCGAATCCGATAGGGCACGCCGGGGGAATCAGCGTGTGGCGCCGTGAAGAAACGTCAGCGTTTGCGCCGCCGCATCGAGCCGTACGCGCACCCCGAGCGGCACCGGCTCATTGCGCTCCCCGTGACCGATCGGAAACCCTGCGGCGCACGGCAGGCCGGCCTCGGCGGCCAGATCGCGCAGAACCTGGGCGCTCGTGTAGTCGGCCTCGTGCGCCTCGCAGCCGGTGAATGCGCCGAGCACGATGCCGCGAACGCGGCGGAACACCCCGGCCAGCGCCAGGTGGGTCCACATCCGATCCAGACGGTAGGGTTGCTCGCCGACGTCCTCGAGCAGCAGGACCGCGCCCTCGAGGGGCGGCAGGTACGGGGTGCCGAGCAGCCGCGAGAGCACCGCGAGCGTCCCGCCCTGAAGAGGCCCTTCGGCGACTCCGGGGACATACGTGTCGGTGCCTTGCAGCGGCGCGGCGGGCGCACTGTCCTCGAGCAGGGCAAACAGGCGCTCGTGCGTTCGGGGGTCGAGCTTGCCCAGCTGGGTGAGGACCGGCCCGTGCACACTCACCTGCCCGTTGCGCTGCAGCCACGCGTGCAGCGCCGTGATGTCCGAGAAGCCCACGAGCGGCTTCGGGGCCGGGGCGACGCTCTCGAGTGCCGGTAGCAGCCGCATCGCGCCATAACCGCCGCGGGCGCAGAACAGCGCGTCGATGTCCGGATCGCTGAGCGCGGCGGTGAGCTGCGCGAGTCGCTGCGCATCGCTGCCGGCCAGATAGCGTTGCCGCGCGAGGAGCTCCGGGGCGAGGTGTACCGAGTAGCGCGCGGCGAGCACGGCGAGGCCCGCCTCGAGGGCGGCGCGCTCGAAGGGGCCGGCCGGCGCCACCACGGCGACGCGCGCGCCGGGGCGCAGCGGCCGAAAACCCTGATATCGGGGCGGATCGCTCATGGCGCAGCATTGTCCGTCACGGTCCCGGCCGATACCAGCCGGTTTTGCTCACCTTGTGCTCACACCGTGCGCGCTACCGTGCGCGCCCTGGGGAGTGCTCCCCGGATGGCGCAATGAGGAGTCGCGGATATGGCAGACCTGGAATTCATACTGCTGCTCGCAGTGCTCTACGCACTGACCCACGCGATCGTCTGGGCGATCGCTCGCCTGGCAGAGACGCCATGAACGCGCTGTATCTGATCAGCGGCCTGCTCGCGCTCGCCCTCACCGGTTATCTGCTCTACGCGTTGTTCAAGCCGGAGAAATTCTAAATGACTGCCCAGTCCTGGGGGCTGCTCGCCCTGTTTCTCGCCGTAACGCTGCTCCTGGTGAAGCCGCTCGGCCTGTACATGGCCCGCGTGATGGAAGGGGAGCCCATCGCCGGGCTCGGTCTCGGCGCGCGCCTCGAGTCGCGGCTGTACCGGCTCTGCGGGATCGATCCGGCCGCGCAGATGGGCTGGAAGCACTACGCGCTCGCGCTCCTGGTGTTCAATGCACTCGGGGCGCTGCTGCTGTACGCGCTGCAGCGGCTGCAGGGCTGGCTGCCGCTGAACCCGCAGCATTTCGGGGCGCCCTCGGCGGACTCGGCGTTCAACACCGCGCTGAGCTTCGTGACCAACACCAACTGGCAGAGCTACACGCCCGAGACCACCATGAGCTATCTGACCCAGATGGCCGGATTGGCGGTGCAGAACTTTCTCTCCGCCGCAACCGGCATCGTGGTGGCCGTGGCGCTGATTCGCGGGCTGGCGCGCCACAGCGCCAGGACCATCGGCAACTTCTGGGTCGATGTGACGCGCGCGACGCTCTACGTGCTGCTGCCGATCGCGACCCTGATTGCGCTCGCCCTGGTCAGTCAGGGCGTGATCCAGAACTTCAGCCGCTACCGGGAGGTGAAGCTGCTGCAGCCGGTGACCTACCAGCAGCCGCAGCTGAACGGTGCCGGACAGCCGCTCACCACGGCGGCGGGGGTGCCGGTGCTGCAAACGCTCACCGCCCGCACCCAGACGCTGCCGATGGGGCCGGTGGCCTCGCAGGAGGCGATCAAGGAGCTCGGTACGAACGGCGGCGGGTTCTTCAACGCAAACTCCGCCCATCCGTTCGAGAATCCCAATGCGTGGACCAACCTGCTCGAGATGCTCGCGATCGTCCTGATCCCGGCCGCCCTTACCTATACCTTCGGCTTCATGGTCGCAGATACCCGCCAAGGCTGGGCGGTGCTCGCGGCCATGGTGATCCTATTCGTCGGGCTCTATGCGGTGTGCAATCACAGCGAGCAGCGCGGCAATCCGCAGCTGACCGCGCTCGGCGTCAATCAGCTGCCGAACTCTGAGCAAAGTGGCGGCAACATGGAAGGCAAGGAAGTGCGGTTCGGTATCGCCGGCTCGACGCTGTTCGCTACCGCTTCCACCGTCACCTCCACCGGCGCGGTGAACTCGATGCACGACTCCTATCTGCCGCTCGGCGGGATGGTGCCGCTGCTCGACATGATGCTTGGCGAGGTGGTGTTCGGCGGCGTCGGTTCAGGCCTCTATTCGATGCTCATCTTCGCCATCATCGGGGTGTTCATCGCCGGACTGATGATCGGGCGTACGCCGGAGTATCTGGGCAAGAAGATCGAGGCGTTCGAGATGAAGATGAGCGCCATCGCGATTCTCGTCATGCCGTTCATCGTGCTCACGGGGACGGCGATCGCGGTCAGCGTCGCGGCCGGTCGGGCCGGCGTCGCCAACCCGGGGCCGCACGGATTCTCCGAAATCCTCTACGCGTTCACCTCGGCCGGCAACAACAACGGCAGCGCATTTGCCGGCATCAGTGCCGATACGCCGTTTTACAACATCGCGCTTGGCGTCGTGGTGTGGCTGGGGCGCTTCTGGCCAATCGTGGCGGTGCTTGCCGTTGCCGGCTCACTCGCGGCGAAGAAGCGCATTCCGGTGTCCGCCGGCACCATGCCGACGCATGGACCGACCTTCATCGCCTTGCTGATCGGTACGGTGCTGCTGGTCGGTGCGCTCACCTTCGTGCCGGCGCTCGCGCTCGGGCCGATCGTCGAGCACCTGATGCTCTGGAGTCATTGATATGCGCCGCAAGCTCTCGATGTTCGATCGCTCGCTGCTGAAGCCCGCCGTGCTCGATGCGCTGCGCAAGCTCGATCCGCGCGTGCAATGGCGCAATCCGGTCATGTTCGTCGTCTACCTCGGCAGCCTGCTCACCACGGGCCTGTGGGTGCACGCGCTCGATGGCCACGGCGAGGCGCCCCCCTGGTTCATCTTCAGCGTCGCGGTGTGGCTGTGGTTCACCGTGCTGTTCGCGAATTTCGCCGAGGCGCTCGCCGAGGGACGCAGCAAGGCGCAGGCGGCGAGCCTGAAGGGGCTGAAGCAGGCTGTCGAAGCGAAGCGTCTGGCCGATCCGGCCGACCGCACGCAGGTCACGGGCGTGCGCGCCGACTTGCTGCGCAAGGGGGATGTCGTGCTGGTCGAGGCCGGGGATTTCATTCCCGGCGACGGCGAGGTCATCGAGGGGGCCGCCTCGGTCGATGAGAGCGCCATCACGGGGGAGTCCGCGCCGGTGATCCGCGAATCCGGCGGGGATTTCTCCTCGGTGACCGGGGGCACCCGCGTGCTGTCCGATTGGATCGTGGTGCGCATCTCGGTCAACCCCGGTGAGACCTTCATCGACCGCATGATTGCGATGGTCGAGAACGCCAAGCGGCAGAAGACGCCGAACGAAATTGCGCTCACCATTCTGCTCGTGGCGCTGACCTTGGTCTTTCTGCTCGCTACCGCGACATTGCTGCCGTTCTCCCAATACAGCGTCGAGGTGAGCGGACTCGGCAGTCCCGTGACGATCACCGCGCTGATCGCGCTGCTGGTGTGTCTGATCCCGACCACGATTGGCGGGCTGCTCTCGGCGATCGGCGTGGCCGGCATGAGCCGCATGATGCAGGCGAATGTGATCGCCACTTCGGGCCGCGCAGTGGAGGCCGCAGGCGACGTCGACGTGCTGCTGCTCGACAAGACCGGCACCATCACGCTCGGCAACCGCCAGGCCGCCGCGTTCATCCCGGCTGCGGGCGTCAGCGAGGAGGAGCTCGCCGGGGCCGCTCAGCTCGCCTCGCTCGCCGATGAGACGCCCGAGGGACGCAGCATCGTGGTGCTCGCCAAGCAGCGCTTCCAGCTGCGCGAGCGCGATCTGTCGGCGCTGCACGGCACCTTCGTTCCGTTCTCGGCGCACACCCGCATGAGCGGCGTCGACATCGGGGAGCGCCAGGTGCGCAAGGGTGCGGTCGATGCCATCCGCAAGCACATCGAGGCGGCCGGTCAGAGCTTTCCTAAGGCGCTGCTCAACACGGTGCAGGAAGTGGCTCGCCGGGGCAGCACGCCGCTGCTGGTGAGCGACGGGCCGCGCGTGCTCGGGGTGATCGAGTTGAAGGACATCGTCAAGGGCGGCATCAAGGAGCGCTTCGGGGAGCTGCGTCGGATGGGCATCAAGACCATCATGATCACCGGCGACAACCCGCTCACCGCCGCCGCCATCGCCGCGGAGGCGGGTGTGGATGACTTTCTCGCCGAGGCGACCCCGGAGGCGAAACTCAATCTGATCCGCGCCCACCAGACCGAGGGCCGCCTGGTGGCCATGACCGGCGATGGGACCAACGACGCGCCGGC
>JAKBCE010000161.1 GCA_021808195.1 Pseudomonadota bacterium
CCCCGACGTCTCAGCCGCTTCCGCCCTCGACAATCTTGGCCCGCACCCCGAGTTCCTCGCGGAGGATGTCCCGGAACACCGGCGCGCTCAAAGTGAACCCCGGTTGCCCGCGACGCTCATCGACGGCCAGCCAGACCGCGATCACTTCATCGTGATTGAGCCCGAGAACCGTCAGGCACAGGGCATGCTCGCCGTCCCCAGCGATCCAATAGCTACGCTGCGCCGCACCCTGGCTGCGCCACGTAAAGCACGGCTGCGCCAGCTCGGCGCGAATCGCATCGGCATCGGGAACGTTCTGGAGGAGGCGGGCCATGGCCGCCGCGTCGGAAATGCACGCACGGAGCGAAAGAATCCTGACATCGTCCATTCGACGAGGTCTCCGGCGTCTCTGGCGATTCGGCTGCGAGGCCGACGCCACATCGCCAGGCACGAACGGCCTGGTCGCCTCACCGCGGAAGGCGCACCGCACCTAGCCGTTCAGGCCAGGGGCGGTGCACATTCAAGCGAGCGTATCAGTAGCGACGCGAGCCGCCACCGCGGTAGCCGCCGCCACCGCCGCCGCCCGAGCGCTCACGCTCCTGGGCTTCGTTGACCTTCAAGGCGCGCCCGTCGAAGTCCTTGCCATTCAGCGCCTGCATGGCGCGCGAGGCATCGGCGCTCGACATCTCCACGAAGCCGAACCCGCGCGGACGACCCGTGTCGCGATCCGAGATCAGAGAGATCTTCTCGACGGTCCCGTGCTGCGAGAACAGCTCACGGACGGCCTCTTCGGTCGCCGTGAAGGGGAGATTTCCAACATAGAGCTTAGTCACTAGAGAATACTCACGATAGAAACGAAGGGAGAGGCAGATACGACTGCCCCTTGGTTCGCGAAACTTTGCGAGGGTGGCAGACAAGGCCAGGATCGCGCCGGGCGGCGCTACAGGCCGAGACAGTCAAGCCGAAAAGGATACGAGCCGAAAGGCAGCGTACACGAGTTTACAGGGTGATGCCGAACTTTCGGTGAGCCCCGTCCGGGGGCCCCTGCGGCGGGCTCGAGCCTGCAGCCCCCCGGTCGCGACCGTCCGGGATCATAGCCCGCCGGGCCACGGCAGCCCCCGGTCGTGCGCCTGGAGCACCGCCCGGCAGCGGACCGGCCGAAGCTCCCCGCCAGCCCTCCCCGGCGATGGGGCGAGGATTGTCCGTATTGCCCGCTCGTGCACAACGGCTATGGTTCGCCCGAGCGCGCACGTGGCGACCGGAGGCGACCCATGGACCCCGCCCTGAAGACCCAGATCCTCTCCCTGCTCGATCGGCACCGTACGATGAGCCTCGCCACGGTGCGCCCCGACGGGTGGCCGCAGGCCACGACGGTCGGCTTCGCGCATGACGGCCTGACACTCTACTTTCTCTGCGGTCCGAACAGCCAGAAGGCGGCGAATATCGAGCGCGATGAGCGGGTCTCACTCACGATCGACCACGACGTCCCGCAGGTGATGGACATCACCGGACTCTCGATGGCGGCACGCGCAAAACGGGTCGTCGATCGGGCCGAGGCACACCGAGCGCTGCAGCTGCTGATGCACCGCTATCCGGAGCAAGACGCCCTGCCCGCTCCTCAGCCCGAGCCGGACGCGCTCTGCATCTTCCGCCTCACCCCGTACGTGATCTCCGTACTCGATTATACGAAAGGGTTCGGGCATGCCGAGCTCGTGCGCTGCTGATCGCGCCGGGTGCATCCATGCCCTATCAGACCAACTCGCAACTCCCGCCGGCCGTGCGCAGCCACCTGCCCGAGCATGCCCAGGACATCTTTCGCCAAGCCTTCAACCAGGCGTTCCACGCCCATCAGGGGGAATCACGCCAGGAGGAGATTGCGCGGCGCATCGCCTGGGCAGCGGTCAAACGCCGCTACGTCAAAAGCGAGCCACGATGGACCGAACGCCCCTGAACGCTGCCGCTGAGACCCGCAACGGGCTTGCGGGCACCGAAGGGCGCGGCGCGCCCTCGCCCGCACCGCTGACCGTGCGGGTGGTCTACGGCACGAGCGAAGGACAGACCGAGAAGATCGCCCGATTCCTCGCCGAGCGCCTCGCCGGGAGGGGCCACCGGCTCGAGCTGATCGACGCGGCACGGGATTGCGGCACGCCGCAGCCGCAGCGCTTCGATGCCATCGTGATCGCCGCCTCGGTCCACGCCGGGCGTTATCAGCCGGCCGTCACCGAATATGTCCGCCGGCACCTGCGCGACATCGACTCGCGCCCCAACGCCTTTCTCTCAGTCTCTCTGTCCGCCGCCAGCTCGGTGGCGAGCGACCTCGAGGGCCTGAAGCGATGCGTCGAGACATTCCGGCGCGAAACCCGCTGGACCCCGCGCATCGTTCACCATGCGGCCGGCGCACTGCGCTACAGCGCCTATTCGCTCATCAAGCGCTGGGCGCTGCGTGCCATCGCGCGCCGCCGGGGTGCGCCGACCGACACCCGCCACGACCATGAGCTGACGGACTGGGCGGATTTGGCGCGGTTCTGTACCGTCCTCGACCAGTCCTTCACCAGCGCAGGCACCGCGCACCGCTGATGTCCCCGCCCTACCAGGGGACGACGCGCCCGAGATAGTCCAGGTACTGCAACCCTGGACGGGATCGCGCCGCGAGCAGGGTATCGACCACGTTGGGCACACTCTCTTCGAGGGTCAGACGCGCCTCGGGACCGCCCAGATCGGTCCGAACCCAGCCGGGCGCCATGAGCACCATCGCGCGTCGATCCGTCGCGTGGCGTGCCGCGAAGCTGCGCATGAACATGTTGAGTGCCGCCTTGCTGCCCCGATACAGCTCCCGTTGGCCGTTCGTATTGTTCGCGACGCTGCCTTGTCCGGACGACATGACCCCGATGAGCCCGTCCTCGGCCACCAGGTCGCAGAACCGCTCCACGGCGCGCATCGGTCCCAGTGCGTTCGTCACCATCACGCGCACGAACTCCTCGCTGGACACCTCACCGATCGTCTCGCGCGGATCGTTGGTCACCCCGGCATTGACGAACAGCAGGTCGAGCCTGCGACCGGCGAGCCGCGCGCGCAATCCGCTCATCTGCTCCGCGACCGTCACATCGAGCGTCTCGATCTGCACCCGGCCGGGGACGCGCTCGGCAAGGGCATGGAGCGCGGTGTGCGCGCTTGCACGCACCGTTCCGATGACGTCCCAGTCGCGCTTGAGAAACTCTTCGGCCATCGCATAGCCCAGACCGCGCGAGGCGCCGATGAGCAACACGCTGTGGCGTACCCGTTGGTTCGATGCCATCGCTGCACCTCACAGCCGCAGTGAAAGTTCGACGCCGTCCGCCACCGCCAGGGAGCGGTAGCCGCCGGTCGGAGCGCGGACCCGGGCGAGATACTCCGGACTCCAGTCGGCGTTGTCGGCCAGCAGCACCGAACCGCTGCGCAGCCGGGGCTCGAGCAACCCGAGCACCTTCACATACAGTGATTTCGCGCCGTCGAGAAACAACAGATCGATCGACTCCGGCAGCGCCTCGGCGAGCGTGTCGAGGGCATCGCCGCAGCGGATGTCGACCAGGTCCGCGAGCCCCGCGGCGGCAACATTTGCGCGCGCCTGCGCGACCTTTGCCGGCTCGAACTCCGTGCTCACCAGCCGGCCGCCGCCGTTGTCGCGCAGCGCGGCCGCCAGATGCACGGTAGAAACACCGAACGAGGTACCGAACTCCACGACGGTGCGGGCCCGGGTGGCGCGGGCGCACATGTAGAGCAGCGAGGCGGTGTCCATCGAGACCGCCAGATGGAATTCCTTCAACGCCCCGTAGAGCGCGCGGTAGTCCGGGCTGTTCATCAGCGCTCCGAGTTCCTCTTGCGTCTGCGTGCGGCTGTGCGCCTCGAGCTTCGCCTCGCTGGCGCCGGCTTCAGCGAACAGCCGCCTCACCACCGTCGCACAGGGCTCCTGCGTCAGTGTCGTCAGTGTCGTCATGCCTTCATCCTCCGGTGTGCTGGCAATCCTGCCGGGCCCGATTAGAATACGAATAAACCATCGCATTTCATATTCGCATTCCGGGAGTTCCCATGGCCCGAGGCCGCAAACCCGTCATTTCGCCGCGTAAGGCGCCGCAACAGCGGCGCTCCTCGCAGCTGGTCGCGGACATTCTCGAAGCGGCCGTTCGCGTTCTGGTGCGCGAGGGCGCCCGCCGGTTCACCACTGCGCGCGTCGCGGCGACGGCCGGCATCAGCGTCGGCTCGCTGTATCAGTACTTCCCCAACAAGGAGGCGATCCTGTTCCGGCTGCAGGCGCAGGAGTGGCGGCACACGATGGATCAGCTGCAGCGCATTCTCACCGACCCCGATGCCGCACCACTCTCACGGCTGCAATCCGCGGTGCAGGTGTTCTTTCGCTCCGAATGCGACGAGGCGGCGTTTCGCAGCGCGCTCGAGGAGGCCGCCCCGCTCTACCGGGAGGCGCCGGAGTCGCGCGCCCACGCCGAGGAGGGCCGGGCGCTGATGCGCCGATTCATGCAGGATGCGTTGCCCGAGGCCTCGGCTCGCGAGCGTGCCAGCGCCGCCGACCTGATCGGCACCGTCATGTCGGCGGTCGGCAAGACGGTCTCGAGTCAGGGTCGGGCGGGCACCGAAGTCGATGCCCTCGCCGCAGCGGTCGGCGAGATGTTCTGCTCGTACCTGAGCGCACGCGGCGCTCGAGCGAGAGCGCCGCGGCCGGCAGGTTGACCCGCCCGCTCGGGCCCCTCTCGGCGATGCGCCACACTGCAAGCGCCGGCGCCGGGACGCGAATGTCCGTCGTCATGCGGTACACTCGGTCAGACCGCGCGATTTTTCCCAGCGACAGGACCGCTACCACACGGCGGCCGTCCGGTCCGTTGGACCGCGGAACGCACAACAACACGCATCGGATCCGGGGCGTCATGGCGATCGACAACGTCTTCGACTACAGCTTCACGTTGAATGCCGGCAAACGCGAGGCCGCCGCGCCACCGCCGGTGCGCCGCATCGTCATCGTCGGCGGCGGAACGGCCGGGTGGATGACGGCGCTGATCTTCGCCCAGTCGCTGATCCCCCGGGGCGTGGAAATCACGCTGCTCGAATCCCCGGCGGTGCCGACCATCGGCGTCGGAGAGGGCTCGACGCCCCTGCTGCGCGGGTTCTTCGATCTGTTGAAGATCGAGGAAGCTGAATGGATGCCGGCCTGCCATGCCACCTACAAGTGCGGCATCAGCTTCGACGGCTGGTCGAGCAAGCCGGGGTTCGAGCGCTACTTCCACCCGTTCCCGTCGATGGTGGACATCATGACCCTGACGCAGTTCATCCACAACGCCGAGGCGCGCGTGAGGGGCGCGAACCTGTACGCGCACCCGGACCGGTTCTTCCTGGCGGCGCGCCTGGTGGCCGAGCAGCGCTCGCCGAAGGCGCAGGAACATTTTCCCTTCGACGTCCTGCACGCGTATCACTTCGATGCGACGCTGCTCGGACAGTTCCTGCACAAGAAGGCACTCGAGCGCGGCGTGCGCTACAAGAGCTGCCACGTGACGCACGCCGAGGTGAACGCCGCGGGCAACATCGCCGCGGTGCACACGCGCGAGGGGGAGACGATCAGCGCGGATCTGTACGTGGATTGCACGGGGTTCGCAGGCCTGCTGCTGCAGCAGGCCCTGAAGGTCCCGTTCATCAGCTTCCAGAACAACCTGTTCAACGATGCGGCGGTGGCGATGCCCTCGCCGCTCGGCGAGCAGCTGCCGAGCGAAACCCGCTCCACCGCCCTGAAGCACGGGTGGGCCTGGA
>JAKBCE010000162.1 GCA_021808195.1 Pseudomonadota bacterium
ACGCGTTGGTCACCCTCGGTGCAGGATTTCCTCTGTTGGGGACCACCCAGTTTCCTCGGTTGAAGACCACCTGATTTCCTGAGCTCGGGACCACCCGATTTCCTCAGTTGGGGACCACCTGCGGAGCGCTATTTGAGGCGCCCGGAGGGCGCCAAAGGTCCGCCAATGACGAGATTTCCGTTGATTTCCTTGGAAGCCGGCACCGTGATGGTCGCCGCCGGTCGATATTGCCGGTCCTTGACGCCGCTCGCGCTACCTTCGTGGCTCCACACGAAGGAGCTGAAGATATGGGATTACGCAGCATGACGGTGCGTCGGTTCGAGGAGATCCGGCGGCGGCTGTCTGAGGGTCGAGGACTGCGCGAAATCGCCCGCGCCCTCGGCTGTTCGCGCGACACGGTGCGCGAGGTCCGAGACGGTTTGCGAGTGTCGCCGGAGGCGCCCAAGACGCTGCCCGATCCGCTGTGGATGCTGCAGGTCGATTGGCCGCCGCTGATCCACGATCTCGGGCTCGGTCACCCGCTGAAGTTCCTGTGGGAAGAACGGGCTCGGCACCTGACCACGTACTCGAACTTCTGGAAGCAGTTCTACCGTAAGTTCCCGCAGTACCGCCAGGCGAGCGTCACCGCCCGCGAGTTCACCGCCGCCGAGCGCGTCGAGGTCGATTACGCCGGCGACCCGATCGAGTGGTTCGACTTGAAGAGCGGCGAGATTCATCAGGCCTGGGTATTCGTCGCCGTGCTCGGCCTCAGCCAACTTCTGTACGCGCGCGCGGCCGAGGATATGCAGAGCCGCAACTGGCTCGGCTGTCACCGGCGCATGTTCGCCTTCTACGGCGGCGTGACCCATGTGCTCGTGCCCGACTGCCTGAAGCAAGGGGTGCTCAAGTGCCATTTGTATGATCCGGATCTGAACCCGGCGTACGCCGCCCTCGGCGTGCACTTCGCCACCGCCATCGTCCCAGCCCGTCCCGGCCACCCGAAGGATAAAGCGCTGGTCGAGAACGGCGTGAAGCTGCTGATGCGCTACCAGCGCTTCCGCTACCGGCACACGCGCCTGACCTCGCTCGCGCAAGTGAACCAGGCGCTCGAGGAGTGCGTCAAGCGCATCAACGAGCGGCGCCATACCCGCTTCGGTGTCTCGCGCCGCGAGCGCTTCGAGGCGCTGGAACGAGCCGCGCTCAAGCCGCTGCCCGAGGTCGAGTTCGACGGCGGCGAGTGGAAGGAAGTGACGCTGCATCCGGACTGCTACCTCAGCATCGACGGCGACTATTACAGCGCCCCGCACATCCATCGCCACAAGAAGCTGCGGGTGAAGATCACCGAGAACCAGATCGAGATCTTCCTCGATCTGACCCGCCTGGCGATCCATCCGCGCAGCCGCCACAAGAGCGGGCGGCGCATCAAGATCGACGAGCACTTCCCGCCGAACACCGCGGCGTACTACGAGGCGACACCACAGAAGCTGCTCTCGCAATCGCGCTTCATCCATCCGGATCTGAACGCCCTGTTCGTCGAACTGTTCAACGCCGACGTCTACGGGCACCTGCGCCGTGCTCAGGGCTTCGTGCGCGCCTGTACGAAGGAGATCAACACCGCCGGTCACGAAGCAGCCAGTGTCCGCATCGTCGCCGCGATCGCCACCATGCGCCGCTACAACCGTTACCGCGTTCCGTACTTCCAGGACTTGCTCGCGCAAGCGCGCAAGCAACCGATCAACCCCGAGTCCGACCGCGAGATCGTGCGTCGGCCCGGTAATCCCATGCTGCGTTACGCCGGCGGCGCCGTTCAGGCCGCCGACGTCGCTGCGGCTGTTCCCGTAATCAACAACCAGGAGAGTCCTACGTTATGAGTACCGCAATCGCCAAGAACCTGATGGCCGAGATGAAGCTCTTAGGTATGTTCGCCGCGTTCGAGCAATGCCTTGCCGACGCCACGCGTGACCAAACCAGCTACAGCGAGTTCCTCGATACGCTGCTGCAGGCCGAGGCCGATTACCGGCAGGAGCGCAAGACCGGGTATCGCATCAAAGCCGCCAAGTTCACGCTGCGCCCCGCGTTCGAAGACATCGACTTCACCGCCAGTCGCTCGATCAGCAAAACCCAGATCAAGGAACTCTACGGCATGCAGTGGCTTGCCGAGGGCCGGCCCGTGCTGCTGATCGGGCAGACCGGCGTCGGCAAGACGTTCATCGCACAGGCGACCGGGCTTCACGCGTGTGCCTGCGGGAAATCCGTCATGTACATGACCGTGACCACGTGGCTCGAAAACGTGGCCCTCGCTCGCTCGAGCGGAACGTATCTGCGTTACCGCGACAAGCTCGCCAAGCCCGACGTGCTCATCCTCGACGACATGGGGATGCGCAAAATGTCATCGATCGAGGCGCAGGATCTGTGTGAAATCCTGGAAGAACGCTCCATCGGAAAATCGACGATCTTCACTACGCAGTTGCCCCTCGATCACTGGCCCGAGGTCATTGCCGATCCCGTGATCGCCGATGCGATCCGCGACCGCCTCCAGCACTCCGCGCTCACGATCAACATCACCGGCGAGAGCTACCGCGGCGTCAAAGCCAGAAAACTTGCCAGCAAGAAAAAAGACGCGTAAGAATCGTCGCCTTCGGCTCCGCCGGTAACCCCTTCACGGTGGTACCCAACTTAGGAAATCAGGCGGTCCCCAACTGGGAAATCCTGCAACTGAAGTACGACTGGTTCGGATTGGTGCTGGTCAGATACTGCGGACTGGTGCCGATATTCGCGCCCGCACTCATCTCGCTCATCCGCGGCCGCGCCATGGAGCGCGATATGCCGAGACGCGCGTCGTAATTGTCCGGGAACGAGAACACCAGGTTCAGGCTCGGCAGATAGCGCGTGAAGCTGGTGCCGCCCGCCAAGGGCAGCAGCACGACCTTCGACGAGCCGCCCGCAGCGGCGCCCGGCGCCACTCGCGAACCCTCCGAGCTCTGATTCGTGTGCGCGACCTGCAGGCCGAAATTGCCGCGCAACCCGATGTTCTCCGTGATCGAGGTCTGGATGTTGAACTGCAGGAAGCCGTAGGTATCGTTCTCCTTCACCGTCCACTGCGGCGGTCCCAGCGGACCGGTATTCGATCCCGTGGTCGGGAAGAACACGTCGGCGCCGCTCGCCAGCAGCGCGTTCGGGTCATACGTGATCTGCGGGCCGATGCCCATGAAGCCCAGGGCGTCGGTCGAACCCACACCCGCGGGAAGGGGCGCGGTCTGGGTCGGCGTGCAGGTCGGGGTGATGACGTAGCCGCACGCGGCTCCGGGCAGCACCACGAACGCCTGGAAGATGTTGAAGTTCTTGTGATGGCGGGCACCGTCCACGCCGAACTCCACACTGGAGATCGGACCGTTCTCGAAGAAGTGCTCGGCGTGCAGATTCAGATGCTCGATGTATTCCTCGTTGTGCAACTGGTTGAGGAAGCCCTGCTGAACCAGGCCCGAGCCGGCACCCCAGCCCTGCGGATCCGTGAGCACGATGGAGTTCGAAGCGAAGTTGGTCGGCGACGTCAACAGCAACTGGCCGTCCGGCGCATAGCTGAAGTTGACCGTTGCGGAGGGAATCGCGCCGTTGCTAGCCGGCCCGTCGTAGCCGAACCCGGCATAGGACTCCAGCTTGCCGTAATCGCGCCGGGCGTCGCTCAGGCTCGCGTCGAGACCGGCGGTCCAGTGATCCGCGAGTTTGACCGTGTTCTTCCATACCGCGTTGTACACGCGGTCCTTATGGCGGTTGTAGTCGTTGCGGATCACCGGATAGACGCCGGTGTACGTGCCGCTCTCCACGAACCCGTTGTTGGTCGGTCCCACCGCCGCAAGCGTCGCGCTGGACCAGTACAGCGGGAATTCGATGCCCTTGCGTTGGGTGGTTTTATTGTAGTCCTCGTATGTCAGATCCAGCGTGGTGGTATACGCGCTGGACGGCCGATACTCGAAGGTCGCGAAATACGACTCGCGGTTCCTGAGGCTCGAGTAGTTGTAGTTCTTCGAGCCGCCGATCACGAGGTTGCCGGCGGAATCGGTCGGGTATCCCCACGGCGCCTCATGCAGATCCTTGGTCGGCAGGGCGTCGATGTCCGCGCCCAGGGAAATGCCGATCGTGTGGTCGGCGAACTGGTTGATGTAGATCCCGTCGAAATTGTAGCCCTTGTCACTGATGCCGGGACCGGGCATCTGATCCCCGGGACTGACCCAGCGATAACTCGCGTTGATCGAAGCCTCCCGGTGTGTCATATCGAGCGGGCGCCAGGTTTCCATGTCGACGGTGCCGGCGAGGCCCTGACCGATCAGGTCGGCCCGCGGATTCAAGTACACCTTGATGGTCTTGAACATGCCGGGCGGATACTGGCTCCAGTGGATGCCCCGATCCTCGGAGGTGGTCGCCTGCTCGGCGCCATCCAGGAGTCCGGTGCTGAAATCCTCACCCAGTCCATGAATCGCGACTTCCTGCGGGCGTCCCGAGACCATCTGCATCGCGAGGCCCGGCAGGCGGCCGAGGGCGCTCGCGATGCTGGTGCCGGGCAGCTTGCCGATGTCCTCGGCGGAGACCGCCTCGACGATGGAGTCGGCGTTCTTCTGGATCGCGATCGAGTTCTGGATGCTGCTGATGTAGCCGTTGACGACCACCTCCTGCAGCACGTTCTGGTTGGCGACTCGCTTCCGCTCGTTGACGGCGTGCTTCTTGGTCTTCTTTGGCTGGGTCGAGGCGGACGCCGCATCGCTCTGCGCGGCCGCGAAGGTCGCGATCGGCATCGCGGCGGCAGCGCCGAAGCACGCGGTCGCGATCGCCACCTCGAGAATAGTGCGCTTGCGTCTGTTGATCACGAGAACTCTCCCCCACGCTGACGAATTGTTCTGACCGGCCATCGATTGGATCCGGGTTTGCGCCAGAGGCCGGGTACACGGACTTGACCGTGGCCGCCGGCGCAAAAATTCCTCATCAATGATTCGTAACGCACCGAATGAAAGCAAGCGCTCACATACGTATTCATGCTCGTACGCTGGGCACCGAGGCGGCCCGATCGCGGGTCCACGCGATTGCGCCGACATAAATACGTATGCGGCAGCACGCCGCTCGTGCGAACCGGTGTCGAGCTGTGCCACAGTAGGCGTAACGACACGGCAAGCATGAACATGAGCGACCATCCGTGGTGGCGGGGAGCGGTGATCTACCAGATCTACCCGCGGAGTTTTCAGGACAGCAACGGAGATGGCGTCGGCGATCTGCCGGGCGTCGTCGCGCGTCTGGACTACCTGGCCGAACTGGGCGTCGACGGCTTTTGGATTTCGCCGTTCTACAAATCGCCGATGGCGGATTTTGGCTATGACGTGTCGGATTTCCGCGCCGTCGATCCGATGTTCGGCCAGCTCGATGATTTCGACCGCCTGGTGAGGGGGGCACATCGGCGCGGTTTGAAGGTGATCATCGACCAGGTGCTGAGCCACACTTCCGCCCAGCATCCGTGGTTTCGCGAGAGCCGCGAGAGCCGCGACAATCCCAAGGCGGACTGGTACGTATGGGCCGACCCGCGCGCCGACGGGTCGCCGCCGAACAACTGGCAATCCCTCTTCGGTGGATCGGCGTGGCGCTGGGAACCGCGCCGACGCCAATACTACCTGCACAATTTTCTCGACTCGCAGCCCGACCTGAATTTCCACCATCCTCAGGTGCCGCCCGCCATGCTCGAGAATCTGAAGTTCTGGCTGGATCGCGGCATCGACGGGGTGCGTC
>JAKBCE010000163.1 GCA_021808195.1 Pseudomonadota bacterium
TCGCGAGACACATACAGCGTGCGTGTCGAATCGTCTATGTAAGAGCGCACCGCGGCCGAGGGGTCTGCGGCGAAGCCATAGTCCAGGCCGTGGAAAGGGCCGGCCCAAGCGGGGTCCACCTCGAACGTCTCGGCAAAGAATTTGCCCTTCAAGATGAGTGCATCACTCACCGTGCGAGGCTCACCTAACCAGATGTGCGCGTACCCGTCCGGGTCGGTCGCCTCGCACCATGCGCGCTCGGCTTCCATCTCCGGCGAGAAGAACGGGTTGTCTGCGAATCCGACCTTCTTCGCGAACACATCGTGCCGATTCGAGGCGACGAACCGAACGAAAACCGGGTCCTCGGGCGTCATCGGGTTGAAACTGATATAGAAGTGCGAGCCGGCCTTGCGGATCGTCGGAATCAGTTCCTCCCAACTGCGCTCGCTCACGGCTTGTGCTTCTTCAGCCCAAACAATGTCGACGCCCTCATAGGAACGAATTTTGTTTGCGTTGTACCTCAAGCCCTCGAAGAAGAACTCGCTACCGTTGCGCCCGGTGATCTTGTCGGCGCCGATGTCGTAGGCATCATCGAGGCCGAGCAGGTGGATCTGATCGGCGAGCAGTCGGAAGGCGGATTCCTTGATGGAGCCCTGGATTTCACGGCAGCAGAGCACGCGCAAACGACTCTCAGCAGCTCGCACGAGCAGAACACGGGCAATCGACCAACTCTTGCCGCTGCCACGGCCACCGTAGTAGACGACAAATCGCTTTGGCGTCCACAAGTCCGAGAAGGCCGGGGGCACCAGCGTCTCGGGCGAGCGCGCCAGTCTGCTCTTGAGCGCCCGCAGCGCTGAACGCGACAGGCTTTCTGAGTCGGTCATGCGGTTTCTCTCTTTTGCCGGCGCGCCGCGCGCTCTTGGGCAAGGATCGCCTCGCACTCCTCGAGGTGCTCGCGCACGCGGGGGTCGCGCGACTTGCGCCGCGCCAGGTCCTCACAGAGTTTCTCGTGACGTCGGAAGGTCATGAGCAGTGCGCGCCGGTTCCGGTCCCGCGCGTCCATCCCGGCGAGCTGACACAGCATCGCGTCACGGAGCGCGTCGGCAAACAAATAGCAGGCCGGGAGGCCATGCGCGTCGAAGTAGTCAGCGATCGCCAGCTTGAGGCGCACGGTATCAGGAACGGTCACGGCTGCTGCTCGAGGGCGGGCAAAGCCGCCACCTGGAGCGCACTGGCCTCCTTCGCCTCGAGCCACCCGACCACGGCCTGCGCGGCTTCGGGGAAGCGCGCCAACTGATCCATCAGCCCCTGCATGAATTCTTGCACCTGCGGGCTCTGCATGACGATGGTCAGGCTGTTCTGTTGCACCAGCGGGCTGCTGGCCAACTCGCCTGTCACGCGGGCGATGGAGTCGTTTACGTCCTTCAATTTCGCGCCCGCTTGAATGCCGGTGACACGGTCGCCCGCATCGAGCGCGGCCGTAAAGAACGTGTACAGACCGGCCCGGATCGCCCGGTAGTGATCGAGCACGGAGGTCGACTCCTCGGCCACCTGCGCGGCGAGCGTCTGTCGCTGAACGGGTCCCATCACGAGCTGTGCCTTGCGCTCAGCACTGACGTGGTGGCGCCAGTGTCGATGCATTGCATCTTTGCTCAGGCCGAACTTACGCGCGACCGCACTCTGCCCGGCGCCCCCGGCGAGGAGCACCTCGAGGCGCGTGCACTCGGTGTGTGCGCAGACCGTGCAGCCACCTTTGTGCCCTGGCTGAGCTGACATAAGTCTCTCGTGTCGTGCCGCGGAAAACGTGGCGGCCATCGCGGCTAGATTACCGGCCCGGATGCGGCCGATAAATTAGACGGTTTCTCACCATTGACGCCCCCGGCCTCGAGTGCATCGAGGTCGGCGGCGAGCCTCACGCGCGACACATGCCAGAGCACCGTCGACAACGCGAGGCGGACGCCCTGGTCGGCCAACATCGCTTGAAGCGTTTTTCCGGGCAGCGGCCGAGCCAGCGGGTTGCGCTCGGCGTGCTCGAGCATGAGCTGCCGGATAGTCTCCCGGATGCGGGCGCCACGCTCGGCGGCTTTGCGATTACGAGGCATGAGTGCCTCCTGAGACGTGGAGTAGGACGCGCGCGGCGCGTTCCTGCGGCGGTTTGTTCGAGCCACGGGCGAAGGCGCCGGCCACCATGTGCTGCCAGTAGGA
Source organism: Pseudomonadota bacterium (assembly GCA_021808195.1). Next base: position 2,185 of record JAKBCE010000163.1, read on the forward strand.
ACTCATGCGGCCTCCCGGCGCCGGGTCTGCGCGTAGTGAGCCAGTAGCAACGCTTCGGCACGGCCATCATGCTTGGCGAGGCGAAGATCAGCGGACGGAAACAGCAGACGCGCCTTGTCGAGACTGGCGCGCTTGTCACTCGACAGGCCAAGTGCGGTTTTCCACTGCGCAGGCGTTACCAGCTCGATCGGTAGCCGCAGCGTCTGCAACGTGGCCAAGATGCTGCCGAGGCCGACACCAAACGTGAACGCTGAGGCGATGCCCTGGGCGGGCATGGCTGACACGCGCTCGACGATTGCACGGCAGGGGCGCCCTTGTATTGCCTCAAGCAGCAGCGATTGCAGCGCGCCCCCGTCGATCCAGGCGAGTTTGCCGTCACGGATGACCGGCAAGTCCGCTACACGTTCGGGCAGGCCATCTGCATCGAGCAGCGCGAGCGCACCAGATAGGCCGGGGTCCAGGCCGAGGGTCAGCATCGCGCACCCCGCGGGGCGCTATAGGACGCGCCTTGAGCGGCGCTGTGCCGCAGCCAGGGTGTCAGGCTGTCAGGGTCGGAGAACGCGGCGCCGGCGGCGAGCGAAGCGGCCGGCGTCAGTCTCTGAAGAAAGCCTTGAACCGTTCCGGGTTCATCTCTGTGTAGCGCACCGTATGCGTGATCGAGCGGTGGCCGAGGTACGCCTGAATTGCTCTCGTGTCGAAGCCCAGACCCGCGAGGTAGTAACCGAGCGCATGCCGCAGCATGTGCGGATGCACTGGCATCGGCAGCTTCGCCGCAACGCCAGCCCGCGCCACGATGTCCCGCACCGTGCGCGCGGTGAGCGGTCCACCGCGCTCGGACACGAACACATAGGGACTGTCCGCCCACTCGCGCTTGATCTCGCGCAGGTCGCGCAACTCGGGACCGCGCAGCGGGTGCACGCTCGGGGTGCCCCGCTTGAGCCGGATCACGGAGAGTGTTGCGGCCTCGAGACTGATAGCGTCCCATCGCAGCGCGCAGACTTCGGAAACGCGCAGGCCGTGGCGATACATGAACCGGATGAGCGCGGCATCCCGGTGCCCGTACCGGCCAGCCTGTCGAGCGGCTCGCGCGAGCTTCGTCACCTCGATCGGCTCGAGGTGCTCCCTCGACCGCATCTCTGCATTGCGCCTGCGCACCGGCGGCGGAACTCTGCCGTTTACGGGTGCTGGCGACTGCTCCGCCGGCTGCTGCAAGTGCTTGACCGTGCTCATGACTGGCTACCTCGACTCTGCCGTTAACGTACATTCTCGGCGGAGTTCCGAAGCACGTCAAGAGGTGCCGTCGCCGCGAAGGCCGGGCGCGAGCAGGCCAGGACCTCGGCGCGGGCGCGGGGAGCGGGGGTACTGTCTTTCGCACCCGACTTTCCCCTGATCCCCTGATCCCCCTGAGGTCCAAAACTCCGTAGATCGGGGCCGGTTTCCAAGAGTTTCTAGGCTCAGGGGAGTCAGGGGAACAGGGGAAGAACGCAACCCTAAACATCGCGGTTCTCCCATCCTGCGGGGACGGCTGGCGGCCTATCGCCAGTCCAGAACTGATATCGCCTGACAGTCTTGGCTGCCCGTAGCGGATCCGGTTTCTCGTGCCGGGTGACGTGCACGGTGTCGATCAGCAGCTCGTTGTCGTACGCCTCCGCGTAACACTTGCCGAGCAGCTTGCCGGTGTACTGCCGCCGGTCCTCGTCGGTCTGAGTGTTGCGGCCACCCGGCAGCTCGACCGCCCCCTCGGCACACACCTCGGCGATGGCCGAGGCGCTCAGCATCTCACCGAGTCGGTGCGTTCTCACCACGGCAAGCGCCACGGCGCGCAGCCACCCGAGCGCGGGGTTTCCGGCTCGTTCCACGGCGTCCTGGTGGCCGGCGAGCAGCGGCGGCAGGTCGAAGATCGCGCGGACGATCCAATCGAGCGCGCCGACCCACTCCCTGAAGGAGTGCTCTGTTTCGAGCCTGGGTGCACCGGCCTCGTGCCATTCGCGAATCACGGCGTGCACGCACCCGAGGTAATACGCTTGTTTGGTGCGGACGTGCTCGAGAAGGCCGCCTGCGGGAAACTTCTTGAACCCGGCCACCGGTCTGTGCTTGAGCAACCGAAAGATGAGCAGGCGGTTGGCGAGGTCCAGCGTTGCCTCAATGCCGTTCGAGGTGAGCGCGAAGTTCATGCGCCGGATGCTCACCGTCACCTGTCCGTGGTATGGGACCCGCACGGTCACCTCGTCATCCGCGGTCAGGATGCTCTCCAAGTATTCCGATTCGAGCCTGCCGCGAACGTTATCAATCAGGACGAATGCCGACGCTCTCAAGAGCTGCGCGCCGAGGTCCTCATCCAGCGATCCGACGCCACCGTTGCGCCGACCGAGCGGCACGGGGGTCTCACCGTAAATGGCCTGCTGGATGCGCAAGAAGTAACCCTTCCCGGTCTGGCTGGCGTCAGCTTCCACGCAGGTCATGAGGGCGTGCCCGGGTAGCAGTCCACCCGAGCGGATCGCAGGCCCGATCAGCGCCGCCATGGCGCGGGATTTGTCGGCCGGAGTGGCGAACCGGAAGTCATCGAGGAGCGCGACTAGTTCACGGGCGGCCTCGTCGATCTCGACGATGGGCGGCTGCGCGTCACCCTGCACGAGGATGCCGCCGTCCGGGTGATACCCGGCGCCAAGTGTCACGAGGGCGCCGTCTCGCTCGATGAGAACGGGCACCTTGGAAACCATCGCGATCGGGGGCAGGAACTTGCTGGCTTCGAGCGTGAGCAAGAGCGCCTCGGCGTTGTCTCGAGAGCAGCGCTTAGGCAGCAGCGCAAAGCCGCCGTGGTGCAAGGTCTTGACCGCGACCACGCGGCGGCCGTAGCGGTCGAGCCTCGAGCGCAGCGATCCCGGCGTCATGGGGTCGAGGCGCCCGTCTTTCAGCTCAAGCACCACGCCGTTGCGGATGAAAGCCTCGCGCCGCTCAGCCAGGAGTTTGAACAGCCGACGCGCGGCGTATGGGAACGGCACCCAGTCGTTCGGCAAGATGATCTCGCACCCCGTAGCGCTGGCAACCAGCGCCCGCACGTCAGGTTCCATGCCGCCGACGTAATCCATATCCGTATCGAGCTGCGCGGCGTGCTCAAGCGGCGGAATTTCGGGCAGTGCGTTCGCGTTCATGCGCTTGGCCATGTGCTCGGCATGAGCATCGAGCATGTGTGTTATGTCCCGCTCAGGCAACACGGCGCACCTCCAGGGGACTGCACAGGTCGCGAGCCGCACCGATCCGAGCAGCGGCCTGGCGCAGGCGCGCGAGGTCGGCATCGTCGAGCTGGTTTCCGGTACGGGTGGCCCGGAGGAGCGTGTATGCCACGGTCAGCTCGTGATCGAGCGCCATCAGCGCGTCAGCGGCTGGAATCCGTGACCGCGTTGGCGAGAATCCGCCTACGGGTCCGGAGCCTGGGAGACGCTCGGGAAACAGCGCAGCCATTTCGAGGCCGAGCGCCTCGAGCACGGCATGCGTGTCGCATCCTCCGAAGTCGTGCAGTAGG
>JAKBCE010000164.1 GCA_021808195.1 Pseudomonadota bacterium
AAGGTCCCGTTCATCAGCTTCCAGAACAACCTGTTCAACGATGCGGCGGTGGCGATGCCCTCGCCGCTCGGCGAGCAGCTGCCGAGCGAAACCCGCTCCACCGCCCTGAAGCACGGGTGGGCCTGGAAGATTCCGCTCACCAACCGCTACGGCAACGGGTACGTTTACAGCTCGAAATTCTGCACCGCAGATGCCGCCGAAACCGAACTGCGCGCACATCTCGGGCTGCTCGAGTCGGACCTCGAGGCACGCCACGTGAAGATGAAGGTCGGCCGGGTCGCAGCGCCCTGGCAGGCCAACTGCCTGGCGATCGGTCTCGCCCAGGGGTTCGTCGAACCGCTGGAGGCCACGGCCCTGATGGTGATCCAGTACATGGCGATGAATTTCCTTGCGCTGCTCGAGCGGGGCGATCTCACCGAAGAGGCGCGCACGCGATTCAATGCGCTCGTGAACCGCAACTTCGAGGGCATCCGCGACTACATCTGCACCCACTACAAGACCAATTCGCGCACCGATACCGAGTACTGGCGGGCCAATGCGGCCAACATGGACCTCTCGGACAACCTGAAGAAGATTCTCTCGCGCTGGGTGACGGGCAAGAGCATCGTGCCGGGCCTGCGCGCCCAGGAATTCGGCCAGGGCTATCCGGTGATGTCGTGGTTTGCGATTCTCGCCGGCATGGGCATCTTCCCGCAGCCCCAGGCGCTGCGCCCGCCGAGCGCGCAGGAGGCGCGCTACGAACTGTCCGAGGTGGACGCGCTGCTGCAGCGCTGCGCCGGGAACTACCTCGATCACCGCGCGGCGCTCGAGCGCATTGCGCCCGCTCGAGCGCCCCTGACGCTGCAGTTGTACTTCTGGTGAACGGTCCCGCGGCCGCCTCGGACCGCGCGGACCGGCGTGCTCAGGTCTTGCCGCGGATCTGCGCGGCGGCATCTTTGAGGATCTCGACGATGCGTCGCTTCTCCTCCGCCGAGCTGTGGCGCTTTTCGCGCAGCGCCTGTGCCAGCGTCTCGCGCACCGCCGAGAGCTCGCGCCAGCCGCTCTGCTCATCCTCCTCCAGCGCGCCGAGAGCCTCACGGACCCGCCCCATCTTGCGACCCGCCTGGGCGATCTGGCTCAGCATCGCATCGGCCGCCGCACGGTTCTCGCTCAGATACGTGCTGCCCGCCTCGGTGATGCCGTAGAGCTTCTTCGCGCCCTCGGGCGTGACGCTCGCGTAGCCCATCTCCTCCAGCCAGGTGAGCGCCGGGTACACCATGCCGGGGCTCGGCGTGTAGAAGCCCTCGGAGCGCTCCTCCAGCGCCTTGATCAGCTCGTAGCCGTGACGGGCCTGCTCGGCGAGCAGCGCGAGCAACACCAGCTGCAGGTCCCCGGAGGCCAGCCGCCGGCCGGCGCGGAAGGCACCGCCGCCCATGCCCATACCGCCCATGAAGCCGTGGAAATGTCCGAATCCCCCGCCGCGCCGATGGCCCATCAAGTGGAAGTGGGCCTCGAAGTCTTCGCGGTGACCGGCGTGATGATGAAAATGTCTGTGCATAACAACCGTCCTAATTTACGACAGACATATCTTACGATATGTTTTTTGAGTGTCAAGACCGGCGCGAGGGCCGTTCAGCCGGCGCAGATCGGCACCGCTCCACACCCATGCCTTTGAAGTTAAAGAGAAATATTGCGGCGCATCCCATAGAGCCGAATTTATGAAGCCGACCTGTTCAGTTAACTGTTCAGGTTGCCTTCATATCTGGTACCCTGCCGGCATGTCGACCACACCTGCGGTCCCGGTTGAACCGACCATCGCCGCCCTGGCGGCTCAGTTGCGCATTGTGAGCGGGAAGCTCGCCCGGCGGCTGCGCGAGCACGGGCACTTCGGGGAGCTCACCTGGACGCAGATGAAGGTGCTCGGGCGGCTCGATCGGGATGGGCCGGCCACGGTGAGTGCGCTGGCGCACGCCGAAGGCATCCGGCCCCAATCCATGGGGGCGACGGTGGCGGCCCTGAAGTCGGCCGGTCTGATCAGCGGGGCCCCCGATCCGCACGATGGGCGCCAGACACTGCTGTCGCTGACTCCCGCCTGCCACGAGTGGATCCAGGCGTCGCGCGCGGCGCGCGAAGACTGGCTGATGCATGCCATCGCCAGCCGGCTCGATCCGCCGCAGCACGCCGCCCTTGCCGATGCCATTGGACTGCTCGAGCGACTGCTCGAACCCTGAACCGCAGCGCACCGCCCGCACCGAGCGGGCGAGCCGCCCCACCGAACTCCACGAGCACACCATGGACTCCCCCACCGCATCGTCGCGCTACAAATGGATCGCGCTCTCGAACACCACCATCGCCGTGCTGCTCGCGACGATCGATTCCTCGATCATGCTGATCGCGATGCCGGAGATCTTCCACGGCATCGGCCTTAATCCCCTCAAGCCGCACAACACCCTGTACCTGCTGTGGATGATTCTCGGCTATCAGGTGGTCACCAGCGTGCTCGTGGTGAGTCTCGGGCGCCTCGGTGACATGTTCGGGCGCGTGCGAATGTACAACCTCGGGTTCATCATCTACACCGTCGCCTCGCTGGCACTGACTCTCGACCCGTACACCGGCCAGGTCGGCGCGCTGTGGCTGGTGGTCGGCCGGGTCGTTCAGGGGATCGGGGCGGCTTTCCTGGTGGCCAACTCCGGAGCGATCCTCACCGATGCGTTCCCGCCCGAACAGCGGGGTCTCGCTCTCGGCATCAACAACGTCGCCGGAATCAGCGGCAACTTCCTCGGACTGATTCTCGGCGGCGTGCTCGCGGCCATCCATTGGCGGCTGATCTTCCTGGTGTCGGTGCCGTTCGGTCTGTTCGGCACCCTGTGGTCCTACTGGAAACTGCGTGAGATCGGCCAGCGCACGCGCACCCCCGTCGACTGGGGCGGCAACATCACCTTCGCCACCGGGCTGACCCTGATCATGATCGGCATCACTTTCGGCATCCAGCCGGCCGGCACTCATGCCATGGGCTGGATGAGCCCGCAGGTGCTCGGGTTGCTCGGGTCGGGCATGGCCGCCATGATCGCCTTCGGCTTCATCGAGGCGCGCGCACGTGCCCCGATGTTCCGCCTGCCGCTGTTTCGCATCCGGGCGTTTTCCTTCGGCACGCTCTCGACGTTCCTCTCGGCCATCGGCCGCGGCGGCCTGATGTTCATGCTGATCATCTGGCTGCAGGGCGTCTGGCTGCCGCTGCACGGGTACAGCTTCGCGCAAACCCCGCTCTGGGCCGGCATCTTCATGCTGCCGCTCAGCGCCGGGTTCCTGATCGCCGGTCCGCTCTCCGGGATTCTCTCCGACCGGCTCGGGGCACGTTATTTCGCCACGGGCGGCATGATCGGCGCGGCGCTCAGCCTGGCGCTGCTGATGCTGCTGCCGATCGACTTCGGTTACGGCGCGTTCGCCGCGATCCTGCTGCTCACGGGCATCTCCATGGGCGCCTTCGCCGCTCCGAATCGCGCCGCGGTGATGAACAGTCTGCCGGCGAGCGACCGCGGCGCCGGCGGGGCGATGAACGCCACCTTCCAGAACTCGGCCCAGGTCCTGTCCATCGGGATCTTCTTCTCGCTCATGATCGCCGGACTGTCCGACACCCTCTCGAGCACGCTGCGCCAGGGACTGATCAAACACGGCGTCTCTGCCGCGATCGCAGCGCACGTCGCCTCGCTGCCGCCCGTCACCGTGCTGTTCGCGGCATTCCTCGGCTACAACCCGGTGCGCGCCCTCCTCGCTCCTGCGGTGCTCGCGCACCTGCCGGACGCCGATCGGGCCACGCTCACCGGACACGCCTTCTTCCCGCGGCTCATTGCCGCGCCCTTCCACGCCGGTCTGAACGCAGCCTTCTCATTCGCCATCGTGGCCTGCCTGATTGCCGCCGCCGCGTCCTGGTCGCGAGGCTCCCGCTACGTTCACCACGACGAGGCCGCAGCTCCGTCGACGACGCACGCGCCACGCCCGACGGCCACCGCGACCGCCGCCCATCCCCATCTTGAAGCGCCGCGCAGTCCTGCGCTGCCGGCAGACACAGGAGAGCACAGATGATCGAACGACACGAACGCATTGAGGGCGCAGAGGGCGCGATGGACCTGTTCATCGCGCGGCCCGAGGGTCCCGGCCCCTTCCCGGTGATCGTGGAAATCATGGACGCCCTCGGCATGCGCGAGGAACTGCATGAGCACGCTCGCCGTGTCGCCCGCTGGGGCTACTGCGTGCTCGCCCCCGACCTGTTCCACCGCGCCGGTCTCAAAGGTCCGCTGGATCTGACCCGTCCGGACACCCTGACCCAGATCCGCGCCGCGATGACGGCACTGACCGACCCCCTGGCCGTGCGCGACGTCGAGAACGCCCTGGCGCTCGTCGCGGCGGACCCGGCGGCCGACCCGGCGCGCATCGGCCTGTACGGATTCTGCATGGGCGGGCGACTCGCCCTGACACTCGCGCAGCGTCTCGGCGCGCGCGTCGCCGCGGCCGCTTCGGTCCATCCGGGTGGACTGGTCACGGACGAGCCCGGATCACCGCACCGGCACCTCGACCAGGTCGCCGCGCAGTTGTATTTCGGGATTGCCGATCAGGATGCGCATGCGACGCCCGCCCAGATGCAGATCCTCGAGCAGGCGCTCACGGCACGGCAGATCGCCTATCAGCTCGAATGTCATCCCGGCGCCCTGCATGGATTCATGATGCCGAGCCGCAAGGACGTGTACCACGCCGCGGCGGCCGAGAAGGTCTGGGGTCGCATCGAAACGCTGTTTGCGCGGACACTCGTGCCGCGACCGGCCTGAGTCCGGGCGCCGAAACGCGAGTGCTGCGGGGGCCTCGGCCCCCGCAGCCTCAATAGGCACCGCGGCCGGCGATGACGACCTTGACGGTCTGAAGCAGGATCTTCAGATCCAGTCCGATGCACATCTTGCGCACGTAACACACATCCATGATGACTCGCCGCCGGTAGCCGGTGTCATTGCGTCCGGCCACTTGCCACAGGCCGGTCACGCCGGGACGAACGGTGAGGTACGAACGCAGATGCCGCCCGTAGCGGTGCATCTCCTCGGCGACGATGGGCCGAGGACCGACCAGGCTCATCTGTCCGCGCAGCACGTTCCACAGCTGCGGCAGCTCATCGAGGCTGCTGCGGCGCAGGAAGCGTCCCAGGCGGGTCACGCGCGGATCCGTTCTGAGCTTCTGATTGTGCGCCCACTCGACGCGCGCGAGCGGATCGTGCTCGAGCAGCTGTTGCAGTTGCTGCTCGGCGTTCACCACCATGGTCCGAAATTTCAGACATTCGAAGATCCGACCGTCTTTGCCGACCCGCAAATGGCGAAAGAGGATCGGCTCGCCGCGCCACCCCAGGCACGCGGCGATGAATACCATGAACGGACCGAACGCCAGCCCGATCACGAGCGCTCCGAGCACGTCGATGCCGCGTTTGGATGCGGAATAGACTGCCGGGTGCGCACGCGGCGGCGACTCGCCCAAGGTGGCCCCGGTGCACGCCGACACCGCGCTCGAAACGCGACGGGACCGGTGGCGGGCGCGGATCCATCGAATGTCATAGGGCCTTCAGCGCCCGGCGGTCGCGATCCTGCGAGGCTCCTGCCCGCAGGTCCCGCCGCTGCCTGGCATTGTTGTGCTTCGAGGGCTTCGAGGCGCGACAGGTCGCAAGTGGGGGTCATCCG
>JAKBCE010000165.1 GCA_021808195.1 Pseudomonadota bacterium
GGACCTGTCGACCAACTACAAGGTCGACCGACACCTGAACGTGTACTTCACCGCGAGCAACCTGCTCGACTCGGTCTACCACACGTACGGACGGTTCTCGAACCAGACGTTGAACCTGATCGACTACGGCACCTCGCTGTCGTTCGGAGTTCGCGCCCAGTTCTGATCCCGTGAAACCGGTCCGCTCGGTGGTCATCGTCGGCGGAGGAACCGCCGGCTGGCTCACCGCAGGCATCATCGCCGCCCGCCTTCAACCTCGGATGAAGGCGGGCGGCTTCTCGGTCACGCTGGTCGAGTCGCCCGATATCCGCACCATCGGTGTGGGTGAAGGGACCTGGCCGACGATGCGCTCGACGCTCGAGCGCATCGGCGTGTCCGAGACGGCGCTGTTTCGCGAGTGCGATGCCGCTTTCAAGCAAGGCGGGAAATTCGTCGGCTGGACCACCGGGGAGACCGGGGATGCGTATCATCATCCGCTGATGATTCCGCACGGCTTCTCGCGTGTGAATCTGGTCCCGCACTGGCTGACGGAAGCGCACAGCCGAAGCTTCTGCGATTTCGTGACGCCGCAGGGACGACTGTGCGACCAGGGGCTGGCCCCGAAGACGATTGCGCAGGGTGAGTACCGCTCGGCGGCGAACTATTCATATCACCTCGATGCGGGCAAGTTCGGCCCGTTCCTCGCCAGACACTGCATTGAGCAGCTGCGGGTCCGCCATGTCCTGGCGGACGTCACCAGCGTCAAGCAGAGCGAGTCGGGGGACATCACGGGCCTCGAGACGGCACAGGCGGGCACCGTCGAGGGTGACCTGTTCGTCGATTGCAGTGGCTTTCGCGCGCTGTTGCTCGGCGAGACGCTGAAGGTGGACTTCAAGCCATGCTCAGACGTCCTGCTCTGCGATACTGCGCTTGCCGTGCAGGTGCCGTACGAGATGCCCGATCAGCCGATGGCATCGGAGACGATCGCCACGGCGCAGGAGGCAGGGTGGATCTGGGACATCGCGCTGCCGACCCGCCGAGGGGTCGGGCATGTCTATTCGAGCCGGCACTCGAGCGAAGAAGCTGCGCGCGAGACGTTGCTGCGCTACATCGGTGCGCACCATCGGGACCTGCCGGTGCGCAAGATTCCCATTCGTTCGGGTCATCGGCAGGTGTTCTGGAAGAACAACTGCCTCGCCGTCGGTCTGGCGCAGGGGTTTCTCGAGCCGCTCGAGGCCTCCGCGATCGTCCTGGTGGAGCTGTCGGCGAAACTATTGGCCGAGCAGATGCCGGCGTGCCGGGAAGTGATGGACATCGTTGCGCGGCGCTTCAATGAGGTGACCGCGTACCGCTGGGGTCGGATCATCGATTTCCTGAAGTTGCATTATGTGCTCACGCGGCGCACCGACACGGCGTTCTGGCGCGATAATGCGGATCCGGCGACTGTGCCGCAGCGGCTGCAGGATATGCTGACGCTGTGGAAATACCAATCGCCTTGGTTCTTCGATGAGCTCGACCGGCTCGAGGAAGTGTTCCCGGCGGCGAGCTATCAGTACGTACTCTATGGCATGGGCTTTCGCACCGAAGTGGTGCCCGAGGAGCGCGCGGAGTCCTCCACGGATGCAGCGAAGCTGGTCGAGGAGAATGCCCGCATGACTGCCGAGCTCTCGGCGCGGCTGCCGAAGAACCGTGAGCTGCTGAACCGAATCTACCAGTACGGGTTGCAGCCCGTCTGATCTGACGCGTACCGCCTCATGACCAACATCGTACCGCTGAACAAAGAGACATATCGCGACCTGAAGGTCGACGGGCGGCCCTCGGCTGCACACGGCGACAATCTGCACTTCGTGCAGGTGATCGTCGGGGAGTTCTCGCACCTCCTCGCGCACTATCCGATCCTTTTCGGCAAGCATGGGGAGACCGGGCAGTTCTTTTGCGGCGCCATGCTGGGCTTCATCGAGGGTGAAAACCAGTTTCTCGATGACTGGCGCCGGGATCCGGAGTTCTATCGACCGCTGACATTGCAGCGCGGTCCGTTCTACATCAACGGCCCGGAGCTCGCGATCGATCTGGATGATCCGCGGGTCGGTGCCGAGAGCGGCCAGCCGCTGTTCACCGAGCAGGGTCAGCCGAGCCGCTACCTGCAGCGGATCGTCTGGGCGTTCCAGGATCTGCGCCCCGGTATCGAGCAGACCCGGATCTTCATCGCGCGACTGCTCGAGTTGAATCTCATCGAGCCGATCGACATCGAAGTGGAGTTCGAGGACGGCACGCTGCGCCATTGCGAGGGCTTGTACACCATCAATCAGGAGGCGCTTGCGCGCCTCGGCGATGCCGTGGTGGTCGAGCTGTTTCGCCGCGGCTACCTGGCACTGATCCACATGATGATCAATTCGCTGAACCAGGTGCGGGTGATGGCACGGACCAAAAATGCGCGCCTGCTGAAGCAGACCGAAGGGCTCGTGCCGGCATAGAACGCGATCGGTGCGTGACGGGCTACCGGCGGAACGCGGTGGCCTCAGTCCGTGTGCGGATTCACCGCGGCGAGGCGCCGCACTGAATCGCGCCAGAGGATCTTCGTGGCGATCTGCCGCTCGACGGGCAGCGCCGAGCCGTAGCACAGGTTCACGAGCCGGTTCACCGCGTTGGTCGCGATCTGGACCCAGGGGATGAGCACCGTGGTGAGCGGGGGCGCGGCGACGGCCGAGAGGTCGATGTTGTCGTAGCCCATGACCGAGATGTCCTTCGGTACCGACACCCCGATCTGACTCAGGTACGACAGTGCACCGATCGCCATTTCGTCATTGGCGCAGAACAGCGCCGTGAACGGTCTGTTCGCCTCGAGCAGCGTGCGCGTGCCGGAGCGGCCGCTCTCGGGTGTGAAGTTGCCATGCACGCGCGGCAGGGCCTCGACGTCGATGCCGTACTCGCTGAGAGTTTCGTAGAACCCCCGCATGCGCAGCGCGTTGTCGCGGGATTCCTTCGGTCCTTCGATTGCCGCCAGATGCCGGTGACCTGCTTCGCACAGCGTCCGGGCGGCGAGTGCACCGGCGGCGCGGTGATCGGGGTTGAAGCACCGATCCTGCAGGTGTGCCAGGCTGCGGTTCAGCAGCACGAAATTGCGCTGCAGCCGGGTGATGTGTTCGGCATCGGACGGGGCGAGCGCCGTGCCCATCAGCAGCAACCCGTCGCAGCCGCGGTCGGTGAGGAATTCAGCGCCGGCGAGCGCCTCTTTGCGTTCATCGTGCGGCTCGAGGCCGAAGTTCACCACCATGTGGCATTGCTGGGCATGCAGGGCGAGGAAGATCGCGTGCAGGATCGGGGTGTAGAACGATCCGGAGACCACCGGGATGAACACGCCGATCATGCGCGAGTGGCCCTTCTGCAGGACGCGCGCGGCGTGCGAGGGCCGGTACTGCAGCACTTCGACCGCCTGGGTGACCCGCTTGATGGCATCCTGGGAGACCGGGCCCTTGCCGGCGATGACCCGAGACGCGGTACCAACACCGACTCCGGCGAGCTTGGCCACGTCTTTGATGGTTGCCATCTGTATATATTATCAGAATTCGACTGCAGCCGGCCGCGCCTGACCTGACACCAGAACCGGCGCACGGGCAGGCGTGCGGTGCAGACACCCCGGGCAAATGCACCTAGAATTTCCCGCACTCAAGGGTTGGATGAGCGGGGCCGGCGTGAAAATTCTCTTCGTGTGTCTGGGTAACATCTGCCGTTCGCCGACGGCCGAGGGCGTATTTCGCGCCATGGCGGCGCGTGAGCTGCCCGAAGTGGCGCTCACTGTCGACTCGGCCGGTACGGCGGGCTATCACGTCGGGGAGCCACCGGATGGCCGTACGTGCGAAGCGGCGTTGCGGCGCGGGTATGACCTTTCCGGGCTGCGCGCGCGGGTGGTCGAGCCGCGTGATTTCGAAGTGTTCGACCTGATCCTCGTCATGGACCGGCAGAATCTCGAGACGCTCCGGCGGCGGGCACCGGCGGCGGCTCGCGCTCGGTTGCGGCTGCTGCTGGAATTTGCCCCGCAGAGCGGTTTGCAGGAAGTGCCGGATCCGTACTACGGCGGCGTGAATGGGTTCGAGCAGGTGCTCGATCTGGTCGAAGCCGCTGCGCTCGGCCTGTGCGCCGCAGTACGCCGCGGGGAGTGGGCGTGGTAGGGCGGTTCGATCCCCCTGGGACGCGGTGCGTCCCAGGGGGAACAGGCCTATTCCTCGGTACCGCGCCGGCTGGGCGTCCACTCGGCCGGCGCAGAGGTCCACACCACGTGCGGCTTGCCGTCCTGGGCGCCGGCGGGCGGCGCTGAGACCGGCTCGACGTGCACGGTGGACGGTTTCGGCTCCTCATGCCACGCCGCGGGCTTCTCCTCGCGCGCCGGAGCCGGAGCCGGAGCCGGAGCGGGAGCGGGAGTCGGAGCTGGCTGAGGGAGGCTCGGCGCGACCTGCACCGGAGCGCTCGCAGGGGCCGGCTCGGACGGCCGGAATGAGGGGGCCGGCTCGAACGATGCCCGTGTATCCCGCTCGGCCGGTGGTGTCTGCACCTCATGGCGTTCGGCCGCGCCGAACTCATAAGAAGCTTCGCGGGCGCCGCCGCCTTCATTTTGGCGATTCTCGCCCGCTGCATTCTCACCCCGCGCGCCGCCGCGCCGTCCGCCCCGGCGTCCTCGCCGCCGGCCACGCCGCTCGCCGCGCTCGGAGGCGGGGCGCTCGCCGCCGCCCACAGCAGGTTCACTCGGGGCGCTGGTGCTAGCCGCTGCAGCCGGCGGCGCCTCCGGCGCACGAGGTGAGCTCAGGTCGCGTTCCCGATCTCGCTCGCGCGGACGTCGATCGGAGCGATCCCGCCGACCCTCGGGGCTGCGGCCCTCGGCATTGCGAGGTTCGCCTTGCGGACGGCGGTTGCCGTCGCCGCGATGACCTTCACCGCGTCCACCGTCGCCGCGGCGGCCCGAACGTCCGGAATCCCGGCGTCCGTCGCGGCCACGATCGCCACGGTCTCCCCGTTCGCTGCGTTCGCTGCGGCGATGCGGGCTGCGCGGCGCCGGGGCGGGCGCTGGCGCCTGCGGCGCACTCACCGCAGGTTCTGCCTCCGCGGCAAACAGACCCTTCAACCGCGACCACAGTCCCTTGGCCGGGCGGGATTCCGCCGGAGCGCTCGGGGCGGGGTGCGGTGCTGCGAGGGTCACCGGTGAGGGGGTGCTCGGCATGATCGGAGCCACCGCCGGGACTTCGGCGGCCGGGCGCTGTTCCCGAGCGCTGCCCGGCTCGGTCACCTCCGGCGGTGCCGGGATCAGGTAGCTGGTCTGACGGTTCTCCGGCAACTCCGTTTCGTCGTCGCGCACGCGGCGGATCGAGTACTCGGGCGTCTGGATGTGCGGATTCGGCACGATGATCAGTTCCGCTTCGCTCTTGTCCTCGAGCGTGCGCAGCCATTCGCGCTTCTCGTTGAACAGGAACGTCGCGACGTCGACCGGCAGCTGCGTGATCACCTTGGCGGTGCGGTCCTTGCGCAGCTCCTCGCCGATCAGGCGCAGGATCGCCAGTGCCATCGACTCGACGCTGCGGATGCTGCCGATGCCCACGCAGCGCGGGCAGACGATGTGGCTCGATTCACCGAGCGAGGGTCGCAGGCGCTGGCGGGACATCTCGAGCAGCCCGAAGCGCGAGAGCTTGCCGATCTGGATGCGCGCACGGTCC
>JAKBCE010000166.1 GCA_021808195.1 Pseudomonadota bacterium
CCGAGGAGGCGCTCGATGCGCACCTCGCGCGCCTGCAGAGCCTCTCGCGCCAGGTCCTCGAGATTCAGGAAACCGAGCGCAACGCCCTCGGACGCGAGCTGCACGACTCGGTCGCACAGGACATCGGGGCCGTGAGCCTGAACCTCACCATCGTGCGCAGTCTGCTCGGCGAGCCGCTCGATGCCTCGGTGGCACAGCGCCTGGACGACTCGGAGAAGCTGCTCGCGGAAGCCGCGCAGCGGCTGCGCGACGTGATGGTCGAGCTGCGCCCGCCCGGCCTCGATGAGTTCGGTCTGCTCGCCGCCCTCGGCGAACACGCGCGGCGGGTGGCCCGCCGCGCCGGCTTCACGGTGACCGTGCACGGCACCGAGCCGCAGCCGCGCCTCGGCCCGACCGCGGCGATTGCCCTGTTTCGGATTGCGCAGGAGGCCCTCAACAATATCGTCAAACATGCCGGGGCGAAGCGCGTCGAGATCCACTTCGAGACGGCCGGCGACCACTCGGGCCTGACGATCCGCGACGACGGGATCGGCTTCGATCCGACGGCACGCGCCACGCGCGGCGACGGCGGGATGGGCATGCTCACCATGGCCGAGCGCGCCGAGTCGATCGGCGCACACTGCACCGTCGAATCCGCCCCCGGCGCCGGCACGTGCGTGTCGGTCACTCTGCCCTCACCGGCCCCTGCCGGCTCGGGGTGAGCCAATGGCCACGAGCCGCATCCGGGTTTTCATCGCAGACGATCACGCGCTGGTACGCGACGGGATCGTCGCCATTCTCCAGGCGGCGGCCGACATCGAGATCGTGGGCACCGCCGCCGACGGCCGCGTCGCACTCGAGCAGATCGTCGCGCTCGGCCCCGATGTGGCCATTCTCGATCTGTCGATGCCGGAAATCGACGGCATCAGCCTGACCCGGCAGATCCTCGCGGCGCGACCCAAGACCGCGGTGGTGATTCTTTCCATGCACTCCTCGGCGCAGCACGTGTTTCAGGCCCTCGAGGCCGGCGCGCGCAGCTACCTGCTGAAAGAGAGCGCCGGGCGGGAGATCGCCGAGACGGTCCGGGCGGTGCACCTCGGCCGACGCCACCTCGGCGGAAGAATCGCGGAGATCGTCGCCGAGGGCATCAGTAGCCGCCGCAGCACGAGCCCGATCGAGAGTCTGAGCAACCGCGAGCGCGAGATCCTCAAGCTCGTCGCCGACGGACTCTCGAGCGCCGAGATCGGCCGCCGGCTCAGTCTGTCGCCAAAGACCGTCGACACCTACCGCAGCCGCCTGATGCAGAAGCTGCAGATCAGCGACCTGGCCGGACTCATCAAATTCGCCATCCTGCACGGCCTGACTCCGCTGCAATAGGTTCCGGATCGAGAATTCCCTACAGACCCGCCGCAGGTGGCGTGTTGGAGTGTGCCCTGGTGAATCGATCGAGCCTTGTGTCCATGACAATGCCCCCCACGGAAGGCCCGGAGACGGTCAGTACCCCGGCAATCCGGATCCTGATCGTGGAAGATCACGTCCCGACGGGCAAGGCGATTGCCGCGCTGCTGCACGGGACACTCGGCCTGCGTACGCCGGCCGGACGCCCCATGACGGTCGCCACGGTACGCGACGCGGAGAGCGCGCTGGAATCGATCAGCACCGCTCCGCCAGACGTCATCGTCATGGACATCAGCCTGCCCGGCATGAACGGCATCGAGGCGACGCGCCGGCTGCGCGACATCGCGCCCTCCGTGCCGGTGATCATCCATTCGCGCAGCGACACCGACGTCTACCGGGCCATGGCGGCCGAAGCGGGCGTCCGTGCGTTCGTCAGCAAGCAGGACACCGCGAGCCAGTTGCCGGTCTCGATTCGCAGCGTTCTCGAGGAGTCGGTCACGGGTTAGGGATTCGTCACCCAGCCACGGGGCTTGCGCTCGTAGCCGAACTGGATCTCGACCCGCCGCGCCCCGCAGCGCGAACAGCGGAACCGCCCGAGCCGCGGCGCCAGCGGCCCTTCCCACCCCAGTACTCGCCCCAACGCTTCGACGGACACCTCTCGTTGATGTCCGCAGGCGGTGCAGCGCAGCTCGGCGATCGCTCCGCGGTGATCGGCGAGACAGCTCGAAGGCGTGAGCGGCATTGGCATGATCGCAGCTTGTCCTGCTCACCGGCGCCCTGTCCATGCAGCAGAGCGCGTCGGCCGGTACTGGATGATGCAACCGGTTGATGGACAACGCCTGGAAGTCCGGACACTCGCAGATCAGATGACCGATCGCCGGCCGATCCGCTACAGTGCGCCCATGTGCGGACGTTACATCCTGGCCCAGCAGGCGAAATTCGAGCGTGCCGTGCGACTCGGCCGCGTGCACTGGGAATTCACGGCACGCTTCAACGTCGCGCCGTCGCAGCCGGTGCCCGTGGTGCGGGCCGACGCCGGCGCGCACGAGGGCGTCATGATGCGCTGGGGGCTGATCCCCTTCTTTGCCCACGGCGTGCCGCCCAAATACTCGACCATCAACGCCACGGTCGAGAAACTAACTGCATCGCCGGTATGGCGCGGCCCGTGGAAGCACGGCCGGCGCTGCATCCAGCTCGCCGCCGGTTTCTACGAGTGGCGCCTGGAGGAAAGCGGACGCAAGCAACCGTACTTCATCCACCTCACCGACACTCCGGTATTCGGGTTCGCCGGCATCTGGGATCGCAGCGTCGCGACCGACGGCAGCGCGATCGAGAGCTGCGCCCTGATCACACTGCCGGGCAACTCGCTGCTGCGCCACATCCACAACAGCGGCACCCATCCCGGGCGCATGCCGGCGATCCTCGCACCCGATCAGTTCGACGCCTGGCTCGACGGCTCACCGCAGGAGGCTCTGGCGATGGTGAGCGCGTATCCTCCGGAGCACATGGCCGCTCATCCGGTCAGCCTGAAGGTCAACAGCCCGCGCAACGACGGACCGGAACTGATCGAACCGCTGCGCGCATGAACTCGGCGGCGGGCACCGCGCAGGCGCTTCGGTTCAGGCCGCTGCCACCGCACGCCGCACTGCGGCATTCCCGACCTCGGGCTCTGACATCCGGTGCCGAGCGCCGCGTCCAATGGCGTAGTAGCGCCAGCCCTGCGCCTGCATTTGCACGGGATCGTAGAGATTTCGACCATCGAAGATCACCGGCTCATTCAAGCGCCGACGCATCTCGGCGAATTCCGGACTGCGAAACTCCGGCCACTCGGTCACGATGACGAGTGCATCGGCGCCCTCGAGCGCCTGCAGCGCCGAGGCGCACAGATGCAGGCCGCGGTGCTCGCCGAACAGACGCCGCGCTTCGGACATGGCGACCGGATCGTAGGCGCGTACCCGGGCGCCAGCGGCCCAGAGGCTGCCGAGCAGCACCCGGCTCGGCGCCTCGCGCATGTCGTCGGTGTTGGGCTTGAACGCCAGTCCCCACAGCGCAATCGTCCGGCCATTCAGGTCCGCAAAGTGCGCACTCATCTTCTCGAACAATCTGTGCTTCTGACGCTCGTTGACCGCCTCGACCGCCTGCAGCAGCGCCGCCTCGCAGCCGGCGCCGCGCGCAGAGCGCACCAGCGCTTTGACGTCCTTTGGGAAGCACGAGCCGCCGTACCCGACGCCCGGGTAGAGAAACGCATAGCCGATCCGCGGATCTGCACCCATCCCCTGACGGACACTCTCGATGTCCGCTCCGGCCCGCTCGGCGAATCCGGCCAACTCGTTCATGAAGCTGATCCGTGTGGCGAGCATCGCGTTGGCGGCGTATTTGGTGAGTTCCGCAGAGCGCACATCCATCGTGATCAACCGACTGCGGTTGCGCGTGAAGGGTTCGTACAACTCGCGCATCAACCCGACCGCCCGTTCGCTCTCGGCACCGATGACGATCCGGTCCGGCTTCATGAAATCGGCAATCGCAGCGCCTTCCTTGAGGAACTCCGGGTTCGAGACCGTATCGTACGCCACCGCCGCGCCGCGCCGCTGCAGGGCGCTCTCGAGCGTTGCGCGCACCTGCTCCCCGGTGCCCACCGGAACCGTCGACTTGGTGATCACCACCTTGTACTCGTTCATGCGCGCCCCGATCGTCTCGGCGACCGCCAGGACGTGGCGCAGGTCGGCCGAACCATCTTCGTCCGCAGGCGTTCCCACTGCGATCATCTGGAACAGCCCATGCGCCACGCCGGCATCGGGATCGTCGGTGAAACGCAGACGGCCGGCGGCGCCGTTGCGCCGCAGCAGCGCCTCCAGACCCGGCTCGTGGATCGGCACTTCGCCGCGGCGCAGCCGCTCGATCTTGTCTCGATCCACATCCACGCACAGGACGTGGTTGCCCGCATCGGCGAGACACGCGCCGGTGACCAGTCCGACATACCCTGATCCGAAAATCGTGATATTCATGCTCGCTCCTCAGCCTCGCTGCAGCCGGCGCAACTCGCCGCCCGCAGACCATTCGAACGCCTCTATCGCCCCGGAGGGGACCTCGATCTGCCGGAACTGCGCGAGCGGACGCTGCTCGGCGATCAGTCCGGCGAGCCGGATCATTCCGGCATGCGACACCGCCAACACTGTCCCGGTGTGCTCGGCCGGCCACGGCGGGTGACGCAGAAAGTCGTACAGCCGCGCCTGTGCCTCGACCAGCGACTCCCCGCCCGGGAAGCGGAACGTCGCCGGGTCCTGCTTCCACCGGCGCAGCAACCCGGGCCAGCGCAGTTTCACCTGCGCCTGGGTGAGACCCTGCCAGGCGCCGAAATCAATCTCCCCGAGGCGCGCATCGGGCAACGCCGCGGCGACACCCAACGCATCTGCAATCACTCCGGCCGTGGCCGTAGCGCGCCGCAGCGCACTGGACACCAGCCGCAGCTGAGCATCCGCGCGCAATCGCTCAGCAATCCCTCGGGCCGTAAGAATGCCCGCCGCGCACAGTGGCGGATCGGCCCGTCCCTGATAACGCCCCTGCAGGTTCCAGTCGGTCTCCCCGTGCCGTACGAAGCACAACTGCATCGTCGACTCCACGCTCAGTACGCGTACGTCACGCCGAGCGTGATGCGCCGCCCGGCATGAATGCCCTCACCGGCCAGATCCTGCTCGTACTCGATGAACGGCTTCAGATGCGCCGTCACCCG
The DNA here is from genome assembly GCA_021808195.1 of Pseudomonadota bacterium. Next base: position 5,108 of record JAKBCE010000166.1, read on the forward strand.
ATACTTGAGGCGAATTCCCGGCCGCAGCAGATCGTATTGCTCGGCGCGGTCCTGCACCGGCAGCGGCGCGCGCAGTTTCATCGTGCGTACATAGAAGATCTCGGCCCCGAGCTCGAGCCGGCGAGACAGGCGCACCCCGCCATCGACCTCGGCGCGCCACTGTGCCACCCCACCATCGAGGAAGATCCGCGGACCACTCTTCAGCGCCACGCGCCAGGTCGTCCCGGACACGCCGATCTGAAAGTCAGGCTCCAGCGCGGTGTGTCCGACGCCGAGCGCCGGAATCGAACTCGTCGAGCCGGTCGCGGCCACCACGTTGAGCGTGATCGAGTCGGCGAAGTGTGCGTCCTGCACGAGCGCCAGGTTCAGTCCGAGCTCCTGGTCCTGCACCCCGGTGGCGCTGGCCACGGTGCGCAGCTGATGGTGTACCCGGATCTTCTCGACGCGCGCGGCGCGCAGGTCGTACTCGAGCGAGAGCCGTCCGCCTAGGCCCTGTACGCCCGTGATGCGCAGCATCGTGTAGCGCAGCTCACTGCCCGGCAGCGTCGCGGTGCCGAATTGACCGGGCAGGAA
>JAKBCE010000167.1 GCA_021808195.1 Pseudomonadota bacterium
GGGTCAGCTCATGGACCATCCCGGTTCTATCGCTGCCGATTGCCGAAACGGCCAGGTGCTGCTTCATCGTGTCTGTCGGTGCGGAAGTCATTGTGTACGGCTGCAGAGTGTACCGGGAGCGCGTGGCGCTGGCGACCGCTCGCAGGAGAGAGACGGAGCGCGCAGCAGCGGAAAATGAGTACAGCGCGGCGCGATGCCTGAGCTGTTAATAAATACAGTCCCCTGCGGTGCACGCCGCGGCCGCTGCTGTTGGCGAGCCGGTGGCACTTGCAGGACGCTGATCAATCCGTTCCAGAGCGGATATACTCGCGCCTCGGTTCGGCCCACTCGCGCGATCCCACGATTGAACATCCCCTTGAGCCCGCATCCATCCCCCGCGGCAGACCGTCGCGGCAGCGCTGAAATCCTCACCGGAAGTCTCGTCGCCATCGTCACCCCCATGGCGAGCGACGGCGCGGTGGATTTCGAGGCATGGGATCGCCTGATCGACTGGCACGTCGACAGCGGCACGCGTGGCGTGGTGATCGGCGGGACCACCGGGGAGTCCGCCACGCTCGAAGAACATGAGCTCCTCGAGCTCACCGAACGGACGTGCGCGCGCAGCGCGGGCCGGATCGCGGTCGTGGTCGGTGCCGGCTCGAGCAGCACGGCCGCGACCGTGGCACGCGCGCGCAGTCTGTCGCAGCTGCCGCTCGATGCGCTGCTCGTCGTCACGCCGGCCTACAACCGGCCGACGCAGGAAGGGCTCTACCGGCATTTCGCGACGGTGGCCGAGGCGGCCACCAAGCCTCTGATCCTCTACAATGTCCCGGCTCGCACTGCCGTGGACATGCTGCCGGCGACCACCGGACGGCTCTCGCAACTCCCCGGCATCGTTGCGGTCAAAGAGGCCGTCCCGGGCGCCGACCGGGTGCGCCAGATCCTCGCCTCGAGCCAGGGCGAGTTCCTCGTGCTGAGCGGGGACGATGCGACCGCCCGCGAGGCGATCCTCGCTGGGGCGCGCGGGGTGATTTCGGTGAGTGCGAACGTCGCGCCGAGAGCGATGTCCGAGATGGTCGCGGCGGCGCTGCACGGTGATGCCGCTACGGCGATGCGCTTCGATTCAGCCCTGCAGGGGCTGCATCGGGCGCTGTTTCTCGAGGCCAATCCCATTCCGGTCAAATGGGCACTGGCGCAGCTGGGGCGGATCGGCCCGGGCATCCGGCTGCCGTTGACCGAGCTGTCCGAGTCCCATTGGCCGGGGGTCCTGGCCGCGCTGCGGGCCGCGGGCCAAATGGCCTGAACACCCCTCACGGGGTCGGGCCACCATGAAGAGTCGAGGAGAGTCGTTGATGAAATTCAGAGCCGCATGGGCTCTCGCCGCCGTTTTCCCGGTCCTGTCCGGCTGCCATGCCCTGCGTGCGCTGACGGCCGAGTCCTGCCACAAGCCGCAGCCCTACCAGAAGGCCGCCAGTGTGCCGCCGCTGAAAATCCCGACGGGGTTCAACAGCCCGGACACCGCCAATGCGCTGGTGGTGCCGGCGCTGAAGGGGCCGACACCGCCGCCGCCGAGTGCGAAGGATCCGTGCCTGGATGCCCCGCCGTCCTACGTCGTGCCGCACCCGATGCCGGCGCCCAAGGCCTGAATTTCGCGATTCATGCGGCCGGGCTGCCGTTGCGGCCCGGCCGTAGTATCATGCGCGCCCCGTCCGGGACCGGAGGGGCAGCTGATGCCCCGCCGAGCGCCGCCGGCAGGGGAGCAGGACGCGGAGAGGTGGCCGAGCGGTCGAAGGCGCTGGACTGGAATTCCAGTAACATCTTCACGGGTGTTCGTGGGTTCGAATCCCACCCTCTCCGCCAGTTCAGTGTTCCCGGGTGTCGCGCAGTGAAGCGAAAGTGAATAAAAACACGTTTGGCTTGGTTTCTTAGGACAGATTTCTCATTTGGATAAGTGGATCTGCCGACTTCGGTGATGCTCTCTTCGATCTGTCTCTTCGTCAATCTTTCCTACGCCACGCAGTCTGACGCGCAGCGGCAGAATCTCCGCGGATCGTGCTTTCGGTGACACCGATCATGCCGCGCGCCTGCAATCCGCGCGCAGGCCGCGGTCGAGCTGTGCGAGAGGCTGATACCACCGATTCAGAAATGAACCCACCAAAGCCCAGGCCACCGGAGAGGCGTGGGGCGGCTGCCGGGAGCCCGCCCACGGCTGCGGAGGCGGACTCCCTCGACGCCGGCGGCAGGCGCCTTCAGAACAACCCGCTGATCTCTCCGGCGACCTCGTGCGTCAGTGCTGGCGTTGCGTAAGAGAATTTCAGATCGAGCCCGTGGGCCTGCGCCACGATGCGATCGCGGTAGATCATCCAGTTCTTCACACCGCTCGTGCTCGTGGTCATGGAGCCACCGATACCCTGCTGGGCATTCGTCTGGCTGCTCGTATAGACGCCCGCCTGTCGCTGCTCAAGCTGAATGTCGACCACCATCATGTATGCCCTCTGGCTGAGAAAGTGGCCGACCACGCCGCCGACTAGCGCGCCGGCGAGTCCGTACGCGGCGGTCGTACCGCCGTTTCCGCCGAAGGCCGCCGAGGTGAGCGCGGCGCCGAAACCTCCTGTCACAGCGCCCGCGGCGGCGTTGCTCGAGGTCTGCTTGCCGATGTAGCGCACGTTGTACATCACCATGTACTCGGCGCGGCTCGGGTCGCTCGTGACCTGGTACCCGCGGCGCATGAGGTCCTGGCTCACCAGGGACTGAAAGCCGAGGTTCTGCGCGCTCGAGGTGTTGTGCCCTTCGACGAACACCGACCGCTCACTCGGTGCAACGGGCTGCAGGAAGATGCTGCTGCTCATCTGCGCCGAGAGGTGCATGTTGCCCGCGCTGAGTCCGCTGGCACTCGTCCCCTGGGGGGCGGGCCCGGTCGCGCACCCGGTGAGGGCGAGCGCTCCGATCACGGCGAGAGCTGCAGTTCCGATCCGAATGTTCTGTGTATGAGACATTTGTCACCCTTGATGTGGAATTCCTTGCCAAGACAACATGTGGTTATGTCGGCAGAAGAACGCCGTTCCTTTAGGGCGTTGGGCAAATCCGTGCGACGAATTGGCACCTTCATCACGATTTCGTGGAGGCGGTCGCCCAGCAAATGAGCTCTCGGACCGGACATCCTGCGGAAATATTCAGTGAGTACAGAGCTGCTCCCCCTGTACACGCTCAATTCCCAGAGCGTCATCCGTCCGGTGATCACGCCCTCGAGCACCACTACGATCGGAATCAGCCGAGGAATGGTTGTAGTGATCCGTGATTCGCACTTGGCGCGCTGGGGATCAAGGCAAAGTGCGACGCTACGCGCGAATGTCGGGGTAATGAGGGGCATCCGAGTAGAATTGCCCCGAGCAGAAACATTCATCCAAAAGCCGCATCAGCCTCAAATCCCCCTCCGGCAAGCCCCGTGCGACGCAATAGACGCTCGAACGGCTTAGGTTCAGCAGCTGTGCCTGGCGCTGTACCGATATCACCATCCCGCTCAATCATCGCTTTCCGCTCAGGGCGGGGAATTTCCAGAGCGCGCCTTCTAAAAAAGGGCTCTCCATCGTCAGTTCGCCGATCTTCGCCTGCAGCTTCCGGATACGCTCCTTGCCGTCCGAAGCCGAAACATCCTCGCCGAAGATCGCCGCGGCCTTCTACAGCAGCTCCATCTTCCAGGCTGTCACCTCCGTCGCATGAACTTCGTGGTGCGCCGCAATCTGCGTCACCGTCTTTTCACCCCGGATGGTCTGCAGGGCTACTCGCGCCTTGAACGACGTCGAGTGGTTTCGTCTCGGCTTCTTGATGGATCTCTGTCCTGTGGTCGCTATATTGCACCGGCAGATTTCCACCCAGGCCCCTGCCCGAAAAGCCGCAGCCACCTCTGTGGGCATCCACGCGATCATCCCCAACACTACAGCGCGGCCGCCCCGCGACGGACATATGTAATGCGGTAACGAATCCGCGGATATCAGCATGATCATCGTCGCCAACTTCTGCTCTCGCGTCGCGTGACTCTTGCGCTGTTGATTCCTCAAGATTCATCGTTTGGAGCACAAGAGCCGGTGAGAAAGACGCTCGCCCACTTGACAAAGGTCAGGCCATATCAGCCCATTGCCATGGCGAGGCAGGTGGAAGGACTCGCACTATGTGAAATCGGTCCCGCTTTGCCGGGCGTCGGGCGTGCGTTTCAGCGCGACTCGGCGAGAGTGATGTCGCCTCGGCACGCACGGGCATGCCGGCGCAATCCCTCCCGGAGAGGATCACCGTGTGTGCAGCCTCGTTCATGCGCCTTACCGCGGTCGTGTCCCGGTACCGCGGGCTGCGCGGTACCATGACGCCGAACGCGGAACAGGAGCGAGCAGATGCGCACGATAGGTCTGATCGGGGGGATGAGCTGGGAGTCGACGGTCACCTATTACCGGGTGATCAATGAAGAGACGCAGCGGCGGCTCGGCGGGCAGCACAACGCGACGTCACTCCTCTATACCGTGGATTTCGAGCAGATTGCGGCCTGCCAGTTGGAGGATCGCTGGGAGGATGCGGCGCAGCTGCTCAGCGGCGCAGCGCGGGTCCTGGTGCAGGGCGGGGCGCACGTGCTGCTGTTGTGCACCAATACGATGCACAAGGTCGCTGCCGACATCGAACGGGCTGCCGCAGGGGCGCAGTTCATCCACATCGTCGATCCAACGGCGGCAGCGATTCGTCGGCGCGGGCTATCGACGGTCGCGCTGCTCGGCACTCGCTTCACGATGGAGCAGGCGTTTTATCGCGGCCGGTTGGATGAGCAGGGGGTGCGGACCGTGATCCCGCAGGAAGCCGAACGCAAGGCCGTCCACCGCATCATCTATGAGGAGCTGTGCCGGGGCCGCATCGCCGAGCCGTCCCGCCAGGTGCTGCGGGCCATCGTCGCGTCCCTGCAGCGCGAGGGTGCGCAGGGTGTGGTGCTCGGCTGCACGGAACTCGGACTGCTGCTCGGCGAGGGTGACGTGCCCCTTCCGGTGTTCGACACCGCACGGTTGCATGCGCTGGCGGCCGTGGATGCGGCGCTCGGCGAGACCCAGTGATGCGCGCGCAGTTCGCGATACTCGGCCCTGGAGCCCTGGGATCGATTCTGGGGGCGCATCTGGCGCACGCCGGACATCGTGTGATCGTGCTGGCGCGTGGCGAGCGCGCCCGGCACATCGAGCGCGAGGGGCTGCACATCACCGGACTCAGCGAGCTCACCGTTCCGGTCACGGTGCTCACCGATCCGGCGCGGCTCGAGGCGGCCGAGTGCCTGATCGTGGCGACCAAGACGCCCGGCACGCAAGCGGCCCTGGAGTCGCTGCACCACGTGCGCGTAAGCCATGCGTTCTCGGTGCAGAACGGCGTACTGAAGAACGAGCTGCTCTCGGCGGTCTTTGGTGCCGAGCGAATATTCGGCGCGCTCGCCAACACCAGCGGGGAGGTGCTCGAGGGCGGTGACGTGCTGTTCACGCGCAACGTCAATCTGCTGCTCGGGGAGCTCGACGGCCGCGAGAGTGAGCGCGTGCGCGCGCTTGCGGCGACGATCGACGCAGCGGGGGTGCGCGCGAGCGCCGTGCCGCGGATCTTGAGCTGGGAGTGGAGCAAGTTCGTCGCCTGGCTGCCGCTGATGAGCCTCGCGGTGACGACTCGCGCGCCGACCTGGCAGTAC
>JAKBCE010000168.1 GCA_021808195.1 Pseudomonadota bacterium
TGCCGTTCTCGAAGTTCTCCGGCTGGTTCGTGCTGCCGAAGGTCTCGATCGCCGCCAGCAATCTGCCGTTCTTCATCGGTCAGCGCGTGCGTGCGCAGTACCGTGAGCACACGTTCCGCTACGGACTCGATTTCGGCAAACAGTTCGGCGACTGGGGCGAGATCCGTGCCGGGGTGTACCGCGAAGAAGGGCACTCAAGACTGAACATCGGCGATCCTAACGATCCGGCGCTGCCGTTCCCGCCGCTGCAGAGTTTCGGCGCATTGACCTACTTCCTGCGCTTCAGCTACGACACGCTCGACAACATCGATTTCCCGCACTCCGGGGAGCAGGCGACGCTGCAGTGGAGCAGCGCGCACAATGTCATCGGGGCGCTCTCGAGCTACAACCGGGTGACGCTGCACTATCTGGCGGCGCACACCTGGGACGACCGCAATACCGTGGCGTTCGCATTCTCCGGCGGCAGTCTGCTCAACCGCGCCACGAACCTGCGCATGGAGTTCCCGCTCGGGGGGTTCCTGAACCTCTCGGGACTGAAGCCCTACTCGCTGTACGGTCCGCACTTCGGGGTGGCGACCGTGTCGGTGTACCGCGAGATCGATCGCGGCGGTCCAGGGTATCTCGGGGTGCCGATCTACCTCGGCATGTCGCTCGAGGCGGGCAACGTGTGGCAGAACCTGAGCCAGGTGCGCTGGAACACGCTGCACAAGGATGCGAGCGTCTTTCTCGGGCTCGACACGTTCCTCGGGCCGCTGTACCTCGGCAGCGGCTTCGACGATCACGGCAGCCAGTCCTACTACCTGTTCCTCGGCCGCACGTTCTGAGGTGCTGCGCGCCTCGGCGCTCAGACCCTGCGGCTCTCGACCAGGTTCTCGACTTTCTCGAACACCAGTGAGGGCTTGTCGCCGGCGCGCGAGTACTGGTGACGGCGGCTCATCTCGCTGAGCGCCGCATCGCGCTCGGCGGCCGTGACGTACCAGTGCAGTCGGTGCCACTCCGGCCCGACCAGCTTGCGAAACGGATCCCCGGGACTGAGGCTCACGCGCACCCCGTAGGGCCGCTGCCGATCCGTGTGGGGGCTCTTCAGATTCTGTGGCTGGCTGATTCCCATGGCGCGCGAAGCTTAAGGTGCCAGGCGCCGCAGGCGCAAGAGCGCGCCCGCGACGCGCTATCATACCCAGCGGAGGAATTCGCCATGGCATCGCCACACCAGAAAATGACCCTGCCCGAGGCCCACGAGACGCTGCCGGGGCGCAGCGCCGCGCTCGAGGTCCCGCCTGAGCATTTCGTGACCGGCCGGCGCATCGTGCCGCCGTTCCCGCAGGGAATGCGCGAGGCGCTGTTCGCGATGGGCTGCTTCTGGGGCGTCGAGCGGCTGTTCTGGGAGCTGCCCGGGGTGTACTCCACCGCGGCGGGCTATGCCGGTGGCACGACGCCGAATCCGACCTACCGCGAGGTGTGCAGCGGGCTCACCGGCCATGCCGAGGTGGTGCGCGTAGTGTACGACCCGGCGCACATCAGCTATGAGACGCTGCTGAAGGCGTTCTGGGAGTCCCACGACCCGACGCAGGGCATGCGTCAGGGCGGAGACGAGGGAACCCAGTACCGCTCCATGATCTTCACCGCGGATGTGACCCAGCGGGAGGCGGCCGAGGCCTCCCTGCATGCCTACCAGGCGCGGCTCACGGCAGCCGGGCACGGTGCGATCACCACCGAGATCGCGCCCTGGCCCACGTTCTATTACGCAGAGGATTACCACCAGCAGTACCTGGCGAAGAATCCGGACGGGTACTGCGGGCTCGGAGGCTGCGGCGTTCCGTTCCGGTTTGCCGACATGGCATCCGCCGGGCAATAGACCCCGGAGGAGACGGCGTGCGGGCCAGTCCCGCGCCGGGCAGAGTCTCGCCGACGCGGACCGCTCGCAGTCCTGCAGATCGACGCCCTTGCCGTGTCTGAACGGGCAGTCGGCGCCCCGCCCCTTGTATGGGGTTCTCATGCGGTGTTGTCGGGACGGGCGCTGAATGGCGGGGCTTCGCGCCATTGCGCTCGCCGGGGCCGAACTCGGGCACCCGTGACCAATGTCCCGCCGATGCCCCGTGCCCCCGGCCATGGCAGAGCCAGATGACCTGCATCACTGTCCTGTTGGACACCAGGTCCGGTGCACCCGGGTATGAGTGCATGCCCAAGGGTGCTTGATTTTGCGCACCCGCCGCACCCAGAATCCCAAGCGTTTCGCCGACGGTCGGGCGATTCGGCTGTCGGCGGCCACGCCGGTTGCGAGGGGCTCCGTGTCACGTCGTTGCGTCTCCATCTGCGCCGCCGCGGCGGTCTGCGTGTCCGTGCTGAGCGCTGCGGTCCCGGCCCGTGCGGCCGCCGCGGCGGGGGCCGCACACATCAACTCCGGCAATACCGCCTGGCTGCTCACCGCGACGGCACTCGTGCTGTCGATGACGCTGCCGGGACTCGTCGCGTTTTATTCCGGCCTGGTTCGCAGCAAGAACGTGCTGTCGGTGGCCATGCAGTGTTTCGCCATCGCCTGCCTGGTGAGCATCCTGTGGGTGCTCGGCGGCTACGGATTGGCGTTCGGGCAGGGCGGGGACCTGCAGGCACTGATCGGCGCGCCGCGCACCGGGTGGCTCGGCGGGATAGGGCGCACGGCGCTGCACGGCACGACGCCGGCGGCCGCCTTCGCGATGTTCCAGATGACCTTCGCCATCATCACGCCGGCGCTGGTGATCGGCGGGTTCGCCGAGCGCATCAAGTTCAGCGCGGTGCTCTGGTTCTCCGGCCTGTGGCTGCTGCTGGTGTATCTGCCGGTGTGCCATTGGGTGTGGGGCGGCGGCTGGCTCGCGCAGCTCGGCGTGCTCGATTTCGCCGGCGGCATCGTGGTGCACGTGACCGCCGGCACCGGGGCGCTGGTGAGCGCGCTGGTGCTGCGCGAGCGCAAGGGCTTTCCTCATATCGCCATGCCGCCGCACAACATGATGCTCACCATCGTCGGGGCGGGGATGCTCTGGGTGGGCTGGTACGGGTTCAATGGTGGCAGCGCGCTCGCCGCCGACGGGTCGGCGGCGATGGCCATCCTCGTGACGCACCTTGGGGCGTCTGCCGGAGCGCTCTCGTGGATGGGCGCGGAGTGGCGCAAGTTCGGCAAGCCGAGCGTGCTCGGGCTGGTCACCGGCATGGTCGCCGGACTCGGCACCATCACGCCGGCGTCCGGCTACGTCGGTCCGCTCGCTGCGGTGCTGATCGGTGCCATCGCCGGTCTGGTGTGCTTCGAGGCCACCCAGATCCTCAAGCGCAAGCTGCTGATCGATGACTCACTCGACGTCTCGCCCGTCCATGGGGTCGGCGGCGTCCTCGGCACGGTGCTCACTGGCGTGTTCGTCGCGGCGCCGCTCGGCGGGATCGGCTACGCCGCGGGCATGACCCTGGTGCGCCAGGTCGGCGTGCAAGTGCTCGCGGTCGTGAGCGTCGCGGCATGGTGTGCCGCAGTGACCTATGGGATCCTCAAAGTGCTGCAGGCGACCGTCGGGCTGCGGGTCACCGAGGAGCAGGAGCGCGAGGGACTCGATCTCTCGCAGCACGGCGAACGCGCTTACAATGAGTGATTCGCGCCGGGCAGACCGGTGCAGCCATCGAAGATTGCGGGAGGCTCATGAGCATGCACATCCTGGTGATGGTCCTGTTGTCCGTGCACGCGCTCGCCGGCGTGTTCTGGGTCGGCTCCACGCTGGCGCTGACCCATTCGTACTTCGAACTCACACCGAAGCTGTTCCGCGCGCAGATGCTGGCCGCCGCCCTCGCGGTGGCGGCAGGCCTGGCGCTCTGGGGCATCGTGATCCGCGGCGCACAGGACCCGATGGCGCACACGCTGGCGCTCGGCGCACTGTTCGCACTGCTCGCCGCGGGCGTCCAGGGCAGCATGCGGCGCACGCCGGTGCGTTCGCAGCGCATCGCTGCTCTGCTGCTCTCCGGGACCGTCGTGTGCATGGTGATCGCACCGTACGTCACCTGACCCGCACCCTGGGGCGGAGTTGATTCGCCCGCGGCCGTGCTGCGGGCGAGCGGGCAGAGGCGGGGGCGCAGGGTCAGCGCTGCCGCCGTCAGTTATGCGCTGCGTTCGCGCCGATGTTCGCCCACGTCGGGCAGAAAGCCGGCCAGCAGTCCGATGACCGGCAGCCAGGCGCACAGCTCGTAGACCACGCGGATGCCGGACACGTCGGCCAGCTGTCCGAGCACTGCTGCGCCGATGCCGCCCATTCCGAAGGCGAACCCGAAGAACAGGCCGGCCACCGTGCCCGTGCGGCCCGGCAGCAGTTCTTGCGCATACACCACGATCGCCGGGAATGCCGAGGCCAGGATCACCCCGATCGGCACGGTGAGCACGCCGGTCCAGAAGAGATTGGCGTGCGGCAGGATCAGCGTGAACGGCAGCACCCCGACGATTGAGCCCCAGATCACGTACTTGCGCCCGATCCGATCCCCGATCGGCCCGCCGATCAGCGTTCCGGCTGCGACCGCCCCCAGGAACACGAACAGGTGGATCTGCGCGTTCTGGATCGAGACGTGGAAGCGACTGATCAGGTACAGCGTGTAGTAGCTGGTGAGGCTCGCCAGGTAGAAGTACTTTGAGAAGATGAGCGCGAGCAGCACGGCGATCGCCACCGTCACGTGTTTGCGGGTCGGCGCTGCAGTGCCAGCTTGCGCCGCCGCAGCGCGCGGCTTCAGCCGCTCCAGTCCGTGCGTGCGGTACCAGTGTCCGACCTGAAACAGCACGAACATGCCCACCAGCGCCGCGAACGAGAACCACACCACGCTCGACTGGCCGTACGGCAGCACGATGAAGGCCGCGAGCAGCGGTCCGATCGATGAGCCGAGGTTGCCGCCGACCTGGAACACCGATTGCGCCAGGCCGTGGCGGCCGCCGGAGGCCATGCGCGCCACGCGGGAGGACTCGGGATGGAACACCGAGGAGCCCGTGCCGATCAGCGCCGCCGCGGCGAGCAGCAGCGCATAACCGTGTGCGTAGGCGAGCAGCGCGAGCCCCGCGAGCGTGAAGCCCATGCCGGTCGAAAGCGAGTACGGCCGCGGGCGTACGTCCGTATAGCGGCCAATCAGCGGCTGGAGGATCGAGGCGGTGATCTGGTAGGTGAAGGTCAGCACCCCGATCTGTCCGAACGACAGACCGTAATGAGCCTTGAGCATCGGATAGAGCGCCGGCAGGAGCGACTGCATCATGTCGTTCAGCAGGTGGCTGAAGCTGATGGCGGCCAGGACCGTGAAGGCGGTCTGGCTGGCGGCGCGCGCGGCGCTTGGCTGGGCGACGGTTTCGTTCACGGGCGGCTCCGACTGGAGCGCTTACTGTGCCGGATCGGGAGGAGGCCCGCCTCTCCCTTTGGATGTGCCCCGGCCGTTGCGCTGCGCGCAACGGCCGGGGCGCTCATCGGGCGATCCGATCAGTTCGGCGGGGTATTGCCCGCCGGCGGGCTGGCCGGCGGCGGCGTGCTGCTCGAGCTGGAATTCTGCTCCTCGAGCGGGTAGGCCTGGGCGGCCGGCGAGTTGCTCGCTGGAGTCGCGGCCGGGGCTGCGGCCCCGGCCGGGGCGGACGCCCCGCTCGGACCGGCCGGGAGGCCGGCGGCCGTGTCCACCGCGTCGATGAAGCGGCGCGCCG
>JAKBCE010000169.1 GCA_021808195.1 Pseudomonadota bacterium
GTAGATCCGGCCCGGGATTCGATGCTCATCGAGAACACACCGATCGATTACCTCGACTTTGCCAGCCCGGAAAGCGGACTCGGCTCAAAGCTCGGCCTCGACGCGACCAACAAGTGGCCCGGGGAGACGACGCGCCAGTGGGGGCGCCCGATCCAGCTCGATGCCGCGGTCGAGCGCCGGGTGGATCAGCTCTGGCAGGAGTGCGTAGGCGATGCCTGAGTGCCCCGGAATCGAGCTGGTTTGCCCGGCGGGCAGTCTGCCGGCCCTCCACGCGGCGATCGACAACGGCGCCGACGCCGTCTATCTCGGGTTTCGCGACGGGCTCAACGCGCGCAATTTCCCGGGCCTCAATTTCTCACCTGCGGAGGCCGCCGACGGAATCGAGTACGCCCATCGTCGCGGCGCGCGCGTCTTCGTTGCCCTCAACGTATATCCGCGGCCGAGCCGCTGGGCGGCGGCAACGGCTGCCGTCGATGCGGCGGCCGATGCCGGCGCGGACGCGTTGATTCTGGCCGACGCCGGTCTGCTGCAATATGCCGCCGAGCGTCATCCGGCTCTCGGTCGTCATCTGTCGGTGCAGGGATCGGCGACCAATTGGCGGGCGTTGCAATTCTACCGCGAACACTTCGGCATCCGCCGGGCGGTGCTGCCGCGCGTGCTGTCCGTCGCGCAGGTGCAGCGCGTCATCGAGCGCTGCGGCATTGAAATCGAAGTGTTCGGCTTCGGCAGTCTGTGCATCATGGTGGAGGGCCGCTGCGCGCTCTCGGCGCACGTCACCGGGGAGTCCCCCAATACGCACGGGGTGTGCTCACCGGCACACGCGGTGCGCTGGCAGGAGCAGCCGAGCGGCCGCCAGGCGCGACTGAATGGCGTACTGATCGACGAGTTCGCAGCGCACGAAGCTGCCGGTTATCCCACCCTGTGCAAGGGCCGCTTCGAAGCGCTTGGTTCGGTGATGCATGCCCTCGAGGAGCCGACCAGCCTTAATGTGCTGGAGATTCTGCCTCAGCTGCTCGATGCGGGTGTCCGCGCCATCAAAGTCGAAGGCCGGCAGCGAAGTCCGGCGTATGTCGCACAGGTGACACGCGCGCTGCGCACCGCGCTCGATGCCTGCCGGCGCGATCCTGCGGGGTACCGGCCACCGACCGCGCCGGCCGCGGCGCTTGCGCGGCTCACCGAAGGTCACGCGCAAACCCTCGGGGCGTATAGCAGGCCATGGCAATAAAGGAATTCACGCGATGAAGCTCTCGGTCGGCCCTCTGTTGTATTTCTGGGAGCGCGAGCAGGTGTTCGCCTTCTACCGGATGTTGGCGGCTGCGCCGATCGACAGTGTGTATCTCGGCGAAGTGGTGTGCTCAAAGCGCCGCGCGCTGAAACCGGAAGATTGGGAGGCGATCGGGCGAGATCTGGCTGCCGCCGGCAAGGAAGTGATCTTCTCCACGCTCGCGCTCATGGAGGCGGAATCTGAGCTGGCGGCGCTCGCACGTCTCGCGGCCGGCACTGCGACGATCGAGGCCAATGACATGGCCGCCGTGCAACTCGCTCGCGGGCGGCCGTTTGTCGCCGGGCCGCACCTCAACGTCTACAATGGACCGACGCTGCGGCTGCTCGGTGCGCTCGGCGCCCGGCGCTGGGTGGCGCCGCTGGAGCTTGATACCGCGGCGATCGCCGAATTGCTCACCGAGCGTCCCGAGGACATGGAATGCGAGGTGTTCGCGTACGGTCGGATGCCACTCGCTTTCTCGGCGCGCTGCTTCAGCGCTCGCGTGCGCCGGCACAACAAGGACGATTGCAATTTCGTCTGCGCCGAGGAGCGCGATGGACTGACCGTTTATACGCGCGAACACGAGCCGCTGTTCGCTTTGAACGGGATACAGACGCAGTCTGCACAGGTTCGTAATCTTCTGGGCGGTATTGGGGAGCTGAAGGCCGCCGGCGTGCAGATGCTGCGACTTTCCCCACATTCGCACCAGGCCGTGCCGTTCACAGAGGTGATCGAGGCGTTTGCGCACGCGGTGCGCGGCGATGAGACCGTGCAGTGCCCGGCGAGCGCGCTGCCCGGGGGCTATTGCGGCGGGCCGATGCTCGAAGCGACCCGCTGACCGCTCAACGCGGCGCGCGGTGGCGCCGCAACGGACTGAGCGGCGGTCGCGGGAGTCGCGCGCTCAGCGCGCGCAGTGCCTGCGCGGCACGTGGCGGAAGAATCGCTTCGCAGTGACGTCGCCAGTTCCAGTCGAGCGCATCGAGCGCGTTCTTGATTGCGAGGCCAGTCTCGGTTTCACCCTCGAGACTCAAGCGGCGCTGGAAGAACAGCGTATCGGGATCCTCGGTGCGGCTCGCCAGACGAACGAAATCCGCCAGCCGGCCGCGCACGGTCACATGCGGCGTTTCGTGCGCGGCCGCGACCTTCAGCCGACCGGCCGCAATGCACAGATTCAGCTGCAGCGGCGCGTCGGTGAGCCGGATCCGAACCCGCTTGCCTTCCAGCGGGGCGAGCGCCGCACCGAAGTTCTGACCACGCATCCCATGGTTGAACAGGCGCACGAACAGTTCCGCGGCCGGATCGAACCGCGCGAGGGCAGACGGACACGGCGGTAGCAGTGATCTCATGCCGGCATCCTAGCGGCCGCGGGGAGCGGTAATTTGATCCGTATCAAAATCTGACATTCCGCAGCCGCCGTCGCGCTGCCCGGCATTAGACTGCCGGGTCGTGAACATTCGCAGCGAAGGAATCGAGACCGGGGCGCGTGCCTGTGTGTCGTGCCGCAATTGCGCCCTGAAGCCGCTATGCCTGCCGGGCCATTTATCGGCACCAGAGGCGCGAGCGCTCGAGTCAGCGGTCGAGCGCGGTCGGCAACTCGCCGCGGGAGTGGCCCTGGTGCGTGCCGGCGCGTCAATGGATGCGCTGCTCGTCGTGCGCAGCGGTTCAGCCAAGCGATTCACGCTGACCCTGGAGGGCACCGAACAGGTGCATGGGTTCGTGCTGCCCGGCGAAGCGGTGGGCCTGGAAGGTTTTGCCACCGGCCGGTACGGCTGCGAGGTGAGCGCGCTGGAGCCGCTCAGCTATTGCCGAGTACCGATGCGCAAGCTCGAGCAGCTGCTCGAGCGGTTGCCCGGGCTGCGCCGGGAAATGTTGCGCATGCTCGGTCAGGCGCTCGATGAGGCGCTGCGATTGCGCGGAGAGCTGGCGGAAACCGACGCCCGCGGCCGGGTCGCGCGGTTTCTCGCCGATCTCTCCGCCCGGCTTGCGCGGCGCGGCTTTCCGCCGCACGATTTTCGCCTGAGTATGAGCCGCGCGGACATTGCGCGGCATCTCGGTCTTACCCTCGAGACCGTCAGCCGCGCCTTCGGTACCTTCAAACGTGAGGGTTGGCTGCGAGTGCGGGCCCGAGACATCAGCGTGTTGCGCCCCGAGGCGCTCGCGGCGCTCATTGGCGCGACACCGTGCGTCTAGGGTCTGCTAGGGGCGGGGGGCCTCGCAGTCCAGGCGCAGCTGGAACGGCCAGAGGTGGGGCAGCTGTAGCGCATTGAGCGAGCCTGCTTCGATGCAGATCCGGTCGGCGAAACGTTGCGCGTGGCGCAGCAGCCGCCGCACCCTCGCCAGCTCAGTGCCTTCGAGATGTTCGATGCGCAACGTCAGACGCGCCGGCGTTTCGCGCATCACGGCTGCGAGTTCCGCGCCGATGCGGCGCAGCACCCGGCGCGGCATGGCCTGCAGACGCAGATCGAGCACCAGCGACGACTCCTCACTTGCGGCAGAGGGGACCGTCATCTGCCCCGCCTGTGAGCGGTGCAGGAGTCGAGCGAGCCGCCGCAGTCGTGCAACGGCGGCCGGCGAGTCGCTCGACGTCGCCGCCGCGAAATGCCGGCGGGCGTAGTCCTGCATGGACAGCCCGGCGATCCAGTCGCCGACGACGAGCGGAAACTGCCAGGGCCGCCGCCAGGGAATGGTGCGCAAAAAATGCCATATGCGCCTCGGTCCGCCGGGGAGAATCCCGCGGCGTACGAGTCGCAGCAGGATGGCGAGCCCGGCCGCGGCCGAGTATTCCACGCCACCCCCGCTGCGACCGAATGTGCGGCACTTGTTGCGGATCCGCCGCGCAATGGTGCCGTCCGCGAGCAGACGCCGGTGCAGCTCGCGATAACCGTCGATGAGCTGCGCGCCGGTCATGTTCAGCGGCACGACGTTGGTGTCGAGCTTGGTGTTGTCTCCGCCACTGTCGGTCTCGCGCAGACGCCCGGCGTTGCGCAGACGCTCATACAGCGGGGTGCGCGGCATGGCATGCAACAGACCTATCATCGCCGTCTGGATACCGGAGCGGACGATGAACTGGTACTGGCGCTCGAACGTCGACGGTGTGTCATTGTCGAATCCGACGATGAATCCCGCCATGACTTCGATGCCGTGGCGATGGATTCGGTGCACGGCTGCGAGTACGTCGGTGCGCATATTCTGCACTTTGCGCATTTCTCGCAGGCTCGCCTCATCCGGAGACTCGATGCCGATGAACGTCCAGCGGAATCCCGCGGCCTGCATCAGCTGCATCAGATCCCGGTCCTCGGCCAGGTTCAGCGACGTCTCGGTGCCGAAGCTGAAGGTGTAATCGTGGCGGCGCTGGTATTCGATCAGGAAGTGCAGCAGCCGCTTGGCGACCGCCCGGTTGCCGATCAGGTTGTCGTCGACGAAGAATATTTTGCGCACGCCCAGCGCGCGCAATGCGTCGAGTTCGCGTCCAATCTGTTCGACGCTCTTCTGCCTCGGCTTGCGCCCGAACATGACGATGATGTCGCAGAACTCGCACAAGAAGGGGCAGCCGCGCGAAAATTGCATGGTGGCCGTCGTGTATCGCTCGAGGCGCAGCAGATCGAAGCGCGGGACCGGGGAGTCCTCGAGGTCGACGACGCCTTCCTCTCGATACAGCGGGCGGGCCACGCCGGCCTCGTAGTCCGTGCAGAAGCGCGGCCAGATCTGTTCGGCTTCCCCGCTGAGCACCGCGTCAGCGAGCCCCTCGTAGCGCTCCGGACAGAGTGAGGCGAAGCTGCCGCCGGCGACCACGAAGTATCCCTGGCGGCGGTAGTGTTCGATGAGTTCGCGCTGGCGCGGAAACTGCACGCCCATGCCCCCGATCCCGATGATGTCCGCCTCGGGCGCGAGCGGCAGGGTTTCGACATTCTCATCGACGATGCTCACCTGCCAGTGTGGCGGGGTGAGCGCGGCGAGCGTGGCCAGGCCGAGCGGCGGATTGATCGCGCGTTTTCCGCTCAGTACTTCATCGACCGCCCAGCGGAAGTTCCAGAAGCTCTCGGGCGATTTCGGATTGATCAGCAGCAGTCGCATAGTGTGCCGGACCGGTTCGGGGGCGGGGATGCGGTGCGCGGTTCGGGACTCCCCGAGCCAGAGCGGCCGCAGCCCGAGAATAAGACCGCGCCGGACGGCCGCGTTTGACGGGCGTCAAATCCCGCCGGTGCGTGCCCGGTCTGGTGACTGACGGGCGCAGCCGGATCTGCTAAGTTTCGGGGCATGCCCAATTCCGAGCGCGACCGTCGCGCCTGGACGGATCAAGCCGTCCGGCGCATCGAAGCGGACTTCAACCGATCCGCCGATACCCACCTGATTCCGATCGAGCTGCCGCACTATCCGGGG
>JAKBCE010000170.1 GCA_021808195.1 Pseudomonadota bacterium
CCTGCGACGGATCGGCGCGCGAAAGGAGACGCCGTGATAACTGATGTCGATTCAAAGACATTGGAGGCCGCACTCGAGCGCGTCAAGTTGGCGCCCGATCAAGGCGCACCGATCGGCGAACCGCCCGCGTGGCTCGACGACGCGCCGCCGGAGGAGGAGCTGCGCGCAGAGACGAACGGCGAGACCGTAGACCGTCCGGGCGCCCCGAGTGAGCGGAGCACCGAATGGGTCCCCCCGGTGTTTGCCATCTACGGCGCAAGCTTCGATCCGGCACAGATTCCTCTGCGGCGCTGGCTGCTCGGCAATCGCCGCTCCATCGGTGAGGTGACGATCGACGCGGGACCGCCAGGCGTGAACAAGTCGACACTGATGCTGACGGATGCGGTAGCCATCGCCACCGGCCGCAAGATGCTTGCCGACGAGGTGCACGAGACCGGGAGCGTGCTCTACCTCGCAGGCGAGGATGCGCGCCGCGATGTCGAGGCGCGCCTCGCCGGCATCCTGCACTTCTATGAGATCGCGCCGGCTGACCTCGCCGACCGGCTACGCGTCGTGTACCTGGCCGAGATCGACGCGCTTACCTACACCCTCGCTCAAATGGCCGAAGACCTCGCGCACCTTAACCTCGCCATGCTCGGCTGGCTGCGAGACCTGCCCGATACCGTCGCAGTATTCATCGATCCTCTTATGGCCTGGCACCGCCTGATGGAGAACAGCAACGAGGCGGTGCAACTGTTGAGCACCGCCATGCGCGCAATCGCCGTACAGGGCAAGCGCCACGTCGGACTAGACCATCATGTCACGAAGGTGACGATGGGAGACCCTGAGGGCCACGTCGGCAACCTCGCGTCGGTCCGCGGTGCAGGTTCGCTGATCGGCGCGACGCGGTGGGCCTTCACGCTCGCTCGCCTCAATGGAGAAACCGCTGCGGCCCACGGCATCCCAGATATCGAACGCTCCCGGTATCGCCGCCTAGATCCGCTTAAAACGTCCTACGGGCCGGACGCCGAGCAGATGCGGCTGCTGCGGGTCGAGTCCGTCACCATCGCGAACGGCGAGAGCGTCCCCGTGCTTGTCGAGCAAGACCTCGAGGTCGTCCAGGCGGAGGGCAAAGAGCGACAGGCCGCGATCGCGCGCGCTGGGAAAGAGCGACTCGCCGAGGCGTTGACTCGCATGCTGACAGAGGAGCGCCCGCGCACGGCGTCCGCGGCGGCGCTGTGGCTCATCACGCATGCCCCGGAACTGGTCGCCGGGAAGAAGGGGGAGCCTCTCTCTGAGTTCACCGTCCGCCGGAAGCTACCCGCCATGATCGGGACGGGGCTCTGGGCTCCCGTCGACGGCAAGCGGGTCCGGATCGTAATGCGTGCCACCCCGGGCCGAGGGAACGGGTCCGAGATTACCTTCGCACAACCGGACTGCACTCCATGAGCGGGCTGTACCCCCGTGGCAAGGTTGTTGTGCGCCCTATAAATAGGGCGCGCACAACAACTTCCCCCTTGCCTAGTTGTGCGCACAACTTGTGCATGCACAACCGCCGCACAACCTCGCGCACAACTGGTGATTGCGAGGTGGAGGCTGGAGCCTCACGCGCGCGCCACGTGCAGATGCTAGCCACGTCCAGGGGGAGACGCGCCCCCTCGGCCCGCGCGCCGGCCCCTTGGGCGAGTCGCGACGTGCGCGGTGCTCCCGCTCGGCTGCCATCCCCGGTTGGTGCCGCACCGCACCGTTCGCGGCCTCCATCGGATTACCAATCCGGAAGCATTGGAAAAGAGCCAATGAAACAGTGTGTTACGGGACAATTTGCAAACGATTCACACTCCGGGCGCTCCATGCCGTCTGCCGTGAGTTGCCTCCCGGGTGCCGCATGAGCGCCTCGATGCCGGCGAAGCTCGCAGAAGCACTTGACCGCTCGAGGTGGCATGCCCCGCAGGAGCGCGCCGTATTGCGCGCTGCGGCTGTCGAGCTGCGTTCCCGTGGCCTAACACCCTTCGATATTGCCGAGGCGCTGCGGCTTTCTCAGCGCGCCGTGCGCGATTTGCTCGGCGTTCAAATCTGCGAGAGATCACATGACCGCGCGTAACAAATTCGCCGCCGAGCGTGGTGCCCGTATCCGGGAACTGATCCGGCAGCTCATGCTCGAGCACGCCGAGCACAACCCGCTGGCTCGGCCGCTGCCCGGAAAAACGCTTCAAGCGATGTTGGCCGACCAGGGGGTCCGCCTCGCGTTGTCGACGGTGCTCTGGCATGTGTCGCGCGTGCGGCTCGCCGCCGACCTCGATGCACTCGATGCCGAGGCCGGGAGTGGCAGTTAGGTTGGAATCGTTCCGATTCATCGCCGCCGATCCGGTCGATAGGATTATGGCCATGAGCGCGCCGACCTTTCGCGCCGTTGGAGTATCCCGCTTGCCCGCAATTAAAGGACGCCGAGGCCCCTGCAAGGTCTGCGCGCACCCTGAAGTGGCGCGGATAGAGCTGCTGCTCGCCTCGGGCGCTGGCCAGAACGCCACCGCGCGCAAGTTCAATCTGAGCAAGGATTCCGTCTTCCGTCACTGGAATGGCCACGTCTCGGCGGAGCGCAAAGCGGCCTTGATCGCCGGCCCCGCCGCCCTGCAGTCGCTCGGCGCCAAGATCGGCGAGGAGGCCGAGAGCGTTCTCGACCTGCACAAGGCCGTGCGTGCGCCGCTGTGGGCGGCCTACGCAGCCGCTGCCGAGGTGGGCGATGCCGTGACGCTGGATCGTATCTCCGGGCGCCTGACTGACTCGATCAATGCCACGGGGCGCCTTACTGGCGAGCTGGCTTCGAGTCCGCTGGTGCAGAACAACGTGCAGATAAACCTGATCGCAAATCCCGAGTTTGCCCGGTTCCAGTCTGACCTGTTGCGCGTGCTATCGAAGTACCCCGAGGCCGCGCGCGCCGTCATGGCCGAATTCCAGCGTCTCGACGGTCCGCCCTCGATGGCTCGGCCGGCTTTGGAGCATGGCAAGTGAGCGCACAGGCCGGACTTCATGCGGCGTTCGCCGAGGCACTCGCGGGGGCATGGCGCCTCACCGCGAGGCCCGAGCAGCTCGCGCCAGATGGTGACTGGACGACATGGATATTCTGCGGCGGCCGAGGTGCCGGCAAGACTCGCTCCGGCGCAGAGTGGATACTCGAGCGCGTCGCATCGGGTGCAGCGCGATTCATCCACCTGATCGCACCGACTGCGGGCGACTGCCGAGACGTGCTGCTCGAGGGGCCGGCCGGCATCCTGACGATTGCGCCGAGTCATGCGAGACCCATCTACCAGCCGAGTCTGCGCAAAGTGACATGGCCGAACGGCGCTCAGGCGCTGCTGTTCTCGGCTGATGAGCCCGACCGCCTCCGCGGCCCGCAGTGCGACACGCTTTGGATTGATGAACTCTGCGCTATGCGCACGGCGCAGGACGTGCTGGATATGGCCTTCATGGGTCTGCGCCTGGGCAAAGACCCGCGAGCGCTCCTGACGACGACGCCGAGGCCGATCAAGCCCTTTAAGGCCCTGCTCGCGCGCGAGGGGCAGGATGTCGTCGTCACGCGATCGAGCAGCTACGCCAACCGGGAGAACCTCGCGCCGCAGTTCTTCGCTCAGATTGTGAGCAAGTACGCGGGCACCCGCCTGGGGCGGCAGGAAATCGACGCCGAACTGCTGACCGACGTGCCCGGTGCACTCTGGCACCTCGAGCGCATCGAGGAGCTGCGCGTAACACGCGCGCCCGAGCGCCTCGAGCGCGTCGTCGTTGCAGTCGACCCCGCAGTCACTTTTGGGCCGGACAGTGACGAAACCGGCTTGATCGTTGCGGGCCTCGGCTCAGACGGGGCAGGGTACGTGCTCGACGATGCGAGCGGCCGGTATCCGCCCGAGGAGTGGGCGCGCAAGGCTATCCAGTTGTACCGGCGATATGGTGCTGATCGGATCGTGGCCGAGACGAATCAGGGCGGCGATCTTGTCGAGAAGACCCTGCGCTCGGTCGACCCGTCGATTCCGTTCCGTGGCGTTCACGCCAGCCGCGGAAAGATCACGCGCGCCGAACCCGTGAGCGCGCTCTATGAGCAGGGCCGCGTGCATCACGTTGGCGTATTTGGGCCGCTCGAGGATCAGCTCACCAGCTACGACGGCTCCCGCGGTTCATCGAGCCCCGATCGCCTCGATGCGCTGTGCTGGGCGATTCACGAACTCATGCTCGGGACGCCACCGGGCGGCTATATCAAGCCCGAGGCGCTGCTCGCACCGGCCGCCGATGCGGGACTCGGCCCCGTTGAATTCCCTGAGATGGCCTCGGGTCTGTTCGCGCTCGTGGCGGCCGGCATTGATCCAGACGCGCCCGATGATATTGCCGTCGTCGTCTTTAGCTTCTGGCTACACGGCGAGGGGCGCACCCCGCTTGTGGTACTCGATTGGGACATCGACACGCTCACGCCCGAACTGATGCGCGACTGGGCGCCCGGAGTGGCCGAGCGCCTGGGTGAACTACGGCGGGAAATCAGGGTGCCCGGCTTCGGCTCGCCCGTCGCCATTGAACCGCAAGGCCTCGGCGTGACGCTGTATCAGGATGTGCAGCATGCGCACTCGGTTGAGCTGATCGGCGCGGCTAGCGCCGAGCAGGACATTGTGCGGATGCCGCTATCGCAGCGCGTGCTTGCGGCAAGCGGTCATGTGAACGCGGGACGGGTGCGAATCTCTCGGCACGCACACGAAAAGACGACGACGCACCGCGGCGTGACGCGCAATCACCTGATACACGCAATCGCCGGCTTCGGAGTGTCGGGCACAGAACAGCAGCAGGTCGGCGCATTGCTCGCCGCCTTCGCGGACGGAGTGCTCGAGGTCTTCGCTGATCCGCGCACGAAGGTCTGAACTATGAGCATGTTCCGAAGATCGCCCCCGAACGCTACGACCGCGCCGACGAAACCCGCGGCGCTTGGCCCTGATGCGCCCGGCTCATGGATCATGCTCGCGCCTGGGCGGCACTTCATCGACGGCGCGTGCGTGGAAGTCCCGCCGAGCGAGCAGTTACTGGTTCCGTTTCCGGTGAAACCCGGGCGCCGAGTAGTAGACGGCAAGATTGTCATTGCGCCGCTGATCTATCAGTCGAGGTAATCCGATGCTCACTAAGTCGACGAAGCTGCCGCTGCCGCCCGCGCTGACCGAGCAGCTCGAGCAGGCCGCGCAGGCACTTGGCAGCACGCCCGCGAGCATTGCACGCGCGGCGCTCAATGAGTGGCTCACGAAGCACGCGCCGCCCGCGGTTCCGGCCCAACAGCCGAACCGATAGGTCGATAGGTTAGAAACAAACTTATTTATTGTGACTCGCTCACACCGCATCATACTCACCATGTCAACACAAACTCGCGTGACTCTTTCGCTGCCTCCCGGCGTGGTTCGCCGCCTCGACCGCGCCGCTGCCGGTGCGCGCCGATCACGAAGCAATGCGGCGGCTGTGTTGCTCGACAGCGCACTCGCAGGAAAGCAGCGCCTCGCCGAACTGGCGAGACTGGCCAGCGAGTCCGCCGAGCGAGACCCCGCCGCCGCCACCGCCTGCGAGGCTGCCGAGGCGCACCTGGCGCAGCACGCCGAGCTG
>JAKBCE010000013.1 GCA_021808195.1 Pseudomonadota bacterium
CTCACCGTCACTCGGTCCCCAAGCGCATCCACCGCAAACCCTAAAATGTCAAACCCTATCGCTACATTGCCCACCGATGCCGGCGCAAACGCCGTCGCCCACTGCACAGCGCTCATAAACGGGCTCCAACATCAATCCGACAACACCGCGAACCGACCCACGGCGCCTCGGCGCCGTGCATCCGTTCGACAGCTGCACTGACCGGCAAACCGTCGCCGCAAAACTCTCTCTCCAGTGGAATGTTCAACATGGAAAGGTCGCCAATTGAAGGGTCGCTCGACTCTACTGATACGCAACTCTCTGCGCAACGGAGCATGACCGCGATGGCACTGCGCTCCGGCCCGGTACAATGCGCCGATGAACGAGAGCGACATCCTCCGTGGCCAGCTCGCCACCGAGCGCATCCACGCCGCCCAGGTGGCCAACGCCTGCGTCAGCCTGTTCGGCACCGAGCGCGAGCGGCCCGATCCGCCACCGGCCGAGTTCCGCGAGGCCAGCGTCAACTACCTCGTCTGGGTCCTCAGCCGCTTCGAGCAACGCGATCAGCTCCTCGCCGAGTACCTCGCACGCCAGCGCACCGTCGAGCAGCCCTCGTCCGACGAACTCGCCGCGCTCGAGGCGCGCGAGGGCACCAGCCGGCAGGCACTGATGCGCCTGGAGAGCGCTCTCGCAGCCCCGTCCCCCGAGAGCGCACGCGCCGCCTGGCTCGCCTTCGGGCAGTTCTTCAATACCCTCTGGTGCGCGCGCCGCGCCGCCATCGAGCAGCACCTCACCGCACTGCCTCGCCCGGCCAGCTGGCGCGCCCTCTGTGCCCTCGACGCCGACTCCATCCTCCACGAGCGCGCCCGATACGCACAGGTCGCCGCTCACCTCCCTCCCGGTATCACCCTGCTCGGCGAAACCTCGGCCTGATGCCTCTGCCTGATGCCCCAATCCACCCACCCCAAGCGCAAGCCGCCACTCGGGTGGGCAGTCGGTCGTACCGCCAGAGGATCCGCCGTAACGCTGCGCCACGGACCGGAATTTCATTGAAATTTCGCTCTTACGCTTTTGATATTTATTAATTTTATTGAAATTCCGTTCTGTTCATCTCGGCCCGCTGCCCGGGCATCGACACTTACCCTTCGGGCGGTAATTTCCAGGCGGCGTCCGCTTCGAGAATGCGCTGCGCCAGACGCCAGTGAGGCCGATCGATCATCCGCCCATCGAGCACGCTCACCCCAACCCCCGGGGTCGCCTCGAAGGCTGCCACCACCCGCCGTGCCCACTCGAGCTCCTCGGCACTCGGCGTGAACGTCGCATTGATCTGCGCCACCTGACCGGGGTGAATCGCGAGCTTGCCGCTAAAGCCATCCGCGCGCGCCTGCTCGAGTTCGCGCTGCAGTCCCTGCGCGTCGTGCACATCCGCATACACTCCGTCGATGGCCTGAAGACCGAGCGCGGCGGCCGTGAGCAGGCACAGGGTGCGAGCCAGCTCAAATGTCGGTCGCAGCGCACCCGAGGCGTCGTGGCGTACTCGCGCGCCGAGCGATGCCGACAGATCCTCCATGCCCCAGGTGAGCCCCCGTAGGCGCCGCGCGCTCGCCCGATGCACGGCCGCCGCCTGCGGGTACCCCGGCAGCGCAAGCAAGCCCGCCGGCGTCTCAGTCCCGATCACCACCAGCGCGGTCGTGCCGACAGCAATCCCGTGACCCGCCTCGATCGCCTCGAGCGTGAGCGCGATGCGCTCAATATCGGCGTAACTGTCGACCTTGGGCAGCACCAGTCCACGCGGCCGCCCGGCGATCACTGCCGTGGCATCCTCGAACAGTCGACCACTCGTGAGCGCATTGACGCGCACCCACAACTGCGCGCGCGCCGAATGCGCCTGTAGGAACTGCAGCACCTGCTCGCGGGCAAGCGGCAACCGCTCCGGTGCCACCGAGTCCTCCAGATCGAGAATCAGCGCATCGGCACCGCACTCGAGCGCCTTGGCGAGCTTGCGCTCGCTGTCGCCCGGCACGAACAGCCACGAGCGCGGTGCCGCCGCGCTCATACCGGCCTCTTCAGCATCAGCGCCGCGCGGCGGCACGAGGCCACCTCCTCGTCGCGCTGGTTGTACCCGCGGTGCTCGAATACCACGATGCCTGAGTCCGGCCGCGAGCGGCTCTCACGCACCGAATACACGCTCGTCACGGCACGCAGTGTGTCGCCGATGAGCACCGGTCGGGGAAATTTCACCTCTTCCCAGCCGAGATTGCCGATGGTGGTGCCAAAGGTGGTGTCGTAGACCGACAGTCCGACCAGCAGACCGAGCGTGAACACGCTATTGACGATGCGCTCGCCAAATGGCGTGTCGCGACAGTACTCCGCATCCAGATGAATCGCGGCCGGATTCATGGTGAGCGCACTGAAGAGCAGATTGTCGGTTTCGGTGACCGTGCGGCGCACCTGATGCTCGAAGCGCTGTCCCACGGAGAATTGTTCGAAGTAAAGTCCCATCGTGCCTCGCTCCAGCTCGTCCGCCGAGGCGATCATTATCGCATCGGCGGCGCCCGCCTCATAACCGTATGCGCCATCCGCCAAACCACACGGTATTTATCGGCCGCTCGGGCCACGCCTATAGTCCGGCTGCATGTACCGCTATGACGAGATCGATCGGCAGCTGCTCAGGGAGCGCACCGAGCAGTTCCGCGACCAGACGCGCCGCTTCCTCGCCGGCGAGCTCTCCGAAGAGGAGTTTCGCCATCTACGCCTGCGCAATGGCCTGTATCAGCAGCGCCACGCGCCGATGCTGCGCATCTCCGTACCCTACGGGCTGCTCGAGTCGGCGCAGCTGCGCCGCATGGCACAGGTCGTGCGCAAGTACGACAAGGGCTACGGACACTTCACCACGCGACAGAACATCCAGCTCAACTGGCCGCAGCTCGAGCAGGTGCCGGACCTGCTCGCCGAGCTCGCCGAGGTGCAACTGCACAGCATCCAGGCCTGCGGCAACGATACGCGCAACATCACCAGTGACTATCTGGCCGGCGTCGCTGCCGATGAACAGATCGATCCGCGCCCGTACTGCGAGCTGCTGCGCCAGTTCATCACGCTGCACCCGGAATTCTACTGGCTGCCGCGCAAGTTCAAGTTTGCCTTCACGGGCGCATCGGTCGACCGCGCCGCAACCCGCACCAACGATGCGGCCGTGCACGTGCTGCGCCGCGCCGGTGCGGTCGGTTATCGGTTCTTCGTCGGTGGCGGCCTCGGCCGCCAGCCCATGCTCGGGCAGGAAATGAACGGCTTCGTGCCCGAGTCCGACCTGCTGATTTACGCCTGCGCGATCTTGCGCACGTTCAATCGCTTCGGGCGACGCGACAATATCCACAAGGCGCGCATCAAAATCGTGCTGCGCGAGTGGGGCATCGAGCGCTTCCGCGCCGCCCTCGAGCAGGAGTACGCCCGCATCCTCGCAAGCGCCGAAGGTGAACAGCTGAAGCTGCTGCCCGAGGACATCGAACAGATGCGCGCACACTTCAGTGCCCCGGCCTACCGGCCGGCCGCGGAGGTCGGCGCGGACCTCACCGCCGCGGCGAGCCGCGACCCGCGCTTTGCCGCCTGGCTGAAACGCAACGTGCACGCACACAAGGTACCCGGCTATCGCGTGGTATTCGTGTCGCTGAAGTCACCGCAGCAGCCTCCCGGGGACTGCACGGCCGAGCAGTTTGAGGTACTGGCCGAGACGAGCGACACCTACAGCTTCGGGGAGGTGCGCTCGACGTACGATCAGAACCTGGTGCTCGCCGATGTCGCCGAGTGCGATTTGTATGCGCTGTGGGGCAAGCTCGATGCCGCCGGCCTCGCCACACCGAACATCGGCCTGACCACGGACCTGATCGCCTGCCCGGGCCTCGATCTGTGCGGCCTGGCGAACGCCGGCACGACCGGCGTGGTCCGCGAGATTTATCAGCGTTTCGACTCGCTCGATGCGCAGTACGAAATCGGCCCGTTGCGCATCACCATGAGCGGTTGCATGAACGGCTGTGGACATCACAGTGTCGGGCACATCGGCATCCTCGGCGTCGACAAGCATGGTGAGGAGTGGTACCAGGTGACCCTCGGCGGCAGCCCGGGCAACGATGCCACGATCGGCGAGCGGGTTGGACGAGCGCTGGCGAGAACAGAGATTGCCGAGGGCATCGAGCGTCTGATAGAGGCCTATCTCGAGTTGCGCAGCGACGAGGACGAGACCTTCCTCGAGTGCTATCGGCGAGTCGGCATGGGGCCGTTCAAGGCGAGCCTCTATGCGAGCGAGGACGAGTCCGAGGCGGCCGCGGCATGAGCACCGTGATCCTTCGCCAGGGCGTCATCGCCGAGGACGACTGGACGCTTGTCACCGATGGTGCGGGCGAGGTGCCCGCGAGCGCAAAGCTCATCGTACCCCTCGCCCGCTGGCGCACCGAGCGCGCCGCGCTGCTCGCGAGCACCGCGGCGGTCGGCGTGCTGCTACCGAACACCGAGGACATCGAGACGCTCTATCCGCTGATCGCCGATCGGCCGCTGATCGCCCTGCAGTTTCCAACCTTTACCGACGGGCGCGCGCTCACGCAGGCCGTGCTGCTGCGCACCCGGCTCGGGTACTCCGGCGAGCTGCGGGCGCTCGGTGATGTCATCCGCGACTTGGTGTTCTGGCTCGGACGCTGCGGCATCGACAGCATCGTGCCCCGACCCGATCAGAACCTGCAGTCCTGCCAGCAGGCCCTCAGGGAGATTCAGGTGGCCTACCAGGGCGGCGCCGACGAACAAACGCCCGTGTGGGTGCGCAGACGGGCTCGCGCGCGCGCCGCGGCTCAGGCGCGCCCATAACCGCGGATCGCGGTCGCCCAGTGCGCCGCGAGCGACGCCGTCAGCGCCCCGGAGGGTAGCTGCCAGCGCCAGTTTGCCGCACTCTGCGTGCCCGGGGTATTCAGCCGGGCGGCGCTGCCGAGTCCGAGCAGATCCTGCGCCGGAATCACGGCCAGCTGTCCGACGGTCGCGAGCGCCGCATGCACCATGCCTTCGGGCATCGACTCGCGCGTGACGCCCAGCGTCTGATCGACGTAATGACGCGTGCGCTCGTCCAAACTTCGATACCAACCGAGCGTGGTATCGTTGTCGTGCGTCCCGGTATACACCACGCAATCGACCTCGATGTTCGCGGGCAGGTGCGGGTTGTCACCCGAGCCGTCGAAGCCGAACTGCAGCACGCGCATGCCTGGCAAGGCGAAGTCCTTGCGCAATGCCGTCACGTCCGCGGTGATCAGACCGAGGTCCTCGGCGACGATCGGCAAGGCGCCGCGCTCGGCACGCAGACGCTCGAGCAGCTCGCGGCCGGGTGTCGGGCACCAGCGTCCGCCGCGCGCATCCGGCGCTGCGGCTGGCACCGCCCAATGGGCGGCAAACGCACGAAAGTGATCGATACGCAGCACATCGAGCCGCTCGAGCTGCGCCCCGAGGCGTGCACGCCAGAAGGCAAATCCATCGCGCTGCATCGCCGGCCAGTCGTAAAGCGGGTTGCCCCAGACCTGACCGTACTCGGAGAAGTAATCGGGCGGCACGCCGGCGACCGCCGCGGGTTGGCCGGTCTGATCCAGCTGGAACTGTCCGCGCTCGGCCCAGGTCTCCGCCGACATCGGACCGACATAAAACGGCAGGTCGCCAAACAGGCGCACCCCGCGTGCGTGCGCGTAACGGCGCAGCCGCCGCCACTGCACAAAGAAGGCAAATTGCTCGCTGCGCACGCGCTCCAGATCCGCCTCGCACGCCCGGCGCTGCATCTGCAGTGCTTCGGGCTCGCGCCCACGCAACGGCTCAGGCCATTGCCACCAGGGCATCCCGGCGCAGCGTGCGCTGATCGACTCGAACAGCGCGTAATCCTCCAGCCAGTGCGCGCTCGCCGCCGCGAAGGCCGAGCGCTCCGCAGCATCTCCCGGCGGCTCGCTCGGATCGAGCAGCAGCGGATTGCCGGCAAAGTCCGAGCGCGCGAAATACGGTGAGCGGTCTGCTCCGGTCGGTCCGATCGGCAAAAACTGCCAGACACTGAAGCCCGCTGCGGCCAGCCAGTCGATGAACGCGCGTCCGCCGCGGCCCAAAGGCGCCTCGAGCGAGGCGAGATGCAACAGCACTCCGGCGCGTCGCCGATCGAACACGGGCAGGCTCTGCTCCATCACAGTGACTCTCCGTCGTCGCAGGCCTGCTCAGTGCTGCGGCAGTGACACTTCGGCGAACACCGCAGCCGACTCTTCGGGCGTCGCCGCCCGATGCGCCCGGTCGATCAGCCGCCGATCCAGATGCGGGGCAAACAGCTGAGCAAACTCATACATGAAGCGGCGCAGCAGCGTGCCGCGGCGGAACCCAATCCAGGTGGTGTGCGCCGGCAGCAAGTGCGAGGCATCAAGCACGGCCAAGTCTTCGGCTCCCTCGGCCACCGCCATCGGTGCAACGATGCCGACACCGAGCCCGAGGCGCACATAGGTGACGATGACATCGGCGTCCTGGGCGGTAATGGCCACGTTCGGGGTCAGTCCCGCCCGGGCGAATGCTTCGTTGAGCGAGGACGGTCCGGTAAAGCTGAACGTGTAGGTGATGATGGGATGGTTCGCAAGCGCGCGGTAGGTCAGCCGATCGAGGCGTGCCAGGGGATGTTCACGCGGCACGATCACCACCCGGCTCCACCGGTAGCACGGCAGGAGCGTCAGGCCCGCAAAGCGCTGCTCCGACCCGGTGGCGATGGCGCAGTCGATCCGGTCCTGCGCCACCATCTCGGCAATCTGCTCCGAGGTGCCCTGATGCAGGTTCAGCCGTACCCCGGGGTAGCGGGCACGGAATTCCTGGATGACCGCCGGCAGCACGTAGCGCGCCTGCGTATGGGTGGTGCCGATCGAGAGACTTCCGCGTCCCTCGTCGCGCAGTTCCGTCGAGAGTCCCCGGATGGCCTGCACCTCCTGCAGCACCCGCAGCGCGCGGTCGACCACCTGTTGCCCGGCCGGGGTGATGCGCGTCAGGGTCCGTCCCTCGCGCACGAAGATCTGAAAACCGAGCTCATCCTCGAGCAGCTTGATCTGCTTGCTCACCCCCGGCTGGGAGGTATGCAGCTTCTGGGCCGCGGCGGTGATGTTCAGGCCGCTCTGGGCTATGGCCGCCAAATAGCGCAGTTGATGCAATTTCATGCGCCGAAGCGTAGCGCAATGACTCGCGCCCATCCATAACCGACGTGCAGCGCCTCAGAAGCAATCATTCCTTCTAGGGGCAGCGGGCGTATCGCTATAGTGCCGCTCGTCATGGTTGAACTGTCAAACCGTATCGAACAGAAGGCACAGGCCGTGCGCGCGGCGCTCACTGAGGCAGTCCGCGCGCACCACAACGTGATCTATGCCAACAGCCTCGGCGCCGAGGCCATGGTGCTCACCGACATCATCTGGACGCAGGTGCCGCAGATCGAGATCTTCAGCATCGATACCGGTCGGCTGCACCAGGAAACCTATGATCTGATGGAAAAGCTCCAGTGGCGTTACCGGCGCACGCTGCGTCTGGTGCATCCGGATGCCACTGCACTTGCGCAGTTGACCGCCGAGCGTGGGGTGAACGGGTTCTATCACAGCCTCGAGGCACGCCTCGAGTGCTGCCAGATCCGTAAGATCGAGCCGTTCAGGCGGGCCATCGCCGGCTTTGGCGCCTGGGTGACGGGCGTGCGGCGCGAGCAATCGGCCGCCCGCGCGCTGGCGCAACCAATCGAGTGGGATGCCCAGCACGGGCTGTACAAGGTCAGTCCCCTGCTTGACTGGAGCGAGGCGGAGATCTGGCAGTATATCCGCACGCACAAGCTGCCCTACAATGTATTGCATGATCGGCAGTTCCCGAGCATCGGCTGTGAACCCTGCACCCGCGCCATCCAGCCCGGGGAGAGCCGCCGCGCCGGGCGCTGGTGGTGGGAGCAGACCGACTCCCGGGAATGCGGCCTGCATCCGCGCGTACGACCCGCCGCAGCTGAAGCCTAAGTAGCGCGCGGCGCGCATGGATCATCTGCCGATCTTCCTGCAGTTGCGAGCGCTGCCCGTCGTCGTGGTCGGCGGCGGACACATTGCGCAGCGCAAGATCGACCTGTTGCTGCGCGTCGGTGCGCAGATCACGGTGGTTGCCCCCCGGCTGTGTGCGGCCCTTGAGCGTCGGGTCGCAGACGGCGAGATCGCGCATCGCGATGCATGCTTCGAGCCGCAGCACCTCGCGGACGCGCGCATCGTGATCGCGGCCACCAACCTCAAAGCACTCAATGCCGAAGTGTCGGCAGCCGCGCGCACCCGCGCCATCCCGGTGAACGTGGTTGACGACGTCGAGCTGTCCACATTTTATTTCCCGGCCATCGTCGACCGCTCGCCACTCATCGTGGCGATCGGCTCGATGGGTGAGTCCCCGGTGCTCGCGCGCTGGGTCCGCGAGCAGATCGAGGCGTTGCTGCCCGGCACGCTCGGGGCGCTCGCACGTTTCATCGGTGCTCGGCGCAAAGCCGTACAGGCGGCGCTGGCGCCCGCCTCGCGCAGGGCGTTCTGGGAGCGGATCGTGCGTGGCGGCGTTGGCACGCGGGTGCTCGCCGGTGATCTCGAGGGCGCCGGGCACGCCTATGAGCGCGAGTTGCGCGCCGCACGCCTGAGCTCGACGAATGGCTGTGGTCCCGGTGCGCTCGGGGAGGTTTATCTCATCGGCGCCGGTCCGGGGGATGCGGACCTGCTGACGCTGCGGGCGCTGCAGTTGCTGCAGCAAGCCGACGTGGTGCTGCATGATCGGCTGGTGCCTGCCGCAGTGCTCGATCGCGCCCGGCGTGACGCGCAGCGTGTGTTTGTCGGCAAGAGTGCCGCATGCGCAGTCGGCGAGGCGCACACCCGCCAGGAGCACATCCACGATCTGATGATCCATTACGCACGCCAGGGTCTGCGCGTGGCGCGCCTCAAGGGCGGAGATCCGTTCGTGTTTGGCCGCGGCGGGGAAGAGGCGCAATGCCTCGCGCGCCATGGAATTCCCTACATCGTCGTGCCCGGCATCACGGCCGCTCTCGGCGCGGCGGCGGCGGCCGGCATTCCGCTGACACATCGGGACCTCTCGCACAGCGTTACGCTGGTCACGGGCCATCCGCTCGAGGACGGCGCGCTCGACTGGAGCGCGCTCGCGCGCCCGCATCAGACCGTGGTCTTCTACATGGGCACCGCATACCTGCAGGGCATCTGCGCGCAGCTGCGCGCCGCGGGCGCCGACCAGGCGCTGCCGGCTGCGCTCATCGAGCGGGCAACCCTGCCCGAACAGCGCATCGTGCCCGGCACGCTCGCCAGCATTGCCGCACTCGGACAGCGCCGAGGTATTGCCGCGCCGGCATTGCTCGTCGTCGGCGAGGTTGCCTCGCTCGCGCAACCCTCTGGCGAGTGCGACACTCTCAAGGAGACGCTCGGCCCGACCAATCGGCACGCGAGCACAACGGAGGACTTACATGAGCATTGCTGAAGGATTTGTGGGCGCGGTCGGCCACACCCCGCTGATCCGCCTCCGTCGCATCAGCGAGGAGACCGGCTGCACGGTGCTCGGCAAGGCGGAGTTCATGAATCCCGGCGGCTCGGTCAAGGACCGGGCCGCGCGCGCCATCGTGCTCGCCGCCGAGCGCAGCGGCGCGCTCGCCCCGGGGGGGACCGTGGTCGAGGGGACCGCGGGCAATACCGGCATCGGACTCGCCCACATGTGCAACGCCCGCGGCTACCGCTGCGTGATCGTCATGCCCGACAACCAGTCGCCGGAAAAGTATCGCCTGCTCGAGACGCTCGGCGCCGAGGTGCACAAGGTACCGGTCGTGCCCTACAGCAACCCGAACCAGTACCAGCGGATTGCCGAGCGGCTGGCGGCGCACCTGCCCAACGCCATCTGGGCCAACCAATTCGACAACACCGTCAACCGCCAGGCGCACATCGACACCACCGGTCCGGAGATCTGGGCGCAGACTGACGGCCGGGTGGACGCTTTCACCTGCGCATCGGGTACGGGCGGCACCTTCGCGGGCATCGCACATTATTTGAAAGCGAAGCGCGCGACGGTGCGCTGCGTACTCGCTGACCCGCCCGGCAGCGCTCTTTACGAATACGTGCGCTGCGGTACGCTGAAGGCCACAGGTTCGGGCTCCATCACCGAGGGAATCGGCATTGGCCGCCTCACGGCCAACATGCAGGATGCGCCCATCGATGACTCGATCCACGTGGAGGATGCCGATACCGTCCGTCACGTCTACCGGCTGCTGCACGAAGAAGGCCTGTTCCTCGGCAGCACCAGCGGGTTGAACGCTGCGGCGGCGGCCCGCCTCGCTCGCGAGCTCGGACCGGGGCACACCGTCGTCACTGTGCTGTGCGACGGTGGGGCCAAGTATCAGTCCCGCCTGTTCAACCGCGACTGGCTCGCGCAGAAGGGACTGGCCGAGCACGCCCTCGGGGCAGCACGCGCCGAGCCACTCGATATCCGCGTCGCGATGCACGGCTAAACGCGCCGCTCAGCGACGGCAAAGCGCCCCATGACCGTTGCGCCGATCGCAATCCCAAGCTGGCTGAGCGCATTCATCCTGCTGGCTGCGGCCCATGTCGCCCCCTGGGCGGCCGCACGAGTGCTGGGTCCGCGCTGGGCCGCCCCCCTTGATGCCGGAGCGACGCTGCGCGATGGGCGCCGATTGTTCGGTGACCACAAGACCTGGCGCGGCGTACTCGCCTCCGGCCTGCTCTGCGCGCTGCTCTCGCCTGCCCTCGGCCACTCCGTGTGGCTGGGCGGGACGTTCGCCGCCCTGGCGATGAGCGCGGATTTGGCTTCAAGCTTCCTCAAACGGCGCCTGAAGCTCGCCCCAGGCCGCGAAGTCCCGGGCCTAGACCAGATCCCGGAGGCGCTCTTGCCATTGCTCGTGCTCGCACCGGCACTGCAGATTCGCCCGCTGACCGCCACAGTGCTGAGTGCTCTGTTTCTCCTGCTCGACCTGGCGGCGATTCCCCTGCGCCATCATCGCAAAAACACTCGTCGCAGCCGCTGAGGGGAGGTCTTGACGGAGCGGTGGCAGGCTAGTACCTTTTTTTGAAAAGGTACTAGCGTCATCAAATGCTGGACGAGCCAAAACTGCAGGCGCTGCGCAAGGGCTTCTTGGAATTTCTGGTGCTGCGCATCATCCAGGGCTCGAGCGTTTACTCGGCGGACATTTTGAAGCGGCTCGCCGGAACCGAGTTCGCCACGCAGGAAGGCACGCTCTATCCGCTGCTCAGCCGTTTGCGCCGCGAGGGACTGCTCGACTATGCGTGGCAGGAATCCGACAGCGGACCACCGCGCAAGTACTACCGTCTGACCGAGGCGGGTGCCAACCGCCTTGCCGAATTCAACGTCTACTGGACTCGCATCCAACAGACAATCTCGTCACTGGGAGGTTGAGTCATGCGACCGGTCATCGCCGTCAGTCTCAACGGCCGCGCGTATCAGCTTGAAGACGAGGCACACCGGGCACTCGCACAGTACCTCGACACGGCGGAGCGAGCGCTCGCGGGCAACCCGGATCGGGTGGAGATCATCGCCGATCTCGAACAGGCCATTGCGGACAAGTGCGACAGATTCCTCAATGCGCACAAGACGGTACTGACGCAGACGGAAATCGCACTGGTGATCGAGCAGATGGGTCCGGTCGAGACCGGAACCGACGGTGCCGCCGCGACGCCCGATCCACAGCAGACCGGCGCGCACAGAGACGGCACGACGCCCGCCCCGCCGAAGCGGCTTTACCAGATCAGCGCGGGGGCGCTGCTGAGCGGGGTCTGCGCGGGGCTCGCGGTGTATTTCGACGTCGACGTGACCCTGGTCCGCCTGCTCTTCGTGATCGCCGCGATCCTCACCGGCGGGCTCGCCGTCCTGGTGTACCTCGCCATGATGTTCATCTTGCCCTACGCCAACACACCGGAGGAGGTAGCCGCCGCCGCCGGCCTGCCCTTCAATGCTCGTGCGCTCATCGAGCAGTGGAAACGCAAGGCGGCCCGATTCGCCGATGCCGCTGCTTATGCCGCCCGCCGGCAGGGCTCGAGCGCCGAGCACGCCCGTTGGCACGCCGAATGGCGCCGCGCACGCGCGCAGTGGCGAAGTGAGTGGCGCAAGAACCGCCCCGAGTGGCACGCCCGCCGGTGGCACAGCTGGAACGCGACCGCCCCGCCGCCACCTCCCCCGCCGCTGCCGCCTGCCGCAGCCTTCCTCTCCGGTCTCGGCTGGGCAGTACTCGGCATTCTCGTCGCGCTCATCACTCTCGCCTGGCTTGTGGCGCTGCTCTCGCTGCTCGCCACGGGTGCGTTGTTCGGCTGGTCACTGCCGCACCTGCCGCTGTGGGCCGCCATCCTCGTGCTGATCGTGCTCTACCAGTTGGTGCTCTCCCCGCTGCGGGCCCTGCGTTACGCGCACTCACCGCACCTCTACGCCTATCGGTACCGCTCACACGCGCTCGCCGACGCGCTGGTCGGCCTTGCCATCCTGGCACTGCTCGTCTGGCTCCTCGATCATCACCTGCCCGCCGTCGAACACGTGCTCAGCGTCCTCAGCGAGCGGCTCTCCTCACTGTGGCGACAGGTTGCCGCACCATCGCGCTGAGTGCGCGGCCTGGCTGAGCCTCACGCCGCATCAACCTGTGCCGATCGCCTGCTCGAGTTCGTGCACCAGCAGATCTGCATGTTCGGGCTCGAAGGTAAGCGGCGGTCGAATCTTAAGCACAGTGCCCCCGCGACCGGTCGCACCGACGAGCACGCCCCGCGCGCGCAGGTCATTGACGACACGCCGCACCTCGGCCGGCGCATCGCCGCCCCGCCCGGCCCGTTCGCGGAACTCTACGCCGATGAACAGTCCGACGCCGCGCACCGCTTCAATCGCCGTGCTGCGGCCGGCGAGCGATCGCAGCTTTGCCATCAGGTAGCGGCCTGTGCGGTGTGCATTTTCCATCAGCGCTTCCTCCCGGATCACGCGCAAGACCGCGCGCGCCGCCGCGCAAGCGACGTTGTTGCCGCCGTAAGTATTGAAATACTGCCGCGTCTGCGCAAAAGCCTCCAACAGCTCGCCGCGCCCGACCAGTGCCGCCACCGGGTAGCCGTTACCCATCGGCTTGCCCAGGGTGATCAGATCCGGCACGAGCCCGTGACGCTCAAATCCCCACATGGTCTCACCCAGGCGCCCAAACCCCGGCTGCACCTCATCAGCAATGAACACCCCGCCCGCGGCGCGAACCTCACGAACCGCATCCTGCAGAAAGCCGCTCGGTTCGGCCACGATGCCGTCGCTCGAGAAGATCGTATCGAGCAGCAAAGCGGCGAGCCGCACCCCCTCTGTGCGCATCTGTTTGATGCACTGGGACACCTGCGCTGCAAATCGCGGCGCATCGGCAGGGTGTCGCGGCGGCTGCACGGCGTACACCCCCGCGCCGAGCGGATTGCCCTCCTCCGGCGACATCCCCGCCAACACCTCCGTCGTGCCGTGGTAAGCACAGTCCGTAATGATGAATCCGCTGCCGCCGGTCACCGCCCGACTCACCTGCACCGCCAGATCGTTCGACTCGCTCCCGGTGCACGTGAACACGACGCGGTCGAGCTCCCCGGGCATCGTTCCAAGGAGTTCTTCGGCGAGCTGCAGCGGCTCCTCAGTGATATACCTCGTGTGCGTATTGAGGATCCGGGATTGCTCGCAGATCGCATCGACGACCTGCGGATGGCAATGACCCACGATCGGCACGTTGTTGTACGCGTCAAGATAACGCCGACCCTCCCTGTCAAACATCCACACCCCTTCGGCGCGCTCGATCAGCAGGGGCTGCTCGTAGAAATGACGGTAGGTCGGGGCGAGCAGCCGCCCGCGGCGCGCCATGACGGCCTCGTTCGTCCTCGATTCAGTCACGTTCAAACACCCTGCTTCAGTAATTTCAGCGCGAGCTCAACTTGCGCGCACATCACCTGCGGCTCCTGGGCGACAGCATGACGGCTGCGCGGATTATTGCGCACGTACCACTCGTTCAGCACGACATTCATGAACAGCCTCACCGCCACCAGCACCGGGAGCACCTCGAGCTCCTGTCCGAGCAGCGGCATGTAAGTCTGATAACCGCGCAAAAATGCCTCACAGCAATCCATTGCGTGCGTAATCTCGAAGCACTGCGCTGGCATCAACTCGGCACATCCCACCGCCACATCCGCAATCAGCGCGGTGTAGACCATGTCACCGAAATCGATCACGCCCGTGAGCCGCGACTCATCGGTCGGATCGAGCAGGATGTTGCGGGCATTGAGGTCATTGTGAACGACCTGCTGCCGCGCCCCCTCGAGGGATGCCACGGCCCGAGGAAGCGCAGCGGCGAGAAACGTCCGCGCCAACGACTGACACGGAAACGTGGGCAGATCCTCCAGCATGCCCGGCAGCACGCCGGCATTGCGCAGATCCCAAATGAGCGGGCGCTGCGCACCCGGGTGGCTGAAGGTACTGAGTGCCCGAGCGAGTCGCCCCGCGAGGCGACCGACAGCTTCGCGCTGAGCGTTCGAGGCCACTGTCTCGCACAATAGCCGCCCGGGCAGAAAGCTCAGGACATGCGCCGATCGCGCAGCGCCCCGCGCATCCCGCACGCGGACGCTCACCCCGCCGTCGCGCGTTTTTTGGACCCGTGGACACGGAATGTCCGGGTCGACTGTCGCCAGGTGCAACAGGGCGGCAGTCTGCAGCGCTGTGGCCGCCGGGCTGTCGCGCGCCGCGGCGACCTTCAGAACATACATTCCGCCCGTAGCCGTCGTCAGCTTGAAGTTCTCGTCACGCTCCCCCGTGAGGGGCGACAGCCGCACCGCCAGGCCATAGTGCTCACGGACCAGCGCGACCGCCTGTTCGGCAGTGACGCCGGTCGGCGCGACGATCAGTTGCACCGACAGTGCGTCGCGCTGTTCCGTCATTTCCGCCCCCCTCGCAGCACACGCACCCTGACGGGACGGCCCGGCCGCATCCCCGTTGCGCCCTGCCCCACGCGTCTCACTACGCGTACATCAACACGGGGGTCGCGACTGCAGGATCGGTGAGACTTTCGCGTCCCGTCTCGGCATGGCCTGCGAAACGCCACTCGAACTGCTCGGCGCTCAGCGTCACATCGTACCAATGGTGACTGCGCTGGAATTCCAGGCGCCACTGCTCGGTCGCGCGTGCCGGCACGCGCAGCGTATGCGCGGGCCGACCGTACGCCGCGTCGCGAATCTGCACCGCGAGGGCACGATTGCCACTGTTCTTCAGTCGCAGCGCCATGGTGCCCTGCACGTCGAGCGAAGCTGAAACCTCGAGTGACGTGCTGCCCGCGCCGCGAATCCGGCGCACGAAGCCGTTCGGTCCGTAGACGCTCATGGCGAGGGACTGTCCGTCGGGCAGCGCTACGAAATCCTCTAGCCGGTGACCCGCACCGAGCGTATAGCGGCGCGGCAACGCCTCGCTTCCGTCCCAGAATGCGGTGCAACACACGCCCACCGAAGAGCGGTTGTCGAACTGCAGGTGCACCCCGCCCCGGGCCGCAACCAGATTCAGCTCGAGCGCATAGGGCAACGGGCGCGTCGGGCGCAGGCCAGGCTCCTGAGCAGGCATTGCCATCGGCTGATGTTGCGGCACGGTTGCCGCCGGCAGCTTGGACTCCTGAAAAGACAGGTCCCAGTAGTCAGCGGTACTCGGCAAAACGATCGCAGCGGTCCGATACGACTCGAAATTGAACGCCGAGGTCAGATCGCCGCAGATCGCGCGCCGCCAGGCCGAGATATTCGGCTCCTTTACGCCGAAGCGACTCTCCAGGAAGCGGATCACGGAGGTATGGTCGAATACCTGCGAGCAGACGTATCCGCCCTTACTCCAGGGCGAGATGACGAGCATGGGCACCCTCGGTCCGAGTCCATAGGGAAGCTGATCGGGCGTGTGCGGCGTCGGGTAGTCGGGATTGACGGTGTCGTGGATCTCCCCTTCCGTCGATACCGTAGAAATCCCGGGCAATACCGGAGTCGGCGGCTGCGGTGGAATCACGTGATCGAACAGGCCGTCGTTCTCGTCATAATTGAGGAACAGCACCGTCTTGTTCCAGGTGTCCCGATCGGCCGTCAGCGCCTCGAGCACCCGTGCGATGTAGATCGCGCCATACGCCGGCGGATATGAGGGGTGCTCGGAGAATGCCGCCGGCGTGACGATCCAGGAAACCTGCGGCAGTCGGCCGGCCAGGACGTCGTTGCGCAACTGATCGACGCCGGCCGGCCGCATGGCACGCTGGTGAAGCTCACTGTTTGTCGCAGCGTTGGCAAACGACTCGAAATAGGCGAGCGCATTATCGTCGTAATTCCCGGTCATCGGACTGTGTTCGTTCCATCCCAGTCCTTCCTGATAAACGCGCCACGTGATACCCGCACTCTGCAGCCGCTCGGCGTAGGTCGTCCAGGTGAAGGGCTTCATGCCGGGTGTATAAAGCCAGCATTCGTCGTCGATATACGGTCCACCGCCGCGGCCCTGCGGGTCGATCGATCCGGCCCAGAGCATCACCCGGTTGGGGTTCGTCGGGCCGGCGATCGAGCAGAAGTAGTGATCGCAGACCGTAAACGCATCCGCCAATGCGCAGTGAAACGGCAGGTCCGTGCGCAGGAAATAGCCCATCGTCATATCGGTCTTGTTGAGCGGCCAACCGTCCATCCGCCCACCTGCAAGGGCGCCATGCTGAGAGGCCCAGCCGTGATCAAGGTCCTGCATGAACGCCGCAGAAGTCCGGTGGGTATCGAGGTGAAACGGCAGAATCGTCCGCGCAGGATCTTCCATCCGCGGCTGCAGCCAGACCGGCTTGCCCCCGGGCAGAGACAGCGGAAAGCGGTCGCTGTAGCCGCGCACCCCGGACAGATGCCCGAAATAATGATCGAAGGAGCGGTTCTCCTGCATGAAGATCACGACGTGTTCGACGTCCTCGAGGGTCCCGGAACGGCGTACGCCGGGCAGCGCGGCGGCCCGAGTGATGCTCTTGCGCAGCAACGCAGCAGAAGCCGCATTCAACCCATACTTCAGGAAGTTGCGTCTGTCGATCACCGTACCTCCTCGAGCCGAACGATGCGTGGCGCCGCGGCTTCGTAGCCCAACCGCAGCGCCCGGCACAGATGCGCGAGAGCTTTCGGGCGGCTGCGCGGGACGCCGCGCCCATCGGCATAGGCGCTGCCGAGCGCGAACTCCGCTGGCCCATTCGGCTGGCGGACCAGCCGGCGCAATATGCGCACGCTCTGCTCCTCGTAATAGCGAGCCATGCCTGGGTTGCGCGGCATGAAGGCGCCGGCGGCATATTTGGCCGCAAGCGCCGCCGCACTGCCCGCGAGCTGCTTGGGAGCGACGCCCTCACGGAACCAGTACGCCGCGCGCGCCGCGTTGCGCCGCGTGCCGGTGCCGTGCAGATACGCATTCGCGAGTTCTCGCGCGGCACGCATGCTCCCGTGCTGTGCCGCCCAGCGATACCAGCGGACTGCCCGGCGCGGGTCACGCTTCACGCCGAGGCCCTGGCTGTACAGCTGCCCAAGTGCATACGCTGCCCAGGGGTCGCGGTAAGTCGCCACCGCCGCACGCGCGGCCCGGGCGGCCTCGGCATAACGCTTCACGGCAAGCCGTCGCAGGATCCGACGCTGCGCCGCATGAACGAGCGGCAGGCGGGTCAAGGCCCCCCGAGCCTCGCCAGCGCAGCGGCTCTCACCGCCCGCCGCGCCGGCTCTGGCGGCGGGCCCCGGCGGCGCCGCTCGCACCGGTGTCTGCACCAGCAGCGCCACCACCAGCGCACCACCGAACCCCCAATCGCGAAATCGGCCGTTCATCCGCACCGCCCCCGAATCCACACCGCGCACCAAGCACCCGATCCCTCCCGCACCTCACCCGCCACCGCCCGCCCTCCTATCCCCGCGCGGCACCCGCCTCCTTTGCGCGCGAGCCGTGCCGCAATTAATCATAGTGAAAGGTCAGCGATATCACCCGCGGACGCATCGGCGTCTCCGTCAGGATGAACATCGATGAACTCTTGGCCAGACTCTTGTTCACGCCAGTCAGATTCGACCCATCCATGGTCACCGTCCAGTCCCCCTTGGACCCGCCCATCGAGGCATCATAAGTCGTCCAGCCAGGCAGATTGTACGTCGCCAGACACCCTGCCGCCGAGCGCGTGTGCCCCTCGTGCACGAAGCCCACCTGCTCGAACGGGAGGTCATCGCCAAGCATCCA
Organism: Pseudomonadota bacterium; assembly: GCA_021808195.1. The sequence goes on from JAKBCE010000013.1 coordinate 18,259, forward strand.
CGCATGGCGCATGCGTAGATCGGCCTCAAACGGCGGCGAATACACGAGCGAGCTGCCCCTGGCGCCGTAGACGTTCTGCACCGGTTGCGCCGCTCCCTGCACATAGCGGGTCGTGATCGGTTTGCCGAAATTCGGGCTCGCCAGGTTGTTCTCGATCAGCGCCGCCGAATTGACGAGCGCACTGCTGTTCCAGGCCACCGCGCCCTGCAGAGAGAATCCTGTGAACAGATGAGCTGCGCGCTGCAGCGCCACGCCCCGCACGCGGGACACCGGACCATTGGTGCCGAAGCTGACGTTACCAAAGCCACAGGACGGACAGAACAAGCTCGTTTGCACATTGTCCCAATTGTCCTGGTAGAGCGCTCCATTGATCATCACGTAATGGTTGAGCAGCTCGCTCTTCCAGCCCACCTCGCTGTTGGTCAGCAGATCCGACCCGTAAGCCTGCGGCGTGATGTACTGCGCAATGCCCGCGACATCAGGCAGCAGCGCCACTGCCCCGCGGTTGAACCCACCGGGACGATACCCCTGCGCAGAGGTGTAGTAGATCATCAGAGTCGGCAGCATGTGCCAGCTGCGATCGGCACGGCCGAGGTGCCCAGTCAAGACCGGGCAGTGCGGACTCTGCGCGTCCCGATTCACGCCGTTCAAATACAGGCAGCGGCCGAAATAGCCGTTCGCATCACTTTGCAATGAACCTAGATTATCGGGCCGCCAACTTAGCGCATCAGCCTGGCCGCACGTGAGCGAGATTGTTGCGCACGAACTGGATGTGTTCGCGCAGCTGATAAATCTGCTCGGCATGCGAACCGGGCATCTTGCGCAGGATCACTGCCCGTTCGATCTCGTGCAGTCGATCGAGCAAGGCTGCACGCCGCTCAGGGGTAAGCGGCCCGATCGACTCACGCTCAAGCGCCATCAGTTCCCCGTAACGGCGGTGAATGCGGCTGTTGACGCGCCAGCCGTACAGCTGCGGCAGATAGCGCAGGCCGGGAATCAAGACGACAATGATCGGCAGCAGCACCAGAATCACTCGGTTGACGAAACTCGCGACCCAGAACGGCAGGTAGCGGTAGGTGAAGCTCTGGTCCCCGGTCTTGTAAAAGCGCGCCGCCTCCGAGTCCAGCGGATAGGTGTAGGTCGCGGTATTCGGAAACTCGTGCGCGGCATGCAGCACTGTCGCCCGACCGTAGACCTGCTGCGCGGCCTGGATCAGCAGATCACACAGCGCCGGATGCAGGTTTTCGTGCGCGAGCAGCTCAACCGAAGGACCCAACAGGACGATCGGGTGCTGCGGCAGATTCTCCCCGAGATCGAACGCACCGGCCGGGATGTGCAGCTCGTGCAGGTAGGGGAATCGCCGCACATAGGCATCCGCTTGAGAAAAATCGAAGAGTCGGATACCGGGAGTATGCAGCATCTTGATGATCACCGCCGGCGGCGTCGAATCCCCAGTGAGAAAGATGGCATTGACCCGGCCGCTCAACAGCGCATCGCGCGCCGCAGCACCCTCCAGATCGACGAGCCGGGTCGGACCGCCGGGCACAATGCCATTCGCCTTCAACAGCGCCAGCGCCAGCGTCCGTGTGCCGCTACCGGCCGCACCGATGGCCACGCGCTCCCCGCGCAGCTGTGAGAGCCGCAGCAGGCGCGGGCCACGGTAAAAGATGGTGAGCGGCTGATAGAACATGCTACCGAGTGAGACTATGCCATGCCCATCGTCGTCCTGGTCGTGAGCCGGCGCCGCGCCGAGTCCGCCGAGAACACTGGTGCCCGACTGAACGAGCGCGATCTCGACGTGCGAGTGAGGCCGATTGAGTCGCTCGAGATTCTGCGCGGATCCCTCTGAGGGAAGGATTTTCAACGTGATGCCATTACGGGCCAGGATGGCGCGAAAGCGCTCAGCCGACAGTTCGAACGTGCTGCCTGGCGGCCCGGCGCTGATGGTCAGCGTATGCGGCGGTGCGGGCTGCACGAAATGCAGCGTCAGCCAGATCGCCGCTGCCGAAAGCAGCAAAATCGGGATCAGCGTGTGAGCCAGATCCGACCAAGACACCGTGGTGATCTTCAACGCCGCGGGCCGTCTGCTCGCTGCGGTTGGGCGGGGCTCGTCCGAGGGCACTTCCGGTGGCATACGAGCGCAGTCTACCATTGGTGCTGCCGTCTGACGCCGGGACCAATGCGTGCGCCCGTGCCCGCCCAGAGAGACGTATACTCGTGCGTTCCGCGCCACAGAGCGTCACATGGAGATCCTCAGCATGGCAAAGGTTCTTGTTCTGTATTACTCCTCCTACGGTCACGTCGAGCGAATGGCGCGGGCCGTTGCCGAGGGGGCCGGGTCAGTGCCCGGGACCGCAGTAACCGTCAAACGTGTCCCCGAGATCGTCCCCGCAGAGATCGCCCGCAAGGCCGGTATGAAGATCGAGCAGAACGCACCCATCGCCACCGTCGATGAACTCGCCGACTACGATGCGATCGTGTTCGGCACGCCCACGCGCTTTGGCAACATGGCCGCACAGATGCGCAACTTCCTCGATCAGACCGGTGGTTTGTGGGCCCGAGGCGCACTGGTGGGCAAAGTGGGCAGCGTCTTTGCCTCCACCGCCACTCAGCACGGTGGCCAGGAGACCACCATCACCAGTTTCCACAACACGCTGCTGCACCACGGCATGATCATCGTCGGTCTGCCGTACTCCTTTCCGGGCCTCACCCGCATGGATGAGGTCACCGGGGGCGGTCCGTATGGCGCAACCACCCTCGCCTCCGGCGACGGCTCGCGTCAGCCGAGCGAAAATGAGCTGGCTGGCGCCCACTTCCAGGGACGTCACGTGGCGGAAATCACTGCGCGCCTGACGCGCAGCTGAGCGACCACATCCCGTCATGCCGGCCGCAGGCCGGCATGACGACCGGGAACGGCCGCTCAGCTATCCTTCACCGAGCACCCAGAACCGAGGACCCAGCCGCGCCTCGAGACTCGCGAGCTGTTCGCGATGAATCTCGCGCACGCGCGCCGGCGTAATCGCCTCCGACGGCTCGACCGGCTCAATCTGCACGCTCGTCTTGTCTTCGTAGAGGTGCTCACCGGCGAGCCGTGCTCGCGCGTCATAGGGCCAGATGAACGCCTGACGACTTGCGACGTGATACAGCTGCGTCGCACTCGCGACCGGGTATCCGAGCGGCTTCAGATCCGCTCCCCGTGCGAGCTGATGAAACGTAATTTCATCGCAAATTCCCCAATCCGCCACCGCCAGCCGATCCGCCGAGTGCCACAACACCGTCTCCCCGACGCTGTTGTAAAAGGCGAGAACCCCGGCTTTTCCCTCGATGACCGCCGGATGCGTCCCCCAACTGACCCGATACACCGGTTGATCGACCATCATGTCAGATGCAACGATCTGCTCGAACAATCCCGCCCCTTCCAGATGCACGTGCCGCCAGAAGTTCAGCAGTATCGCGCGGTGCAGCGGCTTGCGGGTCTCGGCAAGCAGCTGAGCGGTCGGATTCATACAGTCGCGGACAGCCTGCTCGAATCGGTTCATGACCTGACAACCTCTTCAGAGTGGAGCTCCCGCATGGCCTCGCGCTCGCTCGAGGCGAATTGGAAGCGGCGAGATGCAACCCGAGGCAGTCTAAGGTCGACATCGCTCGCGCGTCAACGCGTCCCCTCGTCGTTTGAAACATTCATCGAGGTGTTGCGCTGACAGTCGAAAATCTTGCGCTCTGGTGTGTGTACCGCAACGCGGCGTGCTGCTAGTCTCGGTCAGGTTGGATTGCGCAATGCGGCGCGCCGTACCGAGGCGCGCATGCGCTACCGCCGCACACGCCACGGTTCGGAGAGTTACTCCCATGTCCTCAGTGCCGCAGACCCCGATCACCGCACCGCCATCGACCGCTTACCGGATCGTGGACGTTCCGGAGATCCACAAAGACGTCATCCGGCGCCACGGACTGCCCGGCACCTTCGTCGGACCCACTGAGCAGGAAAGCCCTTGGGTACCGTTCGGAGACAATGCGGCACTGCGCCATCTCGCGTTCGATCCGCGACACAACATCTTCAGCAACATTCTGTGGGTTAAATCCAAGGGCGTAGTCGGCACACACAAGCACCGCGGCACGGTGGTCATGCTGTGTCTCGAGGGCAGCGTGCGCTACCTCGAGTACGATTGGGTGGCCGGACCCGGGGATTTCATCTACGAGACCCCTGGACTGTGCCACACGCTGGTGAGTGACCATCCACAGGGCGTCAAGCTGTTCGGGTGGTTGCAGGGGCCGATCGAGTTCTACGACGAGCAGGGCAACTTTGCACAGACTCTCGATGTGTGGTGGTTCATCAACCACTACGAGAGCTATTGCAACGCGAACGGCATCCCGCTGAACAAACAGCTTTATCTGTGATCGCAGCTCCAAGCCACCCGAACACTGGCGCGGAAGGAGCGCGCCCTTGGGCGAGGCGAGCGGCCGGGTGCGCTCAGGCCACCGGCGCGGGCGGTACGGCGCTCTCGCTGACCATCGTGAGCACATCGTACTGAGCGACGGTCTCGCCGTTCTGATTGGTGATCTGAGTATCCCAGCGAACCTCGCCGTAACCTTGAGCGATGCGCAGCGACTTCTGCTTGCAGGTCAGGCGCACGCGGATGCGATCCCCCGGTTTGACCGGCTGAGTGAAGCGCAGCGCATCGATCCCGTAATTGGCGAGCACCGGTCCGAGCGGCGGATCCACGAACAGTCCCGCTGCGGCTGAAACGAGGAAATAACCGTGCGCCACACGCCCGCCGAACAGCGGATTCGCCCGGGCGGCCGCCTCGTCCATGTGCGCATAGAAGTGATCACCCGACAGGGCTGCAAAGCGCTCGATGTCCTCGACGGTCACGAGGCGCTCGGCGGAGCGAAAGGTATCCCCGATGCGCAGTGCGCCGAATGGCTTACGGAAAGGATGCTCGCCCGGGTCGAGTTCGCGCGAGCCCCGTACCCAGCACCCGGTGACAGCGCTCAACACATCTGGCGTGCCCTGTACTGCGGTGCGCTGCATGTAGTGCAACACACCACGAATGCCACCCATTTCCTCCCCGCCACCGGCGCGGCCCGGGCCGCCGTGCACCAGGTGGGGCAGCGGCGAGCCGTGTCCGGTCGAATCCTCGGCACAATGGCGATTGACCACCAGCACGCGCCCGTGCCAGGGCGCCAGACCGAGCACCAGTTGCGCTGCGATCCGCTCATCGGCACTGAACACCGAACCGACGAGGCTGCCCTCGCCGCGACGTGCCAGCTCGATTGCCTGCTCGAGCGTCCGGTACGGCATGAGCGTACTCACCGGACCAAACGCCTCGATCTCATGCACGGCGCGCGCACTCGCCGGGTCGGTACACTGCAACAGCGTCGGGGCCATGAATGCGCCGCGTTCGCCGTCCGCATCGGCCAGCCGCACCGCATCCTGCCGTCCGCAGACGAGCTGAGTCTCGCGCTGCAGCATCGCCAGCTGCGCGAGCACCTCGCGCCGCTGCGCGAGCGAGGCGAGCGGCCCCATTTGCACCGACGCCTCGCGGGGGTTGCCGATCACCACCTGCGTCAGCGCCGCACGCAGCGCCTCGAGTACCGCCGTGGTCTGGCTGGTCGGTACAATCGCCTTGCGGATGGCTGTGCACTTCTGACCCGCCTTGACGGTCATCTCTCGGACCACCTCGCGCACGAACAGCTCGAATTCCGGCGTACCGGCAACGGCATCCGGCGCGAGGATGCAGGAATTGAGTGAATCGGTCTCCGCGGTGAATCGCACCGCCCGCTCCAGCACGCGTGGGTGCGTGCGCAGCTTGCGCGCCGTGCTCGCCGAGCCGGTGAAGGCAATCACGTCCTGACAGGTCAGATGTTCGAACAGATCACCAACGCCGCCGCAGATCAGCTGCACCGCCCCCTCGGGCAGCAGACCGGACTCGATGATCTGCCGGAAGGCGAGTTCGGTCAGATAGGCCGTGGCGGTCGCCGGCTTGACAATCGCCGGCACCCCGGCGAGCAGCGCCGGAGCGAGCTTCTCCAGCATGCCCCAGACCGGGAAGTTAAAGGCATTGATGTGTAGCGCGGCCCCTTGCAAAGCGACGTAGATGTGCTGGCCGAGAAACGTCCCGCTGCGTGCGAGCGGTTCGAGCGCACCATCGACGTACACGTGGCCGTCAGGCAGCTCCTTCAAGCCCTTGCTCGCGTACACGAACAGCGTGCCGATGCCGCCGTCGATGTCGATCCAGCTGTCCGCCCGCGTTGCGCCCGTGGCGTAGGAGAGCTGATACAGCGCCTCCTTGCGCTCGGCGAGATGGCGGGCGAGTGCCTTGAGGATCGCGGCGCGTTCGTGGAATGTCAGCCGGCGCAGATTCGGGCCGCCGACGCCCCTCGCATAGTGCAGCGCGCCGCCGAAATCGAGCCCCGTGCTCGAGGCGCTGGCAATGACCTCGCCGGTGCTGGCATCGCGCAGCGCAGTCGCTGCGCCGGTGCCACCGACCCAGCGGCCCTGAATGAAGCTTTGCAGAACCATCGCTCGCAAGGCCGGTGGCGTCTATTGACCGATGAAGCGCGGCTCGCGCTTGGCGATGAAGGCCGCGACCCCTTCGGCGTAATCGGCGCTCGCGCCGAGCTCGCGCTGCAGATCCCGCTCCACATCGAGTTGCTCCGCGAGCGTGTGATGCCAGCTGTCCGCAAGCGCCCGTTTGATGTGGCGCACCGCCTGCGCGGGTGCCTCGGCAAGCTGTGCGGCGAGCGTATCGACCTCGGCGGGAAAATCATCGTCGTCGATACAGCGCCAGATCATGCCCCACTCGGCCGCCTGGCTCGCCGGCAGTCTTTCCCCGAGCAGCGCCAGTCCGAGCGCGCGCGCCGGCCCGAGCAGTCGCGGCAGGAACCAGGTGCCACCGCAATCGGGCACCAATCCGACGCGCACGAACGCCTGCACGAAACTCGCCGAGCGGCTCGCCAGCACCAAATCGCAGGCGAGCGCGATGTTGGCACCCGCCCCTGCGGCCACGCCGTTCACCGCGCACAGCACCGGCATCGGCAACCGGCGCAGAGTCAGGATCAACGGTTTGTAATCGCGCTCGATGGTCATGCCCAGGTCGGTCGCCTCGCCCCCCGCCGACGGGGCCCGCTCGGCCAGATCCTGACCCGCGCAAAATCCTCGTCCTGCGCCCGTCAGCACCACCACGCGCACCGTCGAGTCGGCTTCGATGATGCCGAGCGCATGACGCACCTCGGCATGCATCTGCGCGTTGAAACTATTGAGCCGCTCGGGGCGATTGAAGGTCAGACGCGCCACACCGCCGGCAACGCTGTAGAGAATGGTCTGGTAGTTCATGGCATCCTCGCCGCGCCCGTCGCGGCCACGTTATTTCTCATCGTAGTCGAGTTCCAACCCCGCACTGAGGCACTTGGACTGGCAAGCGAGCACATAGCCCTGCTCGAGCTCCCAGTCCTCGAGCGCATAGTTCTGCTCCATACGCACCTCGCCGCGCACGACCTTGGTGCGACAGGTCGAACACACGCCCGAACGGCACGAGTAGGGCAACTCAAGCCCCGCGCGCTCAGCAGCCTCGAGTACCGTCTCGGCCGCGATCGCCATGGCAAAGGAGCGCCGCCGTCCATCGAGGATCACGCTGACCTCGGCCATGCCCTCGGCCTGTGCAACCTCAGTCGCGGCGGACTCCGCCCTGGCGGCACCCCCGGCTGCCACACTGAAATGCTCGAGGCGGATGGCGCCGGCCGTCACGCCCAATTCAGCAAGCGCGGCGCACACCTCGCGGTGCATGTCCCCTGGACCGCATACGAAGTACTCGGTGATGGCAGCGGGTGAGAAAAATGCCGCGGCGAGTTCGCGCACCTTTGCGCCATCCAGCCGGCCGTTGTACAGCTCGACCTCCTGCGGCTCGCGACTCATGATGAAGTGCAGCGCCAGCCGCTGCGGAAACATATTCTTCAGCGCCTGCAACGCCTCGAGGCCCATCGTGCGCGCCGCACTGCGATTGCCGTAGAAGATCAGCATGCTCCCGCCCGCCTCGAGCACCGCGCGCGTGACCGACAGCACCGGGGTGATGCCACTGCCGGCGGCGAAGGCCACCCGCATGCCGGTCCCGAGCGCTGCGGCGTGTGCCGTGAAACTGCCATTCGGCGGCAGTACCTCGATGCTCTCGCCGGCGCGCAGCTGCCGCAAAGCCTCAGACATCCGTCCACCGGACTGCAGCCGCACGAGTAACTGCAGCCGATCTGCACCCGGCGCATTGGTGAGCGAATACGTCCGGCGCAGCTCCTCGCCCGCCTTGCGCACACGCAGCACCACATGCTGTCCGGCGCTGCCGCGGTACTCGGGCAACAGCGCGGCAGGCACCGCCAGCGTAATAGCGAGAGTCTCCTCAGCCTCCGGCCTGACATCCTCGACGCGCAGGGAATGAAACTTCAACATCTTAGAGGCACTTGAACACGTCGAACGGCTCGAGACACTCCAAACAGCGGTAATGCGCCTTGCACGGGGTCGAACCGTATTGGCTCACCCGCTCGAGTCTGCGGCTGGCGCATCGTGGACAGACGGGGCTTTGCGATCCTGTGCCCTCGACGGCGATACCGAATGCCTCGAGCTTTCGCCGTCCCGACTCGCTCAGCCACTCGCTCGACCACGCCGGCCACAGCAGCGTCTCGAGCGCCGCATCGGCGAATCCGTCCTGATCGAGTGCGGCACGGATCATCTGCGTGATCACCTCGGTGGCCGGGCAGCCGGAGTACGTCGGGGTGATACCGACCCGCAGCCGGCCATCCGGACCGACTCGCACCTGCCGTACGATGCCGAGCTCGACGACACTCACCACCGGGATCTCCGGATCCATGACCGACTCGAGCGTCCGCCAGACCCGCCGCTCGAGCGTGGCTGCATCCGCAGCGGCTTGGCTCACCATGTGGCCCCCGGATAGGCGCGCGGCAGGAACTGCATCTCGGCCAGCAGATGTCCCAGGTGCTCGGTATGCTCGCCGCGCTTGCCGTGCCAGCGGTAATGCTGATGCGCCGGCCAGTCGAGCCCCGCCTCAGCGAGCGTTACGCGCAAGCGGCTCTGCCAACGCTCGCGGATCAGCGCCGGGGCGGGCCCGATGCCGCACACCGCCATCCGAGCATCGAGCGCATCGGGGCTCAGGAGCTCATCGGTAAAGCGCCACAGGCTTGCGAGCGCCGCACGCACCCGCGCCTGACTTTCCGCAGTGCCGTCGCCGAGGCGCACGAGCCAACCGGCGCTGAAACGCCAGTGATAGCGACACTCCTTGAGGGCCTTCTCGGCAATGTCGGCAAGTTGCAGGTCGCGCGAGCCGGCCAGACTTTCGTACATCTCGACTTGCCAGGCATCGAGCAGACACTGGCGAACGATCGTCTGCGCGAAATCCCCATTCGGCTGCTCGACCAGCGAGACATTGCGAAACTCCGGCGCATCACGCAGAAACGCGAGCGCATCCTCATCCCGGCCTCGCGCCTCGATTCGTGCGGCGAGTGCGAGCAGCAGACGCGCCTGGCCGATCAGATCGAGCGCGATGTTACCGAGCGCCAGGTCCTCCTCGAGCGCCGGGCCGTGCCCGAGCAGCGCCGCCAGGCGTTGGCCGGCGATGAGACTGGTGTCGGCGAGCCGCAGCACGTACTCGAACCGCTCCTCGGGGCCGGCCTCGATGCCAACGGCTTCAGAGGCGGCGCTCATAGATTCTTCACGTCCTCCGGAATCGCGTAGAACGTCGGGTGGCGGTACACCTTGTCGCGGGCCGGATCGAACAGCGACTCGGCCTCCTGCGGGTCGGAGGCGACGATGTCGCTCGAGCGCACGACCCAGATGCTCACCCCCTCCTGGCGGCGGGTGTAGGTGTCGCGCGCATGCTCGAGAGCCATGCGCGCATCCGCCGCGTGCAGACTGCCGGCATGTTTGTGCTCAAGTCCCGAGCGGGACCGGATGAACACCTCATACAGCACCCAATCTTCGTTCATGTCGGATACTCCTCAGCGCCAATCCGCGCTGCGCTCAGCAGCGCGGTGTTTCTCGGCGTAGACGGCTGCCGCCTCGCGAACCCAACGTCCCGCCTCGTGCGCGGTGCGGCGCGCCTCGAGGCGCTCGCGGTTGCACGGCCCCTCGCCCTTCAGCACCGCCTGAAACTCGCTCCAGTCGATCGGGCCCGGCACGTAATGATGCGTCGCCTCGTCCCAGCGCAGTTGCGGATCGGGCACGGTGAGCCCGAGGTACTCCGCCTGCGGCACTGTGGCATCGATGAACCGCTGGCGCAGCTCATCGTTGGTGAAGCGTTTGATTTTCCAGCGCAGCGACTGCGCGGTATGCACCGAATGCAGGTCGCTCGGACCAAACATCATCAGCGACGGCCACCACCAGCGCCGTAGCGCCTCCTGCGCCATGGCGCGCTGCGCGGCGCTGCCGCGCGCGAGCGTCAGCATGATCTCGAAGCCCTGACGCTGATGAAAGCTCTCTTCTTTACAGATGCGCACCATCGCGCGCGCGTACGGTCCGTAGGAGCAGCGGCACAGCGGGATCTGATTCATGATCGCCGCGCCGTCGACCAGCCAGCCGATCGCCCCGATGTCGGCCCAACTGAGCGTCGGGTAGTTGAAGATGCTCGAGTACTTGGCCTGACCGGCGAGCAGTTGTGCGGTGAGTTCACCGCGCGAGACCCCGAGCGTCTCGGCGGCGCTGTAGAGGTACATTCCGTGCCCGCCCTCATCCTGCACCTTGGCAATCAGCACCGCCTTGCGGCGCAGCGAGGGCGCCCGAGTGATCCAATTGCCCTCCGGGAGCATGCCGACGATTTCCGAGTGCGCATGCTGGGCGATCTGGCGGATGAGGGTCTGGCGATACGCCTCGGGCATCCAATCCTTCGGCTCGATCTTCTCGTCCCGATCGATGCGCGCCTGAAAGCGCTCGAGGCGCTCGTCCTCATCCGGCGAGCGGGCTGACTCCGCGGGACTATCGAGAGCTTGGGTGTACATGCACGGCCGCCGCCGAAAGATCAATTATGATACAGAAAAACTATAGACCTTCTGATTTTTGTGTCAATAATCCGTGGCAGAATACCGATCCGACCCGTGCCGTCACTTTCCATGGACATCTCCGGCGAGCCGTATCCCGCCGTCGCCGCCGTACTGCAGCGTTTCCGCGCCGAGCGGCCGGTGCGTGGCGGCTCGCTGCTGATGACCATCTTCGGCGATGCCATCGCCCCGCGCGGTGCGCGCGTCAGCCTCGCCAGTCTGATCGGTCTCGCCCGTCCTTTCGGGCTCGCCGAGCGGCTGGTACGCACCAGCGTGGCGCGCCTGGCGAGCGAGGGCTGGCTGACGGCCATGCGACGCGGCCGGGTGAGCGAGTATCGCCTCACCGACACCGGTCGGGGCGTGTTCGCCGAGGCGACCCAACGCATTTATGCGGCAAATCCGTCCGTTTGGCACGGCCATTGGACGCTGCTCGTGGTGCCACCGGGGCGAGGCCCGCGGACGACGCTGCGCGAGCGGCTGCGTTGGCTGGGATTCGGCGAGGCGGCCCCCGGCGTGTTCCTGCACCCCACCTGCACGGTCGCGCAGGCACGCCAGTGGCTTGCGCCTGATGGGCTCGAGGGCGGTTGGCTCTTCAGCAGCGCCAGTGAGGGGTCGGGAACCGACCGCCAGCTGGTCGCGGCGGCCTGGGATCTGCACGACATCGCGCGCCGGTACCAGCGCATGCGCGACGCGTTCGCGCCGCTCGGAGCCGCCGGTGCCGCGACGCACCTGAGGCCGCAGAGCGCCTTCGTCGTGCGCACGCTGCTGATTCATGAGTATCGCAAAATCCATTTGCGCGACCCACTGCTGCCCCCGCCTCTGCTACCCGACGGTTGGATCGGTGCCGAAGCCTATGCTCTGTGCCGACGCCTATACGCCGCCGTGTTCAGCGCTGCCGAAGCGTATCTCTCTCAATACGCCGCAACACTGGACGGCTCGCTGCCGCCGCCGGGTCCGGAAGCGTTTGCCCGTTTCGGTGGACTGCCCCGTCCCTGAGGCAGCGCCGCCTCACCAGGTGTTCGGCTCCCAGTTCTGCTCGCTGCCGTTCGCCAGCTCACCCGCCACGATCGTCTTGGCGTCCTTGTAGTAGTGCGGCGGCACGGGCAGGTTCAGCGGGGCCGGTGATCCATCCATCACGCGCCCGGCCAGGTCGTAGCGCGAACCGTGGCAAGGACAGTAGTACCCGCCCGGCCAGCTCGCCCCGAGCAGAGGATCGCCGACCGTCGGATGCAGCTTCGGCATGCAGCCCAGATGGGTACAGATACCCACCACCACCAGGTATTCCGGGACGATGGAGCGGGAAATCGGGTTCCAGCCGGGGAGGTTCTCCGGCTGCTGGTCCGCCTTGGAGAGCGGGTCTTTCAGCTGGCCGTTGAGCGTGGGCAGCGCCTTCAACTCGGCCTCGGTGCGTCGCAAAACGTAGATCGGCCGGCGACGCCACGAGGCGATCAGCATCTGCTTCGGCTGCAGCTTCGAGATATCGATGGTCACGGGCGCGCCGAGCGCACGGGCGGTCTCGCTCGGCTCCATGGACTCGATGAACGGGGTCGCGGCCAGACCCACGCCGACCGCCCCGACTGCCGCAGTGGCCGCAGTCAACATGCGCCTGCGGGCCAGATCCGGTTCGGACTCATCGCTCGGCGAGCCAGGCAGTGTGGTGGTGCCCTCGGTCATGCTCAAGTCCTCCATTGGAGTGCTACGCGCATGGTAGCCCCGTCGCGCCGTCCCGTCACTATGCGCCATGCCGCAAGCGCCCCCGGGCGGGCGGGCGCCTGCGCCTCACCCGCCCCAGTCGGCCAGCCGCTCGGCGAATACCTGCATGAAGCGATTGGCGCGCGCACCATCCATGACCCGATGATCGATGGTGAGCGTGGCGTAACAGCGCGGCCGGATCTCGATGCGATCCGCATCGCCGCTCGCAACGACTACGGGGCGCTTCTCGAGCTTGCCGACGCCGAGAATCGCCGCCTGCCCGGGGTACAGAATGATCGGCGTGGCAAACAGGCTGCCGCTCACCCCGTGATTGGAAATCGTGAACGTCCCACCGCGCATATCCTGCGGGGTGAGGCTCCCCTCGCGCGCACGCCGCACCAGCGATTCGATGCCGCGGGCGGTCTGCTCCAGATCGAGCGCCTCGGCGCCGTGCAGCACCGGCGCCACCAGCCCGTCCGGCGCGGCGGTGCCGATCCCGAAATTCACGCGGGTATAGATCTCCAGGGCGTCCTCGGCCCAATGGCTGTTGGCCTCCGGCACCACCGCGATCGCCTCGACCGCCGCGCGCACGAAATACGCACTCAGCGTCAGCGCGACGCCGCGACTGGCGAACTCATCCCGATGCTGGGCTCGATGCGCGAGCACCGCCGTCAGATCCACGTCGAAGACGGTTGTGACGTGCGGTGCGGTGTGCAACAGGCTCTCAACCATGCGCGCGGCAATGCGTTTGCGCACTGCGGTGTGTGGCACGCGACGCATGGCGATTGCGGCATCGCCTGCGCCTGCGAGCGCTGCGGTGTCCTTCGCAACAGGCGCCGGGGCGTGGTTCGAGGGTACATACCGCAGCACATCGTCCACGGTGATCCGGCCGCCCTCCCCGCTTGCGCGTACCTGTGCCGGATCGAGCCCACGTTCGGCGAGCAACCGACGCACCGCCGGTGCCAAGCGCTCCCGATCCACACCGCCGGTACGGCCGGGTACTGCCGCGTGGCTCGGCACGGCAGCGGCGCGGGTCAGCAGATGCGTCTCGGTATCGGCGGGCGTCGCCGGCTCGGTCGCAACCGCTCCAATCCGGCCAAGCACCGCCCCCGGCGCCACCTCCTCGTGCTCGGCCGTGAGGATCTGTTCGAGCACCCCGTCAGCCGGTGAGGGCACCTCGACGGTGACCTTGTCGGTCTCGAGCTCAATCAGCGGCTCATGCGCCCTCACCGCCTCGCCAACGGCCTTCAGCCAGCGCAGGACCTGCAGGCGTGTGCCTTCGGCCTGCTCCTCGGGCGCGCGGATGTCGAGTATGTTTGAGGCCATCGCTACACGCTCGCGAGCGCGCGGATTGCGCGGGTGATTGATTCGACGCCGGGGACGGCTGCCTCGAGCAGCGCCGGCGCATGCGGACTCGGAATGTCGGGCATGGCCAGCCGTTCAATGGGCGCCTCGAGACTGAAGAACGCGTCCCGGGCGAGCACTGCGGCAACTTCGGCACCGAACCCTGCGGTGAGGTTGTCCTCGTGCACGATCAGGCAGCGCCGGGTCTTGCGCACCGACTCGAGCACCGCCTCGCGATCCCACGGCGACACGGTGCGCAGATCCAGAATCTCGGTCTGCACGGCCGAGGCCTGCGCGGCGAGCTCACAGCGCTCAACCATCGCGCCCCAGGTCACGATCGTGAGTTCCTCGCCCTCGCACACCCGGCGAGCCCTGCCAAACGGCACGAGGTAGGCGTCGCCGGGATAAGGCCGGCGTGCCCAGGCACCATCGAGCAGCGCGCGGTGTTCGAAAAATATGGTTGGTTCGTTTCCGCGCAGTGCCGCGCGCAGCAGACCGACGGCATCCTCGGCATTGGACGGCACCGCCACACGCCACCCGATTCCGTGCACCCAGGCGACCTCATTGGTCTGACTGTGCCAGGGATCCCCGCACTTGAAGAATCCGCCCGGCACCCGCACGACCATCGGCGCTGCGAACCGGTTGGCGGTGCGCCAGCGCATCGTGCCGCAGTCGTTGAGCTGTTCGGTCGCCGGATCGGCGTACTTGCGAAACTGGATCTCGGGCACCGGCAGCAGTCCCGCGAGCGCCATGCCGACGGCACGGCCGATGATCCCTTCCTCGGAGAGACTGGTGTCGAATACACGTGCGACACCATGCTTTTCCTGCAAGCCGAGCGTTGCCCCGTGCACGCCGCCCTTCGGTCCGACGTCCTCGCCAAACACCACCATGCGCGGGTTGAGCGTCAGCTCCACATCGAGCGTGCGACGAATCGCAGTCAACATGTTGATGCGATTCAGCTCCGCTGCGCCGCCCGCACCCGCCGCGCCGAGCGTCACACCGAGGGGGGCGAGCCCGCCCTGCTCCTGCAGCTCGGGGCGCCCCTCGGCGTCATACTCGGTGAATACGTAACGGGTAAGCCGGGCCGGATCCGGCTCCGCGCGACTCAACGCCCGCTCGATGGCCTGCTCGACCTCGCGGCGCCCCGCCACGCCAATCTGCCGCCATTCGCTCTCGCTCATGCGCTGCGGCACCAGATACCGCTCCAGCCGGCGCAGCGGATCGTTCGCACGTTCGCGGCTGATGAGTTCGGGACTCTTGTACGTCTGGGTATCTTGCCCCGAGTGCCCGCAGAGCCGCGGAACCGTCAGGCGCAACAGCGCCGGGGAACGCCGCTCGCGCACGAAACCAACGGCCGCCGCGATACATCCGGCCGCCTGCTGCGGCTCGGCCCCGTCCCCTTCGAAGATCTCCAGGCCCGAGAACGCACGCAGGTTTGCCGCGATGTTCCCGCCCGGAGTCTGTAGCCGCGAGCCCACCGAGATGCCAAAGCCATTGTCCTCGATATAGATCAGCATCGGCAGCTGCAACGTTGTGGCCATCGTCAGCGCCGACCAGAAGCCAGCGGTCGCCACCGAAGCATCACCGCCGAGCACGACCGCGATGCTGTGCCCGTAACTGGCATCCGCCAGCACGTCGCGATGAAATCCGATGGCCTGTGCCCAGCCGGCCGCCGGAGTGTACTGCGCGCCGACACCGCCGCATGCCGGCAACACGGTCGGCGCACCTCGTCCGGGCCTGTTGAATACCACGCCGATGTCGCGGCCGTCGCTGAAGGCGCCCGCACGCGCCAGCGGTGCCGCCGCGGCCTCCTCCAGCGGCACGCCGAGGGCAAGCATCAGCGGCCGCGAACGGTAGTAGACCGTCACGGCATCGTGCGGATCAGTCAGTTGCAGTCCGAGCAGGATTTGCGCCAGATCGTGCCCGCGCGCAGAGAACTGATACAGCACCTGCCGCGCCGGCAGCAGTCGTGTCTCCTCGATGTCATCGAGCGCGCGAGAGCAGTGCAGCAGATGCGCCACCCGCCGCCAGTCCGGCTGGGGATCGGAGTCTAAATCGTGCCGCGCGTCAGCCGCGCAAGAGGCTGATGCCACCATGGCACCCTCCGCAGGTGGATCGGTAGCGAATCAGCCTATGCGCTTAAGAACGAAATGAGCTTTCGTTTCTTGCTCATTTTTACCACTTAATGGCAATATCATTGCGTATTTCAGCGCTCCGAGGCACGCCCATGACCCGTCCTCTCGACCGACTCGACCGCCGTATCCTCGCGACGCTGCAGCTCGAGGCCCGTATCACGAACCAGGAACTCGCCAACCGCGTCGGTCTCTCCCCGGCCCCCTGCTGGCGGCGGCTGAAGCGGCTGGAAAGCGAAGGGATCATTGCCGGGTATGCCACGCTGCTCAGCGCGCCGGCGATCGGGTTGACGATTCAGGCCTACGCAATGGTATCGCTCGAGAACCACCACGCCGATACCGTTGCGGCCTTCGACCGACTGGTGCGTGACCGCGCCGAGGTGCTCGAGTGTCACTCGATGAGCGGCACCAACGATTACCTGCTGCGCATCGTGGCCGCCAGCATGGAGGCCTACGAGCACTTCCTCTCGACCCACCTTCTGCAGCTTGCAGCGGTCCGCTCGGTCAACACCAGCTTCGTGTTGCGGACCAAGAAGTTCACCACGCAGTTGCCGCTCGCCTGAGGCGCTCGCGCTCTCCCGGGGGCGACGGGCCACGAGCCCCCGGGCACTTCGCCGGGCTCAGAAGACCTCGAAAATACCTGCAGCGCCCATGCCGGTGCCGATGCACATGGTCACCATGCCGTAGCCCTTCTGACCCTTGTGACGCATCCCGTGCACCAGCGTGGCAGTGCGGATCGCGCCGGTCGCCCCAAGCGGATGGCCGAGGGCGATCGCACCGCCGTGCGGATTGACACGCGCCGGATCGAGCTGCAGATCGCGGATCACGGCGAGGGACTGGGCGGCGAAGGCCTCGTTGAGCTCGATCCACTGCAGCGCATCCTGTTTCAGCCCGGCACGCCTCAGCGCCGCCGGCACCGCCTCCTTCGGACCGATACCCATGATCGCCGGAGGCACGCCTTTGACCGCAAAGGTCACGTAGCGCGCCAAGGGTGTCAGGTTGAAACGCTTCAGCGCCGCCGCAGAGACGAGCACCACGGCCGCCGCACCATCGGAGGTCTGCGAGCTGTTGCCGGCCGTCACGCTGCCCTTGGCATCGAAAACCGGCTTCAGCCGTGCGAGCGCCTCGAGCGAAGTGTCCGCGCGCGGCCCCTCATCCTCGGCGAGCCGCTTGCGCACCGTGCGCACCTCGCCCGCAGCCAGATCGGGCGTGCGGTAGGTCACCTCGAGTGGGGCGATCTCCGCGCTGAAGCCACCGCCGGCGCGCGCCGCGAGCGCGCGTCGGTGCGATTCGAGGGCAAACGCATCCTGATCTTCGCGCGAGACATGCCACTGACTGGCGACCTTCTCGGCGGTGATGCCCATGCCGTAGGCGATCGCGTAGTTCTCTTCGTGTTCGAAGACCCGCGGGTTGATCGCGACTTTGTTGCCCATCATGGGCACCATGGACATCGATTCAGCCCCGCCGGCAATCACCACGTCGGCCTCACCGAGACGAATGCGATCGGCCGCAATCTGTACGGCATTCAGCCCCGAGGAGCAGTAGCGGTTCACCGTGACGCCCGGCACCGAGTCGGGCAGTCCGGCGAGCAACGCCGCCACGCGCGCCATGTTCAGTCCCTGCTCGGCCTCGGGGAAGGCACAGCCCACCACGACGTCCTCGATCTGTGCTGGCTCGATCGTCGGTACCTGCGCGAGCGCACTCGAGAGCGCATGCACCAGCAAGTCATCCGGGCGCACCTGGCGCAGCATACCGCGCGGCGCTTTGCCAACCGGCGTGCGAGTTGCCGCTACGATGTAAGCATCTTCAATCTGTTTGGTCATGACGGAAATCTCCCTCGCCGCCTCAATTGCGCAGCGGCTTGCCGGTCTTGAGCGTGTGCGCGATGCGCTCCTGGGTCTTCGGATTGGCGAGCAGCGCGAGGAAGTGCCGCCGCTCGAGCGTCAGGATCCAGGACTCATCGACCTCGGTACCGGCCTCGAGATCACCACCGGTCATCACCTCGGCGATACGCGCGCCGATCTCGAAGTCATAGGCACTGATGAAATGCCCTTCGAGCATGTTCACCAGCTGCGATTTGATCGAGGCTGCCCCGGTGCGCCCGGCGACCGCGAAGCGGGCTCCGGGCAGCGGCGGCCGATAGCCGCTCTCGGCAAGGGCGAGTGCCTGCTGCTTGGCCACGTAGAGCAACTCATCCGGATTGAACACCACCAGGTCGCTGTCGCGCAGATAGCCGATCTGACGCGCCTCGAGCCCGCTGCCGGCCACCTTCGCCGTGGCGACCGCCAGGTAGTAGTCCTTCAGCGCGGCCAGGACATCGCCGCGACTCTCACGCGCGGCGCGCCGCGCCAATTCCTTGCACCCCCCACCGCCGGGCAGCAAACCGACACCGGCCTCGACCAGACCGATATACGACTCGAGCGCCGCCACGACGCGGTCGCAGTGCATGACGAACTCACAACCACCTCCGAACACATAGCCTTGCGTCGCCGCAACGGTTGGAATGAGGCTGTAGCGCAGCCGCATCGAAGTGCTCTGAAAGCGGGCGATAACCGCCTCGATGGTGGCCCAGTCGCCGGCGGCGACCGCCGGGCGCAGCGCATCGAGGTTGGCGCCGACCGAGAACGGCGGCTCGCTCTGCCAGAGTACGAGCGCCCGGTAGCGCGCCTCGGCGAGATCGATCGACTGATTCAACCCCTCGAGTGCCTCGGGACTGATCGAATGGGCTTTGGTCTTCAGCGAGGCCACCAGCACGCCATCCCCACTGGTGAAGGCCCGCACCGCCGGATTCTCGTACACCGTCTCGCCGAGTTCGTCGCGCTGGGCACCGAGTGCCACCGGCGCCAGCTGGCGCCGATACACCTGCAGCGGCGAGCGCGGTACGAGCACATCGTCGGCCGCGTCATAGGAGCCCTCGGGGAAATGCACTCCGCTGCGTTGCTCGGCATGGACCCATTGCGGCAGCGGCACGCTCGCGAGCGTCTCCCCGGCACGAATGTCCGCCTCGATCCAGCCCGCCACGCGTGTCCAGCCGGCAGCCTGCCACAGCTCAAAAGGCCCGCGCTGCCAGCCAAAACCCCAGCGCATCGCCAGATCGACGTCGCGCGCAGAGTGCGCGACGTCCGCCAGGTGATACGCAATGTAATGAAACGTGTCGCGCAGACACGCCCAGAGGAACTGGCCCTGCGGATGGTTGCTTGCGCGCAGCGCAGCCAGACGCTCCCCGACATCCTTGATGGCCAGGATCTCGAGTACGGCCGCCTCGGCCGGCTGTCCGGCCGGCACGTGCTCACCGCTCAGCGGATCGAGCACCAGCAGGTCGCGGCCCTTTTTCTGGTAGATGCCGCTGCGGCTCTTGGCGCCGAGCGCACCGGCAGCGAGAAGCTTCTCAAGCCATGGCGGGGCGACATACAGCGCCCGCCATGGATCGGCCGGCAGCCCCTCGCGCATCGTGCGCACCACGTGCGCGAAGGTATCGAGACCGACGACATCGGCCGTACGGAACGTGGCGGACTTCGGTCGGCCGAGTTTCGGGCCGGTCAGCTCATCGACCACATCGAAGCGCAGCCCGTACTTGGCCGCGTTGGCCACCGTGGCGAGCATCGAGAACACCCCGATGCGGTTGGCGACGAAGTTCGGCGTGTCCTTGGCGCGGATCACGCCCTTGCCGAGCGTGGTAACGAGAAACGTCTCCAGATGATCGAGTATCGCCGGATCGGAGGCGCCACAGGGAATGAGCTCGGCGAGGCGCATGTAGCGCGGCGGGTTAAAGAAATGCACGCCGCAAAAGCGCCGATGCAGCGCCGAGGGACAGGCTGCTGCCAGCGCCTCGATCGACAGTCCCGAGGTGTTGGTCGCGAGGATGGCGTGCGCGGCCAGTGCCGGGGTGATCTTCTGGTACAACTCGCGCTTCCAGTCGAGCCGCTCGGCGATCGCCTCGATCACCAGGTCGCACTCGGCGAGTCGCCCGAGATCCTGCGCATAGTTGGCCGGTTGGATGAATGACTCGGCACCGAGGCAGGCGAGCGGTGCCGGCTGCTGTTTGCGCAGCGCGGCGAGCGCCTTGTGAACGATACCGCTGCCGCCCTCGGGGTCGGCCAGGTCGTACAGTATCGTCGGCACCTGCGCGTTCACCAGGTGAGCGGCGATCTGCGCACCCATCACGCCCGCCCCGAGCACGGCCACCTTACGGATGTTGAAATTCGTCTCAGACATGACTTCCCCTACTGCTGCGCCCCGCCCCGGGGGCGGCGCACTCATTGCCCGTCCCGATGAGAGCGGCGCACGACGCCCACCACGCCCTCAGGTTGCGGCCGATCTGCCGCCCGGCGCGGCCCTAATGCCCGCCACCACAAACGGCACCAGATGTTTGACGATCAGATCCGGATCGCGTGCCGAGACCGCCGAGCGACCGAAGAGTTTCAGAATGTCGTTGCCGGCGAACGCGTGAAACATCACGCTGAATCCGAGGTGCAGCCGCCAGTCCACCTCCTCGTCCGACAGCCCCGGCAACGCGCGCCCGAGCGCCGCGGTGTAGCGGCTCACCAAGTGACCCCAGTCGCGCGAAAGCGACTCGCGCACCTGCCGGTGGTTCTCGACCAGCACCCGCGAGAACAGACGCACGAACACCGCCCCACCGCGCAACGGATCCTTCGACAGCGCCAACGCCGGGCGCACGTAGCACATGACGACCGCCTCCACGTCGATGTGCGCTTCGCCGCGTGCGATCTGTGCCTCGAGCACATCGAGCTGATGCAGGCATTCGCTCGCCCACGGGGCGAAACGGCGCGCAAACACCGCCTCGAACAAGGCGTCCTTGGAGCGAAAGTGATAATTCACCGCAGCCAGGTTGACCCCGGCCTGCTGGGTGATCAGCCGCAGCGAGGTGGCTTCAAGGCCGAGCTCGACGAACAGCCCCTCGGCCGCATCGAGAATCCGCGTGGCGGTCTCGGAATACTTCGGCTCCCGCGCACTTTCGTCGGTGGACAAGGGCGATGATTTCACCAGCTCCACGCCTCAAACATCTGTTTTAAACGTACATTTATTTTAATTGGCGGTCAAGCCCGCGTCGGCTTACGTCCAACCGCCTCGTCGTGCCGCCTCGATGAGCCGGGCCGCCGGCCGCCACCGCCCACCGTGCGTCGGCGCGAGCCGCTCGAGGGTCGCGATGACGGCATCGAGACCTTCCCGCTCGGCCCAGTACATCGGCCCACCCTTGTAGGCCGGGAAGCCGTAGCCGTGGACGTACACCACATCGATGTCCCCGGCACGAGTGGCGATGCCCTCAGCGAGGATCTTCGCCCCCTCGTTCACGAGCGGGTGCAACAGGCGCGCGAGGATCTCCTCATCCCCTATGACGCGCCGCTCGATGCCGAGTTCGCGCGAAACCGACTCAATCAACGCCTGCGCTTCGGGATTGTGCGTCCGTCTGCCGCCTGCGTAGCGATAAAAGCCCTCGCCGCTCTTGCGCCCAAGACGGCCCTGCGCAACCATCCGCTCGAGAATGGGCGAGCAGCGCTCATCCGGGGGTAACGTGCGATTGCGCCGGATCGCCCAGCCGACGTCGTTGCCGGCCAGATCACGCATCGCGAGCGGTCCCATCGCAAAGCCAAAGCGCTCGATAACCTCATCGACCTGCTCGGGGGTGGCGCCCTCCTCGAGCAGCCGCTCGGCCTGTGCCCCGTAGTACTGCAGCATGCGGTTACCGATGAATCCATCGCAGTTGCCCGCGAGCACCGCAACCTTGCCGAGCTGGCGCGCAAGCGCCATCACGGTGGCGAGGGTCTGGGGCGAGCTTCGCTCACCACGCACGTTTTCCATCAGCTTCATCACGTGCGCCGGGCTGAAGAAATGCGTCCCAACCACCTGCTGCGGCCGGCGGGTCGCCGCGGCCAGCCGATCGATGTCGAGCGTGGAGGTGTTGCTGGCAAGAATGGCGTGGGGCGGGGTGCTGCGATCGAGCCGCTCAAACACTTCGCGCTTCAGCGCTGGATCCTCAAACACGGCCTCGATCGCGATGTCGACTTCCCCGAGCGAGCCGTACTCGACCGCAGTGCCGATGCGCTCGAGCGCCGCATCGGCCTGCTCGCGGGTCAGTCGGCCGCGGGCGACGCTCTGCGCGTAGTGTTCGCGGATGTGTGCGACCCCACGAGCGAGCGCTGCGTCCGACACATCCAACAGCAAGACCGGAAACCCGGCACTGGCGAAGCACATCGCAATGCCTGCCCCCATGGTTCCGGCCCCGACTACCGCGGCTCGGCGGATCGGCAAGGGGGCGACATCGGCTTCGATGCCGGGAATTTTGCGCGCGGCACGCTCGGCGTGAAACACGTGCATCAGCGCCCTGCTCTGCGAGCTGTCGCGACACTCGAGAAAATACTGGCGCTCCAGGCGAAACGCCTCGGCTGGCACGCGCGTACAGGCCGCCTCGATCGCATCCACGATGCGCCAAGGGGCAAGCTGGCCGCGAAACCTGCGCGCGTTCGCCGCGCGCCACGATGCGAACAGCGCCGGATCCGCCGACGCGATCTTCTCCTCACGCCCGCTCGCCGGTGCCGGCGTGCCTTCGGCCGCCAGGCGCCGAGCGTAGGCAATGGCTGCCGGCCGCGTATCGGTCGCCAATGCATCGATCAGACCGAGCGCGAGGGCCCGCTCGGCGGGCAGCGCCTCGCCCGAGGTAATGGCCTCGAGCGCCGCCTGCGGACCGGCCAATCGCGTGAAACGCTGCGTGCCACCGGCGCCCGGAATCAGCCCGAGTTTGACTTCCGGCAATCCCACGCACGCCTGCGGCGCCGCGAGCCGTGCGTGGCAGGTGAGCGCAAGCTCGAACCCACCGCCGAGCGCCATGCCCTCGATCGCCGCCACGACCGGCTTGCCGAGCGTCTCGATCTGCGTGAGCACATCGAGCAGGATCGGCGGGGCAAAGCTCGCTCCGGAGGCGATTTCATTGATGTCAGCGCCGGCCGGAAAACGGCCCGCCGCCGCGGCGATGACCACCGCCTTGACGGTCGGATCCTGCGCGGCTCGCGCGAGGCCCGCCGCCAGCGTAACGCGAACCTCTTGGCTGAGCGCGTTGACCGGCGGATGGTCGATCTCGAGCACTGCGACATCCTCGTCGCGCTGGAAATGCGTCGGCACGAACTTCCCCACTGGGCGAATCCGCCGATGTTAGCGCGCCGCAGCGCCGTGATCGAGCCTCGCGCTCAGCGGATGATCTGGCGTGCTGCCAGCGCCTCGAGCACCCGTCGCGCTTCCTCCTCCGGACCGAGTGGGCTCGGCTCGAGCACGATCTCTGCGGCCTCGGGCGCCTCGTACGGCGAGTCAATGCCGGTGAAGTTCTTGATCTTGCCATCCAGTGCGCGGGCGTAGAGCCCCTTCGGATCGCGCCGCTTGCACTCCTCGATCGGAGTATCGACGAATACCTCGATGAACTCGCCCGCCTCGACCAGCTCGCGCACCATGCGCCGCTCGGCGCGAAACGGCGAGATGAACGAGCACAGCACGATCAATCCAGCATCGACGAACAGCTTGGCCACCTCGCCCACCCGGCGGACGTTCTCGACGCGATCGGCATCGGTAAAGCCCAGATCACGATTCAACCCGTGGCGGACGTTGTCGCCGTCGAGGAGGTAGGTGTGCACGCCGCGCGCGTGCAATTCGCGCGCGACGATGTTGGCGATGGTGCTTTTACCCGAGCCGGAAAGACCCGTGAACCACAGGATGGCCGGCCGGTGACCGTTCAAGTGCACCCGCGCGGCTTTGTCGATGAGCAATGCCTGCCGATGGATATTGGTTGCACGGCGCAGCCCGAAGCTGATCATGCCGGCGCCCGCAGTCGCATTCGTGAACCGGTCGATCAGCACGAACGCCCCCGTAGCGCGGTTGTCCACGTACGCATCGAGCGCGACCGGTGTCGCCGTAGAGAGATTGCAGAAACCGATCTCATTCAGGCCGAGCGTCTTCGCCGCGATGTGCTCGAGCGTGTTGACGTCGGTCTTGTGCTTCAGACTCGTCACCCGCGCCGGTACGTAGCGCGTGCCGATGCGCATCAGATACGAGCGTCCCGGCAGCATCGGCTCCTCGATCATCCACAGCACCTCGGCGGCGAACTGATCGACCACCTCGGGCCGTGCATCCGAGTGCGCCAGCACGTCCCCGCGAGCGACATCGACCTCATCGGCGAGTGTCAGAGTTACCGCATCGCCGGCGCGTGCCTCGGGGAGATCCCCATCTGCGGTGACGATGCGCTGCACGGTAGTCTCGCGCCCCGACTCGGACACCGCCACCCGATCGCCCGGACGCACCACGCCTGAGGCCACCGTGCCGGCGAAGCCGCGAAAGTCCAGATTCGGCCGGTTGACCCATTGCACCGGGAAGCGCAGCGGCTTCTCGGAGAGGCCTTCGCTCACATCGAGCGACTCGAGGGACTCGATCAGCGTCGGCCCGTCGTACCAACTGGTGTGCTCGGAGCGGCGGATCACGTTGTCACCGAATCGCGCCGAGAGCGGAATGCTGGTAATGGAGCTGAAATTCAGTGGCGCGGCGAAGCCGAGATAGTCGGCGACGATGTGGTGGAAGCGCTCGCCGGAGAACTCCACCAGATCGATCTTGTTGACCGCCAGCACCACGTGTTTGATGCCGAGCAGCGCACAGATGTAGCTGTGCCGGCGAGTCTGAGTGAGCACGCCCTTGCGTGCGTCGATCAGAATCACCGCCGCGTGACTGTTCGATGCCCCGGTCGCCATGTTGCGCGTGTACTGCTCGTGGCCCGGGGTGTCGGCAACGATGAACGCGCGACGCGGCGTGGAGAAGAATCGATAGGCCACGTCGATCGTGATGCCTTGCTCGCGCTCGGCCTGCAGGCCATCGACGAGCAGGGCGAGGTCGAGGTCCTCGCCCGTAGTGCCGTGCTTGCGGCTGTCGCGCTCAAGCGCAGCGAGCTGGTCCTCGAGCACGAGCTGCGTGTCGTACAGCAGCCGCCCGATCAGGGTCGATTTGCCGTCATCGACCGAGCCGCAGGTGAGAAAGCGCAGGAGCCCCTTGCGCTCGGCCGGGCCGCCCACTGGGGTGTCAGAAATAGCCGTCACGTTTCTTCTTCTCCATGGAGGCCGCCTCGTCGTTGTCGATCAGCCGCCCGGAGCGCTCCGAGGTGCGCGTGGCGAGCATCTCGGCGATGATGTCATCGAGCGTTGCGGCACGGCTCTCGATCGCAGCCGAGAGCGGATAGCAACCGAGCGAGCGAAAACGCACCATGCGCACCTGCTCGCGCTCGCCGCTCTTGAGCGGCATGCGCTCATCGTCGCGCATGATGAGCTGGCCGTCGCGCTCGAGCACCGGCCGGGGCGCGGCAAAATACAGCGGCACTACCGGAATGTCCTCGGCCCGCGTGTACTGCCAGATATCGAGCTCGGTCCAGTTCGAGAGCGGAAAGACCCGGATGGTCTCACCCTGATTGATCCGGGTGTTGTACAAGTTCCAAAGTTCCGGGCGCTGATTGCGCGGATCCCACACGTGTCCGGCGGAGCGGAACGAGAAGACGCGCTCCTTGGCGCGGCTTTTCTCCTCGTCGCGCCGCGCGCCGCCGAAGGCGGCGTCGAACTGCCACTTGTCGAGCGCCTGCTTCAGCGCCTCGGTCTTCATGACCTGGGTGTGCAACTGCGAGCCGGAGCTGATCGGATTGATGCCGCGCGCGAGCCCATCGGGGTTGGTGTGGGTGAGCAGTCTCACCCCGTAACGCTCGGCAATCCGGTCGCGGTGCTCGATCATGGCGCGGAACTTCCAGCCCGTGTCGATGTGCAGCAGCGGGAACGGCGGCTTTGACGGGTGGAACGCCTTCAGCGCCAGATGCAGCATGACGCCAGAGTCCTTGCCGATCGAATAGAGCATCACCGGATTGCGAAACTCGGCGACCACCTCGCGCATGATGGCGATCGACTCGGACTCGAGCTGACGCAGATGCGGCGAGAGCTCTGTGGCGGATGCGTTGCGGATGCTCATGCTCGTGCGCTCAGGCGGCCAGCGGCGCCAATGGAATCGGCCCTGCGGCCACGAAGAAGGAATTGCGGAAGTCCGGCTTGCCGTAACGCAGCGCTCCTCCGCCCGGCGCGAGCACCTGACCACCGGCGGCAAGCAGCACCGCGTGCCCGGCAGCCGTGTCCCACTCCATGGTCGGTCCAAGACGCGGATACAGATCTGCTTCCCCGCTCGCCACCAGACAGAACTTCAACGACGAGCCGACCGAGACGCGCTCATGAACGCGATAGGCGCTCAGGTATTGCTCGGTCTGCGGGGTGGCATGCGAGCGGGACACGACCGCGGTCAGGCCCGCCGCCGGGGCGGCTCGCACGTGCAACGGCTCGCGCGGTCCGCTCGGGCCGTCGGTGGGCGGCTGGGCGCAGCGGAACGCATGTGCGGCGGCGACGTCACCGGCATAGAGCGTACCGCCCACCGGGGCGTATACGACACCGAGGACCGGAGCGCCTGCCCGCACCAGAGCAATGTTGACGGTGAACTCGCCCCGCCGGGCGATGAACTCCTTGGTGCCATCGAGCGGATCGACCAGAAAGAACGTCTCGCCCACCACCGGAATGCGTCCGGCCGCACAGGCCTCCTCGGCCACCACCGGTATGTCCGGCGCAATGCGCGCCAGGTGCGCAAGAATAATGGCCTCGGCCGCATGGTCGGCTTCGGTCACCGGAGTTCGGTCGGCCTTCTGCTCGACGGCACAGCCGCGCAGATACACCGCGTGGGCCTCGCGGCCGGCAGCCACGGCCACCGGCAGCAACGCCTCGAGCAATGCGGAATCGGCAATCGGGGGCACAGGATCGGTCCGTTGAAAATCCAGTGCCCAAGTCTACACAAAGCCGCGCCCGGCAGACTCGCCGGGCGCGGCTCAACGCTCAGACTTTGCAGCTATGTGATTAGGTTCTCACGTGCCGGAGCCGGCACGGAGCTCCCGCGCCGGGCTCGCTCAGCCCTGACGCACGCCCTCGACCTGGATGTGCAGCCGCACCCACATTTGAAAGCCGAACGCGCGGCCATAGCTGATGCCGTAATCGGCCCGGTTGAACTCAGCGTACGCATCGGCCCCGCAGCGATACTGGTGAAAGAAGACGACCTCCTTGCACTCGAAGTGGCGAATGGTGAGGGTGAGCGGGCGCGTCACCCCGTGCAGCGTGAACTTGCCGATCACGCGCGTCGGCGCACCGTGCTTGAAGCCGGCGAGACGCCCGACGTAAGTCGCTGTCGGGTACTTGGCCACATCGAGCAGGTTCGGACCGCGGGCATCCTTATTGAGCTGTGCTTCGCCAAAATCATCCGAGGCGGTATCGACCGTCACGTGCACGGTGCCGGTGTGCGCTTGGCGATCGAGGACGATCGTGCAGCTGGTCTTGGTGAAAATACCGCGCCACACCGACAGCCCACCGAAATGATCGGTCGAGAAGCTCGGATGCGTATGCGTCGGATCGCACACGTAGGTCACGGGCTTGGCGAAAGCCGTGCCGGCCGACACCGCGAGCAGTGCGAGCGGCAGGATGAGTTTGCTAAGACGCATCGAGAACCTCCTGGTTGATTTGACGTGTCCCCGGTGCGGCCCGTTGGGGCCGTCCGGCACGACGCGAACCGCTAGCCTACCGGCAGGCGGGCGCGCCGCGCCAGACGTTACATGGGTTTAACCGACCGTGACCGGCGAGGGCGCAAGCGCGACACCGAGCGATTGCGCCACCGCAGCGTGAGTGATCGCGCCGGCGTGCACGTTCAGACCGGCCGCGAAACCCGCATCCCGGCGCAGCGCCTCCTGCCAACCCAGATCAGCCAGCTGGCGCACATACGGCAGCGTCGCGTTGGTGAGCGCGAACGTCGAGGTGCGCGCCACCGCCCCGGGCATGTTCGCCACGCAGTAATGTACGACGCCATCGACGATGAAAGTCGGTTCCGCGTGCGTCGTCGGCCGACTGGTCTCGAAGCAGCCACCCTGGTCGATGGCGATGTCGACCAGCACCGAGCCCGGCCGCATGCTCGAGAGCATCGCGCGCGTCACCAGCTTCGGCGCGGAGGCCCCCGCGATGAGCACCGCACCGATCACCAGATCGGCCTCCTTCACCAGCCGCTCGATGGTTGCAGCGGTGGAATAGGCGGTGCGCAGCGAGGAACCGAACAGATCCGACAACTCGCGCAAGCGCTCGATCGAGCGATCCACCACAGTGACGTCGGCGTGCATGCCCACTGCCATCTGCGCCGCGTGCGTACCGGCCACGCCGCCGCCGAGGATCACCACCTTCGCCGGCAGCACGCCCGGCACCCCGCCGAGCAGTACGCCGCTGCCGCCATTCGCCTTCTGCAGGCAGCCGGCCCCCACGTGCACCGACATGCGCCCGGCCACTTCGCTCATCGGTGTGAGCAATGGCAGCGCCCCGGCGCGGGTGACCGTCTCGTAGGCGATGGCCGTGGCGCCGGACTGCATCAACGCCTGCGCCTGCTGCGGATCGGGCGCCAGGTGCAGATAGGTGAACAGCACCTGGCCGCGACGCAGCCGCGCGCACTCGGCCGGCTGGGGTTCCTTCACCTTCACCACCAGTTCGGCTTGCGCAAACACGTCGGCCGCCCCGGGGACGACCCGAGCCCCGACCGCCTGGTAGTCGGCATCGGGGATCCCGATGCCGGCTCCGGCACCGGTCTCGATCAGCACCTCGTGGCCCGCAGCGGTGAGTTCGCGCACCCCCGCCGGAACGAGCCCCACCCGATATTCGTGCACCTTGATCTCGCGCGGAACGCCAATACGCATCAGTCTCTCCCCCAGGTTCAGTGCCAGTTGAATGGGCTCAGCAGCTTACGGAGCGGCTCTGGCGGGGACTTGCGAAATGGGCCGGGGCGGCGCAGAGCGAGACATACTCTGCTGTAAAAATGCTATTTTATGGCAGAATATTGCGCATATGGAGCTCGACCGATACGATCACGCCATCCTGCGCCACCTGCAGCAGGATGCCCGCATCACCAACGCCCGCCTCGCCAGCGAGGTCAATCTGTCCGAATCGGCCTGCCTGCGACGGGTCAAGGCGCTCGAGGAAGCCGGGCTGATCGAGGGCTACACCGCGCTGGTCAATCAGCACAAGGCCGGCTATCCGGTAAACGTGTTCGTCAGCATCACGCTCGATCGGCAGAGCCAGTCCGGGCTCGAGGCCTTCGAGGCGGCGGTGCGCCGCATCCCGCAGGTGATGGAGTGTTATCTGATGACCGGCGAGCACGACTACCTGCTGCGACTGGTGGTGGCCGATCTCGATGACTTCGAGCGCATCCACAGCCAGCACCTGACCCGCTTGCCGAGTGTCGTGCGCGTGCAGTCGAGCTTCGCGATGCGCACCGTGACGCGCTCGCCGGTGCTGCCGGTGCGTCCCGCACGCGGTTAGGTTTGGGTGCGCAGCACGATCTTGCCAATGTGCGCCCCGGACTCCATTAGTGCGTGCGCACGGGCCGCCTCGATGAGAGGAAACGTCGCGTGAATGGGCAGATGCAGGCCGTGCGCCTCGATGAGCGGCCAGATCACCCGGCGCAGTGCAGCGGCAATCGCTCCCTTGCGCTCGATCGTCTGCGGCCGTAGTCCCGAACCGCCGATCATCAATCGCTTGCCCATCAGTGCCGCCAGGTCGATCTCGGCCGTGCGCCCGCCCTGGGTGGCAATCACCGCAATGCGCGCATCGGGGGCTGCGGCGGCAATGTCGCGCCCGAGGTAGGCTCCGCCGACCATGTCGAGGATGACATCCGCGCCCCGCCCCTGCGTGGCTGCGAGCGTTGCAGCCACGAAATCCTCGCGTTTGTAATCGATGGCGACCTCGGCGCCCAGTCGCACACAGGCGGCGCATTTCTCCGCGCTGCCGGCGGTGACGATCACTCGGGCACCGAAGGCCTTGGCGAGCACAATCGCAGTCGTTCCGATGCCACTCGAGCCACCGTGCACGAGCAACCACTCGCCCCGCTGCAGGCGCGAGCGCTCCCAGACGTTGTAGTAAACGGTAAAAACGGTCTCGGGCAGCGCAGCAGCCTGCTCGAGCGTGAGTCCGCGCGGAACCGGCAGACACTGTACCGCCGGTGCCAGGGCATATTCGGCGTAGCCGCCGCCCGCCACGAGCGCGCAGACCTGATCGCCGGCGGCCCACTCGGTGACCTCGGGCCCGACGCGCACGATCTGCCCGGCGAGTTCGAGCCCGGGAATGTCGCTCGCCCCGGGCGGCGGCGGATACAGCCCCTTGCGCTGTAGCACATCGGGCCGGTTGACCCCGGCGGCCGCCACCCGAATCAACACCTCGCGTGCGCCCGGCTCTGGCACCGGACGGCGCGCCGGTTGCAGAACTTCCGGACCGCCGAATGAGGCGATTTCGATGGCAGTCATGCTGCTCGGCAGATCGTTGCTCATTGCTCCTCCCCTTGCACGGCAAGCACTCCCGAGCGGCCCGGTACGCTGCCGGTGCTGATCGGACAGCGCGGCAGGCGCGCCGCATCGAGCGTTGCCGCATAGCTCGCCAGATCGCAGAGCCGCACGCCCCGGGCACGCCAGCCGGCGAGCAACCGCTCGAAGCCCTCCAGATACGCCCCGCCCTCGAGTTCGGCGTGCAGCGTGAACACGTGATCGGCGGGGCCTGCGCTGAGTTGCAGCAGGTGCTCGATGGGATCGACGCCCGCGAGATCCTCCCGACCGATCAGCTCATCGAGCGTCGGCAGCGTTGTCGGCAGCTGCGGCACCTCGATCGGCCGGCCCTCAACGAGCGGTACGAACGGCGCTCGACCGCGGGTATCGGAGGCATAGCGCAAGCCGCACTCGGCCTGTAATTGCGGCACGTAACGGTTCATCTGCCAGCCAGCTGCACCGTGAGCCGTCGGCGCACGGCCAAATACCCGCGCAAATTCCCCGCAGGCGAGCGCCAGCTGATGCTGCGTCCACTCCCGATCCGCACCGGCCACTCCGTCCTGCCATTTGACGTGGTCCCAGGTATGCACGCCGACCTCGAAGCCGCGCGCCGCAATGCTCTTCAAGACGCCCTCGCAGCGCCGCCCGATGCGCGGCCCGGGCAACAGCACTCCGTAGAGCAGAGTGCGCACGCCATAGTGGCTGACCACGGACGTGCGGCGGACTTTGCCGAGAAATCCGCGTCGAAAAACGCGTTTGATGGCCCGACCCGTGTGATCCGGACCCAGCGTGAACAGAAATGTTGCGCGCGCGCCATGGCGCTCGAGCGCTGCGGCCAGGCGTGGCACGCCCTCGAGGGTGCCCCGGTAGGTGTCGACATCGATCTTCAGGGCGATGGTGCTCACGGCGGTGCGGACTTCAAACGAGCGGCACCGGTCGGCGCTCGAAATCATGGGCCATCCGCGCAAGATCAATCGCCCCTGCCGCATTGGCCGCCTGCAGGATCCGCAGCACCGAACCGTCCGCGCAGACCAGCTGACATTCCCCGGCCGCCCCGATCAGCCGCGGCTGTCCCGCCGTCAGCGTATGCGCCGCGACCCTCGTGCGGTGCAGCCACCAGCGCTCCCCGCCCACCTCGGCGAACGCTCCCGGGAAAGGGGGCGCGACGGCGCGGACCAGGTCATGAATCCGCCGGGCGGGCCAGCGCCAATCGATCCGGCCGTCCTCGGGTCGGCGCCGACCGAAGTACTGTCCCGGCACGATGGGCTGGGCGCGCCGCGGGGCGCTGCCCTCGAGCAATCCGGCCAACGAACGCGCCAGCACCATCTCCGCCGCAGCGGTGACCTTGCTGTACACCTCGCGCGCGTCGTCGTCGGCGAGGATCGGCACGGCCTGCTGATCGACGATGTCGCCGGCGTCGGCACGCGCCACCATGTAATGCAGCGTGGCTCCGCTCTCACGCTCGCCATTGAGGATCGCCCAGTTGACCGGTGCCCGGCCACGGTAGTTCGGCAGCAGCGAGCCATGCATGTTGAGTGCACCGCGGCGGGCGCACTGCAGCAGCTCGGCGCCGAGCATGGCGCGATAGTAGAACGAGAAGAGAAAATCGACCTCGAGACCCGCCAGACGCGCGACGAATTCCGGTGTATTCGGGTCGGGGGGCGCGACGAGCGTGAGTCCGTAATCGCGCGCGCACTCGGCGACGCTGGCAAACCAGCGCACCTCGCCCGGATCATCCTCCACCGTGACGACGAGCGGTACCTCGAGGCCGCCGGACAGCAGGGCCTTCAGACAGCGCACCCCGACATCGTGATACGCAAATACGACCGCACGCGCCGGATGCCTCACGGCGCCGGGCCCGGATCGTGCTCGGCGCGCAACATCTCGGTGTGATCGAGCTGCGGATGAGGCTTCGGCGCCGGCAGCACCGCCGGACGCACCGCGGTCTCACCGGTGTCGATGCCGGCCCCCTCCTCGAGAATCGCCGAGATGGTGTAGCGCGGACGCTGGCGCACCTGCTCGTAGATTCGCCCGACATACTCCCCGACCACCCCGACACTCACCAGCAGCACGCCGATGAAGAAAAAGGCGAGTCCGAACAGCGTGAACACACCCTGCACTTCCGGACCGACAAACAGCCGCCGGATGGCTAGATCCACCACGAAGGCGAGCGACAGCAGCGACACCAGAATCCCGAACATCGTGAAGACCTGCAGCGGGGCCACCGAGAAGCCCGTCATGAGGTCGAAGTTCAGCCGGATCAGCCGGTAGATCGAGTACTTGGACTGGCCGGCTGCCCGTCCGGCGTGTGCCACCTCGACCTCCACCGGATGGCGCGCAAAGGTGTAGCCGAGGGCCGGCACGAAGGTGCTGACCTCGACGCAGCGATTGATCGCATCGACGATGGTGCGGTGATAGCCGCGCAGCATGCAGCCCTGATCGGTGATGCGGATCTGCGTGGTGCGCTCGCGAATGCGGTTCATCAGCCGCGAGGCGGCCTTGCGCCAGTACGCATCGTGCCGCCGCGCGCGCACCGTACCGACGTAATCCGCGCCCTGATCCATCGCTGCAATCAGCTTGCCGATTTCCTCCGGCGGGTTCTGCAGATCCGCATCGAGGGTGATCACGTAATCGCCCCTGGAGTGCGCGAAACCGGCCAGAATGGCCATGTGCTGGCCCGCATTGCGCGTGAGCAGCACCACGCGGGTGCTCTCGGGCCGGCGATTGAACTGCTCGCGCAGCAGCGCCGCCGAGCGGTCACGGCTGCCGTCATCTACGAAGATGACTTCGTACGGGCGGCCGAGCCCATCGAGCGCCGGATACAGTCGCTCGAACAGCGCAGCCAGCCCCGCCTCCTCGTTGTAGACCGGGATGATGATCGAAATCGTGGCGCTCACCGCATCGCCTCGTGCATCACGTCGTTGACCGCCTGCACCACTCGCTCGACATCGTCCCAGTGCATCGCCGGGAACAACGGCAAGGTCACCGTCTCGCGCCCGATCCGCTCGGCGTTGGGAAACTGCCCTTCGCGGTAACCGAGCGCTCGATACGCGCTGAACAGATGAATGGCCGGATAATGCACGCCGATGCCGATGCCGCGTGCGGCCATCGCATCGATGAACTCGACCCGGCGGATACGCATGCGCTCGAGCGGCAGACGGGCTGCAAACATGTGCCAGTTGTGTCCGGCATCGCCACGCGCGGGGAGCTGCAGCGGCGGCTCATCGCCCCACAGCTCGAAGTAGCGTGCCGCGAGTTCGCGGCGGCGAGCATTGAAGGTCTCGAGGTGACGCAGTTGCCCCAGTCCGACGCAGGCCGCGACGTCCGAGAGGTTCGCCTTGCCGCCGGCGAAGCGGGTCTCGAACGCATCGGCTGCCGTCTTCATCTGTCCGTGGAAGCGCTGCAGCTCGAGTTCCTGCACCTCCTCGGGTGAGCCGCCGACCACCGCGCCGCCCTCAATGGAGGTAATGTTCTTGTTGGGGTGGAAGCTGAAGCACACCAGATCGCCGCAGCTGCCGATGCGTCGCCCACGATGGCTCGAGCCGATTGCCTGGGCGGCATCCTCGATCACCCGCAGCCGATGGCGCTCGGCGAGCGCGTACACCCGCTCGAGATCGACCGGCAGACCGCACAAATGTACCGGCATGATCGCCCGCGTACGCGCCGTGACGGCCGCCTCGGCCTGCTCGAGATCGATATTGCGGGTGTCGAGATCGACATCCACGAATACCGGACGGGCGCCAGTGCGGACCACCACATTGGCACTCGCCACGAAGCTCATGGCGGGCACGATGACCTCATCCCCGGGACCGATGCCGCACACGAGCAGCGCGTGCTCGAGGCTCGCCGTTGCCGAGGTCTGCGTGCGCACCGGACGGCCCCCACAGTAATCGGAGAGGGCCGCTTCGAACGCCTTGACCTTCGGTCCGCTTGCGAGCCAGCCGCTGCGCAGCACCTCGACCACCTCTTGGATGGTCTGCTCATCGATGCTCGGACGGGTGAACGGGATGAACGAATCCATAGCCTAAGACCGAAACACCATGACAACCCCGACAATGATGACCAGGATGCCCGCCACGCGCTCGAGATTCGGCACCTCCCCGAGCAGCCACCAGGCGAGCGGCACCATCAGCAGGTAATTCAGCGAGAGCATCGGGTACGCCTGACTCACCGGCGCACGCGACAGGCCGATCAGCCACACGATCACCGACAGTCCGTAGCACACCAAGGCCACCCATAGCCACGGGACGCTGAGCAGCGCGAGCAGTCGCTTCGGCACGTCCACGTTGGTGCCGAACAACGGTCCGGTGGTATCGGTCGCCGCTTTCAGGCCGAGCTGCGCCACGAGGTTGAGCAGAACGCCACCACAGAGAAACGCGAACACCGACCATTTCATGAGCGGCTCACCGCGACGGTAAAGCTGTCCCGGGCGATCACCCGCCCCGGCAGTCCGTGCGCACGATAGCGTCGCCAGACCGCGGGCGGGAAAAACGCGATGGCATCGTGGCTCACCTGCCACTGACGGACGAACTGCGCCGGCGTCACGGTCATCAGTCCCGGCTGCCAGCGCTCCCCGGGGGCGAGCTCACCCTTGTAGTCCACCAGCGTCAGCAGTCGGCCAAGATACGGTGGGATCGTCTGGCGGTATTGCTGCACGCTGTACAGAGCAGTGTCGGGATGCACATCCGCTCGGATCGACTGCACCAGCTGGTACGCCGAGCGCGACGGCGGGGTCACCGCGTACTGGCAGAGCAAGGCCTGCCAGACGAAGATGAACGACAGTGCCACCGTGAGCGGGCCGGCGACATCGCCGCTGTCGAGCCCGTGCGCGCGCCGCGAGCGCAGCCAGCACACTGCCGCAGCCGCCACCGCGACGGCAACCGCAGCGATTGCCCACCCGAGCGCGTGTGGTGCAATGAACCCGTTGCGGTGCTTCGAATACACCAGCAGGCCCACGGCGACAAAGGTGGCAAGTCCGGCTGCGGCCCACACCGCGCGCGCCAGCGCCTGCGGCCGGCGGACCAGATACACCCCAGTCAACGCCGCAATCGGCGGGAAGATCGGCAGGATGTAGGTGGCCAGCTTCGAATCGGACGTCGAGAAGAACACCACCGTGAGCAGCGCATACAGCAGCAGAAATTTCAGCGGCTTGAAGTGCGCAACGGGGCCCTCTTCTCGCCACGCCGCCCGCGCCGCACGGGCGAGCGGCACGAGCCAGGCGAACGCTCCGATCACGAGCAACGCGATGAAGTACCACCACGGCTCGACGCGACGAGCCTCATCGGTGAGAAATCGCTGGAAATGCTCGTGAATGAAGAAATACTCCGCGAACTGTGGGTTGCGCAGCGACACTGCAATGAACCATGGGGCCGCAATCGCCACCATCAGCGGAATCCCGCCGAGCAGGTGCAATCGCCGCCAGGGCCGGGCATCGCGCTCGAGCACCGTGTAGCCGACCAGGGCGAGGCCCGCGAGCACGTAGACCTCGAGCCCCTTGGTGAGCAGCGCGAGCGCCGCCATCGCCCAGGAGAGCAGCATCCAGTTGCGCTCGGCCGCCGAGCCCGGCTCGGTGCACTGCGCACGCGTAAATGCGAGCACCATGGCCGTCAGCCAGAACGTGAGCCCCGCGTCGAGCAGATCCAGATGCGCAATGATGCCGAAGTACGGACTCATCGCGAGGAGCGCCACCGCGGCAATGGCCGCTCGCCGGTCATACAGCCGCGCCAGCCACGCATAGATCAGCGCGAGACAGCCGAAGCCGAGTCCCACGGTCCACAGTCGCGAGGACCAGTTGCTCAGGCCGAACACCGAATACACGCTCGCCGTCGCCCAGTACTGCAGCACCGGCTTCTCGAAGTACTTCAGTCCATCGAGCCGCGGGGTCACCCAGTTGCCGCTGGCGACCATCTCACGCGGAATCTCCGCGTAGCGGCCTTCGTCCGGATCGAACATCGGGCGGATCTGCAGCGTCGCAAACCACACCACCGCCAGCAGCACCCACGCCCACCACCTCAGCCGCTCGCTGCGCCCCTGCGCTGCACTCATAGCCACCCCGTGCTCGCCCCTCGAGTGCCCCTCACAGCCCGGACGCCGGGGCGTTCAGGGAATTGAAGCTACCGAGCTTGACGTAAAAATCGATGGTGCGGCGAATCGCCGTGTCGAGGTCGGTACTCGGTCGCCAGCCCAGATCACGCTTGGCCGCCTCGATCGCCGGCACCCGCACCTGGATGTCCTGGTAATACTTGCCGTAGTACTCCCCGGCCGACACCTCGACGATCTCGGTGGTCTTGGCCACATCGCGCAGCTTGGGAAATTCCTGCGCGATACGGATGGTGCGGTCGGCGAGCTCGCGGATCGACACGCAATTATCAGGGTTGCCAATGTTGAAGATACGCCGCGTTGCCCGCCCGTCCTTGTTCTCGAGGATGGTGAGCAGCGCCTCGATGGCATCGTCGATGTAGGTGAAGGAGCGCTTCTGCCGTCCGCCGTCGACCAGCTTGATCGGGCGCCGATACAGCACGTTGGAGAGGAACTGGGTGAACACCCGCGAACTGCCCTCTTTGGGCTCCTCGATGTTATCGAGGTTCGGCCCGATGAAGTTGAAGGGGCGAAACAGCGTGTAATCCAGGCTGTCACGCACGCCGTAGGCGTAGATGACCCGATCGAGCAACTGCTTGGAGGCGGCGTAGATCCAGCGCTGCTTGTTGATCGGACCGTACACCAGGGGGCTCGTCTCCTCATCGAGCACCGCATCCGGGGACATGCCGTAGAGCTCGGAGGTCGAGGGGAACACCAGGCGTTTGCCGTACTTGACGCAGTGGCGCACCACATCGATATTGGCCTCGAAGTCGAGCTCGAAGACCTTCAACGGATGAGTCACGTACTGCGCCGGATTGGCGATCGCCACCAGCGGCACCACCACGTCGCACTTCTTCACGTGATACTCGACCCACTCCTTGTTGATGGTGATGTCACCTTCGACGAAGTGGAAGCGATCGTCCTTCGGCAGGTCGCCGAGCTTGTTGTCCGAGAGGTCGATGCCGTAGACCTCCCAGTCGCGCTGACGCAGGATCGCGTTGGTGAGCGCGCTGCCGATGAAGCCGTTCGCCCCGAGAATCATGATCTTAAGTGACATGGAAGCCCTTCGTGCGCGGGCACTTGCCCCGGCGCAAAAAAAGAAGAATTTTAGCAGCTTCCCGCCGCCGCGCATCCGCACTTGCCGCGCGACGCCGGACAGAGACCCGCGGCGCTGCCCCAGGCGGGGCAGCGCCGCGGGGCGCTCAGAACCGCAAGCCGACGGTCAGCGGCACGAACGCGGTGGGCTGGCTGGTCTCGATGCGCTGGTAGCGCGCCTCGACGAAGAACGTCTGGCCATCGCGCAGCAGAAAGTCCAGTCCCACCCCTGCGTTCCACGACAAGCGCGTGCTGCTGCCGCTCGCCACCACCATGTCCCCGGGCACCAGCCCGTAGCTGCAGAAGCCGAACCAGGGATCACAGAAATAGCTGCCATAGGCGACGGTCTGAGTGAGTGCGACGCGCATGTGATCGACCCCGATGCCCGCCAGCGCAAAGCCGCTGATCCATGGGGTGATGGCCCGCTTGTACTGCCCATCGACATTCAGTCCGATCACCTCCCCGTAGCCGGAGTCGATCTGGATCTGATCAAGCTGCTCATTGAGCGCAATCAGGTTGCGCGTGGCGCCGAAGTGGCTGTACTCAATATCGGCGCGCAGGGCGAACGGCTGGTTCGGCCTCGGGCGCCAGCTCAAGCCACCGCCCAAGGTTATCCCGCCGTCGAAATACTGCCCCGTCGAGCCCACCGTCGGGCTGTAGCCAATCTGCAGGTGCCAGTGGACCGGCTCCTGGGGGGCGAAGGTCTGCTCGTAGTAGCCTTGCGCCGACGCCCGGGCCCCTACGGTGAGCAGCGCGAGGGCACCGAGAGCGTAAATGGAAGATCGATTCACGTGCGGAACTCCTTCGGCACCCACCGCGGCGCCCTATCCAGCCGCTGCGCACTCAGGTGGCGTGCAGCTTGCGTCTGAGAATCTGAACCAGCTCGCGCATCTCGCCGATGCCAAGCAGCATCGCACTGCCAAAGAACGCACCAGCCCCTATCACGATGACCGCGGCGAGCGCGCCGAGTTTCGGCCAGAACGGCTGGTGCGCCCACTGCGGCAGCAGCCAATGCTCGCCCCCCCAGCAGCTCAGGGCGAGCAGCGCACCGGCGAGGCCGAGCCGGGCGAACATCACGAGCATGGCCCGCGAATCAAGCCGGCCGAGATGGCGGCGCATGAGTGCATAGAGGACGAGAAAATTCACCGTCGCGACCATGGCGGTCGAGAACGCGAGCCCCCTCGCCCCCCAATGCCACTGCTGCGTCGTCAGCCAGCACAGCAGCAGGTTCAGCCCCATGGCACTGAGACTGACCACCATCGGGGTGCGACGCCGGTCGACCGCATAAAACGCATTCACCAGCACCTTCAGTGCCGCATAGCCGCACAGCCCCAGCGAGTAAAAGCGCAGTGCGCCAGCCGTCTGGTGAGCCTCATAAGCGGTGAACCGCCCGTGTTGGTAGAGCACCGAGACGATCGGTCCGGCGAGCACGATCAGCCCGATGGCCGCCGGCACCGTCAGGAAAAACACCATGCGCAGTCCACGGGCGAGCTCGCTGCGCAACCGCTCGAGATCCCCCGCAACCGCCAGTCGCGAGAGCATCGGCAGCGAGACGGTGCCGAGGGCCACTCCGAACATCCCGATCGGAAATTGCATCAGACGAAAGGCATATCCCAGCCATGAAATCGGCCCATTGCCGAGCGTCGAGGCGAACGCGGAGTTCACCACCACGTTCACCTGCACGGTGCTCGCGGCGATCACCGATGGCCCCATGATCAGCAGCATGGCTTTGACGCCCGGGTCGCGCCAGCGGAAATCGGGCCGATAGCGATAGCCGAAGCGCAGCAACGATGGAATCTGCACGCCGAGCTGCAGCACTCCGCCGACCAACACCCCGATTGCCAGCCCGAGCACCGCCTTCGGCCCGAAGTGCGGATCGAGCCACCAGCCCACGCCCGCCCCGGTGATGATGAAGCCGAGATTGAAAAAGGTGGAAGCCAGCGCCGGAACGCCAAATACGTTGCGCGCGTTGAGCATGCCCATCACGAGCGCGGCGAGCGAGACGATCAGGATGAACGGATACATGACCCGCGTCAGCTCGACAGTGAGCGCCGCCTTGGCCGGGTCGAAGCCCCAGCCGAGCAGCGCCACGAGCCACGGGGCCACCACGATGCCGAGCACCACCAGGGCACTGACCCCCACGGCCGTCAGCGTGACGACCTTGTTTGCCAGCCGCCAGGCGGACTGATCGCCCTCGCGCGCGATCGTCTTGCTGAAGGTGGTGACGAAGGCCGTCGACAGAGCGCCCTCGCCCACCATGTCGCGCAGCAGATTCGGAATGCGAAACGCGATGAAAAACACATCCATCAGCCGGCCCGCGCCAAACAGCGCGGCAAACACCTGCAGGCGCACCATGCCGAGAATGCGGCTCATGAGCACCGCGAGTGCGATCACCCCGGCGGCCCGGGTGTTGAGTCGCTCCCCGTGCGCGCCCTTCGTCACGGCTCGTTCCCTTGAGGTCATCGGCCGCGTGCTCAGCGAGCGAGCACGGGCAGCGCGCCCGCCGCGCTCGACACGCCGTACCCGGCTCCCCGGCACCCCGGGACCGTCACTGCCCACGCACTGCTTGCCTGCATGACCTGCTTTCGCTGCAACACGCGCCACGCTGCGGCGCCCGGCGCGCAAGCATAGCGGCGGGCGCCGCGCTGCGCGAGCGAGGCTGCGGCTTTCAGACTCGCCGCTCGCTGAGCTCGACCCAGATGCCGCGCTCACACTTCAGAGCGGTGCATCCGCTGAGCACCTGCGCCCCGTCTCGATAGCGCACGTCGTTGAAGTAGCAGCCGTCGGCTTCATCCCCGACCTGCTCGCGCAGCAGCTCGAACGACTCCTGCGGATCGCTTTGCCAGGGGGAGTTGCGCCGCTCGGGGTCGACTGTGCCGACCTGCGGCACTGTGCCGGTGCCCTGGACGTCCACTTCTCGGTTCATGTCTCGCTCCCCGGTGCCCGCAGGCACCCTGATCAGATCTCTGCGGCGAGCCGCACCACGTAGCGCCCGCGCGCCTGCCCGGCGATCAGTTCGCGCGCCGCCTGCGCGACCTGCTCCAGAGAGATGATTTCGCGCACTACGCGCGGCTCGATGCGCTGCGGCCGCCAGGGGCCTGCCAGCTGCTGCCACAACGCCAAACGCCACTCGCGGGGCACCTGTACGGAGTGGATGCCGAGCAGACTCACCCCACGCAGAATCAGCGGCATGACCGTGGTGTTGAGCGCTGCGGAGTGCGCCAGCCCGATACACGCGATGTTGCCCCAGGGTTTGACGGTGCGCGTGAGGTAGCTCAGCACTTCCCCGCCGAGGTTATCCACCGCCCCGCCCCACACGGCCTTCTCGAGCGGTTTGGAGCCGAAGTCGAGTTGCGCACGGTCGATCACCTCATCGGCACCGAGTTCCTCCAGCTGGGGCGCCGCTTCGGGCTTGCCAGTGATCGCGGCGGTGCGAAAGCCCGCCTGCTTCAGCAGCATCAGCGCAATGCTGCCGACCCCGCCGCTCGCGCCGGTGACGGCGATCGGACCCTGCTCGGGCGACTGATGATTCTCGAGCAGCCGCCGCAGGGCAAGCGCTGCGGTGAACCCAGCGGTGCCGAGCGCCATCGCCTCGCACAGCGTCAGCCCGGCAGGCAGCGGCACGAGCGCATCGGCGGGCAGCTGCGCGTATTCGGCGAGACCACCATCGAGCCACTCACCGAGACCGGCGCCCGTGGCGAGCACGCGGTCGCCGGGTTGGAAGGCTGGATCCTCGCTCGCCTCGACGACCCCGGACAGATCGATCCCGGCCACTCGCGGATAGCCACGCATGATCGTACCGCGGCCGGTAATGGCAAGGGCGTCCTTATAATTGAGCCCGGAGTACGCCACGCGCACACGCACCGCGCCGGGGTTTAACTGCTCGAGCGAAATCGACTCCAGCGTCGCCGTCGGGCCGTGCGGACTCTGGTGGACTCGGAGGGCT
Organism: Pseudomonadota bacterium; assembly: GCA_021808195.1. Next base: position 59,978 of record JAKBCE010000013.1, read on the forward strand.
TTGAACGTCGGCATGCGCACGCCTGGTTTGCGGTGAGGCAGCTATTCTATCGAGGCCCGTTGCGCCCCGAAGCCCGGGAATCCCGCAGCGCGCACCGTGGTCAAACCGGTGTGGATGCAGTACTTTAAGAGTCCTTTAATTTCAAATAGTTGGATGCCACTAATGACTCAGGCACTCATCTGCGATGCCATCCGCACGCCGTTTGGCCGCTACGGCGGGGTGCTCGCGGGCGTGCGCACCGACGATCTGGCGGCAATTCCGCTGCGCGCGCTGCTTGAGCGCCATCCCGAGGTGGACTGGGCGCGGCTCGATGATGTGTACCTCGGGTGCGCCAATCAGGCTGGCGAGGACAACCGCAACGTCGCGCGCATGGCGGTGCTGCTCGCCGGGCTGCCCGAATCCGTCCCCGCCTCGACCGTCAACCGGCTGTGCGGCTCGAGCCTCGATGCGATTGCGATTGCGGCGCGCACCATTGCCGCCGGCGAGGCGCAGCTGATGATCGCCGGCGGCGTCGAGAGCATGACCCGCGCGCCCTTCGTCCTGAGCAAGGCCGCGCACGCGTTTGAGCGCAGCGCCACACTCGAGGACACCACCCTCGGCTGGCGCTTCGTCAACCCGCTGATCCGCAGCCGCTTCGGAATTGATTCGATGGCCGAGACCGCCGAGAACCTGGTGGCCGAACGCGCCATCTCACGAGCCGATCAGGACGCGTTCGCACTGCGCAGCCAGCAACGCTACGTGCGCGCCATGACACGCGGATTCTTCGCCCGGGAAATCGTGCCGGTCAGCACGGCGCGTGCGAAACACCCGCCGCAACGCATCGAACAGGATGAGCATCCGCGGCCCGACACCTCGCTCGAAGCGCTCGGCAAGCTCAAAGGCATCGTGCGCCCGGATGGATCGGTCACCGCCGGCAACGCCTCGGGCATCAACGACGGAGCGGCCGCGGTGCTCCTCGCCAGCGAGGCTGCCGCCGTGCGCTATGGCCTGACACCGCGTGCCCGAGTACTCGGCAGCGCCGTCGCCGGCGTGCCGCCGCGGATCATGGGCATAGGGCCGGCGCCGGCGACGCGCAAGCTCCTCGAGCGCACCGGCTTGTCACTCGCCGCACTCGATGTCATCGAACTCAACGAGGCGTTCGCGGCGCAATCGCTCGCCGTGCTGCGCGAGCTCGGCCTGCCGGACGATGCCGAGCAGGTGAACCCGAACGGCGGTGCCATCGCCATCGGGCATCCGCTCGGCGCCAGTGGTGCGCGCCTGGTAGCCACCGCGCTCAGCCAACTCGAAGCCGCCGGCGGCAAGCGCGCGCTGTGCACGATGTGCATTGGCGTCGGGCAGGGGATCGCGCTGCTGATCGAGCGGCTGTGAAATCCGGCGAGCTCAGCTTACCCGCACGCGCAGCGGCTCGAGACCGCTGCAGCTCGCCTCCATCAACTCGCCGCGCTCGACCGGACCGACCCCGGCAGGCGTGCCGGTGAAAATCAAATCGCCCGGCACGAGTGTCCAGGCCGCCGAGAGGTGCGCGATGATTTCCGGCACGCTCCAGATCATCTGGCTCACGGCGCTGCGCTGACGCTCGGCCCCATTGAGGTGCAGAGCAATCTCGCCGGCGAGGATGTCGCTCGCCTGCGCACGCGGGGTGATCGGACCGAGCGGTGCGGACTGATCGAATCCCTTACCGATGCACCACGGCGCGGAGCGCTTTTTCATCTCGGCCTGCAAATCCCGGCGCGTCATGTCGAGTCCCACCGCGTAGCCAAACACGTGCTCGAGCGCACCGGCGACCTCAATGTCACGACCACCGGTGCCGATCGCGACGACGAGCTCCACCTCGTGGTGCAGGTTGTGCGTCAGGCTCGGATAGGCCATCACACCGATCTCCCCGGACTGCACCGGCAGCAGCGCATCGGCGGGCTTGAGAAAAAACACCGGCGGCTCGCGGCCACTACGGCCCATCTCCTGGGCGTGGGCCAGATAGTTCGAGCCGACGCAGTAGATGCGATGCACAGGGAAACGTGCGTTCGTACCGCATACCGCAGCGCTGACGAGGGGGGGCGGAGCAAACAGGTATTGCATGGATAAAGTGGTCATCGACGAGGGATGTCGATCAGTCTAACCGGGCCGCGCCGCGTGCGTCCAACGCGCAGCGGGACAGGGCGAGTGTCGCCGATTCGATCGCCGCACAGCGGTCACGCTCCGCATCGAGACGCGGCGCCGATGCGCTGCGCGCAACTCACCCGCACCACGCCGTGCTGCGGCTGCTCGGAGCCCCCGCAGATCCGGCGGCAGTACCTTGGCCTTCGCCCGGCATGCCCGGATGCACTGGCCCTAGGGCCGCCCCCTCAGCAACCGGGCCGGCAGCATGACCAGCGCGCGCAAGAACTCAAAGACGCCATCGACCACGATGCCGACGAGGCGCAGCGGCAGCAACAGCAGCCACACCAACGGCCAGAGCAGCAGCGCCAGCACGGCAATTGGCCAGCAGAGCACGAACAGCAGCAACCACAGAAGCAGTTTGATCATGCGCGGACGCTAGCGCGGTCCTGGTGCCGGAACAAGTCGACCCCTCCGAACGCCGCCGAGGCGCCGACCAGGCTCGGGGCACGCCTGCCGAGGGCATGGATCGGGAGTCGGCCCATCGCCTCTCAGCCCTCGGCAGGGTGCGCGAGGCGATGCCGATCTGCTCGTTTCGTCGCGGCCGACGGGGCGTTCGCCGCAAAAGCGCCCCTCGCAGCGGCCGGCTTGCGCCCCGTGCCGAGACGGATGCGGCATCATATGGGCTGCTCGGCCCCACGAATCAGTTCACCAAATATCGAGCCCGAGCGCTGGAGGAGCACCCGAATGAAGCCCGTTGTTGCACTCGCGGCAGTTCTCTCTTTGGCCGCGTGCGAGGCTTGTGTCACGCCCGCGTTCGCCGCTGGCCACAAGACCCCGCCCCCGCCCTCCGCGGCGGCGGCATCCGCATTGTTTACGCCGCAGGCCGTCAAAAGCTACGGCACGGTGACGGTCGGTGGCCACAAGATCGCCTACGAGGCGGTGGCCGGGACACTCATCGTTCACCCCAAGGGCTGGAACGACGCAGCCACCCCGGCTGTCGGCAAAGACGCACTCGGCACAGCGAACGGCCCGCCAGCGGCGTCGGTGTTTTACGTGGCGTATTTCAAGCGTGGCGTGCCCGCGCATGATCGGCCGATCACGTTCCTCTACAACGGCGGCCCGGGCTCCTCGACCGTATGGCTGCACATGGGCGCATTCGGCCCGGTGCGCGTTGTGACCAATAACGACACGCATACCCCGGCTGCCCCCTACGGCATCATCAAGAACAAATACAGCCTGCTCGACGCCACGGACCTGGTGTTCATCGACGCGCCGGGTACCGGCTACAGCCGCATAGAAGGCAAGGATGCTGCCAAGGCATTCTATGGCGTTGATCCCGACGCGCACGCCTTTGCCTCGTTCATCACCCAGTTCCTGACGCGCTATCAGCGCTGGAACTCCCCGAAGTACCTGCTCGGCGAAAGCTACGGGACGCCGCGCTCGGCGGTACTGATCAAGGATCTGTCTCTCGATCGCAACGTCGATTTCAACGGCGTAATTCTGCTCTCGCAGATTCTGAACTTCGCGCTGAACGCCGATGCACCGGGCAGCAACCCCGGCGTCGAGTTGCCCTATGAGCTGGCGCTGCCGAGCATGGCTGCCACCGCCTGGTATCACCATGCGCTGACCTCCAGGCCCGCGAAACTGCGCCCGTTCCTGCAGCAGGTCGAGCAGTTCGCCATGGGACCGTATGCCGATGCGCTGGCCCAAGGCGCGAGTCTGCCGACGAGCACGCGCCAGAGCATCGCCGAGCAGATGCACCAGTACATCGGCCTGCCGGTATCGTACCTGCTGAAGGCGAACCTGCAGGTGAGCGGCCCGGAATTCGAGCACGAATTGCTGAGCGACGACGACATGACGACCGGCCGGCTCGACTCGCGTTTCCAGGGTCCGTCCATGGATCCGCTGAGTCGCACGGCTTTCTATGATCCGCAGTCCGCAGCCATCAGCTCCGCGTACGTGAGTGCATTCAACGCTTACGCGAGCAAGGACCTGCACTACCGGACGAACCTGCGCTACCTGCCGGTGATCTCGACGCACTGGGACTTCAAGCATCGCCCGCCCGGTGCGCCGATTGCAGTACCGATCGCCACCAATGTGATGCCGGACCTCGCCACGGCGATGAAGTACGACCCGCTGCTGAAGGTCATGTTGAACGGCGGCTACTTCGATCTCGCCACCCCCTTCTTCGAGGGAATGTACGAGATGCATCATCTGCAGATCCCGGCGAACCTGCAGTCAAATATTTCCTACCATTATTACAAGTCGGGGCACATGATCTACGTGAACATTCCCGCTCTGAAGCAGCTGCACGCCAACATTGCGGCCTTCATCCGTAAGACCGACAACGTTTCAGGAGGCTGACCATGAGCGCAACTGTGCGAATCGGAATCCTGCGGCAAGCCGGCCGCGCGCTGGCGGCCGTCTCGGCGCTGACGCTAACACTGGTGGCAGTGCCGGCGCTGGCGGGCGCGGCGCAACCTGCCGGGCAGCCCACCCACAACAACCCCTACTTCCGCACCGTCACCAGCACCACTGAGGGAACGGTGACGGTTGAAGGCAAGACCATCCACTACCACGCCGTGGCGGGCATGATCGTGGTGCACGCCGCCGGCTGGAACGATGCCACGGATGCCTACGGACCGGGACAGCCCGCTGCGGGCCAAGCAAAGTCGGTGCCGCCTGAGGCGTCGATGTTCTACGTCGCGTATTTCAAGGACGGCGCCAATCCCAGCAAGCGCCCTATCACCTTCCTCTACAACGGGGGACCGGGTTCCTCTTCGGTGTGGCTGCACATGGGCGCATTCGGGCCTCGCCGCGTCGTCACCAGCGACCACACGCACACCCCACCGGCGCCCTACCAGCTGGTCGACAACCACTACAGCCTGCTCGATGCCAGCGATCTGGTGTTCGTCGATGCACCCGGTACCGGGTTCGGCCGGGTGCGCGGCGCGGATGCCGCCAAACACTTCTTCGGCGCCGACCAGGACGTGCATGCGTTCTCTGAATTCATCATGCAGTTCCTGTCGAAGTACGGCCGGTGGAATTCGCCAAAATACCTGTTCGGGGAAAGTTACGGCACGCCGCGCTCGGCGAACCTAATCAACGTCCTCACGACGGACGACAACATCGACTTCAACGGTGTGATTCTGCTCTCGCAGATCCTCAACTACGACAACTCCACCGGACTTGCGCAGTTCGACCCGGGCATCGACATATCGTACGAACTGGCGCTACCGAGCATGACGGCCACCGCGTGGTATCACCACATGCTGCCCGACAGCTCGCAACCGCTGAAGCCGCTGCTCACCCAGGTCGAGCACTTCGCGCTGACCCAGTACGCCCAGGCGCTGCGGGCAGGCTCGCAGCTGAGTTCGGCGGACTTCGATGCGGTTGCTGCCAAACTGCACGAGTACACCGGTCTGCCGGTCTCGTACATCGAGAAGGCGAATCTGCGCATCGACGGCGGTCAGTTCGAGCACGAGCTGCTCGCCACCCGGGATGAAACCACGGGGCGGCTCGATACCCGATTCTCCGGTCCCTCGCTCAACCCACTCAGCGAGCGCGCCGAGTACGATCCGCAGTCCTCGGCCATCAGCTCCGCTTACGTCGCAGCGTTCAACTCCTACGTGCGAGAGGACCTGCACTACGGCGACAGCATGAAGTATCTGCCGGAAATTCCGCTGTGGCGCACGTGGGATTTCACGCATCGCCCGCCCGGGGCGAGCTTCGGGTTCCCTCAGGCACTCAATGTGATACCCGACCTCGCCAATGCAATGAAGCAGGACCCCAACCTTAAGGTCATGCTGAATGGTGGTTACTTCGACCTCGCTACGCCGTTCTTCGAGGGCATGTACGAAATGCAGCATCTGCCGATGCCGCGCAAGCTGCAGGCAAACATCCAGTACCATTACTACATGTCCGGGCACATGGTGTATGTGCACGTGCCGGCGCTGAAGCAGCTGCACGACAACGTGGCCGCTTTCATCGCCTCGACCGATCAGCAGTAACAGCAGAACGCTCGTTCGCGCCCGGCGGGGACACTCTCCTCCCGGGCGCTTTCTTTTTCTGGGAACCGCCCGCTCGGCATGCGACCCTGCCGATCAGCACCTTCTGCTATAGTGGTTCGCGCCGAGCGCCATCCGCAACGTCCACTGAGAGACCGTGACTCCGGTCGAGCCGCACATCCGCCTCGCCACCCCCGAGGATGCCGGCGCCGTCAGCGCGCTGATCAGCCACTTCAGTGAGATCTATCTGCTCTCGCCCACCGCCGAAGAGGCAGCTGCCTTCTTCGCTACCATCAGCGAACCGGCCATTCGCACGCTGATCGGACGCGCCGACATGACCTACCTCGTGGCGGCCTCCGAGGGGCAGCCGCTCGCGGGCGCTGCAGCCCTGCGCAGCGACGGTCTGCTGTTTCATCTCTTCGTGCACTCGAGCTGCCAGGGGCACGGTCTGGGGCGGCGGCTGTGGGAATGCCTGCGCGACCGGGCGTACCGCTCAGGCCACCACGGGTCCTTCACCGTGCACGCGAGCCTCAATGCCGTACCGGTGTACGAGCACTTCGGCTTCAAGGTGAGCGGCGCGAGCCTGATGCGCCTCGGCGGAGTGTCGGTCCCGATGCGTCTCGACCCCCCGTCTGCGGGTTGACAACCGCGAGCCCCCACGCCGGAGCACCAGCACAGTACACTGTGCCGAACCCACCCTCGCGGACCGTCTGATGGGGGCGACTCGCACCAGTGAGCGCCGGGCGCACATCGCACCAACGCCATCCGCTCGTGCCGCAGCGATTCTGGAGGAAACGGCCTTGTCACCACAGAGATCTGCGGGAACCCTCTCCGGTGAGCTGCTCGCCCAAGCCACCGGGTGGCGGCGCGATCTGCATCGGCACCCTGAGCTGGCCTACGCCGAACACCGAACCGCGGAGTTCGTCGCACGCCAGCTCGCTCAATTCGGCCTACAGGTACACCGCGGCCTCGGCGGTACAGGGGTGGTCGGCACGCTCAGTCGCGGCACGAGCCGGCGCAGCATCGGCATCCGCGCGGATATGGACGCGCTGCCGATTCGCGAGACCAGCGGCGTCGATCACGCCTCGAGCGCCCCGGGCATCATGCACGCCTGCGGACACGATGGGCATACCGCCATGGCACTCGCCGCAGCCGCCCTTTGCGCACAGCTGCCCGGCCTCGACGGAACCGTGCACTTCATCTTCCAACCCGCCGAGGAAAATGAAGGCGGCGGGCGCAGGATGGTCGAGGACGGCCTGTTCAAATTGTTTCCGTGCGAGCGCATCTATGCCTTGCACAACTGGCCGGCGCTGCCGGCCGGCGTCGGTGTCGCGCTCGATGGCGCCATGATGGCTGCGCTCGACACCTTCGAGATCGAGGTTCGGGGCCGCGGCTGCCACGGTGCCATGCCGCATCAAGGCGCCGATCCGATTCTCGCCGCCGCGCAGCTCGTCGGTGCGCTGCAGAGCATCGTCAGCCGCAATCTCGATCCGCTGCACTCGGCCGTCGTCTCCGTCACGCAGATTCAGGCGGGGGACACTTGGAACGTCATTCCCGATACCTGCCGCATTCGCGGCAGTACTCGCTGGTATGAGGCTGCGGTCGGTGATCTGATCGCCGAGCGGTTGCCCCGGATCTCGCGCGCGCTCGCCGAAGCATTGGGCTGCAGCGCCGAGATTCAGTACCAAAGGCGCTTTCCGGCCACCATCAACGACCCCGCAGCTGCCCGATTCGTGCGCGAGATCGGTGCCGGCATCGGCATGCAGATGCGGGAGGCTCCTCCGAGCATGGCATCGGAGGACTTTGCCTACATGCTTCAGGCAGTGCCGGGCTGCTACCTGTGGCTGGGCGCCGCCCGCGAGGGGGAAAACCCCGGGCTGCACTCGCCCCGTTACGATTTCAACGATGTGGTGCTCGCGCAAGGCATTCAGCTGTGGGTCGCCCTGGTACAGAGTTGTCTCACCCTGCCCTAGTGCAAGGGCGGGCCGCACAACCAATCGGGCGAGACAGGTCTGCAGCGCCTGCGCGGCTCGGGCAACAAGTTGGTGAGTGCCCGGCCGAGCGGCGCATACGCAGCGAACCGTCTCCTCCTCGTCGCACTCAGCACGCCGTCGGGCGCATGGACTCACCGCGAGCCGCCGTGTTACAAGCTACGCGAATCCTGGCTCCGATTGGGATGTCGTAATTATTCAATGGAACCGGCGCCCTGGTGCTCGAAAGCCTGCGGCCGGCATCCGCATGATTGCCGGGCAATTGCCCGCGAGAGGCCACTTTGAACACTGATTCGAAAACCGGCACCCCATCAGGCGCCGACAGCGGCATGGAGCATTTCGGTTACAAGGAATCGCTCGCTCGCAGCATCGGGGCTTTCGGCAGCTTCGCCGCCGGCGTCAGTTACATCTCGATTCTCACCGGCACCTTCCAGCTGTTCTACTTCGGCTTCGGCACCGCCGGACCGGCCTATCTTTGGTCCTGGCCGTTGGTGTTTCTAGGGCAGCTGGCCGTTGCGCTGTGCTTCATGGAGCTGTCGGCCAAATACCCTGTGGCAGGGTCGGTGTACAACTGGTCCAAGATTCTCGGCAGCCGGATCGTCGGCTGGTCCTCGGGCTGGCTGATGCTCACCGCCTCGATCGTCACCCTCTCCGCAGTGGTGCTCGCATTGCAGCTCAACCTGCCGCGGCTGTGGAGTGGCTTTCAAATCGTCGGTAATGGCAGCGGCCCCTACGATTTCGCGACCAATGCGGTCATTCTCGGCACAGTCTTGATCGTCTTCACCACGGTGGTCAATGCGCTCGGGGTTCGACTGATGGCGATGATCAACAGCGCCGGGGTGTTCATTGAGCTAATCGCCGCCTGCCTCATCGCCATCTTGCTCGCGGTTCACCTCAAACGCGGGCCCGAAGTCTTTTTCTCCACCAACGGCTACGGAGCCGGCAAGAGCTGGGGTTTCCTCAGCGACTTCCTGGTCGCCTCGCTCGCCTCCGGCTACGTCATGTACGGCTTCGATACCGCCAGTTCGCTCGGCGAGGAGACATTTGAGCCGCGACGCACCGCTCCGCGCGCAATTCTGCGTGCCATCCTGGCCTCTTTCGTGATTGGCGGCGCAATCCTGCTGTTCGCAATCCTGGCCGCCCCCAATCTGCACGACCCGGAAATCGGTACCGGTGGCGGCGGACTGCAGTACATCATCGAACAAGTAATGTGGGGCCCTCTCGGCAAGATCTTCCTGGTCTGCATCGTCGTCGCCGTCACGGTATGCTCACTGGCAGTGCACACTGCAGCCATACGTCTCACGTTCGCGATGGCGCGCGATAATGCTCTGCCGTTCGGCGAGAAGCTCGCATCCGTGAACTCACAGACGCAGACTCCAATCGTGCCTGCGGTCGTGATTGGCGTCATCGCCGAGCTGATCCTTGTGCTCAACATCGGACAGCCGAAGATTTTCACGGTGCTCACCTCGATCGCCGTGATCATGATCTATTTGTCCTACCTGATGGTGACAGTGCCCTTGCTGCGCAAGCGTCTGAGCGGCCACTGGCCGCCGGCGGATCTGGCGACGAATGGCTATTTCACCATGGGACGGTGGGGTCTGCTGGTCAACGTCATCGCCGTGCTGTGGGGCGCCGGCATGGCGCTCAATCTCGCCTGGCCCCGCAAGGCCGTCTATGGCGCACCCTGGTACAACACGTGGGGCGCATTCGTCTACATCGGCATCATTCTCGGCGCCGGCCTGTGGTGGTATGCGGCCAAGGGACGCCATCACATCGGTACGCTAGCGTCGCACTCCCTGGCCACGAGCGAATCGCCGCAAGCCTGACCAGACGCACCGTGCAGTCGCGAGTCCCTCCCTGTCGGTCACGGCCGACCTGAGGGGACTCGGGACTGTCACGCTTGCGCCGGCATCGAACTCACGCGGCGGCCAGTTCAGAGCGTGTCGCCGCTCACCCGGTGCGCCGCACGATATCGTCCGCAGTCACGCCGACATGGAGCCGCCATGCACTCCAAGTAAATCCCGTGCACGCGTCCTGATCGCAGAGTAAGCACGGAACGGACGGTCTTGTCGCCATGCCGACGCCCGCATCCTGAAATGTGTATCCGCTGCGATCACCCGACCCACTCGCCTTATCCCGCTCCCGGCGCCAGAACTTTCCAAATGACTGACCCCCAAGGGACCGGAGTACATCCGCATCCAGGCACTACCCGCCTATCCCGTGAGGAGCAGCTCATGCCGACCCTCACGACGACGCACAACCCGATAGCCATCGCCACCAAGATCGTGCGATTGCTGGCGCGCCAAAGACCGGGCAAATGGCCCCCAGGTTTGTGAACAGCGGCGGGACTGCACCCGGACGCCCCGAGCATCTGAAGTCCAACACCCCGACGGTCATTGCGATCGTCCCGACGCACACGATCAGGCGGCAATTCGCTCCGTCGAACTTCCCAATCGCCTCGGCCGCCCCAGGCGCTAGGTGACCGCGCCGAGATCTACGGACACCGAGACTGCTACAGTCAACCCACTCTGCCCCAACGGGCTTCGTAGCACCGACACACCCGCCAACGGCCAGCCGCAGCCCGCGGCGACCGCGATCAGGCTGTCCGTCTGCTGTCCTGTGATCGATGTGATCCTCTGCGAACTCGAGGACGACTGCGGTTGCGATAGCGTCCAGCCCACTCAGTCGATTCCCGGTCTGCAAATTGATCCGCTCAGATGCTCTGCCGCCCACAGACCAAGCTCGCCACGAGGTCATTCACAACTGCACGGTCGGCCGGCCCAAGCGGATCACCGCGCATCCCGGTGTGTCACGCCGCATCGCGGATTTCTACCTCACGCGTCGAAAAACGTGGATTACTCCGCAGCCCATACACCTGCGCTTCGATCCACTGCGCGGAGCTAACGCCAAGTGGCCGTCGGAAGCAAACATATCGATCAACTGGGACGCTCTTGCCTCGCACGCTGCAGCAGGGCTGCCACCTTGCCGCAGCGCGCGAAGCTCATCTTTCCGCTCGACTCACTCGTGCCGCTCGAAGTGATAGCTGAACGTCAGCTCAAGCACCCTTGGACGCATGGGCGTCTGCGTCAGCGTGAACTGCGTGTCGGTCGTAAACAGACTCTTGTCCACATTCGTGAGATTGGTGCCGATGAGCGAGACCGTCCAGCTGTCTTTCGAGACGCCGACCGATGCGTTGTATGTCGTCCACGACGGTAGTGGAAACCCCGAGAAATATGCCGTCGAGGAAATTGATGCCGCCGAGTGCTGGAATCCCGCCTGCACGAACGCCAGGTACGAGCCCACCGGCCGCTCGTAGCGCACACGTAGATTCGCTTTGAATGGCGGGGACAGCGCGAGATTTCCGCCGCGCGGTCCGAATGGATTGCGAACCGGAACCGCGACGCCACCGACATAGCGTGTAGTGATCGGCTTGCCGTAATTCGCGCTCGCCGGGTTGTTGTCGATCAGCGCCGGTGAGTTGATCTGCTCACCACTATTGAGCGCAAATGAGCCCTCGACCGTGAGACCTGCCATCGGCCGCGCCGCGATCTGCATCTCTATGCCCCTCAGGCGGTAGTGCGGCCCATTCGTGAAGAATGTCAGGTTTCCGAAGCCGCACTGCGGGCAGAAAAACTCCGTCTGCACGTGATTCCAGCTCTCCTGATATACAGCGCCGTTGATGCGCATCTTGCCGTCGAACAGCGTCGCCTTCCAGCCGAGTTCATTATTGGTCAGGATGTCCGATGTGTAATTGATCGGCGTGAAGAATTGCGGCACGCCGTTCTGATCGGGAAGTTCCGGGGATGTGCCGCGGTTGAATCCGCCCGGACGGAAGCCTTGTGAGTACGTGTAGTACATCATCACATCCGGCGTGATGTGCCAGCTCAGGCTCGCCCTTCCCAGATGTCCAGTTTCCACCAAGGTGTGGTTTTGATTTGCGAAATTGGTGCCGTTTGAGCCCAGACAGGGCCCAAAATAGGTCGTCGGCGTCGACTGCTTGCAGCCGAAACTGCCAACATCACCGCCGATCTCCGAGCTGTACATGTCGAAATAGCGCATGCCACCGGTGATCGTCAGTGTATGCGGAATGATGTCGAAGCTGGTCGAAATGTAGGCGGCCTTCTGGATGAATACCCGCTTGAAATCATCGAAGAAGGCGGTGCTCGAATTACGCACGCCCGGCACTACTGCCGGCACATTCGGCCAGGGCTGCACGGGCAGGAAGCAATTTGAGGTCGGCCCGCTCGGCGCGCAGTCCGGCACACTTTTGTACTGCCACGCAGTGTCGTCGAAGATGTTGAGGTCCTGATAGAACAGTCCTGCGATTGCCCGCAGCCGCCACGAATTCGGAGTGCTCACGCGCAGTTCCTGCTGCAGATCGGTGTTGCGCACGCTCTCGCGCCAGACGGCGCTCGGCGAGTAGCAGGTGGCGTTTGCGTTTCCGGCAGTCGCGCTATAGGAGACACCCGTGCACTGGTAGTAATAGCCGTAGCGACCGCGGGCGTAATTCGTGTAATCCTGAACCTGATCGACATTGCGATCGAGATAGGATCCGGAGTAGACGAGACTCAGCGGACCGGCCTCGCCATGCACCGTGAGCGCTGTGTTCTCGAATCGGTCCTTGTCGAAAGACGGATTGAACAGATTGACGGACAACGATGGCAGCGGAACCGAGCCCACAGGTACGCCCGTCGCGTCATTCACTTTTGCGCCTTCGGTACCATACGGCATCTGGTAGAAAACGCCCTGTGCATCCATGTTCTGGAACATCTGCGAGAGCAGGACGTTCCAGTTGTCGTTGATCTTGTAGAGCACCTCAGCGCGAATACCCTTATAAGTCAGCGGATTGATGTGCCGCGCCGCGATCTGATAATTGTTTATCGCAACGCTGTTCGTCGGGACGACGCCACCATTGGCCGCCGCGATGCCGAGGTCCGTGCTACCGCGCGCAAAGGTAGCGGGCAGATTATTGATGTAGCCACCACGATCATCGGTAAAGAACACCAGGCGGGCCGCCAACCGGTCCCTGATGAGAGGCAGATTGAACACCGCGTTCACGTTGCTATTCGGACCACCATGCGCGGTGATTCCATAGCCTGCGTTGACATCTACAGAGAGCGTATTCAACCTGGGCTTGTTCGTGATGTAGCGAATGGCGCCCGCCTCTGCGCCCGCGCCGAAAAGCGTTCCCTGGGGCCCCTCGTCCACCTCGATGCGCTGCAGATCCACCGCATAGACATCGAGATTTCGCGCCGGCAGCATCAACGACTGACCATCGAGATAAGTTCCGACGTTCGGAAAGTCTCCGACCGAGTCTTCCCCTTGGGTGCCAGCGTTCGTGGTACTCAATCCGCGCATGAATATCATGTCCTGGCCAGGGCCCATGCTTGCGGTGGTGACATTTGGCAGGTAACTGAGATAGCCCGACAGCGTATGCACGTTTAGGTGCCGCAACGTTCGTGCCGTCAGAGCCTGAATCGCGATGGGAACGTTCTGCAGATTCTCGGCGCGACGCGTTGCCGTGACGATAACCTCCTGCAGATGCGCAGCGCTGACCACGGGTGGGACCGTGCCGGCACTTGCCGCCGGGACGCTATGCACGGCGGCTGCCGCCAGGATGGCCGCGACGGTCCGCGACAGGACTTGGTTCGATCTCATATCGCTGTATACCCCCAGAGCGAACGAGCGAAGCCGCCCGGGCGCTCACCGCAGATACCCGGCAGACCGACTGCGCAGCATGGTGCGCTGTCGAGGCTGCTTTTTTTTTACCCGGCACTCGTCAGTTGGAGTCGAAGGTGCACCTAATTGCTGCACCGTTCAAGAAGCACCGTACGAGAGAGCCGCTCACCGTGTCTGAATCCCTATAGGGATTGTCCGTTTGCGTAATTTCCTGGCACATCGCCCAGTGATTGGCCGGCTGCAAGGGGGGCGGTCTGCGCTTGTCGAGAGCATGACTCAGATGAATGAGATCACCCGGGGCGAGCGGGCGCACGGCCGAGAATTCCACCTCGAGCCTATCGCCATCCAGGAGCTGCGCTCCAAGCTCGGTTTGAGCCAGTCAAAGTTCGCCGCCCAGCTCCATGTAGAGGTGGGGACGTTGCGCAATCGGGAGCAAGACCGGCGCGAGCCGGCCGGACTGGCCAAAGGCTCCTGGCCGCAATCCATCGGGACCCTACGCACGTCCTGTAAGCGTTCGCGATGTCAGGGACGATGGTGGGCGTGACGGATTCGAACCGTTGACCAGCGGATTGAAAAGCAGCGACCGAGCACTCTAGGCTCTTATAATTCAACAACGTGCAGCGCCTTCCAGCCCCCTCCCCAGGCCTACCAAGGCACCATTACGGTGCACCCAGTCTGAGCGCGACACGTTCTCGGCACAGGAATTTGCACATCGGGCACAAGTTGATGTCTCTCCCGAGTTCTCCTGCTAATACATGACCGAGAATTCTCGCGTATGTGTGAAGAGGAGCATATGGCTGAGCACTCCGCGACTCTCTCCTCGGATGGCCCGGATTTTGTGCCGGGCGACAACGCGGCGGAAAGGCGTTCGCTCGCCAAATGGTATGCAGCTGCCAAGCTTGCGCTGGCGCGCAATCACCCTCTGACCACAGCGACTACCCGGCGTCCCGGTCGCCACAACGCCGCGGAGCTCCCGATTGCCGAGCTTGACGCTTTGCGCAGCGTCTGCGCCCTCAAGGATCATGTCATTGTCGGTGCCGATAACGACCCACTCATAGGCAGCCAGGCGCAGTACATGGCGCTACTTGAGGAAAGCCTGTCGGCGGCCGAGGCCGCCAAGCTCTTGCGTGTGGACGTGAGCCGAGTGCGCCAGAGGCTGCGCGAGAGATCCCTCTTTGGCCTGGAATACGGGGGAAGCTGGCGCCTGCCGCGCTTTCAGTTCGAGCGCCGCCTCGTCATCCCGGGTCTCGCGCAGGTCCTGAAGGCGCTTCCGTCGGATCTCTTCCCATTGGATGTGGTCGATTGGTTCCTGCTACCCGATCCTGAACTGCAGTCCGAAAGTGACGCCTCTCCATTGAGCCCTCGCGAATGGCTGCTATCGGGCCGGGCGATCGAGACCGTGGCGAGACTCGCCCGTGACCTGACACGCGCCTGACGCAGGTGAGCAAGTTTCCGGAGCCTCCCGGAATCGAGGCGCTACGCCAGATTGCGGCCGAGACCCTCGATCTACCCGCCGGCACGCCTTTGGCCCGCATCTACTTCTCCGCCGGTTCGTATCCTTCGCATTGCAACCGATTCCGTCACGTCGGACCAACCGCCGCGCGCTGGGATCATCATCTACCTAGTTCAAGCGATGAGCCGATCGAGCAGGACCGAGCCGTGCTGTACTGCGCGCCCCAGGTGGACACCTGCGCGGCGGAAGTCTTCCAGTCGACCCGTCGGATTGACCGGATCCGCAACGCGCCTGCCCTCGTGGTCTTTGCCGTGCAAGTGCCGCTAATCTTGCTTGACCTGCGGGGCGCCTTCACCACGAGGATCGGCGCTTCCAGGACAATTCATTCCGGGCCGCGCTCCCGCGCGCGCGCCTGGGCACGGCAGTTGTACGACGCCTATCCAAATGTCCAAGGCTTCCAATACGGCTCATCGATGAACGGGCACGCCCCCGCTATCGTGCTCAACGAGCGCGCGAAGGGAGCGTTGCCCAAGGAACCGCAATTTCACCGCGCCCTCAACGATGACATGCTGGTCGATGTACTCCAACGAATCGCCCTACGCCTCTCGTACGGGCTGCGGTAGCCGTCCTTCACTCGGGCAACTCCGGACTCGCCGGCGGCGTCAAACCACCGCCGGCGAGTTCCCTGGATACCGGATCAGTCAGCTCGCTGTCCCGATGCTCGGTGCACCGAAATGTCTGGCCAAATGACCCGGCGCGGGACTTTGACCCAATTTCACGCCTGATCCCCAGTGCCGTTTATCATCTGCTGCATCCACGGTTCGACGGTTTTCTTCGGCTCGCCCATCGCAGCATTCATTACGCCCTCCCAGGCCTCCCAGGTCGCGAGGCGCTCAGCATAGGCAGCGCGGGCCCTGGGCAAAATGGTGGTACCAAGGCCGAGTCGCAACGGCGGTTTGTCCGTGTCCACCAGTTTCAGGATGGCATCCGCTGTCGCTTCCGGATCACCCCGCTCCGTTGAGTTGAGTCGCGTCAGAAACACCTTTCGCATCTCGGCGTAGGGTTCCAGAGAATCGGTGATTTGGCCCGACTTGCCGAAGTCTGTTGCATAAGCTCCCGGCTCGATCAGTGTCACCTTGACCCCGAATGCTTTGACCTCCTGCGCCAGCGATTCATGCAAGGCTTCGACAGCCCATTTCGTCGCGCAATAGAACCCAATGAGCGGCAACGCCGTAATTCCAAGCCCGCTGGAGACCCCAAGAATGTGTCCGCCGCCCTGCTTGCGCAGTAACGGAAGGGCTGCGCGAAGAACGCGGACCATCCCGAAGTAATTGGCATCGAACAAGTCGCGGATCTGTTCGTCACTTGCCTCTTCCGTAGCAGCGAACAGACTCGTCCCAGCATTGTTGACGAGAACGTCCAGCCTGCCGAAATGCGCGTAAGCGTCCTGAACCGCCTGCTGCACCTGCGTTGCATTGGTCACGTCAAGGGCAAGCGGCAGGGCTGCCTCGCCAAAGCGATTTCTGAAATCGACCACGTCGGCGAGCTTGCGAGCGGTAACGGTCACGTGATCGCCGCGCTGCAACGCGGCTTCCGCCCAGATGCGCCCAAAGCCGCGGGAAGCACCCGTGATCAACCATGTCTTCTTCATGAGAAACTCCTCTCGAGTGTCAAACGTGCGGTGGATTGCTCAGTCTCGCGTGTAGCGCATGTTCGCGAGATCGGTGAGCAGCGACGGGCCGGCAGGGCGCCATCCGAGCGTTGCCCGGGTTTGTGCGCTTGAAACGTGACCATCCCTTGCTGCGAACATTCCGAGGAAGCCGAAGTGCTCCTGCGATTGTTTCGGCGCTATGGAAATGACGGGCACCTTCAGAGCGCTGCCGAGAGCCGTGGCGATGTCTTTGAGCATCACGCCCTCTTCCGCGACGGCGTGATATCGGGCCCCCGCCGCGCCTCGCTCCATCGCCAACCGGTAGAGATGGGCTACATCTGAAATGTGCGCGGCGGGCCAGCGGTTGTGGCCATCGCCCACGTACGCTGATACGCCCTTGTTCCGTGCGATCTGAAGCAGGTAGGTGACCAAACCCTGCTTCACCGTGTCATGCACCTGCGGAAGGCGAATGACCGAGGCATGGACGCCGCGCTCGACGAGTGCTACTGCAGTCGCCTCCGATACGCGAGGGTATGCGGCAGACGGAGGAAACGGCGGATCATCCTCCGTAGCCGCTCGGCCCTCAGCCACCCCCACCCCGGAGCTAACCAGGAACGGACGGCGGGACCCTGCAAGCACAGCTCCGATCGTTTCAATTGCGCGCTTGTCCCACTCGCTACTTTCCGCGAATTTCGACCAGTCGTGCCGGAAGGCGGTGTGAATTACGGCATCGGATGCGGCAGCCCCGCTGCGCAGGCAGTCCAGGTCTTGCAGATCGCCTCGATGAGGCTGCGCACCCGCAGCTTCCAATGCCTGCGCGCCCGCATCCGAGCGCGCTAATCCGATGACCTCATGGCCTGCCCCGATGAGCTCTCTCACAACGGCCGAACCGATGAATCCGGTTGCCCCGGTCACAAATACACGCATGGCCATCTCCTTGATTTCCGGATGGAACGCATTGACCAGCCGTAAGCGGCTCCATTAAAGTGGAGACCCTCTCCGAAAAATCATAGTACCGGAGAGCGTCTCCGTTTTCAAGGCGCTTTGAATATGGTCAAGAAGTCCTCACGAGCCGCACCGCGCAGGCCGCGCAAAGACGCACAGCTGAACCGGGAGCGCATTCTCGAAGTCGCGAAGAGCGCCTTTACCCACCACGGCGGCGAAGCCAGCCTGGATGAAATCGCGAAGCGGGCCGAGGTCGGACCTGGAACTCTGTACCGTCATTTCCCGACACGGGACGCGCTGATCGAGGCGGTTTATCGGAGTGAGGTGGAAAGGCTTGCCTCTGCCGAGGGCAAATTCGCCGCAACGATGCCCCCAATCGAGGCTCTGCGCGCATGGATGCTGTTGCTCGTCGATTACATCGCCGCAAAGCACATCGTCGCACCCGCTCTCAACAGCGTCGTAGGCGGCCCCTCGAGGCTCTATGAGAGTTCGCGCAGCTTGATTCAGGGCGCAATGGAATCACTGGTCCAGCGCGCGAAAGAGAGCGGCGATATACGCCCCGATACGGACGCCTCAGATCTGCTGCGCGCCATGGTCGGCGTTTCGCTCGTGGGCTCTGGTCCCGACTGGCAGCAAAGCGCTCAGAGGCTGGTCGACATCCTCATCGCGGGCTCACGCCCGGCACAAAAGCCTGTCGTTCGAACTGGTGCCTAACGGCGGCCAGACGAGTCCACTTTCCGTATCAGTGCGCATGCCCACATCAGCAGTCGCTGGGTACAGCGCTTGACACGCCTCTGCCGATACTTCGAACACGCCGACGCGATTGGCGAGATTGTTGCCGCGATACTTTCCTGTCGTAATTTGGTGCCGGCTGAGGGCTTTGAACCCCCTACCAACGGTCTACAAATCCAGGTCATGCACGCGGTCGCACCACCTGACGCCTGAGAACGCAGAAACTTGCAACCGGTCCGCGGTGACCGCTGGAGCTCAGTTGTGACGGCACGTGTGCCGGCGCTGTACCAACGTGCAATGCTGAACCGGGCATCGCGCAGACATCAGATCGGTCGGCAAAGTGATAGGGCTTGGCCGCTCAAAAACCAATATCGGCGCGATGACGTACTGTTGGACGCTCCACGATACGCGATCTCAATCATCGCGGCATCGAGCTCATGGCTCAGGCGGCCCGGCGCAGCAGAGATTCTCCGCTCTCACTCATCGGCCTCCTTCAAAAGGAATTACGTGAGAGCACCCCCGCGATTCGTGCGCGAGCGGCCGACCGGCCGTTTCCGCTCTTGGATTTGGAATTCGGCAACGCTTGGAGAATGCTGTTGAGGTGCGTAGCGGTTCCGACAGCGAACCCCGCAATGTACGTCATCAGAACTAGACGTATCCCCAGAGAGTGCGATCTGATTGAGATTCTCTGGGTTTCCATTCATGCAGACCATTCAGGCTACGCTGTGATCGTGGCAGCGGAGAAGCATGGTAGAACCCAGGTCAGAACTTCCCTGGCGGCAATCTCCAGTTTACGCCTGAGTTCTCTTGGGGACCGCTGCGAATCTGCTTCTGGGCGCGTGCCTGCCTGGAAACAGGTGCAGGCAGCCGATCAGCGACCCATCCCTGCGCTATCCGTTCGCCTGGACAGCCCATATCTGTCGTTTTAGCTACTTCTTTTGATAATAGCTAAATTTGCATATTGGAGTCGGATAAATATATGCGATAATATATATGTATTGGTAACTTAGATGAAATCACATATAAGCCCTGTCCGAATGGACCGCCTACCCGAGGCCATAAGACGGGAGCTGAAGGCCGCCCGGGTTCGCCGCGGCTGGAGCCAGGCACAGGTCGGACAGCAAGCTGGCCTTCCACAGACCCACATCTCCGGCATCGAAACCGGCCGCATCGTGCCACGATTCGACACTTTGCTCGATCTGGTGCGGGTGCTCGGCATGGATTTGGTTCTCGTGCCCCAGTCCCTCGTTCCTGCTGTCACCGCCCTAGTTCGTGACGGCCGCATGGACAAGACCGACGAGCGCCCGCTCTATGCTGCTGACGACAATCAGGATGGTGACGCATCATGACCAGCGCCACCAGACAGCCGGTCGCGCTCGCCGTCCTCCTCCACGGCAAACGGATCGGCGTAATCAATCGCCTGCCCGGTGACAGATATCTCTTTGCCTTCGACGAGGCCTATGTCGAGGACACCAACCGACCGACGCTAAGCCTGTCCTATAAGGGCGCCTCTGGCTTGGTGACGACGGTCAAACCAACAGCGATGCGCCTACCGACCTTTTTTTCCAATCTGCTGCCGGAAGGCGCCTTGCGCGACTACCTCGCGGCTAGAGCAGGCGTGATGCCCGGACGGGAGTTCATCCTCCTCTGGCAGTTGGGCGCCGATCTGCCCGGCGCTGTCACGGTCGAACCGCTCGACGACAACTGGGCGGCGGAGTCGGAGATCGAGAAAGACAGCGGTGCGGATAGTGCCCCTGCGGTGCTGAAATTCTCGCTGGCAGGCGTGCAGATGAAGTTCTCCGCCCTTGTGAACGGCAAGGGACACCTGACGATACCGGCCAGCGGTATCGGCGGTTCCTGGATCGTCAAGCTGCCCTCGCCCCATTATCCAGCCCTTGCTGAAAACGAATACGCGATGATGGAACTTGCGCGCCGCGTCGGTATCGACGTACCCGAAATCCGCCTGCTGCCGCTCGAGGAGATCGCTGGCCTGCCTGAAGACGTGAACCGCGCAGGCGGTCACGCGCTCGCCATCCGCCGTTTCGACCGTCAGACAGACGGACGCCGTCTGCACATGGAAGACTTCGCCCAAGTATTCGGCATCTATCCCGACGACAAGTATAAAGGGCGCAATTACGCCAATATTGCCGCCGTGCTTGCCGCCGAGGCGGGTGAGGCCGCTGTTCACGAATTCATGCGGCGGTTGGTCTTCACGGTGCTGACCGGCAATGGTGACATGCACCTCAAGAACTGGACCCTGCTCTACACGGACCGCCGGACTCCCGTTCTGTCACCCGCCTATGATCTGGTGGCGACGATTCCCTACCTCCCGAATGACACTCTGGCGCTCAACTTCGGCGGTGAACGGAGCATCGGCCATATCATGCCCGATCAGGTGCGCCGCTTCGCAGAAAAGGCCCGTCTGCCGGTCAATCAGCTATGGAAAATTGCACAGGAGACATCGGCCCACATCGTGGATGCCTGGCGTGATCACGTTGCCAAGGATTTATTGCCCGGAGAAGTCCGCGAAGCAATCGACAGACACATTGAACGCGCGGCTATCTAGTCGAACCTAAGCATCGCGACTGGAACGCTGTCGGTCGCTGTTGGACGGTATACGCTCTCACTGCGCCCAAATTGTGCCCAAAGGCCAAATTTGAATACCGCTTGCGCCTCGCGCAGAACCAGCCAAGCCATTGTTGCTCCGGGTCTAAACCGCACTCAACGTCGGGGCTCATGTCAGTTACGAGCATTGGAATCAGTACCCGACGGTGAAACGTTGGCGCGAGTGCCGCGGTGTCTCCAACTCGTCCACGAGGGCCACGGCATAATCTTCGAAGGAAATGCTGCTACCCTGTTCATTGCTGAGCAGCTTATCCTTCCCGAGTCGGAATTTTCCCGTGCGCGTGCCGGGAATGAACGTCACGGAAGGCGAAAGGAACGTCCACTCCAATTGTTGTTCCTCTCGCAGCAGATCAAGGAAGGTCACCCCGGCAGATGCTTCGGCCTTGACTGCCGGCGGAATTCGGGGCGTGTCGATCAGCCTGACGCCGGGGGCGACTTCGAGGCTGCCCGCGCCGCCCACCACCAGATACCGACTGACTCCGGACTGGCGTACTGCCCCGATCAGTTTATGGGGATCGCTGGCCGTGAAGTGGACGGCGCTGATGACAGCAGCGTGTCCTGCAACCAGGTTGGCGATCTGATTCTGATCGAGGACATCCCCTTGCTGCGCCGTGACGCCGGAAAGCGCGGGCACGCGTTCAGGATTGCGCACGATGGCGGTGACCTGGTGACCTCTCTGGACAAGCTCGTTCAAAATCCGTGAACCGGCATTCCCGGTCGCGCCGATGAGGGCAACACGCATTCTAGATTTCCCTTCGTCTCTTCTGATTAAATAGAACGTCCCGAATCTGACATCCAATGGATCTCAGATTCACTGCCCGAAATAGCAGCGAGCCATAGGCGTTTTGACCTCGGCCATGCTGATGGGCGACATTTGTGATATTCATTAGCTACGCTCAATTGCGAGTGCCGCCGTATCGAGTGCCTTGGCAATCGCGGCGGCACCATCCGCATCGAGGTTGCCGCGTCTCATCCTGAGTCTCAGAGCCATTTTCAGGTTTTCCATCCCGCGGATGACCTGTTCCGACATATCCTCGCGCGTGCCCCCGTGTGCGTCGCTGAGCCGTGCCAGCAGCGTGTCTACGGCGAATCTGTTCGCGGTAAGGAAGGCTTCGCCCTCCGGTGTGATCCGGTAGCATTTCCGACTGCCGTCCCCGATCGATGGCAAGGCGTACCCCACATCCTCGAGCCAAGCGAGCGTCGGATAGATCACGCCCGGACTCGGGCTGTAACTGCCGGCCATTCTGGCCTCGATGGTCTTCATCAATTCGTAGCCGTGGCGGGGTTGCTCGCCGATCATGGCGAGGACGAGCAGTCGCAGCTCACCGTAATCGAATGGCCGTCCGCCGTGTCGATGCTCACGATGACGATGATGGTGCTGGTGATGGTGGACTTCGCGAGCGCGGTCCCCCGGATCTTCCGGGGGAGCAGCGCGGCGGCCACCGCCGTATCTACGATGCTTGTACATTGGCGTACGATATATCGCGATATAGCGAAAATCAAGCTATATCTGAATTGAGATCGGCCGGCGAAAGCAATGCCGGTTTGGCGTTCGCAGGCGAATAGCAGAGCGATGACGCACCGTCGGCAACTCCTTGCAGCGCAATTCGTACGTCATTGACGCACATGCGTCAATGACGTACCATCCGATTTCATGGTCTTTATCGAATCGGCGGTCGTTACCAGGCAAGTCAAAGAACTGCTGAGTGAAAAAAGCTATGCAGAATTCCACCAACGCCTGGGAGCGCATCCGCAATTGGGCGGTGTCATCCAAGGCAACGGCGGGTTGCGCAAGGTGCGCTGGTCGATCAAAGGCGGCGGCAAGAATGGCGGCGTGCGCGTGATCTATTTCCACGTCGTCGCGCAGGCGCAAGTTCGCCTGCTGCTCATCTATCGCAAGGGCGTGAAGGACGATTTAGCGGCTGCGGAGAAGACAAGTTCTCCGCAAGCTCAATGCTGATTGGTAAGAGGTAGCCCGTGAACAAGAAGCTGTTTTCCGAGCTTGTCGAGAGCATGACGCAGATGAATGAGATCGCCCGGGGCGAGCGAGCGCCCTCCCGGGAATTCCACGTCGAACCTCTCGCCATCAAGGAGCTGCGCTCCAAGCTCGGCTTGAGTCAGCCAAAGTTCGCCGCCCTGCTCCATGTGGACGTCGGCACGTTGCGCAATTGGGAGCAAGGCCGGCGCGAGCCGACCGGACCCGCCAAGGCTCTACTGACAGCAATCCGTCGGGACCCTACGCACGTCCTGAAAGCTTTGGCGGTGTAAGGTTAGATGGTGGGGCGTGACGGAATCGAACCGTCGACCAGCGGATTAAAAGTCCAGGTACGGCACCACGCCACACCACCACACCCCTCTCACATCAAGGGCTTGCGAACGCGGCATCGCGCCGCCCGGTGCGGATTTGCGGCGGCAAGTGTGCCAGGCGCGTGCCAGAGTCCCGGACTTCGCCGGCGCCGAGTGCGCCGGTCGCGAACGACGGGGACCGAGGCACTGTCTACAACCGGAGCCGACCTATCCGCGACAATGGGAAAGACACAGAGGCGCGCGAGCCGTTCCCACAGCGAGACCTGCGGCGCACCTGCGAGACGATGCTAGCGAGCCTCAACGCGGCGAAATGTCCAATACCACGCGTGACGCGCTGCCTCTGAGTCGTTACTATTGACGTATTACGTTTCACGTAATACTCTGTTCGCATGGCCATCCAATCGTTCGCCTGCAAGCGCACCGAGGAGCTCTTCCAGGGCGGCCATCCGCGAGAGTTTCGGGCATTCGAGAATGTGGCAACGCGCAAACTGCGCGTGCTGAACGTCGCCAAGACGCTCGACTTTCTGCGCTCACCGCCCGGTAACCGCCTGGAGGCCTTGAAGGGCGACCGGAAGGGCCAGCACAGCATCCGGATCAACGACCAGTTCCGTGTGTGCTTCACCTGGACGGACGCAGGGCCGCGAAACGTTGAGATCGTCGATTACCACTGAGGGCTACCCTATGAGCAAACCAGCCGACCGCATGCGCGCCATTCACCCTGGTGAGGTACTGCGCGAGGACTATTTGGCCCCCCTCGGCATGAGCGTGCACGCACTCGCGATGGAACTCGGGGTGCCGGCCACCCGTCTGCACGAAATCGTGAAGGAGCGCCGCTCCGTGAGCGCCGACACCGCCGAGCGCCTGGCGCGCTACTTCGGCGGCGACGCCGCGAGCTGGCTGGCGCTGCAAGCGGACTACGACCTGCGCACGCTGCCGACCCGCAAGGACATTGAGCGCAAAGTCACGCCCCGCGAGGCTGCCGCCTGACCTGAACCCGGCCGCGACAAATTCGAGCACGTGAGACACGACAGCCATTCAGCAACGGGTCGAGCCTTGCACACAACGCTGTGTGAGGAATGCAACATAAGATTTTGATTTTATTATGGGGCGTGACGGATTCGAACCGTCGACCAGCGGATTAAAAGTCCGATGCTCTACCGACTGAGCTAACGCCCCAACGGGTCGCGGCGGGAATCCCGGAGGGCTCGCCACAGGGG
>JAKBCE010000171.1 GCA_021808195.1 Pseudomonadota bacterium
CGACACCTGCTCGCTGCTCGATGCGCGCGGCTTCACGATGTCCCCGCACATCGGCGAGGCCGGCGATTACGTCATCGAAAGAGCGTTCGTCGCGCGCTGAGCGGCCGCATCGGCACGCGCGGCGAGCAGCCACAGCAGCGCACACACCGCCACCGCCAACGGCACGATCATCACCGCCGTGCCGAGCGAGCTCGCATCGGAGATCCCGCCGATGATCGACGGGGAGATCACGTCCCCGAGCGCGTGGATGACGAATACGCTCAGCGCCACGGCGCAGGCACGCTCCGCCGGGCTCACCAGGTTTACGATCACGGTGTTGATCGGCCCGGTCGACATGAACAACAGCAGCTCGGCGGCCGTGAGCGCACCGTAGAACACCGAGGGCGTGCCCGAGGCGAGCGCCAGATAGGTTGCCGGCACCGCGAGCACCGTCACCGCGCCCGACAGCCACAGATACGCCTGAGCGGAATACTTCAGGCAGTAATCCCCGAGCCATCCGCCGATGAAGGTGCCCAGAAAGCCGGTCACCACCACGATCTCGCCGAACCCGGCGGTGGCGTTCACGGCCGCCACGCCGCGCACCCGCTCGAGGAAGGTCGGCATCCAGAAGGCCATGCCGCCGAGGGCGAACGTGTAGGCCGCATAGCCGAGCACCGTCAGCACATAGGCACGGCTGCGCAGCAGCCGCGCGTACACGCGCCAGGAGCCGGCGGGCGCGGCGCTCGCTGCTGCGGACGTCGCGGCATCCTGCGCGCCGCGCGGCGGATCGGGCAGCCGCCACACCCACACCGCCAGCAGCAGTCCCGGCACGCCGGCCACGTAGAACGCGGCGCGCCACCCGTAATGGGCTGCCACCAGGCCGCCGACGATGTACCCGAGCGCCGCGCCCACCGGAATCGCCATGTTGAACAGCGCGAACGCGCGCCCGCGCGTGCGCAGCGGGAAATGATCGGCGAGCAGCGACGGGGCGATCGTGCCGTAGGCGGCCTCCCCGATGCCGACCGCGGCGCGCGCCCCGAGCAGTTGGAGGTAGCTGCGCGCCAGCCCCGAGAGCCCCGTGGCGAGGCTCCAGAGAAACACCCCGATGGCGATCGGCCGGGTCCGCGAGCCGCGGTCCCCGATTCGCCCGAACAGCGGCGCGGCGAGCATGTATACGATGAGAAAGCCGCTCATCAGCGTGCCGAGCTCGAAGTCATCGAGCCGCAGCGGACCGCTCTTCAGTTGCGGCAGCACCGCCGAGACCACGTAGCGGTCCAGGTAGTTGAGCAGGTTGATCCCGGCCAGGACTGCGAGCGACACGCCCGAGGCGCGCCGCAGCGCGCGCGAGTGCTCCTCCCCCATCGGCACGGTGCTCAGGCGGCCACCGGCGGAGCGAGCGGCGTCTCGCTGAGCTCGGCGAGCAGCGGCAGGCGGATCTCCGCCACCCAGCGTCCGCCGGGTCGCGGCGCGGCCTCGAAGGTGGCGCGCTCGCCGAACTGGATCGCGAGCCGTTCCCGTACGTTCTTCAAACCGATCCCCTCGTGGCCGGCGGACTCATTCTGATCGATGGTGTTGCTGACCCGCAGCGTCAGCATGGAGCCCGCTTCGAACGCCTCGACGCGGATCTCGACCGCATCGGGGTGACCGGCCAGACCGTGCACGACGGCGTTCTCGATCAGCGGCTGCAGGATCAGGCTCGGCACCCAGGCACTCGGGAAGGCCTCCGGCCCCGGCACCTGCACTGTGAGCCGGTCGGAGAAGCGCCGCTGCTGCAGCGTGAGGTACAACCGGGCGAACTGCAGCTCATCGGCGAGACGCGAGAACTCGCGCTCCCCGGCGTGCAGCAGCCGGCGCAGCAGGTCGGCGAGCTGCACGATCATGCTGCGCGCATCGGCCGGGTCGCCGTCGATCTGACCGTGGATGGTGTTGAGCAGATTGAACAGCGAGTGCGGCGAGAGCTGCATGCGCAGTGCCGCCAGATGCGAGGCCGTCAACGCCCGCTCGAGCGCCGCGGAGCGGATCTGCGAGTCGCGCAGGCGGCGGTAGACGTCGAACCCGCTCGCCAGCGCCAGACCGAACCCGTAGGTCAGCAGGAAGCTGGTCGCGCTCGCGATCCAGATCTGGGCGAGCGGCGCGATCGGGTGCCCCGGACGCGGCGGGGAATGGGTGAGCTGGCGCAACACCTCGTGGATGCCCATCAGCACCGAGTCCCCGAGCCACAACGTCGGCTCGGCGAGCGCCGCGAATCCCACCGCGAGCAGCAGCTGCACCGGCAGGCGCCGCCAGAACGGCATCCAGCCCAGGCGCAGCGAACTCCAGACGCACCCGAGCAGTACCGGGTAGAGGAACAGGTGCTGCAGCAGCCGGGCGCGCCACGGGGCGAAGACGTGTCCGACGTGCATGGCCGTGAGGCTCGATTGCATCTGGTTCGCATAGAGCACGTCGGAGAGCGCCACATAGATCCAGAACACCGTGACGATCAGCAGCAGGGGTCGGAAGCGCGCGTTCATGGGGCCCATGCTACCCTCCCCGGCCCCTCCGTGGCGCGCCGCACGACCTCGGGAGGGTCATGACGGGGCGCAGGCGCTCCGGTACAGTCGCGCCCATGGACATCTTCAAGGAATTTCGCATCGAGGCGGCCCATCGCCTGCCGCGGGTCCCCGCGGAGCACAAATGCGCCCGCCTGCACGGCCACTCCTTTCGCATCGGCGTGCACGTGGAAGGGCCGGTCGACCCGGCGCAAGGCTGGGTCCTCGACTTCGCCGATCTGAAGCGCGCGTTCGCGCCCCTGCACGAGGCGCTCGATCACCGTTACCTCAACGAGGTGCCGGGGCTGGAGAACCCGACCAGCGAGCAGCTGGCGATGTGGATCTGGCAGCGCCTGAAGCCGGCCCTGCCCGGCCTCAGTCGCATCACGGTGCGCGAGACCTGCACCAGCGGCTGCGAGTACCGCGGCTGAGTCCGCGCTAGCGGCACGCCCCGCCGAGCAACCCCGCCTTCAGCGCCTGCCCCGGCGGCTTCGGCCCGAGCCAGATGCCGAGGAAGGCGCGGGCAAAATCCGCCCCGGGGAGAGTGCCGGTGCGGCTGCCGTCGAGCTGGTACTCGATGCCCTGCCCGGGCCGATACGCGAACGTCATGGTGTGGCCCGAGCCGATACCGTGCATCCAACCGTTGAGTTCGGCGATGCGCCCGTGCAGTGGCGCGAGGGCCTGCGGCGCGCTCGCTTTGAACCCCTCTCGCCACGCGTCGCGCAGCTCCCCCGTGGTGACGTGCCAGAGGAAATGCAGCACGATCTCGTAGGGCTGATCGGCCGCGAGGATCGCGGCGGCATCGGCCGACGGGTGCGCCAGATAGAGCGCGCCGACGTAGACCTTGATGCGAAAGAACGTGGCCTTGCGGATGCCGAGCCCGTTGAGGGTCAGCGTCTGCCCGTGCGCCGTCACCTGCTCGGGGAAGGACACCCCGTCGCACTGGCGCGCCTGCGCCACGCCGAGCGTGAGCGCGAGCAGCATCGCGCCAATGAGACTCCTGGTCCGGATACCCATGCTCGCCCCCTCGCAGGGCCGCGCCCGGTGCGCGGCCACCCGCTGAAGACTACCACGGCGAGGAGCCGCACCGGATTCAGAGGTGCAGACCCGAGAGCATCACGATACGCACCAGGAGCAGCCCGCCGGCGATGACCAGATAGGCTCGCAGCGCGCCCATCCCCAGCCGGGTCGGGGGCGTCAGACGCGCCCGCTTCAGCGAGCTCAGCGCCGGCATCTGCCAGTTCTCGCGCGCCCCGGAGGCGAACTGGCGCGCCGGCGTGCGCAGCGCCCGTACGAACGGCGGGACCGCCACGACGAGCGCCACCGCTGCGCCGCCGCCGAGCACCTCGAGCATCACGTGCGCACCGAGCGAGGGGAACAGGACCGCGGCGGTCAGGATGATCGACAGCAGCAGCAGCGCCCCGATCACCAGCGCGGTGAACAGGTTCAGCCACGGACCGTTCACCCACGGCCCGAGCAGCTCCTCGTCATTGCACAGCAGCAGCAGGAACACCGTCGCGCTCGGCAGCAGCACCCCGGCGAGCGTCTGCACTGCATTGGTGAGCAGTCCGAGCGGCGTGCCGGGCGTGAGCACCAGCACGGCCGACAGTCCGATCAGGCCGGCATAGATCAGATAGAACGACTTCGCTTCCTTCGGCCGCTGGTGCAGGGAGTGGCTGAGGGAGAGCACGTCGCCGACCGCGTAGGCCGTCGAGAGCGACACGGCCATCGCGCCGATGATGCTCGCATCGATCAGCGCCACGGCGAAGCACACCCCGGCGGCATGCCCAACGTAGTGCCCGATCGCCGCGGCCACCGCGCCGGCGTCCTGGAAGGCCCCGAACTGCGCCCGGCCGGCGAAGGTCGCGGCGGTGAAGCTGATCATGGCCACCGCGCCGATCACGACCAGCACGATCCCGAGACACAGATCGAGCCGCTCGTAGGACATGAAGCGCGGCGTGATGCGCTTGTCGATCACGTAGCTTTGCTGAAAGAACAGCTGCCACGGCGCCACGGTCGTGCCGACGATCGCAATGATGAGCAGCATGATCTGGCTGAGATGCCCGCTCGGCAGATGCGGCACGAGCAGATCGTGCGCCACCTGATGCAGCGGCGGGTGCACCCAGAGGAACACCGGCAGCAGCAGCAGGCTGCCGGCGACCAGCACCATCGAGAAGCGCTCGAAGCGGCGGAAGTCACCCGTTCCGGCCGCCGCCACGATGATCACCGCGGCGGCGAGCACCCCGAGCGGACGCGACACGCCCAGATAGCCGAGCGCGAGGCTGATGCCGATGAACTCGGTGACGATGGTCAGGGCGTTGAGCAGGAACAGGTCGATCACGCTGAAGGCGCCCCAGAAGCGTCCATAGCGCTTGAGGATCAGGCGCGCGTGGCCGGTGCGGGTCACCGCGCCGAGACGCAGCACCATTTCCTGATTGACGTAGAGCACCGGCACCAGCAGCAACAGCGTCCACAGCAGCGCCGTGCCGTAGTTCTGGCCGGCCTGGGCATAGGTGCCGAAGGCGCCGGCGTCATTGTCGCCGACCATGACGATGAGGCCCGGACCGAGGATGGCGAGCAGCGTGCGCAGCCGCGCGCCCCAGCCGCTGCGCATCGCGCCGTCGTGGCGGGAAATGGTGCCGAACGCGCCGCGGATCTCACCGGCGTGCGCATCGCAGAGCAGCGCCTCGGCCGGCGCAGCATCAGTCTCGGAGAAGGACATCGGTCATTCCTCACATCGCGTTGACCGGCGAGACTCGGGAGTCTCGCCCGCTCAGATTCGCTTCTGGAGGATGCGCTCGACCGTCTGGATCGGTCGGCGCGCGGCCGCAGGCCGCGCGATACGCACCGTCCCGCTTCAGATCGCGGGACGGCTGCCGGAGGGAGGTGTAGGACCTGGCCCGGGAGACGTTCCGCCGATCACTCGGCGAAGAAGCGGCTACTAGGGCTAGGGTCCATGCAGGTTCCGGGTAGTTGCGTTGGCGCGCATCTTATGCATATGCGCGCACAAGTCAAGGGCGGGGTTTGAAAAAAA
>JAKBCE010000172.1 GCA_021808195.1 Pseudomonadota bacterium
GGAAGTGCGGTCGCCCCCGCCTGGTACCTGATCGGGTTCACCCTGATCGGGCAGATTGCGTACATGCTCTATCCGGAGACGGCACCGGTTCGCCTGCGCGCGAAGGCGGGGGCCGAGGCCGGGAACGGGACTGCAGTCGAATATTGAAGACGCCGTCGTTAAGTTGGAGCAAAGGGGGAGCCGATGTGCGACCAAGACGACTTCGACACGATGAATTATGCGCGCTCCGCGAAGGTGTCGCGCCGGCAGTTCGGGGCCCTGGTGGCCGGCGCTGGCCTCGTATCGCTGCTGCCTGCGGTGGCGGACGCCGGGGCGATTACCGGTTCGTCCGTCGACATCCGAACGCCGGATGGAATCTGCGATGCCTACTTCACGCATCCGAAGACGGGAGCGCATCCCGGTGTGCTCATGTGGCCCGACATCTTCGGGCTGCGGCCGACGTTTCAGGCCATGGCCGACCGGCTGGCCCGTTCAGGCTATGCCGTGCTGGTCGTCAATCCGTTCTATCGGATCCAGCGGGCGCCGACCGCACCGCCGCACCCCGACTTCAATGACCCGGCGACGCGCAGGGAGCTGATGCGTCTGATGCACTCGCTGACACCCGAGAAGACCGTCACCGATGCACGCGCCTTCGTGCCTTGGCTCGACGATCGACCCGCTGTCAGCAAGACGCGCAAGTTGGCGAGCACCGGCTATTGCATGGGCGGACCGTTCACCCTGCGTACCGCCGCGGCCTTCCCCGATCGCATGGGCGCCGGCGCGACCTTTCACGGCGCCGGGCTGGTCACGGACAGGCCGGACAGCCCGCACCTGCTCATCCCGCACATCAAGGCGCAGTACCTCATGGCCATCGCGGCGAGCGACGATGAGAAGCAACCTCAGGCCAAGACCATCCTGCGCGAGGCCTTCCGCAAAGCGCATCTCGAGGCGGAGATCAAGGTCTACCGCGGCACCCTGCACGGCTGGTGCGTGCCCGATTCAAGGGTCTATGACCCTGTCCAGGCTGAGAAAGCATGGGCCCGGCAGCTGGTGCTGCTGAAGCGAGCACTGGCGTAGCGTCGATCGGCCCTCGCGCGGCCGCCGTAATGAGCCGCAGTGTCGGGGGGCAGGAGATCTGAGGTCGGTCCCGTTTGGATCTGCCTGCAGGTCGACATCTGCGGGCGCTGCGATCCGGTGATTCGCTTTCTGCAGGCCCTGCGCCGGGCCTCGGATCCGTCGGCATTCCGGTGACCGAGGAATTTGGCACACTGCGCGTCCTGCGCCTCGCGCCTGTTCTGCCTGGAGTATCGTTCGCACATGAGACGGACCGCCCCCATCATCCTGTTGGCCCTGGTGCTGCTCCCAGCGACGGCCTTCGCAAGCTGGCACCACTGGCACCATGGGCACGAGGATCGCCGGACGTTCCCTGCGACCGCCGCGCTGCCGGACCCGTCCCGTACGCCTGGTGCGCTCAATCCTGCGGTGACGCAGCGCGATATCTATTCGACCATCTGCGTGCGCGGCTGGACGCGCACCGTCCGGCCGCCCGAGTCCTACACCGAGCGTCTCAAACGCGAACAGATTCGCCAGTACGCCTATCGGGACCGGTGGCTGCGCGACTACGAGGAGGATCACCTCGTGCCGCTCGAACTCGGTGGATCGCCGGCCTCGCCGCGCAATCTCTGGCCCGAGCCGCATCACGTCGCGGGCGGGTGGGGCTCGTACCGCAAGGATCGGCTCGAGAATCGACTCAATCACCTGGTCTGCCGTGGCCGGATCACGCTGGCGGTCGCGCGGCGTGCGATTGCCCGCAACTGGATCGGCGCCTATCGGCGCTTCATGCGCCGCTGACTGCACTGCGCATTGGATTGTAGGACGGGGGCTGCGCGGTGGAACACACGCGCCGGCGCCCGCGGAACGTGCTCACTGATGAGCCGCGCAGGACCGTGAGCCGGCTTCACGGGTCCAGAAGAACCCCGGTCGCTCGAGCGCCGTGAGAGAAAAGACGCTGAGCGACCGGGGGCGCAGCCCCGCTATTCTTCCTCGCGGATGGTTCCCGGAACACCCGCGGGGATCGCTGCGTCTTCTGTCGTGATCGACAGGCGCTTCATGAAGGGCACGATGGCGATGGCCGCCGCAGCGCCGATGATGGCGACGATGCCGAGCCCGTAGAACAGATGTGAGTACAGCGGCAGAGTCTGCACCGGGTCGGTGACTCGGCGGGGCACGGCCGCGAACGTCGCGACGAAGCCGCCGAGATATTCAGAGATGCCGACCGCGAGGAAATACGACCCCATGATGAAACCCCTCAATCGAGGTCCCACATAGCGAGCCACCATGGCCAGTCCGAGTCCGCTGATGAGCAGCTCGCCGAAGGCCTGCAGGCCGAATCCGCCGATCATCCACCCGAACGCCACTTTGCCCTGTACCGCGAACAGACTGCTCACCCCGTAGGTGAAAAATCCGATGCTGAGAATCACGAAGCCGATCGCGAATTTCGTGGCGATGTGCAGATCGCCGCGGCCGCGGCCGAGGTGGTTGTAGAGCCACGCGAGTACCGGGCTCAGGATGAAGATCCAGATGGGGTCGAGTGCCTGCACCTGGCCGGCGGGCACCGCGTAATGCAGGCCGAGCAGGTTCAGATGAAGATCCACGTTGCGCAGTGCGAACAGGGTGAGCGACGTCGACATCTGCTGATAGAAGATGAAAAACAGCATGGTCTCGACGGTCAGGATGATGATGGCCCAAAGCCCCCTGCGTTCCTGCGCATCGCTCTTCCAGATGAGTACGGCGAAGATCACGACCAACGCGATGAACGCGAGCCACACCACCGCCTCGGCAAGTGCGAGATTCTGCACGATCATCGTCACCAGGCCGATTCCGACCGCGGCGGCAGCGACGACCAGCACGGTCTTTTTGAGCGGGAACGGCTCGAAATCAGGCTCGGAGCCCACGGCGGCGAGGTGGCGGCGCATCATCAGATAATTCAGGATGCCGACGACCAGGCCCGCTGCGCAGACTGCAAACGCGACGTGCCAACCCACCCAGACTGCGATGAGGGGCGTTGCGATCTGTGAGAGCGTCGATCCGACGTTCACCGCCATGTAGTACATCGTGAAGGCGCTGTCGATCTTGGCCGTGTCGCCCTCGTACAGTTTGGAGATCAGGTTGGCGGGGTTGGCTTTGAAAATGCCGCCACCGACCGCCACGACGCCCAATGCGACGAAGAGCAATCCAGAGTAGGGCACTGCGAGCAGCGCATAGCCGATCGCCAGAATGATGGCGCCGAGCAGCGTCGTACGGCGGCTGCCGAGCACGCGATCGCCAATCCATCCCCCGATGGCGGGCACTGCGTAGGCCATGGCGGCAAACGCTCCGAAGGTGAGATTCGCGCGGTCGTCGCTGTACTTGAGGTTTTGCACCATGAACAGCACCACCACGGCGGTCATGCCGTAGTAGCCGAATCGTTCCCACATTTCGATCAGGAAGAGGGTGACGAATCCTGCGGTCCGCGAAGCGGCTTTCTTTTGTGTCATGCGCTGATCCGGATGAAGAGGCAAAGTTTTCAGTTTATGCGCATACGGGCGTGAGCGCCATCCCTGGGTGTGCCGGATCGCTCCAAGTGGTGCCCATTGTCCCGACCCCCGAAGACATGGCGTTTGAGCAGGTGGCATGAATGGAGGGCTCTCGCTCCGGAGGGCATTCTGGCCTCTCGCAGGAAGACCTACCGGTCGCGGTTTCGCGTTGTCGTCGCCAATCCTGGTGTCCGGGTGAGCGCACAGACCGCAGGCGAAACTCGTGGCCCGGGAGCGGTGAGTCGGGCGCAAGCGGTAGGCTCAGAGGGGTGGGCTAGGTGACGACCCCGAGCGCCTCAAGAGCAGGCGGTTTGCCCGATGTTGATCCCGATCGCAGATCCACCGCGATGCAGATCTAGACGGACACGAGATTCCCCGGGCGGATCGTCGTATGCCTTGAATTCGATATGGAGCTCAGTTTGCGTCGAGCTGAGGTCCACAGCGAACGCGGGCAATGGCCGCATGGGCCGTGTGCGCCCGGTACCGGCTTTCCCAATAGCGAAATTGCCGATAAGCTCGTTCGAGTCCTGATGATGCAAGTGTTTCAGGTACGCAGGATGTCAGGTCTAAAATCATGAAGGATCTACGTCGCTTCCGGCTCGCGGTCCTGTTGGTCGCTGCCACGCTCGCGCTGTCCGCGCTGGTCTATCCGCGGCTTCCTGAGGTCATTCCAACGCAATGGAGCGCCACTGGCGTGGTCGACGGGTGGATGCCGAAATGGCGCGGTGCGTTTTTCGCTCCGGTGCTGTCATTGGTGATTGTGGTCTTTCTGATCGTATTCGAGCCGATCCGGATTCAGGAAGATGCCGGCGGCCTGGACCCTCGGTATTACCCGATAGTCGTCGCGGGTGTTGCCGGATTGATCTTCTTCGTGAACCTTTGGATGCTCCTGGCCGGGTTGGGCTGGCATCCCGTCATGCCTTAGCGATGGAAGTTCGCGGCGAGTCATTCGCAGATCGTACGGACGTTTCGTTCTCATCGGATCACTGCAATCCGACGGCGGGCACCACCATGTTCTGGCCGCGATTCGGCTTTCGAATCCACACGTCGGGCCAGTGGCGCATGCTGAATTCGAGGAAGGCGTTCGGCTTCAGTGTATAGCGGATGCCGATCAGGTAGGCCAGGTTCCAGTGCATCGGCTCCAAGAGATCCGTCTCGCTGCGGTATGCGGCGCCGAGCCCAAAAATAGATCTTCCAGCGGGCGCGGTGCACTTGCCAGCGGCGCATCGCGGAAAACCCCCAATACGGGTGCGCGCTAATGGTCCTGGGAGGGAACCCAGGGTACTTCAGATACTGATCGGCGGAGAAGCGAAAGACGCCGAGTTCCCATCGGCTCTGATCCATCTCGAGCATGACCGGCGTGACGATGCCGTCCGTCCAGTGCCATCGCCAGAAGGTCGTTCCTGCGCCGACCATCAACGCACAGTGCGGGCAGCCGGTGGCTGCCAGTAACCGATGGATGATGCCGGAATTCCCCTGTGCGTGCGCTGGTGGATCGGCGACGTTCAATGTTGCGATCGCGACCAGGCATGTGCTCAAGTGCGTGCGGCGCGGTCGAATTGCCGACCACGGTAGCGGCCGACACCATGCACCAGGGGAAACGGGCGTGAGGCGCATCGGGGAACCTTTGCGGCGCAGGGCGCGGTTCGCGTCTTTGCGCACGGTCGTTCACCATCCTCGTGTCGGGGAGTCTAGACGCTTTCTTCGGGGAGGGTCGGACTTGCGCAGCAGAGCCTCCCGACAGGCCCGTCGCGCCCGTCTGGAGGCGGTATCCGGGGGCTTCGGTTCCTTCGGCGCTGAATGACGGGACATTGCGCCCGGCGTCTCGATGCCGTGACTGGCCGGCGCGCGTTGCACCGGATGGCTTCAGGGAAGGCCGGCACGAATTCGATCCACCGTGTAATCTCGGCTCCCAGG
>JAKBCE010000173.1 GCA_021808195.1 Pseudomonadota bacterium
AGCGGCGGCAGCGTGACGGGCGTGCGGATCAGCACTGCGTGGCTCTCGAGCACGGTCTCGACCTCGCGCAGGTGATTGGCCTGCAGGGTCGAGCCGGTCGAGACCAGATCGCAGATCAGATCGGCGCGTCCCAGGCGCGGGGCGATCTCCACGGCCCCGGAGAGCGTGACGATGTCCGCGGCAATCGAACGCTCGCGCAGGTAGTGCTCGAGCAGGTACGGATAGGTCGTGGCGATGCGCTTGCCTTCGAGGCTGCGCCGACCGTCGAACGGCTGGCCTTCGGGCACCGCGAGGGAGAGCCGGCAGCGGCCGAAATCCAGCGTGCGCAGCGCCTCGAAGCGCACCGGATGGCCGCGTGCGGCGAGCTCGTGGCGTTTCTCCTCGAGCACGTTCAGTCCGACCAGCCCGAGGTCACACACGTCCTCCTGCACCAGGTCCGGGATGTCGTCGTCGCGCACGAACAGCACGTCGAGCGGCA
Source organism: Pseudomonadota bacterium (assembly GCA_021808195.1). Next base: position 479 of record JAKBCE010000173.1, read on the forward strand.
TGTTCTCCCCGAACGCCATCAGCTGGTCCTTGCCGCGGGAGATCTTCAGGCCACAGCGGATGAGCAGATCGAGCGACGGATCGGTCAGGCGGCCGGATTTCTGGATGGCGAGCTTCAGACGCGGTTCATCCATTGCGCGCCCCTTCGCGGCGACGGGGCGCAGTGGCCGGTTCGCTCGAGGCCGAGGCGGCGGCCCGGGCGGCATGCAGGTGCCATTTACCGAGGCGCTGCGCGACCAGTCCGTAGCCACCGTTGCCGGTGGCGAGGAACCGTGCCACTCGGCCGATGGTCGTGACGCTGACGCCGGTGAGCTGATGAATTTCCCGGTACGGCAGACCGCGGCTCAGGTAGTCGACGACCGACCAGCGATCGGACATCGCCTGCAGTTCCGCCGGGGTGCACAGGTCGCGGAAGAAGGCGCGCACCTCCTCGGCATCGCGCAGGGCGGCGATCGCGGTGTACAGATTGCGCTCGGCGAGCGCTTCCTGGCGGGGCGTGAGGCTGCGGTGTGTTTTCATGCCGGCTAATCGTATTAACGTGCTAGTACAATATCACGATGGAACGGAGCATGCCAGAGGTTGCCGGGCGGCACGTCGTGCGCGGTGGTGCATGGTGCAAGACCCCCGCGGGCGCGGCCTCGGCCGCCGCGCCCGCGGGAGGGGGGCGGCCGGGATGTACGTATTGGCAGACGCGCGGCGGTCCGTAGAGTGAGGTTATCGGAGCCGGGAACAGGCCCGTCGCGGAGTCCAACGTCATGCGTGTCCGGATCGTCGTAGCGGATCAGGCCGAGGCGCGTTTCTACGATGCCGTACCGCCCGAGGCGGGTTTGCACGTGAGCGGTCGACTGCTCGATCCGAGCGCGCACATGCATGAGCGCGACCTGGTCAGCGATCGGCCGGGGCGGGTATTCGATCATGCGCCGGCGGCCGGCACCCGGCGCGGTGCGGTGGCTCATCACGGTACCGGCGGGGAGCGCTCGGCGCGGCGTGATGCGGCCGTCGTCTTCGCCCGACGCATCGCCGAGCAGCTCGAGCAGGCCCACCAGCATGGGCAATTCGAGCGGCTGGTGCTGATGGCCAATCCGCGCTTCCTCGGCATGTTGCGCCGCACGCTGCCCACGGAGCTCGAGCGGTGCGTGGTCGCCGAGGTGCACAAGGACCTGGTGCACCAGAGCGATCAGGTGGTCAGCGCCCACATCCCGCCGCAGGCGCTGCGCTGAGCGGCAGCGCTCGCACCGGCTTGCTTGACCGGGCGCACCGCTCCTCCTACACTCGGCACAACTCATCGAGACCGGCTGAGGGATAGGCCCTTAGACGCCGGGGCAACCGCCAGACCTAACCAGTCTGTTAAGGTGCCAACTCCTGCGATGCATCCGGATCCGACTGCGGGTCCGGAATGAATCGACAGATGAGCGAACTGTGTGGCTTCGCACCTCTTGGTGCGGGGATGGACGCAGCCCCCTGCCAGGCCCCTGGCAGGTCGCTCCGCGAGTGCTCGGTGACACGAGAGGATAGCGGAGCCATCCATGAACGCGATTGCTGAGGTTCGCCCGATCGAGGCGCAGTCCCCTGTGCGGAGTGCACCAAGCGAGTCCGTGCGCGAAGGGATTTTCGAGATGCCCGGCGGCCTGCACCTGCACCACGGCGGGCGGCTGCCCGATGTGCGCATCGCGTGGCGGCTGGCCGGTGCGCCGAGCGCGCCCGTGGTCTGCGCGCTCGGGGGGATTTCCGCACATCGGCGCGTGTGTCTGACCGAGCAGCCCCGCCAGGGGTGGTGGTCCGAGATCGCCGGTCCCGGCCGTCCGCTCGACACCGAGCGCTGCCGGGTGCTGAGCTTCGATTATCTCGGCGGCAGCGGCGAGAGCACCGGTCCGCGTCCCGGGGAGGCATTCCCGAGCATCTCCACGTACGACCAGGCCGAAGTGCTCGCGCGCCTGCTCGATCACCTCGGCATCAAGGCGCTGCGGGCGATCGCCGGCGGATCCTACGGCGGCATGGTCGCACTCGCCTTCGGCGAGCGCTTCCCCGAGCGCGTCGGTGCGCTGATCGTCCTGTGCGCCACGGATCGGCCGCACCCGCTGGGATCGGCCTGGCGGGCGGTGCAGCGCGACATCGTGCGGTTTGGACTTCAGGCCGGCCGTCCGGCCGAAGCCCTCGCGCTCGCTCGGGCGCTCGCGATGTCCACGTACCGAAGTGGCGAGGAGTTCGCCGCGCGCTTCGCCGGCCCGCCGGTCTTCGAGGACGGCCGGGCGCGCCTGCCCGTCGAGCGGTATCTGGCCGCGCGCGGCGCGAGCTATGCGGCCGAACACCGTCCCGAGGCGTTCCTGTGTCTGTCCGAATCGATCGACCTGCACCGCGTCGAGGCGAACCGCATCTGCGTGCCGACCACGGCCGTGGCCGTGCGCGAGGACATGCTCGTGCCCCTGAGCGAGGTGCGCGCCCTGGTGGCGCGGCTGCATGCGGCGCGCCTGTGCGAGATCTCCTCGATCTACGGCCACGATGCGTTCCTGAAGGAATCCCAGCAACTTCGCGGCGTGTTCGCGCCGCTCTTCGAGAGCACCTGCTGAATGAGCCCGTCCAACGACCCGAAATCGCAAGTGACCCGCACCGTGCGCGCGGGCCTGGAGTCCGATCCCTCCACCGGCGCCGTCGTGCCGCCGATTCATCTGAGCTCGATGTTCGCGTTCCGCGCCTTCGGCGAGAAGGGCCGCTACGACTACACCCGCTCGGGCAATCCCACCCGCGACCTGCTGGGCGGAGCGCTCGCACAGCTCGAGGGCGGTGCCGGGGCGGTGGTCACGGCCACCGGCATGGCGGGCGTGACGCTCACCGGGTACCTCGTGCCGGCCGGCGGGCGCATCGTGGCGCCGCACGATTGCTACGGCGGGACGTATCGGTTGTTCGATGCCTGGCGCCGTCGTGGTGAGCGCGAGGTGGAGTTCGTCAATTTTGCCGACGAGGCAGCACTGCGTGCCGCGCTGTCGCGCCCGGCCGCACTGCTGTGGATCGAGACCCCGAGCAATCCGCTGCTGCGCATCACGGACATCGAGCAGGTCGCGGCGCTCGGCCATGCGGCCGGCGCGCGCGTGGCGGTCGACAACACCTTTCTGTCCCCGGCGTGGCAGCAGCCGCTCGCGCTCGGCGCCGATGTGGTGGTGCACTCCACGACCAAGTACCTCAATGGTCACAGTGACGTGGTCGGCGGTGCCGTGGTGGCGCGCGAGCGGGGTGTGCACGATGAGCTCGCCTGGTGGGCCAACTGCCTCGGGCTCACCGGTTCTCCGTTCGACAGCTTCCTCACCCTGCGCGGGCTGCGCACGCTGCATGCCCGGCTCGAGCATCACGGTCGCAATGCGCAGGCACTTGCCGAATGGCTCGCTGCCGAGCGCGGCGTGAACCGTGTGTACTATCCGGGCCTGGCGAGTCATGCCGGCCACGACGTGGCGCGGCGTCAGCAGCGCGGTTTTGGCGCGATCGTCACGGTCGAGCTCGCGGGTGGGCTCGCCGCGGTACGGGCGTTCTGCGAGGGTCTGGAGTATTTCTCGCTCGCCGAGTCACTCGGCGGCGTCGAGAGTCTGGTCGCGCATCCGGCGACCATGACCCATGCCGCGATGGATCCGCAAGCGCGCGCCAAGGCGGGGCTCACTGACGGTCTGATCCGACTGTCGGTCGGCATCGAGGCGCTGGAGGATCTGCGCGCCGACCTCGCTGCCGGGTTGGCGAGGGCGCGCGCGACGATTTAGCCGGCCGTGATGCGCTCGATCTTGCCGCGCACGGTGAACGCGGCGGTGTCGCGCCCGAGAATGAGAAAAATGCCGTACGCACTGAGATAGACCATCCGGCTGCGCGAGCGGACGACGCCATCGCGCACGATGGTGCACGCAAGGGTGAGCGCACGACCCGGGAGCCTCACGAGCAGCCGGCTGGCGGGCTGCGCGTGAGGCTGCGCGGTGCAGGTCTCCTGAGTCGGCCGCCCGAGCCAGCGCAGCGTCATGTGATATTGGTGGCCCGGTTGCGGGTGCGCGATGCCTGGCGTCAGCCCCGAGAGCTGCTGCAGTCGCTGCGGGGCGCGTACGAACGCGAATCGCTCGTTGATGTGCTGGTGCTCGAGACTGAGCAGGCCGAGATAGCTCAGATTCAGATTCAGCGCCACCGGGAGTGTGTTGATCGAGATGCGCTCGCGGTCCTGCAGGTAGCCGTTGCCGATCGGCGTGAAGGTGTCGGTCACGCGCCCGGTGATGCTCTTGCCGTCCGCGGTGTCATGGCGCACGAACTGCCGCGTCACCACCAGGCGCTGAAAGGGCACTGAGGCGGTACCGGCCCGGGCGAGAGCGGCGCGGACCTCCGGCGGCAACAGCGCCGGCACATAGTGCACGGTCATGTACGCGTTCAGATGACGCGTCACTTGCGCGACCTTGAGGAAGGGCGCGTGCGCAGTGTGCGGCGCAGCGTTCGGCGGGGGCGAGGCGGCGCACGCGCTCACCCCCAGTGCGGCCAGTGCGCACCCCCAGCGAGTTCGATGAGCCCTCATCGCAGCCTCCCGCGCCGCACCGGGCGCCCTGGTGATGATTCGATGCTACAGCCGTCTGAGCACTGCCTCGCCGGCGTCCCGGGTCGTCGCCGCCGGGGCATTCCCGGCGATGTCGGCCGTGCGGGCACCGGCGTCGATCGCGGCCGAGACGGCCTGCTCGAGCGCATCGGCCTCGGCCGCGAGTCCGAGCGAGTGGCGCAGCAGCATTGCCACACTGAGCAGCGTGCCGTATGGATTGGCGATACCGCGCCCGGCGATGTCGGGCGCCGAGCCGTGGATCGGTTCGTACAGACCCCGCCGTCCGTCGCCGAGAGAGGCCGACGGCAGCAGCCCGAGCGAGCCGGCGAGCATCGAGGCCTCATCGGTCAGGATGTCGCCGAACATGTTCTCCGTCACCAGCACGTCGAATTCACGCGGACGGCGGAT
>JAKBCE010000174.1 GCA_021808195.1 Pseudomonadota bacterium
GAGCGGTCGCGGTACGTCGTGCCGGCGTGCTCGCCGAGGTCGGTGCCGATGCGGTTCAGTCCGGCGATTTGGTCCTGGTCAATCCGGGCGGGCGCATTCCGGTCGATGGCACGGTCATCGCCGGCCACTCGTTCATCGATGAGTCGCGCATCACCGGGGAGTCGCTGCCGGTGGAGAAGCTGGCCGGCGCGGCCGTCTTCGCCGGTTCGATCAATCAATCCGGCGCGCTCGAGATCCGCGCCGAGCGGATCGGTCGCGATACGAGCTACGGCAAGATCATCGAGGCTGTGGAGCAGGCCGAGCGTTCGCGCGCCCCGGTGCAGCGCCTGGCGGACCGACTTGCCGGCTATTTGGTCTATTTCGCGCTCGCCGCTGCGGCGCTCACCTACGTGCTGACGCGTGATCTGCGTTCGACCATCTCAGTGATCATCGTCGCCGGGGCTTGCGGCATCGCGGCCGGTACGCCGCTCGCAATCCTCGGTGCCATCGGCCGCGCGGCCCGCGGCGGCGCGATCATCAAGGGCGGCCTTTATCTGGAACAGCTCGGGCGCGTCGATACCGTGGTGCTCGACAAGACCGGCACGCTCACCTTCGGTCAGCCGCAGGTGCAGGCCGTGCATCCGGTCGAGGGCATCGACGCGGATGTGCTGATCGATGCGGCCGCTGCGGCCGAGCTGCGCTCCGAGCACCCCTTGGGCAAGACCATCGTGGCGTACGCCCGGGGGCTCGGCCGAACGATTGCCGAGCCGGAGCACTTCGGCTACGAGCCCGGACGCGGGATCGACGCCACCGTGGGCACCGCGCACGTTCTGGTCGGAAACCTCGCGTTGCTCGCCGCCCAGGGCATTTCGGTCCCGCAGCCGGCCGTGGCGCGTGCGCAGAATGGTGCCTCGCAGGTCTATGTCGCGCGCAGCGGGCAGTTTCTCGGCTCGATCGAGATCGCAGACCGGGTTCGGCCGGAGGCGCGTCGGGCCGTCGATCAGATCCGCGCCCTCGGCGCGCGTACCGTGCTGTTGACCGGAGATGCCCGTGCCGTGGCCGATGCGGTCGCCGAGCAGTTGGGGATCCGCGAAGTGGCCTCTGAACTGATGCCTGAGGACAAACGTCAGTACGTGCAAGGGCTGACGCGCAAGGGATGCTTCGTTGCGATGATCGGCGATGGCGTCAATGACGCCCCGGCGCTCGTCGCCGCCCAGGTCGGCGTTGCGATGGGATCGGGCACGGACGTGGCGCGCGAAAGTGCGGATGTCGTGCTCCTGGGCAATGATCTGGTGAAGTTTGCCGAGACCCTGGCGATCGCGCGGCGCGCGCGGCGGATCATCTGGGCGAATTTCATCGGAACTCTCGGCGTCGACACCATCGGTATCGTGCTCGCGGGCTTCGGCCTGTTGAACCCGCTGCTCGCGGCCTTCATTCACGTGGCATCCGAACTGACCTTCATCGGTAACTCCGCGCGGCTGGTGCCGGCGCGCCGGTCCGCCGCTGGAGCGGAGGTCGGCACCGCCGAGCCCTCGGGCTGAGTTCAGGAGCGGCCCATGTTCTGCGGACGCGTCGCTGCACCGCCGATCGGGGAATCGATTAGGATGAGCGCTCCGGCCGCCGGGCACGATCAGTCACCGCGCGGTGAACCCACGGCAAGGGGATCGAGTTATGGGATCGGTTCAGGTCGCAGCGCCTCTGGACGTCGAATTCGCGAGGGCACAGTTTCCGGCGTTCCGCGAGCCCACGCTGCGCGGCCAGGCGTTTTTCGAAAATGCCGGCGGCTCCTACGCCTGCGGCCCGGTGATCGAGCGGCTGGATGAGTATTACCGGCGCCTGAAGGTCCAGCCGTATTATCCATTTGCGGCTTCGACGGAAGCCGGAGAGTGGATGGACCTCGCGCGCGAACGTCTCGCCGAATACCTCGGGGTCACGGCCGCAGAGGTTCATTTCGGGCCCTCGACGTCGCAGAACACCTATGTCCTGGCGCAGGCGTTTCGCACCGTGGTGCGACCCGGCGAGGACATCATCGTCACCAATCAGGATCACGAGGCCAACAGCGGCGTGTGGCGCCGGCTGGCCGAGCGCGGCGTGCAGGTGCGCGAATGGGCGGTGGATCCGGAAAGTGGATGCCTCGAGCTCGGCCGTCTCGAGGCACTGCTCTCCAAGCGCACGCGGCTTGTCGTTTTTCCGCACGCCTCCAACATCGTCGGTGACATCAATCCAGTCGCTGACATCGTCGCACTGGCCCACCGCGCCGGCGCGTACACCGTCGTCGACGGGGTATCCTGGGCGCCGCATGGCTTGCCTGACGTGCGCGCGCTGGGCGCGGACATCTACCTGCTCTCGCTGTACAAGACGTATGGCCCGCATCAGGGCGTGATGGTCGTTCGCCCGCAGCTGCTCGAGCAGCTGGCCAACGAGGGACACTCGTTCAACGCCGGGTATCCTCTGAAGCGCCTGGTGCCGGCCGGTCCGGATCATGCCCAGGTGGCCGCCGCGAGGGGCATCGCCGAATACTTCGATGCGCTCGATGCACACCAGCATCCCGGCGCGCCGCGCGAGCAACGGCCGCAGCGCGTTCGCGAGGCGCTGCGCGCCGTCGAACTGCCGCTGCTCGAGAGACTCCTCGACTATCTGCGCGGGCGTGGGGATCTGCGATTACTCGGGCCGGGCGCCGCAGCGCAGCGGGCCGCCACGGTGTCATTCGTGCCGCACCGGGTGGAGCCGACGGTTCTGAGCGAGCGGCTCGCGACCCGCGGGTACATGGTCGGGTGCGGCGGGTTCTACGCCGTACGGCTGCTGCAGGCGCTGAATGTCGATGTCGATCGCGGCGTGGCTCGGGTGTCGTTCGTGCACTACACCAGCGAGGCGGAACTCGAGGGACTGCTCGAAGCACTGGATGTCGCCCTGCGCCCCTGAGCGTCACTGCGATTTGCGCGCACCGCGGTGCTGACACACGCACTGCGGCGCCCGGGCTGCCGGCGGCGAGGACACTGAACTCGCGGCGTCTGTGCGCACGCACGTGCGGGGGTTGTCTTGCAATTGCAGCAGGGCCCCCGTAGTCTCGATCACGCATCCATAATCATGCGGTTGCGCGCCGCGGGCGCCGCCTTCGAGGTCACATTCTTGGATACGCTTCACGCGCTGTTGTTCGCCGTTCTACAGGGAGCCACCGAGCTGTTCCCGGTGAGCTCGCTCGGTCATGCGGTCATCGTGCCGGCACTGCTGCACTGGCCGATCAATCTGGCCGCGCCCGGATTTCTGCCGTTTCTGGTCATGTTGCACGTCGGGACCGCCACGGCACTGCTCATCTATTTCCGCGCCGACTGGCTGGCGATGCTCGCCGGGTTCTTCGGGCGCAGCGGCGCGGCTGAAAATGCCGTGCAGCGCGGGCTGATCGCGCGTCTGATCGTGGCCACGGTTCCGGCGGTCATCGTGGGCTTCACGCTGAAGAAACCGTTGGCGCACCTGTTTGCGAACCCGCTGGCGGCCTCCGTGTTCCTCGCGGCGAACGCCGGGCTGCTGTGGCTGGGTGAGGCGCTGCGCCGTGCCGCCACCCGCCGCGCCGAGCAGCTGTCGTATCTGGACGCGGTGGTGATCGGGCTGTATCAGTGCCTGGCGTTTCTGCCGGGCATCTCGCGCTCCGGCGCGACCATCGTCGGCGGCCTGAGCCGCGGGATCAGCCACGAGTCGGCCGCGCGCTTCACCTTTCTCATGGGCACGCCGGTGATTTTCGCCGCGGCCGTCCTCGAGGTGCCGAAACTCGTGCACGGTCATCTGCTGCATGCGCTGTTCGGTCCCGCGCTGCTGGCGGCACTGGCGGCCGGTATCGTGGCGTATGCCAGCACCGCTTTTCTCATGCGCTATTTCCGTAACCACGACGTCTGGGCGCTTTCGCCGTTCGCGTGGTATTGCCTGGTCGCGGGCGGACTGTCCGCGATCGCGTTCGGGTTCGGCTGGTGAGGGCCGCTGAGTAAGGTCCGCACCGCGCCACGGATGACCATGCTGAGTGCGAACGCCGCGCAGGCACACGGGAGAGGGTAAGCCGCAGTCCACCAGGAGGTGCTGATGAACACGCCCGATGCCGAGTACGCCGCGCTGCTGCCGTGGTCCATGGACGCCATCCGGTACGATGGCATCGATCGGGAGACGCTCGAGGGCGAGGAGGCGCTGTTTCGGCTGCTGGCCTGCGCCTCGTTCATCGAGATCACCTCCGATCTGTATACGGCAAACCTCGCCGAGTATTTCCGGGACGATGCGCAGGTGGTCGAGTGGTTGCGCCACCACTGGGAGCCGGAGGAACTGCAGCACGGTGCCGCGTTGCGCCGCTACGTCCAGACGGCCTGGCCACAGTTCGACTGGGACCGCGCCTATCAGGGGTTCTATGCCGAATATTCCCGCTGTTGCCAGCTCGAGCGGCTGGCACCGAGCCGCTCGCTCGAGATGGTGGCGCGCTGCGTGATCGAAACCGGGACGGCGAGCTTCTATCGGTTGCTGGCCGAGAGCGCACCGGAGCCGGTGCTGAAGGACCTTGCCGGGCGGATCGCTGCCGACGAGGTCCGGCACTACAAGAACTTCTACCATTTCTTCCGCCGCTACTGCCGCCGGGAACAGCCGGGACGGGCGGCGGTGATGCGTACGCTGTGGAGCCGGGCCAGTGAGATTGATGCCGAAGACGGCTTCATCGCCTTCAAGCACGTGCTGCGGGTCAGACATCCCGAGAGGGGTGTCGATCGGCACGAGTACGAGCAATTCCTGCGCAGCATCCGCGGCACGGTCCGCGCGCATTTTCCCTACCGCATGGCCCTGAAGATGTTCCTGAAGCCCCTCGACCTGCCGCCGGTCATGGGGCGCGTGATTCTCGGCTCGGCATCGGCGGCCACTCGGATGCTGCTGCGCTGAGGGGCGCTGGGACGAACCGCGTCGAGGCGGCCGCGGACCGGCGGCGCCGGGAAATCATGCGTCGCACGAAAAAATACCTGTAATACTTTGATTAACGGGAATTTATCTTGAGTCCCGGGCGTCATCCACTGCCGTCACATTGACGCGGCTCGACGGACGGGCGCACCCTGACCGTCATGAACTGCAGTGTCCGGCATTCCCGCTCGAGCTTCCCGGTGCGGCCGAATCTGGACGTAAGCCCATGCGCGATCGAGTGAGGCGGGCGAGCAAGAAGATCCGCGCCCGGCGCCGCGCCCCTGAGCGAACGCCAGTCGACGGCGTGACAGCGTCGGCCGGGCAGTTCGCCTCGCCGGCCTGCCTGATGCACGAGCTCGTGCTCGCCCCCCTCGAGGCGAGTGCAGCGCCTCCCGGGGCCGGTGGACCGCTGCAGCGCCGCGGCGGCCGATCGATGAAGCGAACGTCCTGACGGGCGGCCGGCGATCGCTCGCCGGGGTCCTGCGACATCCACATTGCATCTCGTTGTGTAAG
>JAKBCE010000044.1 GCA_021808195.1 Pseudomonadota bacterium
AGGATGTCGGGGTGAAGTGCGCATGGAAACGCGGATGGCGCGCCATCCAGGCTTTGACCGATGGGGTCTTGTGGGTGCCGTAGTTGTCCATCACCAGATGCACATCGAGCTTGGCCGGTGTGGCCTCGTCGATGGTGCGCAGGAAGGCGAGGAACTCCTTGGCCCGGTGCCGCCGACGCACCTCGCCGATGACTTTGCCGGTGGCGATGTTAAGGGCTGCAAACAGGGTCTGACCTGCTCGGCATTTTTCAGACCAATTGATTCTGGGAAAATGGCTCGCCCGGGGACACGGGGGAGCTATGAAGAAGACCCGATATTCCGGAGAGCAGATGGTGAAGATCCTGCGCGAGGCCGATGCCGCACCGGTGGCGGAGGTGGCCAAGAAGCATGGGGTGTCGGAGGCGACGAACTACGCCTCGCGCAAGCACTATGGTCAGCTCGAGAGCGCTGACGTTAAGCGGCTGCGACAGCTCGAGCAGGAGAACGCGCGACTGAAGAAGATGGTCGCTGAGCGTGATCTTGAGCTTGAGTTGATGAAGGAGATCAATAAAAAAAATGGTGAGCGCGCGCGCTCGACGGTCACAGGTGGCCTATGCGCACGCGCGGGGAGTCAGTTTACGAAGTGCTTGTCGGCTGATGTCGGTTGCCCGTTCGACGCTGAACTACCAGTCGAGACTGACAGCTAAAGACGCGCCGGTACTCAGGCACATGCACGAGCTGTCGGGACAGTATCCACGGTTCTGTTTGCATTCCCGCCGTCGCCCGGCCTCGGGTGACCATGCGCGTTCATTGCGCGTTTGAACTCGTCTTCATTATCGGCAAGATGCCGCGCGCGGATGCTAAACTTGGATGTCAGTCACAGCAGGGATGCGTGGCGCGTGAGCGTGGTGCGCAGCGGCGCCCATTCAGGCGACGAAAGTGACCACGTCAAGCGCCTGACCTTGCGTTCCAGACGTATTTCATTTAAATAGCAGGTACTTCTGCCGGCGGCGCACCAATAGCAGGCACAGGCGCGAGTGTGACGTTCGTCTCGAGCGGTTCTGCTACTGAATTACGGACATCGAATCCGATGAAGGTAGGTACAGTGCCAGTCCGGCGATCGCGGCATTCGGTGGGTGTCAGTCGCGGGGGAGGGGCTCGAAGCGGCGGGTGGGGGCTGCTCATCGCCGGCCTCCTTTGGTTCTTGATTCTCTATCTAGCCATTCCGGCCGATATTTTCTCGCCGCAGACCGCCGCGGTCGGCAACGCGATGGCCGCCGACTGGACTTCACGCCTCGTTAAGCTCGGATTGCTCGCGCTTTCCACGCTGATTGTCGTGAAAAATCGCGCCGCCGCTTGGCGGCTGGTGCGCCGGATCAACGCCTTTTTCCTCGCGTTCCTGGCGCTGGCGGCGCTTAGTTATTTCTGGTCGATCAGTCGCCCAAATACCTTCGCGCGCTGCCTCTCGTTGCTGTGCTACCTGTCTGTCATCGTAGCGTTCTGCGTGGTTGGCTGGCATAGCCGGCGCTTCCAGAAGGTCGTTCGGCCGGTGGTGACTCTGTTGCTGTGCGCATCGCTGGTTTTCGGGATTGCCGAGCCGAGTCTCGCCATCGAACACGCGCATGGGCTTGCCACTCTGCGCGATGCTTGGCATGGACTGACGGCCCAGAAGAATGGCTTTGGCCAGCTGGCCGGATTCGGCGCCATCTTCTGGCTGCACGCCTGGCTCAGCAAGCAGGTTAAGGCGTGGGTCGGCGCTGTGTTTGCGGGCGCGTCCCTCATGTGCCTATACCTGTCGCGCAGCTCAACGTCGCTCCTGGCGACCGTGTTTTCGATCTTCTTTCTGCTGTTGCTGCTGCGCTCGCCGCAGACCTTGCGGCGGAGCATTCCCTATCTCACGGGGTTTTTCGCAGCTGCCGTCGTGAGCTATGCGCTCGCGATGCTCGATCTGGTGCCGGTCCTGCGGGTATTACTCGTGCCCGTGATGTTGCTCACCGGCAAGAACTCGACGTTCTCGGACCGAAGCATCATCTGGGGCATCATCAAGCAGAACATCGATCTGCATCCGCTGCTGGGAGGCGGCTTCGGTGCCTATTGGATCGGACCCGTACCCTCTTCACCGTCGTATGTATTTCTGAATGCGATGTATTTCTATCCGAGCGAATCGCACAACGGCTATCTGGAGATTACCAACGATCTGGGCATGGTTGGACTCGTGGTGCTAGTCGGCTTCCTAGCCGTGTACCTGCGGCAGGCGCTGAAGCTGATGAAGTTCGACAAGACGCAGGGGGCACTCTATCTCTCGTTGTTCTTTCTGCAGGCCATCACCAATCTTACTGAAAGTACTTGGCTCGATGTCGATGCGGGCTTTGTCTTGGTGGTGATGACAGTGGCGACAGTGGCCCTGGCCCGGGACCTCATCGAGGGTGAGCGCAGGGCGCGCGAGAGACGCGCGCTGCGTGCCTACGCAGCCTCGCGTAACGATGGGGCGGGGCGGGCTGGTCGAGGGCCGACCGCCGGCAGGAACCCGGGGCTGATCGGATCCACGCGGCGCTAGCGCTTTGCTATGGCACTGAGAGACCTGCGGCATCTGGATGATTGTTCGCTCGACGCCCGGGTTTGCATCATCGGGGCGGGCGCGGCCGGTGTGACCTTGGCTTGTGAGCTCGATGGCTGCGGCCACAGGGTGCTGCTCATCGAGGCGGGGGAGCTGCGCAGCGAGGACCGATTCGCTGATTATTATCGCGGTGAGGCGAGTGCCCCTCATCCGGATCCGGGCCGATTCAGGCGTGTGGCATTCGGAGGCACCACCGGGTTGTGGGGCGGGCGTTGCGTTGCTCTGGATCCGGTGGACTTTGAGTTTCGCGAGCATGTGGCGCACAGCGGTTGGCCGATCGGTTACGCGGAGCTTGCGGGGCATTATCCGCGAGCCCTGGAGTACTGCGATGCCGGACAGTTCGATTTCACCGTATCTGGATCGTTGCGGGCGCCCGCCCCGACGATCGAGGGGTTTGACGGCGGCGGGCTGGTGACCACGGATTGCATAGAGCGCTACAGCCTGCCCACGGATTTCGGCAAGCGCTATAGGCGCAAGATCCTTGATTCGGGCAACGTCTTCGCCGTGCTCGGCGCGCGGTGCCTGCGACTCATTAGAGACCCCGGCGCCGATCGGATCGGCGCGGCGGAAGTGATCGACGCTGCCGGGCGCAAGCGCACCGTTCGAGCCGATGTCTTTGTGCTGGCGACCGGCGGAATTGAGGTTCCGCGGCTGCTCATGCTGTCGGATCCGCAGGGCCCGGGACTGGGAAACCGCACCGACCAGCTGGGCCGCTACTACATGTGCCACTTCGAGAACCTCATCGGCCGCCTGGCCCCGAGGAGCGCGAACGTGGTGTTCAAGTTCGAGCGCACCGACGATGGGGTCTATTGCAGGCGGCAGTTTCGATTCAGCCCCGCGGCCTTGCAGCGGCATCGGCTGCTGAATACGGCCTTTCGTCTGCATTTCCCAAGCTATTCCGACGCCTCGCACGGCAGCGGGGTCATGTCGGGGATCTACCTGCTGAAGTCAATGCTGCTGCCCGAATATCGCGCGATACTGCAGCAAAATATTTACGCGGTGCACTCGCCGACGATCGCGCACGTGCGCAATGTTCTGACGGGTTTGCCGCAGATTGCCGTGTTCGGCGTGGATTGGCTTTTTCGCATTCAATTGGCGAGACGCAAGCTGCCCTACACGCTGGTGCCGAATGCGGATGGGAGCTTCCCCATCGAGCTCAATTCGGAGCAGATTCCGCGGGCGTCGAACCGCATCACTCTCGCGCGCGAGACGGACGCCCACGGCTTGCGCCGCGTCCGCGTCGAGTGGGGACTGAGTGAGGCAGAAATAGATGCGGCATACAGGTCGATTCTGCTCTTCCAGGAGGTCGTTGGACGCGCCGGCGCCGCTCGCCTGGAGTTGGATACACCGCGCCTGCGCGAGCAATTGCGGGATTCGCCGCCGCTTGGCGGCCACCATATTGGCACTGCGCGGATGGCCAGCACCGAGAACAGCGGCGTCGTCGACCGCAACTGCGCCGTGTTTGGAATTCCCAATCTATTCGTGGCGAGCTCGGCGGTCTTCCCTACCAGCGGGCATGCGAATCCGACGCTGACGATTGTGGCCGTCGCTGTACGCCTCGCGGCGCATTTGCGTGCAAGCCTCGAGCAGCCAGCGCTCGAAGCCCTCGGGCGTTCATCCGGTGCGTCCGTCGGCGCGGAACCAAGCGGCGGTGTGCTCAAGTCCGGCACTTAGCGGTAGCCAGCGAATGCCGAGCAGATCCTCGGCCTTGTCGACCTTGAGCTGGATCCGGTGCCGGCACAGGGTGATGAGCCAGGGCCGCAGCGCTGGGTAGTCCGCCGCGCGGCGCGCAGTGACGGGCAGCAGCGCGGCGAGCTTCAGCAGCGGTGCGGCAATGTTTAGCTCGAGGACGACTCGCGTGCCCGAGATGCGCCGCAGGGGCAGGGCCTCGAGCGCTGTGGCGTATTGGGCAAAATACCCGTTCCATGTCGGCGGCGACGGATCACCGAGGTTGAACGCCTCGCCCAACGCGCTATCGATCCGCAGTGACTGAAGTGCAGCGCCCGCAACGTCGCGCACGTGCACGAGATTGCAGATGCCGTCCCCTTCCTCTCCCAAATCGCCGAGTCTCCGGTGGACGAGCAGGCGCGCGATCCGGTCGCTCCACCAGGGGCTCTCGGGTCCGTAGACGATCCCCGGGCGCAGGCGTATCACGAAGGGTAGGTGCGCTGCCAGGGTATCGATTTCGGCTTTGGCGGCACTGTAAGCACCCAGGTCCCCGAGCAGCGCACCGCCCTCATCGATCGCACCGGTTGCCGATCCGTAGGCGGCAATGCTGCTCAGCCACACTACCTTCGGGGGGGTAGCGCGGCGGGCCGCCGATTCGAGCAGCAGTCGGCCGCTCGTTACGATGCTGCGGGCACTGCCAGCCACGCAGCTGATCACCGCATCCACCTGCTCGAGCACCCGTTGCACCTCGACGGGGTTCGTTGCATCCAGACGGATCTTCTCAACGGGACCGCTAAAGACAACGCGCGTGATATTGCGCCCGGCGGCAATGGGGTGTGCCCACGTCGTCGCTGAGAGTTGCTCGATGATGTGGCGCCCGATGAATCCGCCTGCCCCGACGACGAGGATGCGCTGCCGGCTCACGGTGCGATCCCCGGCGGGGCATTAAGCATTGGCATATTCGCCGAATCGGCGTCCGGACACTGCGGTCAGCTTGCCGAAATTGGCGGCGGCCTTGATCAGCCATCGGGCCGCGTGATGTCTGCCGAGCGGTAGAGTTGCCGCCGCAAGCAGCACCGCGATCGCCAGTTGCGCGAGCCATCGGGCAAGCATGACCGCCATCGTCGGCGCGTTTACCGGTCCCAAGCGCCCGCTCAGGCTCAAGTTCGCGAAATGCTGTCCGCCGCTCAATGCGCGCCGCAGTAGCCAGCGCAGCGAGAGGCGCTGAGTCTCGATCGGCTCCCGGACCAGGGCATCGTCCGACCAGATGATCGTGGCGCCCTTGGCAATGAGACGCATGAGCAGGTCCCCGTCTTCCCCCGTCGAGAGACCGTAGGCTGGATCGAAGGGTCCGGGCTCGGCGCGCACGATGGATCCGCGCAGCAGCACGTTGCCGAAGCGCAGCATGCTGGTGGGCACAGGCGTCCCGGTGGCCGCGTGTGGCCAATCGTAGAACTTCCCGCGTCTGAGCCAGGCCGGCGCGCTAGGTGGTATCTGCGGTTCGACCGGCGCGAGGACGCCGTCGGCGTGAAAGCGCTCGGCGGCCTCGAGGAGCTGGCGCAGCCAGGCCGGCGGTGCGCGCTCATCGTCATCGACGAATGCGAGCCATTCGCCGTGGGCGAGCTCGACGGTGCGGTTGCGCGTCTTGGCAATGTTGCGTTCGGGTTGAATGTCGTAGATGACTGGCGCGGCGTTGTTGTTGAGAAGATGCGCCTGGACGACGGCGCGTGCGCTTCCCGCGCTGTCATTGTCGACGACGATGATCTCATCGGGCAGGTGTTCCTGGCTGCTCAGGTCGGTCAGCAGCAGGGCCAGCCGCTCGGGTCGCCGATAGGTCGCGATGCACACACTGAGTGTCACGTTGCGTTCCCAGATTTCATCGTACGTTGCATCAGCAGAAGTATACGCTCGACCCGTAGCGCCTCGCGGGCTGCCCGCGCGTTCAGTGTCCGCCCTACGATGGTGCAACTTCCCCCCGGGGAGGGTCGCGGCGTCGTTCGAAGGCTCAGAACCGGTTGATCACCGCACCGAGTATCCGGGAGTTCGTGACGGCAAGATTACGGCAGATCTCGCTGAGCTCTGAGAACCGGGTTACTTCCGCGCGTCCGAGCATGAGCACGTTGCCTGCGGCAGCCGCAATCACCAGGCCATCAGAGGACTGCGTGGTCGGCGGCGTATCGAGCACCACGAACTCGAAATTTCGGCGCCACTCCCGCAGTGTGCGCTCGAACGCCGCGCCCGAGAGCAGCTCGAGCGGATTGCGGGGCAGTTCGCCGGAGGTCATGAGCGCCATATCAGGTAGCCCGCTGATGCCGTGGAAGCGGTGCGGGCCGCCGTTGGTTAGGGCCTGGGCGAGTCCTATCTCATTGTCTGCGTCGAACAGCTGGTGTTGGCTGGGTCGGCGCAAATCCGCATCGATCAGCAGCGTGCGCCGCCCGAGCTGTGCGAAGGACATCGCGAGCTCCGCTGCAAGCTGCGAGCGGCCCTCACCCGCGCATGGGCTGACGAGGGCGATCATCTTGCCGCGGTTCTGCTCCTTGAAACGCAGCAGAATCTCGGTGCGGAGGCTTCGGACCGTCTCACTGTGAGGATGATCCGGGTTCTGCACCAGCATCAGGTCCCGGGAGGCCTCGAGCTGGTCACCCTCCCACAAGATCACGCTGCGCTTGGCTGCGGACCGGCGCAGCACCTCTTCGACAATGCCGCGGTCCACGGTCAGGGCGCGCTGACGAATCCATTCAAGCGCCTCATCGAGCTGCTGCCGGCTGACCGCCCCGGATTTCAGGGCTGCCTCGGCAAAGCGGTCGCCCGACTCCCTCATGAGCTCGTTGATCCGCTGCAGCGCTTCGCCCGACAGCTGATAGAGCAGCACGAGTGTGCGGCAGAGCTGCTGGTCGAGTTCGTGGTTGACTGCGTCCAACGGTTCCGGGCTCATGGGGGGACGGTTACGCTCCTGCCATTTTTTTTTAATTCTCTCACATTTTTTGGTCGGGTCCGGGGACCAATCCACGCTTTGGCGCGAGACCGTTGCCGGCGAGCCTACCGAAGGTAGGCATGGACGGGAAAGCGATGGGTGGCACGTTCAGAATCAGGATCTTGGACGCAGTTTTAGGGCTGTCGTCCCGCTAGAGTTCAAAAAATCAAGATTGCGAGCGCCATCGCTATGACCCGCCTGGTCACGGAAGGAATCAGCGAGTGAGCGTCGAAGCTACCACCAGTACTGTCTTCGAGGATGTGGCGCGCGAGAAGGGCAGGCCCGTCGCGCCATTGGCCGATGACCTGAAGCTGTTCCAATCCGGTTTCGACCCCCTCATTTTTTACCCTGATCGTGGCCCGTCTTGAGGACTCCCTCGCAATATCCTTTCGATATCACCAAAGCCTTTCCGGTGACTTTCGGGGAGTTCGTGAGGCTCTACCAAGAGTCGCTTGGACCAGCCTCCAGGAGCCTCCGGGACACCGTCCAGAGATCCGCCACCGTCTACGGCAGGGACCGGGCAGTGGCGCTCGCGGAACTCGCCGCTGGGTCCTCCCTCGGGGACGCGCTCAAGCGCCTGCGTGGGCGCTCGGTGCTGCTCGCCGCGCGCGATCAGCTCGTCGCAGCGGCCGTGCTGCCGGAGATCGACGGCATGGTGCGTCGCATGGTGATCAGTTTGCCGGTGGTTGTGGCCGAGCACTTGGCGCACATTGCCCAGACTGCGCAGGTCGAGGCCTGGGTATGCGATCGGCACAGCGAGAAGGCCCCGCAGCTCGGCATCGCGCTCACCGAGTGCGCGACGCCGCAGGTGATCCGATCCACCGTCCATAGCCGTGCCCCGCATCGGAGCGCGTGGGTGCTGCTCAGCTCCCCGGACGGCGGCGGCGCCGACGCTGTGGCCCATACCGTTGCGAGCCTCGCTTACGCGTTCGCGGATCGGGCACCCGAGTGGCTCAGGCCCGCGCCTGGAGCACCTTCCACGACATCCGCTGCTACGGGGACCTGTAAATCTATCTGAGAGGCCTTTACGGGGGTTCGTCCCTGCTTTCGAGCGCCGGCGACGCGCTGCGCGGCCGCCACGTCCCGGACAACCTGCGGCAGGAAGGACAGGCGCGGGTGGACGGGTAGCGAGAGTGCCGCCGGCAAGGAGCGGAATCGAACCTCGGGCGCCGCATCCGGTGTGTGGTTGACCAGCCCGATTGCGATTGGGTCGGAGCCGGGGCGGACCGGATGGGGCGCCTCCACCCTGAGCGGCATGCGTCAGTATCGGCCTGTTATGTGAAGTGATTCCGGCGGACCACCGCATGCCTATGATGTAGTCAGTGTGCTTTTCTTTACTTTAAGCTAGCGCGTAAAGAAGACCAAAACTGAGCACGGGAGCACATTCGTGAACGCGTCCCACACAATCGATTCGGTCGCGGACGACATCGGGCGACTTGAGTCATCGCTCGGCGAGCGGACGTGCACCGTCGCCCGGGTTGCCGCCGAGCACGCTGCCGCGGTCGAAACTCAGGCAGGGTTCCATGAGGAAGCGTTCCGTGCGATCGAGGCCGCGCGATTCGGGGGCGATCTCGAGTGGCTCGCCGGGCTCTTTGCCGACGATGCGATTTTGCGGATTTCCGGTTCGAGCGACGGCCAGCCGATGGCCATTCGAGCCCAGGACGCCCCGGAGGTCCGCTCCTGGCTTACGGTTCTCCCGCAGACGTTCAAGGTGGCCGAGCCGCAGGTGCTGCCCAAGGTGATCGAAGGATCCAGGGCCTCGGTGTACGGGCGGATGAGTATTCACTCGCGGATCACCGGGGCGAGCCCTGCTACGGAACCCGCGGACCTCGCCGAAGCGCATCGGGGCGGCAGGATCCGCTCGGACGTAGAGTTCTGTGCACCCCCATGAGCCAGGAGTCCAGGGAGGTGCGGATGGAGGAGCCGGCGGAGAGCGTGGCCGAGCCCGTCTATTTTCCTTCGGCCGAGCGGACGCTGTTCGGATGGCTGCATCGGCCGGCGGGGGATGCCGCGCGCATCGGTGTCGTGCTGTGTCGGCCGTTCGGCTTCGAGTCGGTGTGCTCGTACCTCAGTCAACGCGCCTTTGCGCAGGCGGCAAGCGGGGCGGGCATTGCAGTCCTGTGCTTCGATTACGCCGGCACTGGCAACTCCAGCGACATTGACCCCGACACCGATCAGATCGAGCTCTGGCGGGACGATGTGATCGCGGTCTGCGATGCGCTTCGCGAGCGCACCGGTGTCGAACGGGTCTGCCTGCTCGGCTTCAGGCTCGGGGCCCTGCTTGCCACCCTCGCCGCCCCGCAATGCCAGGGTGTTTTCGCGATCGCGGCGCTCGCTCCGATCGTGAGTGGGCGGCGATACCTGCGTGAGCTGCGTACATTCAGTCTGGCCGCAGGACAGCTGGGCGTGACGCAGGCTCCGGAGCCGGAGCTGCCCAGGCCGAGCGGCCCGGTTCCGATGGACATCAGCGGATTTGCATTGTCGGCCGCGACGGTGGCGACACTGTCGAGCATTGATCTCGGGGTACTCCCGAAGGCACCGGCCTCCGAGGTACTCATCATCGATCGCAGCGATCTGATGGCAGCACGAGCCTGGAGCGAGCGACTCAGCGGGCAGGGTGCGCAGGTGCGTTATCTGCCGATGCCGGGATTTGTCGAGATGATGATGCGGCCTCCGGATCTCACGGTCACCCCGAAAGCGACCGTAGCCGAACTCATCGCCTGGCTCGTGGGGCTCGCCGAGCAGGCGCGGCCCGTGAGTCCCATTAAGGCAGTGGGCCTACCGGGTGCCCAGCAAGCCGCCGCGCCGTCCGATGTTCTACGGCTGGCGAGCCCACGCGGGTCCGTCCTGTCCGAGCGACCCATCTGGCTTGCCCGCGAGCCGCGTCTTTTTGGCATCGTGACTGAGCCCCTCGAGGGTGAGAAGCGCCGCCGAGGGGTGATCCTCATCAATTCCGGCGGCGATTATCACATCGGTCCCCGGCGCATGTACGTCTCGCTTGCGCGTCGCTGGGCGAATCACGGCTACGTGGTTCTGCGCATGGATCTGGCGGGCCTCGGAGACAGTGCGAAGCACCCCGGGCGGCCTGGCAATGAGCTCTTCCCGCCGAGCGCGGTCGAGGATATCCGTGCCGGCGTCGAGTTCCTGCGCAGCCGGTATGGGGTCGGTGAGCTGACCGTCGGCGGAGTGTGCACGGGCGCCTACCACTCGCTGCAGGCGGCGATGCAGGGGCTCGCCGTTGACCGGGTTCTGCTGGTCAATCCGCTCAATTTCTTCTGGAGAGAAGGCGAGAAACCGACCGATATCCAGGACTGGGAAGTCGTGCACAAGCCGAGCGCCTATCGCCAGCAGCTCTTTTCGAGCCACGCGTGGCGGCGTCTGCTGACCCGGGACGTCAGTCCGTGGCGGGTCGCCAAGATCTACCTCCGGGGGCCCTGGGTGTTGTGTGTCATGGCGCTGCGCAATGTCGCGCGACGCCTGCGGCTGCCGCTGCGCAATGACCTCGCCCGCGAGCTGAAGCGGATCGCCGCGCGTGGGGTGCGGATCGTGTTCATCTTCTCGGAAGGGGATCCGGGGATCAGCCTGCTCACGGCCGAGACGGGGCTGCACGTCCAAGCCCTCGCCCGGCAATACCGGTTTCGCCTCATCGAGGGCGCGGACCACAATCTCACGCGCAGCAAACCGCGCACCCACCTCGAGCAGGCCCTCTCCGAGGAGCTGCTTATGGCCAACGAGTCGTCTGCGCGCTCAACTTGATTAAGACTGACCGGAGCGCGAGGCGCCCGTGCGCGCGTATTCCAGGTACTGGCCGCCCCAAAGTGTGGAGAGCTTGCCCCAGTTGCCGCTCACTTTTATCAGCCAGTGCGCCGAACGGTGTCGTCCGAGCGGCAGAGTGAGTACGGCCAACACCGCGGCGACCAGCAGCTGCATCGCGGCTCGCAGGTAGAACCGAGCGCAACCCCAGCTGTCGATGGGTCGGTAGCGGGCGCCCGTGATGGCTCGGGCGTAGCCCTGACCGCCGCCGAACTCGCGCCGCAACAACCAGCCGAGCCTCAGGCGTTGGGCCTCGATCGGCTCGAACACCGGTGATTCTTCGGACCATACTATCAGCGCCCCTTTCTCGCTGAGGCGTATGAGCAAATCGAGATCCTCTCCGGCTTTGAGGCCGAACTCCGCATCGAAGGGTCCGGGCTCGGCGCGCACGATCGAGCCGCGCAGCAGCACATTGCCGAAACGGAGCATGCTCTGCGGCACCCGCGATCCGGTGGCCGCGTGCGGCCAGTCGTAGAACCTGCCGCGCCGCAGCCAGGCGGGCGCGTTTTGTGGAACTCGTGGCTCGACCGGAGCGAGGACGCCGTCCGCCTGGAATCGATCCGCGGCATCGACCAGTCCCTTCAGCCACTGTGGTGGCGCGCGTTCGTCATCGTCGATGAAGGCCAGCCATTCGCACTCCGCAAGCTCGACCGTCCGATTACGGGTGAGGGGAATGCTGGGTTGAGGCTGCACGTCATAATCGATCCTCACGCCGCGTCCCAGCTGACGGAATTCCTCGATGACGCCGCGTGCGCCGCCCGAGGCATCGTTGTCGACCACCACGATCTGCTCGGGAAGGCGCTCCTGATGCGCGAGATCCGTGAGCAGCGCCCGCAGGCGCTCATTGCGCCGGTAAGTCGCTATGCAGACGCTGACGCCGGGGTTCACTGTGGGACGGCAGTGGCTGTGTTTCGCTGGAGTTGCAGCAGGCTCATGCTCCAGGGGGGCAGGGTGAGCGTGAAGCTGTCGCCCACAGACCCAAGGTGTTCCGTGACGGCGCCGGCCCATACGTTGTGTCGTGATTCATCGTACTGTGCTTTGCCGTACAGTTGTTCGGTGGCCGCATAAGCCGGCCCGTCAGCATGGCGGATCGTGATGTGAATTGCCTTCGTCTTCGTCTCGCTCAGGTTGAACAGCAGCACCGCATAGCCTTTGCCCTGTGTGGCGGCGTAGGCACGCGCGTCCGCAGAGCCGGATGCGGTTGAGAGCAGTCGCTCCCCGGGGTTGGCGAACTCGGCCACAAGCCGGAAGGCATGGCCGCTTGGCGAAAGCGCTCCTTCCGCAATCACGTGACCGCCATTGGGGCCCTGGCAGTCGTTGTAGGCGGAGCGGGTGTTGCCGAAGATCAGGTCGTAGCTCCCCCAATCCTGGAACCCGTAGAGGCCGGGGGGATTGTGGATGCCGCAGTCCTGGATGCCGCCGACCCCGAACCACCAGGCATCGGCGGCGAGTCCATCCTCGATCCCTTCGGCCAGCACCTGGCCGGCAAACAGGCCGTTCACAATCGACACAGTCTGCTTCCCCTGGTTGTAGGCGACCGAGTTCACCTCGCCGACCACGATGGGCGTGTTGGGCCGACCCGCAGCCGCGAGTTCGCGCTCGAGGTGGTGGATGAGCCGGCTGAAGTCCTGCGGCGCGCGATCGAGCAGGTAGCTGTCGCTTTCCTCCCCCGGCTGCTGGGCATACCAGTGAACTTCGATGAAGTCGTACGGCGCGTGCGACAGTACGTAGCGATCCCAGTCATCGTAGCCGTCGTTTCCGGCAACGATGACGCCCACCTGGGCTCTGGGGTCCGCCGCCTTCATGAGTGCGTAATAACCTGTGGGACCGCTCACGGCGGCGGCGTAGGTCTTCGGGTCGTGAGGCTTGGCATGCAGGTCGACTTCCCAGTTTCCGAAGGATTCGTTGCCGACAGTCCAGAACTTGATGCGGGAGCTATAGCCGTGGCTTCGGGCGTAGGCGACCCAGGCCGCGGCCTCTCGGGGGTCACCACCGCCGGTGCAGGTTGGATTCGTACCATAGGCCACAGTGACTGCGACGTCGTATCCGCCCGGCATCACGATATCATTCATGAAATTCCGGAACGTGCTCCGGGGATCGTATGCGGGCTTGCTGACGTGGCCGTCGCACTGCGTGTGGTTCTGCCAGTGATAGGTCTCAGCCAGGGAGCCGCCCGGCCACCTGAGCAGGTGCGCGTGCAGCTGGGCGAGCTCGCTCGGCAGGCTCGGCGCGGTGACATCGTAGGCGACTTGCAGGTTCGTGCCGAGCTGATCGGCGGCGATTCGGGCGAGCGACGCGGAGGCATCGATCACCACGTGGTCGGGGGCGATGTCCCGGGTGGCTACCCCTCCGGCACCGCACGATGCGGCGAGCAGTGACGAGAGGCCGAGGACGAATGACTCCAGATGCCGCAGGCGACCCATGGGTCACACGCTTTGCTTGGCGCGCCGGCGATTGCGGCCGGCATCAACCCGGACTACTTTTTCGTACGCCGCCCGCGCAGCGCCGCAAGCCCGCCCGCAAGCAGGGTAAGGGCCGCTGTCGCGGCCGCGGGGTCAAACTCGGGGGCGGAGACAGGACCGCTGCCCGTGGTGCTGATTGATCCCTGGTCCGGATCAGTGTACCCGGTGGCGGTCCAGAACCAGCCCTCAAACTGCTGGCCTAATTGATCTGCCCAGTTGTCCCACTGCTGCAGAGTGCTCGTGCTGACCGGCTGGTTCGTCAGCTGGGCGGTGTTCGCATAGGCCACTGTGGTGCACAGTGTGAGCGCGAGAACCCCTAGGAACTTACCCATGTTGTTGTCTTTCTCCTGATCCGTCTCTGGGGGGTGCCGCGCATTGCCTTCGTCAGAACCGTTCCGACTCAGATCATAGCCTCAGTGTCGGCAAAAGGAAACGGGCGGATTGACTAATGTCAAATTTATTGTCTCATGCTGCGTGGGCCGCTACCATAGCTGCCACTGATGCCCGAGCAGGACCGCGGCGCTCAGTAAGGCATTCGCGGTGACGTGCGCGGCGACGGCCTCACCCATGCGCTGGGTGCGGATCAGGACGAGACCGTAGAGGATCCCGGTCGCCAGGGCAGCGAGCCACAGGGCCGGGTGAATCACGCTGTAGGCGACGGCCGCGACGAGCAGCGGCAGCCAACCGATTGAGCCGAAGTCAACGGCCTCAAAGTGCCCTGCAACCAGGCGGCGCATGAGATACCCATGGTAGGCGAGCTCCGCGGCGAGGGGCACGAGGACGAGGGTGGTGGCTGCGCGGCTGGCGATCCACAGGGCCCGCGCGGGAGCGGCCATTACTTGAAGAGCGGCCGGCATGCCGTGGTGCGCCACCACCATGCGGCTCACCGCAAGCGTGAGCGCGAAGGCAATGACCCCTGTCCCGATTCCCCATCCGCTGAATCGCCAGTCGAGGCCGCGCAGGGCTGGCCAGTAGAGGGCGAGTGCGCCCCCCCCGGCCAGCAGCCTGAGCGCATACCAAGTGTCGAACCGGCCGGAGATCGCGTGCGAGATCATGCCTGCCGCCAGTACAGACAGGAGCGGTACGAGGTAGGTCGCGGTGGGATTGACCGTGTGCGCCCGATCGGCTCGGGCCGCCGCGCGACTCAGCCAGCGGCTGCGCTGACTCACCCAGGCGAGTGCGCATGCGATGGCATTGAAGGCGATCCAGCCCGCCTGGGAGTGAAATCCGTACACAGCGATCCCGGGGTGTCCCGCGTTTCCGATCAATACCAGGACGGCAATGCGCACGACGTTGAGGATGAGAACGAGTATGACGCCGCCCGGAAGCAGCCACAGCGCGCGGGGAAATCGATATTCCTTCCGGAAGTAGAGTAGCCACGCGGACAGGAAGGCGAGGATCAGCCCGACACCCTCGAGCCCGGAGCACGGACGGGAGACCTCCACCGCAAAATTCGGCGCACGCAGCACTCGGGCGGCGGCGTTCGTCTGCAGCCCCGGCAGGAGCGATGTGAGGACCCAACGGACCATCGTAAAGGTCACTTGCGCCATGGGCACCCAGAGGTCCTGACTCGCGACAATCGCCGCCGTAGCGGCTGCGGCGCCGAGCGCCGCGTAGGCCCAACGATCGCCGACCGCAACCGCACCCCCCCGCCACAGCCACCACGGTGCCCACCCAGCCGCCAGCGCCGCTGCGGCGATCAGGGCGAGCAGCAGCATCGCTGCGGCAAGCAGCGCGAACGCCGGCTCGCTGACCTGGCCGCGGTAGAGTCCATGGAGCGAAGCCGCCAGGGGAATGAGCAGCAGTGCGTGAGCGAGGAGCCATCGCTTGCGGACCGCAACCGTGCGCGCTCTGGCATCGATCTCGCGCAGCGGCGCATCGGTGCGCACGTAGATGAGAATCGCGAGCGCGATGCTGAAGGCTACCGCGAACCGCAATCCGAAGTGCTGCGCGAGTCGCAGCGCCGCGCCAAGTCCGCGAGCGGCGTCCGCATTGTGGAAGTCGACGAAGAAATCGAGCAGGAACTTCTCGACCAGCAGTGTGAGCGCAATCCATCCCGCCCGCGCCGCAAGACCTAACCGGACCCCGGCGGGCGTGTATTCGAGGGCTTGCGAGGGTTCGTTGACGCTCAGCGGCCGATGCCTTCGTAGTGGCTGAACGCCTCGGGTGCCAACATGCGCCGTCCGTCGATCACCAGGGGGTGGCGCCCGAGGCTCTCGAGCGTGGCGGGCAGCCCGCCGAACTCAGCCCAGCGAGTCACGAGGACGACGATCTGCGCATCGGCGACCGCTTCGCGCATCGATGGCGCAAACGACACACCGCTCAGCTCGTCCCGATCCCTCGGGCGGGCCACCGGGTCGTAGACCGTGAGGAGGGCGCCGCGGGCCTTCAGCTCGCGAATGATCGGAAAGGCCGGTGATTCCCGCACGTCATCGGTGTCTGGCTTGAACGCAACCCCGAGCACCGTGATCCTCACCTCGTGTAACGAGGCGAAGTGCCTGCCGATCAGGCGCAGCACCTCCGCGGGCTGGCCCCGGTTGACCTCGAGCACGCTGCGCAGCAGCTCCATGCCCAATCCCTTCTCGCTTCCCTGACCGGTCAACGCTGTGACGTCCTTGGGCAGGCAGCTGCCGCCGAAGCCGCAGCCGGGCTCAAGGAAGCCCGTAATGCCCGCCGTGATCCGTTCCCCCTCCCGGCGCGCCGTGAAATAGCTGGCCAGGTGCACGCCGCGCATGACGTCGATGGCATCTACGTCACCTACGGCCGTGCACAGGCGCGCGATCTCGTTCGAGAATGAGATCATGGTCGCGAGCACGGCGTTGGAGGCGTATTTGATCATCTCGGCCGTGGTCGGGTTTGTGACGACTCGCGGCACGCTCTCATCGAAGCTTGCGTACAGCTCCCGCAGCGTCTCCTGGGTCCGAGTGTCGATGCCGCCGAGTACTAGTCGGTCTGGCGCCGAGAAGTCTGCTACCGCCGTGCCTTCGGTGAGAAATTCCGGATTCATCCCGAGACCGAACGCGGCGCCCGCGGTTTTTCCCGAGGTGCGCTCCAGCGCGGTGCGCACGAGGCCTACGGTCGAGCCGGGAATCACGGTGCTCTTCACAATGACCGTGTGGTAGCCCGCCTTGCGGGCGAGGGCCGTGCCGATCTCCTGCGCAGCGGCCTCGACGTAGCGCAGGTCGATCTTGCCGCCCGCAGCCGGGGTGCCGACCGCAATGAAGGTGACCTCTGTGGCAGCGACCGCTCCCGGCAGATCGCTCGTGCCGCTCAGCCGCCGGCCGACCGTGCGCGCGAGCAGCAGAGGTAGATTCTGTTCGTGGATGGACGCTCGCCCCGCGTTAATCATCTCGACTTTGGCGGGGTCCAAGTCGACGCAGATCACCTCGTGTCCGCGGTCTGCGAGGCAGACCCCTGTGACGAGCCCGACGTAGCCAGCACCGATGATGGAGACGCGCATTACGCCTCCGCCCCCACGCGGTTGTGGCTGTACCAGATGAGCGAGCGGTACACGCCTTCCTCGATCAGCACCTTCGGCTGGTATCCGAGCTCGGTGCGCGCCTTCTCAATCACTGGACAGCGCCTGTTCGGATTGTCGACGAGATAGTCCGCCTCGCGGCTTGCCCCGAACACGACCTTGCCAGCATAGCCGAGCAGGTCGCGGGCCGCCCGCGCCGCGAGCTGGGCGAGGTCGGCGACGGAGATCTCGGGCCGGTCGATGCCGATATTGTACGGCTCGCCCGCGCGCCCTTGAACGAGCACCTTGAAGTACCCGGTGATCGCATCCGTCGCATAGCAGAAGGTGCGCCTCGGACTGCCGTCGGAGAGCATCACGATGTCGCGCCCGGCGAGGATGTCGCGCGCGAAATCCGGCAGAACCCGGCCGTCGGTGATTTTGAGTCCCGGGCCATAATTGTTGAAGGGTCGCGCCATGGTGACCGCAATGCCCTCGTGCCGCGCGTACGTTACGCACAGCGTCTCCCCGAAGCGCTTCGATTCGTCGTAACAGGCGCGAGGCCCGGTGCAAGAAACGTTGCCGCGGTAGGTTTCGGGCGTCGGGATCGCCCCAGGCGGCGGATCACCGTACATCTCGCTCGAGGAGTAAAAGAGAAAGCCGCGGACGGGCTGGCCGCCGTCGCGCTGCGCCACCGCGTAATCGAGCAGATTTCGCAGGCCGTTGATGTTGGCGTCGATGCACTTCAGCGGCTGTGCACGGTAGTACGTCGGTGAGGCGATGCCAGCCGCATGGATCACGTAGTCGAAGTGTCCGATATCCGCAGGCAGCGGTTCGATGACATCATGCCTGCGCAGCGCCAGGTGTGGCCGGCCGCGTAGCGCCTCAAGCCACTGCGGTACGCCGCGGAAGTAGTTGTCATAGACCACCAGATCGATCGGCGTGCCGCCGGCGTGCCGCGCGTTCCACTGCAGAACCGACTGCACCAGGTAGTAGCCGAGAAACCCGCCACCACCGGTCAGCAGCAGCCGCCCGCCGGCCATCTGGCCAAATTCCGTGGCGAGGTCGGCGCAGATCGCCTCGAGGTCCTCCTCGAGGAGCTGCTGCAAATCGATGATTCGTCGGTGATAGCGCATCGGTTCGGTTCTGCGATCAGGGCTGAAGCAACATCTTGCGTCCGTGGAAGGCCTCGGCGTAACGCGACGGGGCGTTGCATTCGATGCCGCGTAGGCGCAACAGCCCCCGGAAAAGTTCTGCATCGAACCACTGGCGCTCGCACTGCGAGGGGAATGATTTGAGCAACGCCTCTATCTTGATGTCGACGGTGGCGGGCGAGAGCGGACAGTAGACCTGCGGCTGCGCCAGGTCGCCTTCGTATTTCGGGATCTCGTACTCGAGGACCGCGTGGCTGCGAAAGGTGTTCCAGGTCAACTGTGCGATCACTTGGTGATCTTGATGACGGTCGCCGAGGTGATGGGTCAGGATGAGATCGGGAGCCACGGTGGCGCGCAAGGCCTCAAAGGCGTCTTTGATGGCAGCCCCGACGTAGGGGAAATAGCTCGTGCGGAAGCGATGCACTACCACCGACAGGTTCACGTCCGCGAGCAGCGCAGCGGCCGCTGCTCGCGTTTCAGATTCCCGCGCGTCATCGGCGGAGAACACGACCCAGAGGAAGCGCAGTCTCGGATGCCGTCGCGATAGCTCGATGAGCGTGCCACCGCAGCCGATTTCGATGTCGTCGCAGTGTGCTCCGAGGCACAGCACGGTGCCGTCTTCGGGCAGTTGCGGCTGAAATTGCAGCATCATGGCTCTCGTGCGGCGCCGCAGCGTGCGCCGCAGCGTGCGCCGCACGCGTCGAAGGCCGGCCAGTGGGCGTCCTGATGCGACATCACCTCGATCGGCGCGGGCCAGCGGATGCCGAAGGCGGCATCGTCATACCGGACACCGCGTGCGCACTCGGGCGCATAGGGCACGGAGGCCTGATAGGCGAGATCGGTATCGGGGCAGAGCGTGAGGTAGCCGTGCGCACAGCCCTCGGGGATATAGATCATGCGGCCATTCTCGCCTGTCAGCTCGACGGCGAACCAGTCGCAGAACGTGGGGCTTGCGGAACGCAGGTCGATCGCGACATCGTATACGGCGCCGCGCGTACAGCGCACGAACTTGGATTCGTTGTGCGGGGCCACCTGGTAGTGCATTCCGCGCAGTGTACCGGCCGCGAGACTGTGCGCGGTGTTGATCTGGGCGATGCGCGTGTCGAGGCCGGCGCGGGCGAACTCTTCTGCGCACCACTGCCGGGCAAAGAAGCCTCGCTCATCGCGGCGCGGCTCGAGGTCTATCGTGAATACTCCGGGAAGTTTCGTTTCTGTGAAAACCATCGTTCAATGGCCAGTCGGTCTCCGCTCAGTCTGCACCACAGGCAGCCGAGAACAGTTGTGCGTATTGCTCCTCGAGCGCCCGTCTCGATTGCTGCATCTCGTACTCGATGTGCCTCCGTAGGCGCGCCGCCTCACGCTCGAGATCCTCGAAGCCCTTGATCAGCGTCGCGGCGGTGAGATTCTGAAGCGGCATCCGGTATTCGGTCAGGCCGAGCCGGGTGAACAGGGAGTCGAGCTTCACGTGATCCGAGAGGCAGATGACTGGTTTGTGCTGCAGCATCGCCAGCACGAGATTATGGAAGCGCGGTGAGATCACGAAATCCGTCTGCGCGATCTGCCCGATTAACTCTCCGACGGTGAGCGGATCATCGGACAGAAGAAGGGGCGATTGGGCGAGGATCCCGCGCTGCTCCAGCAGCGCGCAGAATGCGCGCCGTGGCTCGAGGTCATACTGTAGATCACCAATCAACAGGCGCACCGCATAGCCGCGCTGCTCGAGCCAGGCGACGAAATCAGCCATCGTCTCGAAATAGGCGCGCTCGGCGAGCGAGGTCGCCTCGTCCGCAGCGCCGTTGTAGTTCTTCAGCCCGAGTCCCACCACCCGGGGCGCGGGCCCTGGCTCGCCCATTGCGCACAGATGCCGCTGCGAGAGACCAAACACTAAATCCGGATATACCGGGTCGTGCTCGGCGGCGAGGCCGATAGATCGGGCGTAGTGCTTCGATTCCTCGTCGCGATAGCTTCGATAGCTCGCGAGGCGCAGGCTCGTAAGGATCATCCACCGGCTCAACGGATGACGGATCGGCCCGACGCCGATGCTGAGGAAGGCGAGCCTCACGCGGCACAGCGCCGCGAGCGTCGACCATTTGAAAATGTCGTAAGGCCAGCCGGCTGGGCCACACAGATAGTCGGAAACGATCTGGGTTCCGGGAATGATTAACAGATCCACGTGCATCAGCAGGCGGACACCCTCGAGCCACTGCAGCAGCTCAAGCGGCGCCCGGCGCAGCACCAGCCGCGCCACCTTGGAGAGGATGCGTGCCGGGGTGCCCATGGAGGGTGCAGCCGCGGCCCCGGGCTCGGGCGCTCGCCCGCGGGCCGCCCAGCGCCATCCGCTCTCATTCACCGAGGCCCGCACTGCCGCGATGCCGTGCCGGGAGCGCACATCCTCCGGAATGGCGCACAGGCATACCAGCTCCGCATCCGGCCAACGCTCGCGCAGCTGCTCCACCACGACCTGGAGTGTGCACTCATTGCCCAGGTTGCCGGAGCCGAAGTTGCCGTAGAAAACGATCTTTTTCGACCTCATATGTGCAGCGTCAGCGCTCTGGGCGGACCTCGCCACTGAGTTGTAGTTGACCGTCGCGCGCATCTCGTGCAACGACGGTGCGTCGCGATCTTAGGTACGACGGCAATGGCATCATACCGACAAGGGCCCGGGATGACCACATGGGGAAATCCCCAACGCTGCCCCGGCGTGTTGTCTGCATATGGCCTTTGAGTCCTGATGTGCTAGTATTTCCGCTCCGACTGATTCCGGACACAGAACACCAACAGGGCGGCGCACAGGAGTTGCGTATCCTCAAAAATGCTGGGAGGGAGGATGAGCACAGACGTGGGCGCCCGTCAGCGGACGCGACTTAATGCGGGCGGCGGCAAGGTGCTGCTGCTCTCGATGCGCGGCGT
Organism: Pseudomonadota bacterium; assembly: GCA_021808195.1. Next base: position 21,032 of record JAKBCE010000044.1, read on the forward strand.
CGCGACGCTGGTCGCCTACTGCACGCTCTACGAGTTCGAGGACGTGGTTGCTCAGGTGAGCGGCGCCGACCGCATCGATGTAGGTGACGCCTCGTTGGAGTTTGCGCGGCGTACCTACAAGCTGCTGCGGCTCGGCAGCTGCTCCCGCAGGCTCGCGCAGACCCTTGCGGTCCGGCCCTCCACGGTGCGGCTCGAGCGAGACTACGATCTGTTCCTGCCCGTATTCAATCATCCGTATGAGCTCTACGCTCTGCAGGCGGTCCCCGAGTGGCGCGAGCGCTGCCGCTTCGCCGCCTGCTTCGTGAGCGAGGTCTGGGAGCAATATCTGCCTGGCTATCTGCTCGAGCTGCTGTCACGGTTCGATCACGTGTTCATCGGCATGCGGCACTGTATCGAGGACGTGCGCCGCGTCATCGGCAGGCCATGCAGCTATCTGCCGGTCGCCATCGATGTCATGCGCTTCTCACCCTGGCCGGCGCCGATCCGCCGTGCCATTGACGTTTGCAACATCGGACGCAGATCCGCAGTGACGCATGCCGCGCTGCTCGAGCTCGCCCGTGCGCGGCGGCTGTGTTACTACTTCGACACCTTTGCCGCGGGTGCGGGCAGCCATGCCCGCGATCGCACCTTTCATGTGCGCAACTGCCAGGAGCACCGCCTGTTGCTCGCGAACCTGCTGCGCTGCAGCCGCTACTACATCGCCAATCGCAGCCGCGTGAACCAGCCGGATGTGACGGGAGCGCGCGAGGAAATCTCGTATCGATTCTACGAGGGCGCGGCCGCCGGTACGGTGATGCTGGGCGAGCCGCCCGAGACCGCGGCCTTTCGCGAGCAGTTTAACTGGCCAGACGCAGTGATCCGCGTGCCATTCGACAGTGCGAACATCGGCGAGGTGCTCGCCGGGCTCGATGCAGACCCCGAGCGATTGGAGCGGGCAAGCCGCACGGCCGCCGCGCAGGCGGCGCGCCGGCATGACTGGGTGCATCGGCTTGGGGTCGTGTTTGATACGTTCGGCCTGCAGAAGACGCCGGGCATGATCGAGCGTGAGCAGCGGCTCGAGGCGCTCGCTCAGATGAGCTGATAGGCGGCGGCGTAGCGCAGCTGCCAGTCTGGCCGGCCATCATCGAGCGGCTCGAGCCCCCACCAGGCCATGGGCCAGTCCCGCCGCAGCACAGGGTCTCCCTCGTGGATTTCGCGGATGAGCTCGGTAAGGGGACGCCAGCCCAACTCGCGGGCCACCGTCTCGCGCACGTCGGGATCGACCCCGAGCACGAGGATGTGGCCTTCCGGCTCCACCAGTCGCGCGATGTTGCGCAGGCAGCGCTCCGCGGCCTGCGGCTCCATGTGGCAGAGGAAGTTGCTCGCGAGCACGATGTGCTGGCGGCCGAGAGACTCGAGCAGGAGCGGATCGGCCGCATCGGCGACGCGCCAGGTGATCCCTTCGCGCAGCCGAGGTTTAACCGTGGCCGTGCCGTCCTGCCAGTCGAACATGGCCCTCCTTTCCGTCTCGGTCATGCGCTCGAAGATCGAGGTGCCCACGTGCTCGGAGCTCTCGCTCGTATACGTGGCGCGCTCGGCGACGGCGAGAATCTCCGGCGAGATGTCCACCGCCGAGGTGCGTACCCGCAGATCAGGCCGCGCGCTGCGCACCGTCCAGAGCACCGAATAGACCTCGGCCCCGGTGCTGCACCCGAGGATGGCGAGCCGCAGCGCGGCTCCGCTCGGACGCCCCATCACCAGGCGGCGGATCTGCTCGAGCGCCGGCCGGTTGCGCAGGAAGAACGTACCGAAGTACTGCTGACGCCTGGCGCGTCGGCTCACGGTCCGATGCACGAGCGTCCCGTACCAACGCAAGGCCCGTCTATCGCGCAGCTTGGAGGGTAGGCGGCCCCAGAAGGCGTAGTTGGCGCGCAGGTAGAGTGCGAACCATAGGGGATCAGGCGACATCGGCAGCCGCTGGCGAAGCCCGGGAGCGGGCGAGCAGCTCCTCGAGCCAGTGCTCGCCACGGAAGTGGCGGTATTGCTCGGCGCGCAGCCGGTCGGCCAGGCGCCCGTCGGGAAGCTGCACGTCGCGGTAGCAGATGGGCTGATCCTGGGCGATGTCGCGCTTGAGCCTGCAGCCTTCGACGAGCCCCTCCGGGAGGTATTGCTGCGCGCTCATCTCATCGGCGTTGACGGCCTCTCCGTAGGTCATGTACATGCCATAATCATCAAGAGTTTCGCCCGCCTTCAGTGCGCGCTTGGCGACCGCGCACACCTCGACCACCGGGCCCCCGAGCGGTGGGGCGACCTCATCCCCGAAGAGCACGACGCGCGCGATCGAGTTCGGCACTTCGAAGTGCACAAGGTGATACGGCGTCCACAGTGCGTAGAGGGGCCCCTCTCCCATCTTGTAGAGATTAAGGTAGTGGCGCTGCTTGGGGTCGGCATGTTCGGCCAGGCAGAAGACCTTGATCCCGGCCGGTCCGACCGTGTAATCGACCACGCCGCCCACGGCGCGCAGCGCATCGAGATCGTAGAGCTTGTGGATGTCCATGATGTTGCCGTTGAATTCGAGTCCCCGAGTCATGCCGCGGGTACGCACCGTGAACCCGGTTGCATTCGCAACGATCGCCTGCTCGAAACTCACCTTTGACCCGTCGGCGAACGAGGTCACCATTGCCGGGTTCTCTCCCCAGCGCTCCGCGTAGCCTTTCTGCGTCGTCGGATTGCGGTAGCGGTCCTGCAGGCCCTTTACATTGCCCATCACGCGCGGGATGAGGCCGAGGCCCTTCACCCAGCGGTGGAGATTCATCTGCAGCCCCGGCTCATCGCCCTCGCAGGCCGAGAGGATGCACTCGTGTTGTTTGGCGTAGACGCGCAGGATGGGTCCGATGGTCGCATCCAGCTCCGCGTTAAGCAGCATGACGGGTTTGCCGTATTTGAACGCCTCGAGGACGGCGTGGGCGCCGAATTCGACGGAGCCGGTGACATCGAGAACAACGTCGATTTCGGGCGAGCTGCACAGCATTGCCCAGTCCTCCGCGACGGCGGCATGGCCCTCGCGGATCGTCTGATCAAGCATGGGCTGGCTTGAGCAGGTCCTCACCTCTTCCACGCCGGCGTAGCGATAGACGCCGACCGCGCGCTCGGGCCGGCGGTTGTAGACGGCGGCGATGCGCATGCCGGGAACGCTGTGGGTGATCTGATTGGCGAGCCCCTGGCCCATGAATCCCGCACCCAGCATGCCAACCCGGATCGGGGTCCCGGCAGAGGCGCACGTGCGCAAGGCGTTATCGACGATGATCATGACAGTGATCCTGGAAGGGGCGGCGTGTCGCGCTGGCGCAGGGCAGGCCGGTCGGCGATTCGCTGGCGGTGCAGATGATCAGGCATCAGGCGAGCACGATGTTGCAGGTGCACAGGGTGCGGTCTCTTTTGCACCTTGGCGCCAGAGCATCCACGGGCATTCGCCTCGGCTCTCCATACGGTCGAAGGCGATCTTGTCCTTGAAGGTATCCATACAGCGCCAGAATCCCTGCCAGCGGAAGCCGAGGAGCCTGTGCGCCGCGACTAGGCGTTGGAACGGCTCCTCGACGAGCTCCTCGCCCTCGTTGATGTAGTCGAAAATCTCGCGCCGGAAGACGAAATAGCCACCGTTGACGAGCAGCGGCTCGTCGGCGATCGCGCCGATGCGGCAGACTCGTCCATCCGGCTGCAGGGTCACGGTGTGGAAGGACCAGGAATTCGACACCGCGGCGAAGCTCGCCACGGCGTTGCGCGCGCAGAATTCGGCGATCTGTAAATCGATCGGCAGGTCCGCGAGCCCATCGGTGTAGTTGGCGAGGAACATTGGCTCGTCTGCCAGGTACTTGCGCACCCGCAGAAGGCGCTGCCCGATGTTGCTGTGCAGGCCGGTGTCGACGAAGGTGATACGCCAGTCATCGAGGTCGCGCGAGTGCAGTTCGATGGACCGCCCGCCGTCGCTCAGCGTGAAATCGTTTGACAGCGCATCATTGTAGTTGAGGAAGTACTCCCGGATCATCTCGCCGCGATAGCCCAGACACAGAATGAAGTCCTTGTGGCCGAAATGCGCGTAATAGCGCATGAGGTGCCAGATGATCGGCCGCACACCGACATGCACGAGCGACTTCGGCGTCGTATCCGAGTGCTCGCGCAGCCGCGTTCCGAGTCCGCCGCAGAAAAGTACGACCTTCATCTTTTGCGTTCTGCACCTTCGGCGAGCGAGTGATTCTCGGTTGTTCGCGCTGCCGCCGCAATAGAAAAACCGTCGCAGATTCCCAGCCGCGTGTCAACGTAATTGCTACGTATTTGCTTTCTTGACCGGCTCCCTGGCGTGGCAGGGAAACTGTGCGCATGTACAGTTCAGGTTTCCGGGTAGACAAGCAGTATTGAGGCGCTCTGGACGAGGATTCGCCCGTTCGAGACCGAGAGGGATGCCGACAGCTTATCGCGATAATGGCAGCCCACGCTGTAGGGCGCGTCGTTTTTGGAGCCGAGGATGCTGGCCCTCTGCAGTGCCCAGTGCACGATGCGCGGCACCGCGGCAGAGGCGACCAACTTCAGGTGGTTGAGCGTCACTGGCCAGCCGACCAAATTGGGCGGGTGCAGCCCTGCCTCCCCTGAGACCTGCAGCGCCCCGAGCTCCGCGGCCACAGCGCGATCCAGGAGTGCCGCAGGGATTGGATCTGCGTGGAGGCTTTGGCGAGTGGTCCGAGCGCATTTGGGGACAGCTGCCCCCGGGTGGCGTTGGGCGATGCCCTGCGCTAACCCGACTTCGCGTGCGCCGTGAAAA
>JAKBCE010000175.1 GCA_021808195.1 Pseudomonadota bacterium
CCTCCTCCACCAGCCGGCGCCCCCAGCCCGTCAGAAGCAGGACGAGCGTCTGCGCACGGGCGCTCTTGACGGCCGCAGCCACCTGACGGCCATCGACCTGCGGCATGCCGAGGTCCGTGATGACGACGTCGTAGGGTTGCCCCGCACTCAACGCGCGGCGGAACGCGTCTATGCCGGCCTGCCCTCCGTCGGCGATCGTCACGGCGTGGCCGTCAGCGCTCAGCGTCTCTCGGGTCGACTGCATGACGATCGGATCGTCATCGACGAGCAGAATGCGCCGGGGCGGAACCACCTCGACGGGACGGATCCCGGTCACGCTGCCGGCATCGTCGCGCGTTACCGGGAAACTGAGCGTCACGCAGGTTCCTTTGCCCGGGACGCTCGCGACCTCTATTTCACCACCGTGGCGCTGCATGGCGCCGTAGACCATCGGCAGCCCGAGGCCGGTGCCGCGCTCACCCTTGGTCGTATAGAACGGCTCGAGACAACGGCTGCGGGTCTCTTCGTCCATACCCACCCCCGAGTCGGTCACCCCCAGCTGCACGTAGCCTCGCGCGCCGCCGCTCGCTGCGGCCGGCGTCAGCAAGCGCGTCTGCAGCCGCAAGCGTCCGCCCTGCGGCATCGCATCGACGGCATTGAACACCAGGTTGGTGAGCGCATCGCGCAGCTCGCTGGCGACGCCTGGCACACGCGGCAGCTCCGGCTGCAGTTCGGTCTGCAGCTCGATCACGACGCCGCGCTGCAGCGGCATGTCGCTCCAGCGCGCACGGGTCAGGTCGAGCACGTCGGTGACGAGCTGATTCAGGTCGACGGGCGTGAGTTGCTGTTGCGGCTCACGCACGCGGTAGAACTCGCGCATACGCGCCACCGTATGCGCCACCTGCTCGACTGCACGCTGAATCACCTGCAGCGGCTTGTGGGCCCGGGAAGGCACCTCGCGGTCCTCGAGCAGCATGTCCGTATACAACATGATCGGCGAGATCGCATTGTTGATGTCGTGCGCGATGCCGCTCGCCATCGTGCCGAGCGCGAGCAGCCGTTCCTGCTGCAGCACCGCCTGCTGCGTCTGACGCAGATCGTCGTAGGCGCGCTGCAGCGCCTCGTGCAGTTGCGTCTGCTGCGCCGCGAGCGCAACGTGCTCGGCGAGCTGCCGCAGAAACTCACACTCTCCGCTCGAGAAACTGCGTGGCTCGCGCCGCGCGGCGAGCAGCACGCCGAACACCTGGCTCTCGAAGCGCAGCGGTGCCGCCACCAGCGACCCGAGGCCACCGGCGGCCAGACGGCGCGGGAACAGCGCATCGAGCGCCGCCAGATCCGGCTCATACACCAGCTCGCCCTGTACGCAGCGTGACAGGCCGTTCTGGCCGATATCGATGCTGACATTCTCCCCGAGCGCCAATTCGAGCGCGAGCGCTCCACTTTGCACCCCGACACGCGCGACGATCAGGCGATGCGCCGCGGCGTCGTAGCGGCAGATCGAGCAGAAATCGAGCGCCAGGTGCGCCTCGAGGGTCCGGATGACGACCTGGAAGATGCTGTGCACGTCCTGGCGCTCGCCCATGGCCCGCGTGATGCTGCCGAGCAGGTTCAGTCGCGCGAGCTGCGCTTCGAGTTTCAGGCGCGCCTCCTTGCGTTCGGTCACGTCGCTGGCGGCGCCGAACCACTCGACCACACGGTCCGCGCCGTCCTTCAGCGGGACGGCCCGGGACACCACCCACCCGACACTGCCATCACTTCGGCGGACGCGATGCTCGAGCTCCAGCACCCCGCCGGTGCGCAGCGCCTCGGCGACGGCCGCTCGCACCCGCTCGCGATCCTCGGGATGGACGAACCGTTCGAGCCAGTCCGTGGTGGCCACCGGCGGCGCCCCACCGTCGCGGTCGGCGCGCTGTGCGCGCAGTTCGCTCCAGTCCGGTGCGATCTGGTACACGACATCCGAGGTCGTACTGACGAACGCGCGCAGCCGCCGCTCGCTGGCCTGCACGGATGCGTTGGCGCGGGCCAGTTCATCGGTGCGCTGGATGACGCGATTCTCGAGTTCGGCGTTCAGCTGGCGCACCGCGGTCTCAGCGCGGCGGCGCCCGGCGAAGTCCCGCCGCAGCGCCCAGAGCGCCAGAGCGGTGATGATGAAGGCCAGTGCACCGCCGCCGGCGACGGTCTGCTCGGTCAGGTGCGCGCGCTGCGCGGCGGTTGCTTCGCGACCCGCCAGCAACGTGCGCTCGGTGGTGCGCATCCGGCCGATGATCCGATCGATCTGCTCGGCGGCCGTGCGATGCTCTCGCGCCAGCACCTGCTGACGCTGCGCGGCGCGGAACCCTTGTTCGCGCCGCAGCGCGAGCAGGTCGCTCAGGCCGGCAATGCGGGCGGCAAGCAACGGCGCGAGCCGTACCAGGCGGTGCTGCTCGAGCGGGTTATCGGCCGTCTGGCGCTTCAGCTGTCCGTAGCCGCTTTCGATGGACTTCGCGGCGTCCCGGTAGTCGTGCAGATCGGCCGGACTCTGGGTGATGAGGAAGTCGCGTTCGTCGGACTCGGCCGTCTCGATGCCATCCTGCAGCTCGCGCAGATCGGCGAGCACCGTGACGGTGTGCGTGACCCAGGCGGCATCGCGCCGCAGGCGCTGCAGGCTGAGCACGGAAACGACCCCGATCAGCACCACGCAGGCCAAAGCACAGGCGAAGGCCAGCTGCGTCTTGCGTTCCGTCGTCCAACGCATCGGCACCTGCACTCCGTTCAATCGCGAAGATCACACGGGCGTCCCCGCGGGGTACGCCGTTGATGACCGCAGTCGGGTGTTGCGACGCGAATCCTTCGCTCAGCGGGGACGGCGCAGCGACGCGGCGCACCACGCCCCGGCACCACGCGAACCCGCGCACAGGTTGTCCAAGCACCCTCCCTCATGTGGGCTTACCTTACGCCCCCGTCCGGCGGCGCGCCAGCCGGGGCCGCGCGGCCGGTATTCAGGCGCTGCACGCCGCCGGCGCCTGGGCGCCGGCGCGCTCAGGCGAGGTGCAGACGATCGGTCACGGTCGCCTCGCGCTCGATTTCGGCAAACGCCGAGTGATTGTGGATGGACTCGAAGTTCTCCGCCGTCACGCGGTAGCGCGTAATCCGCTCCTCGGCGTTCAAACGCACCGCGATGTCGCGTACGAGATCCTCGGCGAACTTCGGATTCTCATAGGCGCGCTCGGTGACGAATTTTTCATCCGGCCGCTTCAGTAACCCGAACACTTCGCAGGACGCCTCTTCCTCGGCGATGCGCACCAGTTCCTCGATCGTCATCGGCGCGTTCAGCTGCGCCTCGATGGTGACGTGCGAGCGCTGGTTGTGCGCACCGTATTCGGAAATCTCCTTCGAACAGGGGCACAGACTCGTCACCGGAACGCACACCTGCAGCGTTGCTCGCGTTCCGCCATGCGGGTCGTGCACGGCGCGCATCAGAATTTCATGATCGAGCAGGCTCTCCACGCCCGAGACCGGCGCGGCTTTGCGGATGAAGTACGTGCAGGCCACGGCGATCTCGCCACGGTCGGCTCCGAGCCGCGCGAGCATCCGCTGCAGCAACGCCAGCAGCGCCGGCAGATCGAGCGCGGACGGATTGGCCTCGATGATTTCGACGAAGCGGGACATGTGGGTCCCCTTCACCTCGCCCGGGAGCCCGACGGACATGTCCAGCCGGGCCACCGTGGATTGCTCGCCGCCGTCCGCCTGACGTACCCGCAGCAGGGTCCGCAAGCCTTTCACGCCCACCCGGTTGATGCGGATGTTGCGGGTGTCGGGGCTGGCTTGAACATCGGCGAGAACAGAACGGGCAGCAGCATTCATGAAGCGTCCTCGTAAACCTATTTGTCCTGGACAAAATGACTTTTCGCTGAAACAATAGGCCTCAAAGTGAGATCTGTCAATTTTTGTCCAGGACATTTGTGGCCATCCATCAGCTACCCGATGCGTCGATCAGCGCCGTGGAACGCGAGACGGGACTGTCCAAGGACACCTTGCGGGTCTGGGAGCGTCGCTATGGGTTTCCACTCCCGCGGCGCGATGCGCACGGCGAGCGCCTCTACCCGCAAGACCAGGTGTACAAGCTGCGGCTGATCAGCCGCCTGCTCGACCGCGGGCTGCGTCCGGGCCAGTTGGTCGGTGCGCCGCTCGAGGTGCTGCTCGCGCGGGCATCGGACGAGGACGGGATGCCCCCCCAGGGCGTCCGCTCCGAGGACGGCGAGCGGCTCGACACGACGCTGCGGCTCCTGGCGGCCTATGACGAAGCCGCTCTGCGCTCGCATCTGTCCCTGACGTTGCAGCGGCTCGGACTCCAGCGCTTCGTCATCGATTTCGCGGCGCCGATGAATCTCAAGGTCGGCGAGGCGTGGTCGCTCGGCCAGCTCTCGATCAGTCAGGAGCACCTCTACACCGAGCAGATGCAGCACCAGCTGCGCCAGGGCATCGGGGCCATCTACCCCGGGGTGCGCGGCCCCAGCGTGATGCTGACGACGCTGCCGGGCGAGGAACACCAGTTGGGGCTGCTGATGGCCCAGGCGTGTCTGGCGGTCGAAGGCATACGCTGCGTCTCCTTAGGCGTACAGACGCCCGCCTGGGACATCAGCGAGGCAGCGCGGCAGAAGGGGATCGACGTCGTCGGTCTGTCCTTCAGCGAGGCGCTGCGGCAGAAGGCCGCACTCCAGATGCTCACAGACCTGCGGGACCGGCTGCCGGAGCGGATCGAAATCTGGGCCGGCGGTGCACTCTGGGCCCGGCTGCGCCGCCGCCTCCCGGGCGTGCGCTTCATCACCCGCCTCGAGCAGCTGCCGCGGGTGATCGCCGAGTACCGGACCGAACACGAAAGTCCCATTGCCAACGCGGGGTGAACGGGATGTTCCAGGACTTCGCCCAGGTCTGGACACCCGTCGAGTTCAGCTCGCGGCTGGCGCGCGCCCGCCCCCTGCGCATCGAGGTGGCCGGCACTGCGCTCGTGCTGTTTCGGGACGCGCACGGGGCGCCCGCGGCCCTGCTCGACCGCTGCCCCCACCGGGGCGTGGCGCTCTCACTGGGCACCGTGGTGGACGGCTGCCTGCAGTGCCCGTTTCACGGCTGGCGTTTCGCGCGCTCCGGACAGTGCGTCGAGGTTCCCTGGAATCCAGACGTGCGCCGCGAGCGTCTCGCCGCCCTCGCCGTGCCTGCTGCCGAGCTCGCAGGCCAGATCTGGATCCACACCTCGACGGGCGATCCGCCACCGCAGCCCCCGTCCGTGCATGAGGCACTGCTCGGCACCCGCACCCGGATCAGCGGCATCGAGATGACCTGGAACACGCACTGGACCCGTGCGATGGAGAACATGCTCGATTGGCCGCACC
>JAKBCE010000176.1 GCA_021808195.1 Pseudomonadota bacterium
GCGCACGTCAATGAGTGCCAGGAGACTGACCACGGGCAGCCAGTGCGGCTGCAGCCCATCGGCCTTCTCCAGGGACGCACGCGCCGCGAGCGGCTGGTTGACCGCCAGCTGGGCGCGCGCCGCATTGAGCCAGTAGAGCGCGTTGCCGGGCTCGAGCGCGGTGGCGCGCACGAGACGCGCCACCGCAGCCTGATCCTGATTGGCCTGCAGCAGCAGCAGCCCGGCCTCCTCGACCAGCTGGCCCTCGCTGCCAGGCTGCGCGGCGATCGCCCGATCGAGCGCGGCATTCGCCGGTGCGAGCTGACCTTGGGCGAGCGCGAGCCGGGCGAGCGCGAACTGAATCGCCGGCTCGTGGTCGGCCTTCGGGGCTGCGGAAAGCACTTGCTGCGCCTGCGCGAATTGGTGCTGACCGGCCAACGCTTCGGCGAGCGCAATGCGCAGCGCCAGCACGTCGGGATGGGCATCGAGCGCCTTTCGCAGGCGCTGCTCGCCGGCCGCCGCCTGTCCCGAGATCGCTTCGACATGCGCGAGCACGATCTGCGCCTCGACGTCGTCCGGCCTCAGAGTCAGGACCTTGCGCAACAACGGCTCGGCACGGGCGAGCTGCTGCTGGGAGGCGAAGAACGCCGCGCCGAGCTGGAGGATGTCCGGATCCTGCGGGTGGGCCGCCAGGAGCTGATCGACCCCGGCACTGGCCGCGGCAGTGCCGCGGGTCGCCATGAGCGCCTGGACCCACAGTCGGTCTCGCACGAAATCGCTGTCGGGCTGCGCCTGCAGCAATGCCAGCGCCCGCGGAGCCTGCCCGAGGGCCAGGTACGCGGAGGCCAGATTGTCGATTACCTTGGGATCGTGCGGGCTCTGCTGAACGCGGCGCTCGAGCGCCGCGATGAGTGTCTGGGTGTCATTGGAGCGCTGGGCCGCCGTCCCGAGCAGGGAGAGCACCTGCGGATCCAGCTGAGCCGCACCCAGTGCGGGCGTCAGCACGCGCATCGCCTCGCCCGGCTCGCCGAGTTTCAGCTGCACGTCCGCCAGGAGCTTGCGGGCCTGAATATTGTCCGGCGTCTCGCCGACCACCTGCTGGAGCTGCTGCTGGGCCTGCTCGACGTCCCCGTGCTGCAGCAGCGCAGCGCCGAGGATCATGCGCGCCTGCACGTACTGCGGCACCGCGGCGAGCAGGCTCTCGAGCTCGCCGATCCCGGCCTCAAGGCGGCCGTGGGCCAGTGCGAGGCGCGCCTGCAGCAGATGCGTCACGGCCGACTGCGGAGCGATCTTCGCCAGGGCCTTGAGGCTCTCGGCGGCGGGCTGCAACTGTCCGAGCGCGAGCTGCGCCTCGGTCAGCGTCACCCAGGCGGAGATGCGGTGCTGCAGGGGCTCGCCGGCCGGCATGCGCTTCAGGGCGCCGCGCATGGACTCGGCGGCCGCCGGAAACTGCCCCAGCACCGACTCGATCTGCCCTTCGATCAGCCGCGGCGAGGGATCATTGGGCGCCTCGGAGACGGCGGCCTTGAGCGTCTGGAACGCTGCGCTGAACTGTCCGGCGGCGGCCTGCGACTCGGCCAGCGCGACTTCGGCGCTGGTGAGGTGCGGCTGGCGCGCAAGCAGCGCCTGCAGCAGGGCGATGGCCTCTGCGGGCTTGCCGGTCATGCTCAGCGCGCGGGCCCGCCAGAGCGTCCGGTCCGGCTCGGACACCTGCACGGTGCCGTGCGCGAGTGCGTCGAGCAGCTGCTGCGGCGCTCCGGTGGCGAGCCACGTGCGGGCCTGCAGCCCATCCACCTCGGCCCCTTTGGCGCCGGCGGCGACGGCATGCTTGAGGGCTGAGCTCGCCCCGTTCGTATCGCCCGATGAGAGGGAAAGCTGCGTGAGCAGGAGCCACGCCTGTGCGTTCTGCGGCTCCTTGTGCACCACCATGCGCAGGTCGAACGCGGCCTGCTGCCACTGGCCGGCATGCATTTCGCGCTCGGCGCGGGCCATGCGGTATTTGGGGGTGAGGAGCGCACCGCACCCCGCCAAGGTGAGCACCGCGAGGGCGACGCTGATTCGCCCGACCGCCGAGCGGTCCGGGGCGCCTGTGATCTTCATGATTCACACTCCTGACGCCGAGCCAGTCCCGCCGTCACCGCGACATCCGCTCGCCCGGGCTGCGGCGCGTGTCCTCGATAGGAGGATATCGGCGCCCAGGTGGGCGAGGATACCGGTCGGCTCATGAACGGCGCAATCAAAGCTCCTCGGATCCGACTAAGCACCGTCGGCGCCGAGATTGACTCTGGGGACGGCGTGACTGGTGAGGCCGAGATTCCGATGGGCAGTGTCCTTGGCCCGAGACCCTGGCACTTGATCAGCCATTATTCGCGGGAGGTTCTGGCCGCTAAACACTGATTATACTGGAATTATTCTATCGGTTCCCGCCCGAATTCGGGCAAGACCTGAACGGTCGTCATCAGAACACAGCCCGATGGCTCGATCCGGAACTGCATCACACTTTGCCCGCCAGTCAGACGGTTATGGAATCGTCTTGCTGACGACGTTCGACGGGGCACTCATCGCGCCACTGCGCGTGTAGGCCGTGACCACGAAATACCACGTGCCACTGCCCAGACCCTGCACGGTCATTCGGGTGACGTGGACGTCGGGGACCTTGACGATATGAGCGAGCTCGCTCGGCCTCCGGCCGTAGAACAGTTCGTAGCCGGCGAGATCCGTCAGCGCGCTACCGTCCGCCGTCGTGGTCGGTGGAGTCCAAGAGACTACCGCCCATCCACTCGTGACGCCGAGCTGCGTGAGTACGGTGCCGCACCCCGCCAGCACGAGCGCTATTAGGACGACACCGAGCACCCATGCCGCGGGGAACAAGTTGCCGCGCCTCCGCCCCATCTCTACCCGCGCCCCTCAAGGACTTCCCGTCAGCGCAGGTGACTTGCGCCCGGAAATGGTATGCCACGTGACTGGAGCGCGCGAGGGTTGCCCGCGCAAGCGGCCCGCGTGGCAGGACACAAGGTATCCCGTCCGAGCGGAGGCACCCGAGCCGACGAGGAGCGCCTCCGCCCACCATCGCCCCGGGTCCGTGCAGCCGGATCAGGAGATCGTCTGGCTGACGACGTTCGACGGCGCGCTCTGCGTGCCATCGGTGGTGTACGAAGTCACCACGAAATACCAGGTTCCGGTGCCGAGGCCGGTAACGTCGTAGGTCGTCAGACCAATATTGCTGACCTGAACTTCCTGGGTCAGCGCGCTTGGGTTCGTGCCGTAGTAAATATCATAGCCGGCCAGATTCAGTAGGGTCGAGCCGTCGGTCGTCGTAGTCGGTGGAGTCCAGGAAATCTGGGCCGTCCCCGTTCCCGACTTGACGGTAGTGGTCGGGCCTGAGGACGATGACGATGAGGAGCTCGAAGACGGCGAGGCTACGGAACTCTGCGGTGCCGACACCGAACCGCCGCCACATCCCGCCAGAGCGAGCGACGCCAGCGCCAGACCGGCCACTGGCATGGAAGCCCTAGGTATCCTGCGCGTGATCCGCACCCCACGCTCCTCGCGACGAATCGTTACGACTGCTACCCCCTGTGCGCCGCGTCAGGGATCGCTGAAGGCGATCGTCTGTGCTTGGCGACAGAACGCGCAAGCCGTTTAATTCATTCGACCACGGCACGGGCTTGCGTACCGTGAAGTCTATCGTGAAAAAGTTAGCGTGTGCGCTACGCAGCGCAAAAAAAGTTGCTCAAGTTCTGTCGGAAATTGCCGACAATTTCAGCTCAGGAAATCGTGGCGCTCACCACATTCGATGGAACACTCTCGGTGCCCTGAGTCGTGTACGAGGTCACGACGAAGTACCACGTGCCGCTCGCGAGCCCGGTGATCACCGAGGTGGTCACACCGATGTTGGTCACTTGCACTTTCTGGGTGAGCGCGCTGGGATTCGTGCCGTAGTAAATGTTGTAGCCGGCCAGATCAGTGAGCGTCGAGCCATCGGTTGCCGTGGTCGGAGGCATCCAGGAAATATTGACACCACCGGCCAGCGCGCTCGGCGCAGACACCGTGATCGCGAAGGGCTGCAGGGAGGCGGTGGTGCCGCCATCGGAGGCGGTGATGGTGATGTTCGAGTAGGTTCCGACATCGGCCAGCGGCGGCGTGCCGGTCAGCGCACCGGTGCTGGTATTGAAGCTCGCCCACGTCGGCGCATTCTGAATGGAGAATGTGGCCGTCCCGCTGCTCACCGTCACTGTCGGCGTGAAGCTGTACGCCTGGCCGGCGACCACTGTGGCCGCCGGAGTGCCGGACACCGACACGGTCACCGTCGGCGATGTCGTCCCGGTCCCGCCCGAACCCGAGCCACTGGTGCCGGTGCCTGAGCCACTGGTGCCGGTGCCTGAGCCACTGGTGCCGGTGCCTGAGCCACTGGTGCCGGTGCCTGAGCCGGCCGTACCCGAACCGGATCCCGCCGTGCCCGACCCTGAACCGGCGGTGGTGCTGCCACTGCTACCCGCCGTCGTGCTCCCCGTGGTACTCCCCGAAGGACTCGTCGTGGTCTTGGTGCTCGAGGCAACCCCGGCGCTCCCTCCGCCCCCGCATCCGGCAAGCGCGACAGAAACCAACACGATCATCGTGCCGGAGAACAAACGGAGGGACGTCAACGTACGCATGGTGGCTCCACGTCCCGGGACCATCCCGTGGACTTCGCAACCGCCGTGCCCATTCGAAGAGCGAGCGACAGTGGCGAGGGGACTTAGAGCAAGCGCCGTGCCAATACAAAATTTTCTTTTAAATCATTCTGTTACGTTATTTTTTACGTCGCCTGCCGGCGACACGCGTCAGTGCCCGTCTGCGACCACAGACGGAAACCTCAAGCGCCTTCAGCGCTCTCCCGCACAACACCCTGAATTGCCAATCAATTGCGGGAAATTTAACCCTAGGCTCATTCGCAGCCATAGAGTGCCGCAAATTGTCACTCGGGAATTTTTTCTCGACATAACATCTAACACGTGCCGCGCGCACCGAACATAACATCAGTACGTACAAACCCCGCAAGGAAGCCAAATCACACTCTTCGGCGCATCACACGCTCGGGCCAGGAACGCGCTCTGACCCGCGCTGTGACGGGTGTCTCACGGATTCCGCCTGGGATGCGTGGCGCTGTCGCCCACACCACCGTTTTGGTCAGATTTGACATAGCTCCGTCCGCGCGCGGCGACAGCGCGGCACGGCAAGCAGCGAAGCGAGGAGAGCCTGCAGGCTTTTCGTTTGCTCCCTACGGATGGGACGCATCGCCCGCCGGGATCCCGCGTCAGCGTGGCGGTCGATTCGCGGAGATTCGACCGGTGG
>JAKBCE010000177.1 GCA_021808195.1 Pseudomonadota bacterium
AGAAGCAGTGAACCGGCCAGCGGTCCCAGACGTCGGAGCAAGCGCATTAAATACCCTTTTTCGCCAGTGCCCAGAAACGCACGGCCGGCCCCCCGGTTGTCCGTCGGATGCCCGGGCTTATGAATCCCGGTCCGCCCGTGCCAAAACGCGAATTGTAGCGGGGTATGGCGCCTGCGGGGAGCAGAATTGCCCCGGACAGCACGGCCCGCACGGTGCCCCTCGACCCCTCATCGCGAGGGTATGTGCTCGCAAATGAAACGCCCGATGGCCAGCGCCGCGGTGAGTCCCGGGGACTCGATGCCGTAGAGATTCATCAGGCCGCCAATCCCGTGCGTCTCGGGCCCCTGCACGCGGAAGTCCGCGCCCGGCGCGTCCGGACCGACCAACTTCGGCCGGATCCCCGCGTAGGCGGGCCGCAGCGAGTCGTCCGGCAATTCCGGCCAATAGCGACGGACGGCCGCAGAGAAGCCGCCGGCCCGCGCCGGATCGACCGTGAAATCGATGCGCTCCACCCATTCGACGTCCGGGCCGAAGCGGGCGCGGCCCGCCAGATCGAGGGTCAGATGCACACCCAATCCGCCCGGCTCCGGAACCGGGTAAATCAGATGCGCGAAAGGACTGGCACCCGTCAGGCTGAAATAGCTCCCCTTCGCGTAACGCAGCGGCGGAATGCACGCCTGCGCAACCCCCAGTCGCCGCGCGACGTCGTGTGCGCCGAGTCCGGCGCAATTGATGACCCGGGAGGCCGCGAGGGTACGGCGGTGCACCCCCGTGCCGACGCTCAGCTGCAGAGCGCCCGCACGGTACTTTCCGCCGAGCACCGGCGTCCGGCAGACGACGAAGCCGCCCGCCCGTTCGATGTCGCCCTGCAAAGACAGCATCAGTCCGTGACTGTCGACGATGCCGCTCGAGGGTGAGTGGAGCGCTGCCCGGCAGCGCAGGGCCGGCTCCAGCGCTGCGGCCTCGGCGGCCTCGAGGCGGCGCAGATCGGTGACGCCGTTGGCCCGTGCGGATGCCTCAATCTGATCCAGCTGCGCAAGCTGTGCCGGATCCGTGGCCACGATCAGCTTGCCGCACCGTCGATGCTCCACGCCGTGCTCGGCGCAGTACGCATACAACTGCTCCCGGCCTTCCACGCACCATCGCGCCTTCAGTGATCCTCTGGGATAGTAGATTCCGGCGTGGATCACCTCGCTGCTGCGGGCGCTGATGCCCGTTCCGATGGCCGCTTCGGCCTCCAGCACCCACACTTCGTGGCCGCCCTCGGCGAGCGCGCGAGCCACCGCAAGGCCCACCACGCCGGCGCCGATCACGACACACTCGGCAGAGTCACTCATGGCGGAACATCCCGTCCCTTCCGGCGCTTGGGCACTGGAATGACGCCGCCCGCGGGCTCACCGCGGGTTTGAGGGGCTCAACGGTAGTGCGTCTCGATCCAGCGCTGATAACTGCCATCCATCACCCCGCGCCACCACCACTGATGATCCAGATACCAGGCGAAGGTGTCCTGAAGGCCTCGCGCGAGCGTCACTTCGGCCTTGTAGCCGAGCTCACGCTGCGCCTTGGTGCAGTCGATGGCGTAGCGGCGGTCGTGCCCTGGCCGGTCCTTGACGAAGCGGATCAGGGTTGCGCTCTTCCCGCCCCGCGCCGCGGGCGACGAACCAAACGCTGCGGTGAGTTCCGGCCGCTCCTCGAAGGCTCTGTCGGCCACCGCGCACAGCGTTTCCACGAGCGTGAGATTCTCGCTCTCCGCCCCTCCGCCGATGTTGTAGACCTCCCCGGGCACACCCCGCTTAAGCACCCGCTCGATGCCGCGGCAGTGATCCGAGACGTGCAGCCAGTCGCGCACGTTGCGTCCATCGCCGTAGATCGGCAGCTCCCGCCCGTGCAGGAGATTCACGATCATCAACGGGATGAGCTTCTCCGGAAAATGAAACGGGCCGTAGTTGTTCGAGCAATTGCTGATGGTGGTGGCGAGGCCATAGGTGTGATGGTAGGCGCGCACCAGGTGGTCCGAGGCGGCCTTGCTCGCCGAATAGGGAGAATTCGGCGCATAGCGCGTTTCCTCCGTGAAGGCCGGGTCCTCGGGCCCCAGCGAGCCGTACACCTCGTCGGTGGAGACGTGATGGAACCGGTGTTCGCTGACCGAGCGCTCGGTGAGCCACACGGACCGTGCCGCCTTGAGCATCGAGTGCGTGCCCTGCACGTTGGTCTCGATGAACGCGTCGGGCCCGTGGATCGAACGATCCACATGCGATTCCGCCGCGAAATGCACGATCGTATCGAGACGCTCCTCGCGCAGGAGCTGCTCGACCAATGGAGTGTCACGGATGTCGCCGCGCACGAACCGCAGCTCGGGGCGCTCCTTGACCGATTCGAGATTGGCGAGATTCCCGGCATAGGTGAGCGCATCGAGCACCACCACGCGGTCTGCCGGATGCGCGCCCAGCCAGTGATGCACGAAATTCGCGCCAATGAATCCGGCGCCGCCGGTGACGAGCAGTCTAGCCATGAGCGATGTCTTTCAGGGTGTCGCGCAGGCGGTGCCGCCAGTGCGCCGGATGGAATCCGAGGGTCATCAGCGAGCGCTTGTCGAGCACGCTGTAGGCGGGACGACGCGCAGGGGTCGGATACTCTTCGGTCGCAATCGGCGTGACGGCGACGCCCGAGGGCAGCAGACCGAGGGCGGCGCCTTCGTCGGCAATCGCCACCGCGAAGTCGTACCAGCTGGCGACCCCGGCATCGGTCCAGTGATGGATGCTCTGGATCTCGGGCCGGGTCACGATCTGCCACAGCACCTCGGCCAGAGGCTTTGCGGCCGTCGGCGTCCCGACCTGGTCGGCGACGACCCGCACCGCTCCGCGCTCGCGCATCAGGCGCAGCATGGTGTGCACGAAGTTCTTCCCCTCGGCGGCATACACCCAGGCGGTGCGCACGATGACCGAGCGTTCGGGGAGCACTTCGAGCACCGCGCGCTCGCCCAGCAGTTTGGTCGTGCCGTAGACGCCGAGAGGATTCGGGTGCGCCTCGGGACGATACGGCGAGGACGCCGTTCCGTCGAACACGAAATCGGTCGAAATATGCACCAGCCGGGCGCCACAGGCCGCAGCCCCGGCGGCCAGGTGTGAGGGACCCGCACCATTGATCCGCCTCGCCACATCCGGCTCTGACTCGGCCTTGTCCACGGCGGTATACGCCGCAGTATTGATGATGGCCGCGGGCTTCACCCGTTCCAGCGCGTGCTGTACCGCCTGCGCATCGCCAATATCAAGTTCGGCATGCGCGCAGGCCGTGAGCTCGACGCCTTCCGGGCACGTGGCTCGCAGCATGCGTCCCACCTGCCCGCCCGCCCCGGTGACCAACACTCTCACGGGTAGAGCTCGGCTGAGGCGAACGCGGACGCCGCCGCATCCTTGCCGGAGAGGATGGGCTGTTCCCCGGACGGCAGCGGCCAGCGCACCCCGATCGTCGGGTCATCCCAGCGAATGGCGCGCTCGTGCTCGGGTGCCCAGAAGTCGGTGACCTTGTAGAGAAAGTCCGCCGAGTCACTCAGCACCATATACCCGTGCGCAAACCCCGGCGGCACCCAGAGCATGTGATGGTTCTCGGCCGACAGTTCGACGCCCACCCAGCGGCCGAAGGTCGGTGAACTGCGGCGAATGTCCACTGCGACGTCGAACACCCTGCCGCTCGTGACCCGGACCAGTTTTCCCTGCGGCTGGCGGATCTGGTAATGCAGTCCCCGGAGGATGTGCCGGGCGGAGTGACTGTGGTTGTCCTGCACGAAATTCAGATCCAGTCCCGCCGCCGCGAATTTGCGCTGCTCCCAGGACTCCATGAAAAAGCCGCGCTCATCACCGAACACTTTCGGCCGGATCAGCACGACCTCGGGAATGGCGGTCGGTTCGAACATCATCACCGCGGTCCTTTCAGCACATCGAGGAGATACGTTCCATAGCCACTCTTGGCGAGCGGCTGCGCGAGGCGCTCGAGCTGCGCCGCATCGATGAAGCCGCTGTGGTAGGCGATCTCCTCCGGACAGCCGACTTTCAGACCCTGGCGCGTCTCGATCGCCTCGATGAACATCGACGCCTGGATGAGCGACTCATGGGTGCCGGTGTCGAGCCAGGCGACACCGCGCCCGAGCTGCTCCACGGTGAGTTCACCGCGCTCGAGGTAGAGCCGGTTCAGATCGGTGATCTCGAGTTCACCGCGCGCCGAAGGCTTCAAGCGGGCAGCGAGATCGGCGACCTGGCGGTCGTAGAAGTACAGCCCCGTCACCGCATAGTTCGACTTCGGCTGCGCGGGCTTCTCTTCGAGGGTGATCGCGCGCCCCGAGGCATCGAAGCTCACCACACCGTAGCGTTCCGGGTCGCGCACCCGGTAGGCAAAGACGGTCGCGCCGCGGTCCCGTCCGGCGGCCTGCTTGAGCTGCCCGGAGAGGCCGTGGCCGTAGAAAATATTGTCGCCGAGCACCAGCGCCACCGGTTCACCGCCGATGAAGGGCCGGCCGATGAGGAAGGCCTGCGCGAGGCCCTCGGGGCGCGGCTGCTCGGCGTAGGAAAACGACACGCCCCACTGCGATCCATCGCCGAGCAGGCGCTGAAAGAGCGGCAGGTCCGCGGGCGTCGAGATCAGGAGGATGTCCCGGATCCCGGCGAGCATCAGCGTCGAGATCGGGTAGTACACCATGGGCTTGTCGTACACCGGCAGCAGCTGCTTGCTGATGGTGAGGGTCACGGGATGCAGACGGGTGCCGGCGCCGCCGGCGAGAACGATACCTTTCAAGATCGCGGGCTCCTGTCCCCAAGGCATTGAATCGGCGAAGCTTGCCATGCGCGCCCCCTGCGCGTCATGCGGAGATACTCAGTCCGCGCGAATCGGACCACCGTTCAAGACCTCCGTCACACACCCCAGCAGATCGTCGTACACGGCATCGGCTGCCAAGATGGCCTCCGCGGAGAGCGCATAGCCGGTGCGCACCAGAAAGCAGCGGCCGACGCCGGCGGCGCGCCCGGCCTGCACGTCGGAGATCCGATCCCCGACGAGGAACGACGCCGCCGGGTCGATGTCGAGGGTGCGGATGGCCTTCAGCAGCATGCCGGGCTCGGGTTTGCGGCACGCGCAGGCCCGGCGATACGGCTCCAGGGGCGCATCGGGCAGATGCGGGCAGTACTCGACCGCATCGACACTGACCCCCTCGGCGCGCAGCCGCCCGCGCACCTCGCTCATCAGCCGCTCGAAGTCCG
>JAKBCE010000178.1 GCA_021808195.1 Pseudomonadota bacterium
GACGCTCGCCGCCGTGCTGTATTACCGCGACTTCTCCCAGGCCGTGGCGAACGGCAACGGCACCAATTACATCGCATGCCGAACGCTGCCCGGCGTGCTATGCCAGCCGGACGGCATCACGCCGCTGACGAATGCTGCGGGGCAGCCGCTACCGGACATCTCACTCGGCGGGACGCGGTATATCGGGGCGAACGATTTCGAACTGCTGCACAGCTGGGGCAGGGGTGTGACGCTGCAGGCCGCCAACGATGCCGCCATCCTCGGTCACGCCAATCATCTCACCGTCGGCGCAGCGGTCGATTACGCGTCGAGCGGGTATTACGCTGGTGCCCAGATCGGTCTGCTGAACGCACAGCTCGTCGTGCAGCCCTCGACGCTGTTTGTCGATACGCCGGAGAATTCCCCCGGCGCCGTGGCGAACGGCGATGCGGTGCCGGTGAACGTCGATTCGGTCAATAAGGCATTCGGCGCCTACCTCACCGATACGTTCAACGTCACTGCGGCGCTGGCCGTGACCGCCGGCGGGCGCTACAACATCGCGCAGGTGAATCTCGCCGATCAACTCGGTACGCGGCTCAGCGGCCACAATCGTTACGTTCACTTCAATCCGTCGATCGGGGCGACCTATGCGATCGGGCATTCGACGACGCTCTATGGCGGCTATTCGGTGAATAATCGCGTCCCGACTCCGGGCGAGATCGAGTGTTCCGATCCGCAGGCCCCCTGTCTGCTTCCGGCGAGTCTCTCCGGTGATCCGCCCACGCTCCGTCAGGTGGTCTCGCACACCACGGAGATCGGTTTGCGCGGCACTGTGGCGCGAATCCCGGTTCTCGGTGCGCAAATGCGCTGGAATTTCAGCGTGTTTCGTACGGTGCTGCACGATGACATTCACGGTGTTTCGACGTCGATAAGTTCGGGCTATTTCGCCAATATCGGCGATACGCGACGGCAGGGACTGGAGACGGGCGTGAACTTCGACGCTCCGCGCTGGTCCGCCTACCTGCATTACAGCCTCGTGCGCGCGACGTTTCTTACCGCGCTGGTGATTCCGGCGTCCTCCAACCCCTTCCAGGACGCGAATGGGAATATCCACGTGCAGCCCGGTGATCAATTTCCCGGGATTCCGGAGAATCGCTGGAAGATCGGTGGTGATTTTTCGTTGTCGCCGATTTGGAGCATCGGGACGAGCGTCAATATCGTGAGCAGTGTTTACTACGTCGGTGATGAGTCCAATCAGCTGGCACCGCTCCCCGGTTACACCGTGGTGGAGCTGCATTCCAGCTACCGACCGAGGCATCATGTACGGCTGTTTCTCACCATCGAGAATCTTCTCGACAGCCACTACGCGACCTGGGGGATTTTGAGTGATCCGACCGGGGTCGGTGCACCCGGGATCCCGGTGAATGCGTTGACCAATGGTCCCGGGGTGAACAACCGCTTCATCAGTCCAGCGGCCCCGCTCGAGGTGTTCGGGGGCGTGCGAGTCCGCTTCTGATCCCCTCAGCCGCGCTCTGGTTGCAGGTCGAAGCCCGCTTCGGTTAGGCTGACGTCCGAGTCATCCGGCGAAGATCGGAACCAGGCGGAAGAAGGGCATGCAATACCGGGGATGGGCGTGCGGCTTGGCGCTCGCGGCGCTGGGCATCGGGTCGGCGGCCGCGGGCGGCTGTCAGATTCAGCGACTTCCGGCCGTTGCGGTCACCGTCAAGGACCTCAGGCCGATGGTCTCGACCGAAATCAACGGGCGCAAGGCCCGCTTCATCATCGACACCGGCGCATTCTGGAGCATGCTGACGACGCAGGCGCGCTCGGAATACGGTCTGCCGTACGACTTTGCGGGGATGGGGCTGCGGCTGGAAGGGTTCAATGGGAGCACCCGGGCCTCGGTCACCTCGGTGCGGGTCTTTACGTTCCTCAACGTGCCGTTTCACGATGCGAAATTTCTCGTCGGCGGTAATGACTTTCCTTCCGGCGCCGTAGGCCTGCTCGGCGGCACCATCCTGCATCTGGCGGACGTCGAGTACAACTTCGGCGACGGTCAGATGCGCTTCGTCATCGCCAAGCACTGCGGCCGCACTCCGATTGCCTACTGGGCGCAAGGCGAGCGCGTCGGGGTGGTCAAGCTGCGACCGATCACGGCCCGACGACCATTTCTGATCGGTCACGCCCGGCTGAACGGCCAGCGGATCCGGGTGCTGTTCGACAGCGGTTCGCCCCGCTCGATGTTGTCGGTCCGGGCGGCCCGTCGTGCGGGGATCACGGTGTCGACGCCCGGAGTGCGCGCGGCCGGCCCGTTCGCCGGCATCGGCCGACGCTGGATGCGCTCGTGGGTGGTGCCGGTGGCACAGTTGCAGATCGGGGACGAGAAAATCGAGCACACCCCGATGATGCTGGGCAATTTCCGTCTGTCGGGTCTGCACATCGGGCTGGTGCTGGGGGCGGATTTCTTTCTTTCGCATCGCATCATCGTCTCGAAGCGCCATCACATCATGTACTTCACGTACAACGGTGGGCCGGTATTCGATCTGGGACACCGGTACTTCATTGAACGGGCCGGCGGCGCACCGGTGGAGGCGGGGCCGGGGTTGCCTTCGACATCGCAAGCGGGCGTGGGTCGGACGCCGACCGCAGCGGCCGGGCCGGGGACTGCAAGCCGCTTGATGCGCCGCGGCATGGCGCTCGCGGCCGAACGGCGATACCGTCGAGCGCTCGAGGATATGAATCGAGCCTGCGCGCTGGAACCGGACAATGTCCATTACCGGCTGCGGCGAGGCCGAGTGTATCGGGCGCAGGGGCAAGCGGCCTTGGCGCTGAAGGATTTCGATGCGGCGATCCGGGAGCGGTCCGATTTCTACCCGGCGCATCTGGCCAGGGCGCGATTGCTGCTCTCCTGGCCGCACGCGCCGGCGGACGCGCGCCGGCTGGCGACGACGGATATCAATATTGCTGCGCTCTTGGCACCCGATGCCTCGGTTCAGCGCCTGCAGGTCGCCGACCTGTACGCGCGCATCGGTCGTTATTCCGATGCGTTGCGGGCGATCAACCTTTGGATTTACTTCCATCGGCGCGATGCGCTGTTGCCCTATGGCTGGGACACGCGCTGCTGGATTCGCGCCGAAGGCAATCTGCAGTTGCATCGGGCACTGCGGGATTGCACCCGTGCGGCCGAACGGCTGCCGAAGACCTCAGGGGTATTCGAGGATCGGGCGCTGGTGTATCTGCGTCTCGACAGGCTGCATCAGGCGATTGCGAGCTACGATCAAGCGTTGCGGATGAAGCCGCGTTTGGCCGCAGCGCTCTATGGCCGTGGTCTCGCTGAACTGCGCATGCGGCAGACTGCCGCCGGCCGCGCCGATCTTGCGGCCGCAATGAAGATCGATCCGGACGTCACACGGCTGTTCGCGCACATGCATCTGACGCCGTAACCGGCATCATCGGCAGTTTACTCGCCCCGGGCCTCGCGTTCGGCGGCCTCAATTGCCGCATCGATTTCGGCGGACGTATCCTCGACCGCTTGCCGGGTGCATCGGGCAACGCTCTCGGACTGGCGCGGATAGAGTCGCTCGAGCTGCTCGCACGCGAAACGAGCGGTTTCGGCGACGCGACGCCTGAGCTCCGATTGATCCGACAGTGTGGTCAGATCCAGATCCGCATAGCTGACCCGATGCGTCAGAGTCACCTGGTCTACGGGCGCCTCCGAGCCGGTCTCGCCCGTCAGGACTCGAGTACGCAGACTGACCTCGACCGCAAGGTTGCGGGGCGATACCTGGGCATGAGCTGTGCCGGGGAGCAGGTGTGCGCACAGCAGTGCCGTGGTGCACACCATGAACCACCGTGGGGCGCGGACCGAGATGTGACGTGCGCTCATCTGAGACTGCTCATGAGAGAGCCATGCTAAAGGACCGACGCGAGTGTGGTATACGCATTTTCCGCCGAAAACAGCCCACCGTGAGACGCGACGCACTCCCGCCGCCGGGCGGTGTCACCGGGAAAGTCGTGCGGGCGCGGGCGGCCCGGCCACACAGGGGCGGTTGTGTGCCTCAGCGGCAGCGATGACGAGCGTTGTGACAGCGCGCCGGAGCTTCGCGGCGCGGTTCGGCGAGCGCCGTACGGTTCTGGCGGGATCGGTACTGGTACGGATGGACCTGGACGTTCGCCCGGCGCAGGTTCGCGTGCAGGACCTTCCCTGGGGCAACAGTGAGTGTGGGTGTGCCATGAGTCAGATCATCACGTCGAATCATTCACGGGATACGCGCTGGCGTTCCCGGGTGCTGCTCGGTCTGCTGCTTCTCGTGCCCTTCGCGTTGGCACTGACCGGATGCGAAACGATGCAGGTCGGCAGCGACTACGACCGAGCGGCGAATTTCTCCACTTTCCATTCGTTCACCTGGCTGCCGCGCGAGCAGTACGGTGTCAGCAATCCACTCGTGGTGGAACGAACGGAAGAGGCGATTACCAGCGCCCTCGAGCAGAAGGGGTACCGCTACGTGACGAATGCAGCCGACGCCGACTTTGCCGTGGACTTCACGATAGGCTCGCACGAACGGGTTGATGTGCACACGTATCCTCGGCCCTACTCGTGGCCCTGGTACGGATACGGTCGGTACTGGTGGGGATACACGTACTGGGGAACCGGTGTGGATGTGACGCGCTATCGTGAGGGCACGCTCGCCATTGACGTCTTCGATGGGAAGACGCATCGGCCGGTGTGGCATGGCTGGGCCAAAAGGCCACTCTCGCGAGAAGACATTGAAAATTCGGCGCCCGCAATTCGAGAGGCTGTCGATGCCATCCTGGTGAAATTTCCGCCGGGTTGACTGAGTGACGTGACGAGTAGGTGCCCTGCGGTGTATACGGACTGCAGGGCGCCTAGCGCTTCACGGTCACCCGATCACCCGGCTGCAGCTCATTCGGCGGGTGGATGATGAGCTGTTCGCCCGAGGACACACCGGAGCGAACCTCGACGGCGTCTTCGTTGTGTTGACCGATTGTGATTGCGGTGAGGCGGGCGTGGCTGTGTTCGAGCACGTACGTGCACCAACCCGCGGCACAGCGGAAGATGGCCGACAGCGCGGCCTGAAGGACGTGCGCGCTGCGCCACAGCATGATCCGAGCCTCGACCCGGTAACCATCGCCGAGTGGCCCCGGTGGGTCAAGAAAATCCAGGATGACGTTGGTGCGTTTCTCCTCTACGCCGAGTGCCGAGATTTTGGTGAAAGCATACGGCTCGGC
>JAKBCE010000003.1 GCA_021808195.1 Pseudomonadota bacterium
CCAGATGCTTCGCCAATGGCAAATTGATGAATCCTTTGAGATCTCTGTTCAGATTGTTGAAAGATGCTGCGTCCTGAATTGCGCTACCGGTGAGCTCAATTTGACCGTAAAGCCGGTTCATTACGGGCTTGTTCGGAACAATGCGAATCGTTCCGGCTTCCGAGCCGGACCCATAGAGTGTGCCTTGGGGACCCCGCAACACTTCCACGCGACTGATGTCATAAAGTGGCATTGCAAAGAATATCGGCGTATCGCCAAAATAGGTTGCAACTGGACTTACGCTTTCTCCCGGGATCTCGGCGACGCTTTGCCCGCCCCCTGGGCTATCTGTACGGAGCCCCCTTAGCGTCAGATTATCCATACCACCTCGCGCACCCGGCCCAGTATCAACAGATACCAGACCAGGAACTACTCTCGTCAGCTGATTTATCGATGTCACGCCGGACTGAGAAATTTGATGCGGATCGATAACCGTTATGTTGTATGGAATTTGTTGTGCGGTCTGACGACGCAACTGCGCGGTAACGACAATAGTCTTGAGCTCTGCTGATTGACCAGGACGTCCGTGCGGCTTCATATTTTCGTTTTGCGCGTGCGCTACCACGGTACTCAGAATCAACGTTGGGATTCCGACCCATGCCGACTTGTACCCGGACTGCCTCAGTATTCTTCTAATCGTCTCGCGCACAGGTCGAGCGGCGACCCTCTGGTTATCACCGTTAATTCCCCTCATGTTCACGTGACCCCCATTTGTGCACTAAAAATTCGAACAGCTATTTGGCGGATTTGACGTTGCCTTGGAATCTTAGAGATAGACTGTTCTCATCGGAATCCATCTCATGAATTCTGTGCACCGTCAAAATAAATTCGCGTGAGGTGACATACTTTGCTTAGAACAGCGGTGTGACCCGCTAACAAGAGCCCCAGTTCTTCCGCTACTGACCTCAAGAACGGTGTGCGAATTGACTTTGGCATTGCGGATCGTTGCCTCCCCCACAACACGACACGACACGCTGTATTCGGACCCAGAGAACTGAGTGCAACGCTCGACGAATCCCGTCTTGGACTCAGGCGCGCGCCATTGCGTCTGCGATGCGAGCCACATTTTCGTGACGGTGCGAATCAGATCACGTGCTGACGAGTTATCGCCCAAGCGCCCCTTCTCTCGGCAACTCGACTCGCCTGCAGTTGCCGATGAGAGTCGTTTCTCGGTGTACTCTGGAGAGTTTTTCCTCTCAAGCCCTACGCCGCGAAGCCGCAAGTAAACGGGAATCCCCTCAGTACGATTACTCACCGTCACTGCTATGCACGACATCGGCGCACACTTGGTCTTAATTGTGCGGTGCCCCGAGCATTCTCGTACGCTGGTCAGCGCCATCTGGATCACACCTACTCAATCAAACCGTCTTAAGCACTCTTTACGGTAGTGTGAAGTGTCTCTTTACGTATGTGTAAGCGATTTCAAAAATCAAGTCAAGTTTTCCGCTGAACCGTAGGCTGTGCGGATCCAGGTGTTTTCTAATGCGAACGTTTTCTGTAGAGAAAATCAGCAACGCTAGCGAGTTGAAGTACAGAGCATTTGTGATGGCGCTCCAGTGACGCGAGCGCCATTTATGCGCATACCCGGAAGTGGCCTCTTCGCATCGTCTTATCCATGTCCATCTCGCCCGATCCTCACATCTGTCGCTTGGATTCGTTCGACCCCGATCGAGTGCTACCCCACTTGAGCAGGTTCGACTGCTGCACTCCCTGGAATGGACTGAGTTCGCGCCCGCGTGGCGACTGGCGAAGACGTTCAGGTTGAGGCACACGAATGGAAGCGTATCGGCAGCTGCTGTCAGGCATAGCCGCAAATGTGCCCGCACTGCTCAGGTCGTCGGCAGTTCCGGCGCATGAACCGCGCAGTTCGGCCTGCGGTTTCATAACCTATGGGCGCAGCGTCTTTGCGCTGCAGCAGATTTTCCCCGCCATCAAATGCACCGCTGGCCAGCGCGTGGGGTACTCGTCTTGCTCCTGGAACACGCTTATTGCCCACTCCTGGACCTCAGGTGAATGTCTCTTCGACGCATTCCCTGTGACTTCATCCTCTCAATAGATCAAGTCTGCGGAAGACCAAAGCGATTCACATGACCGATTTTCGAAGATCCAGATAACACCGTCTATAGTCGACCCTCTTTGGATTTTCCGGCAGAGATGATTAATAACTGCACTTCTTACGCCCTGGCTTCAACGAAGAACTTTTCGCACAGCAACGTCCCTCTTCTAGTTGGCGCAAAGACCTCTAGCCCCAGAACACAGCCTACGGCGCGAATTCTGCCAATAGCCCCGTATACGGCGCCCCCCGCTTGGCACGACGTATCGTTCAGATGTGCAGGGGGTTTCCGAGGTTGCACGAATCGCAACCAGAAGGATATTCTCACCACGACAGCTGATTGCCCTGCAAGACCCCGTCGGTATCTGACGAGGACCGCACCCGCGCTATGCTGAATAAACTTGCCCGGTGACTTATAGATTGAATCCAGATTCTCAGCATAACCTCCGTCAGAAAACATCTCCAACGCGCCCATCACGCCGCCTGCAGGTCCGCAGCACATCATGACACTCCGACCGCAGAATCTGACACCGACCTTGGATTCATATTTCAACGGGCTTTGACGACCATCACGCGCCGCGCAATGGATTCGACGATGAAATACTCGACCCAGACATTTGAGTCGTATTATTCCTCAGCTCCACCGGGTCGCGGGAACTCATTACCCGATCTGCCACGGAGATGAGGCGAGCGACATCTGCAGCAGTTAAATCCGAGTCAACTTAAACACGTTTGGGCGCAGCGAAATTCGATCCAAAGAATCACTTGAAATGCCTCGAATAGGCTTTTCAATCTGCAGCGATCTCTATAACAAAACTTAAATCAGTGCCTGGAGAAAAAATGGAATCGAACCACCGCAGGCTAAGCCGGATAACCTGGCTGAAAGCGGCCCGAAACGAACTTACCCGTCATGGCATCGGTTCTGTCACCATCAATACGCTTGCAAAGCAGCTCAAGGTGACGCGAGAGAGCTTTTATTGGCACTTTAAAAGCCGGGCGGCACTGCTCGATGAGCTCCTATCGG
The DNA here is from genome assembly GCA_021808195.1 of Pseudomonadota bacterium. Next base: position 3,117 of record JAKBCE010000003.1, read on the forward strand.
ATTGGGAAAAGACAAACAATGCACCGTTTGAGAGGACTCTTAACTTAAGCGGCGATGGCCTAAACGAATTCAGAACGATTGCTCATGACATATGGATTACGGAGAAAGGCTATAGCCCGAAATTCGATACTGCGATGCGCGATTGGGGTCGCTCATCGCGAAAAGTGGCACTTTCCGTTAAACGAGTAGATGAGCGACGCATCGAGATACTCAGGAAAATCTTTCTCGACTTGGGCTACCAGGAGCCAGAAGCAATGGTGCGCGCGCGCGTCGCGTACTTCCATCAAGTTGGCTACTACACGATCGGCATGCGTGAGACCAAAAAGTCACGGCTCGAACTCTTGCCATATTACATGAGCATTTTGTCCGGAATTCCGATCGAGCAGTTAAGAAAGATCTCATTTGCGGGCTCCAAATGAGCCCTGAATTTTCAGTTGCTTTCCCGTTTCCGAGTTCGCCGTGCTCGGGAAGTAGGCAAACAGCTGCCACTGCTCACTCGGTGTGAGCAGGCATTTAGAAGACAGGAGGGGTGAGCGCGGCCCGACAAGAGAGTATTTCCGCCCTCGGCGGGTGGGACGGGTATGAGCTGTGGGGGCGCACCAGGGGCACCAGGAGCACCGTGGCGAGGACAGTGGCTGCGTGCTGATGCTGTGGCGGGAGCGGACCCGGCCGGCATACTGCTGCGGATGCGAGCGAGAGGCGCCAGCATTGCACGATACGGAATGACGCGCCGTGCGGTATTTGCCGATGTTCGAGTACGCCGTGGAGCTTGGGGTCCCACGGATACGATACGAGGTTCGCAGCCCCAGCAAGCTCATCATCGTGAGATCAGTGGTGGCCTTGAGCGTCGAGCCGATATTCCCGTGCAGCACGGGGCTTGTAATCCGGTGTGTGCAGGTCCTCTGGTAGAACGGTGCGGCGCAGCAGATTCAATGCGTGCTCGGAGTCAGCCGGTCCGCGGCCCCCGAAGCCGAGAGTCTTGCGGCTGACGAGACCCAGGATCAGGTACAGGAAGAACCGGCGTCCGGTCACCGTGGCCGGCGGGTCCATACGTCTTTTCCCCGCAAAAGATCTGTCCCGCAGCAGCGGCCACCTGCGTGATCGGCAGGCGCGTCCACTGGGGGACGGGCTCGACCTCGATGCTGGATCAGCCCATGGCCTCTCGGCACGCGGCTGAAGCTCGATTCGCTAGCGATGTAGATCCCTTCGTCAGCGAGCATCAGCACGATGCGCGCCGGAGGACGCTCGGCATAGCGCGGTTCGTTGACGATCCATAAGATCTCTCCGCGCTCGAGGCCTGAACATTGCGGCAACCGACACCGCCCGGCGGGCCGTGCGCACCTTCAGGTACGTACCATCGATTCACAGGCACGGCCAGTCGCCTTCGATCGGACCATTGCGGAGCGCGTGCACGCGTTCGTCGATCTCCGTACACCACCTCGACACCTGCCTATTGATTAACCCCCTCATGCCCAACCGCTTCACCCGTTCATCGACTGAGCAGGCGGAACTGCCATGCACGTAGCCCCCTGGATTACCGCTGCGAGGGCCTTCTTCGCGGTGCGCCGCAGCGCGAGAAATCCGGGGCGCTGCACGGTGACAGCGTTGGCGAGCGGTGCCACTTTCGTGTCACCTGTAGGAGAACACCCTCATGACCACCGACACCACCTCGGTCAAGCTGCCTCCCAAGCTTAAGTCGCGCGTCGCCGCGCTAGCACGCAAGTCCGGTCGGTCTGCGCATAGCTTCATTGTCGAAGCGGTCGAGCGTCATGCTGAGCGCGAAGAGCGGCTGCGAAGTTTTGTCCAGGAGGCATTGGCGGCTGACGCGGATATTGAACGTATGGGCAAGGTTTATCGCGCCGAGGATGTGCACGCTTGGCTTGAGCGCCTCGCAAAGGGACAGCGGATCTCGCGACCTAAGCCATGGCGTCGGTAGTCTACTCTGCGCGCGCGCTCGATCACCTCGAAAGAGCGTTCGAGTTTCTGACGCAGACCGACCCGAGTGCCGCGCGGAACGCGGCGGCTGCGATTCAATCGGCAGTATCAACCCTTGCGGCTCATCCTCTGATCGGGCGGTGCATCGAGGGTGAGATTCGAGAACTCGTGATCTCGTTCGGCAAGAGCGGCCACGTCGCCCTGTACAGGTTCATTGCCCATCTCGGTGTCGTACGCGTGCTCGCGATTCGCCACCAGCGTGAGATCGACTATCCTGAATAGATAGCGCCGTCCTTATGGGCAAGATGCGCCAAGAGAAGAGCGATGGATTTCCTGATATGAAGCGATCCACGCCAGAGGCCGATTGCGTGGACGAGAGTCCTCGTCCCGAAGGTCTTCGTCGCTCCTTTCAGGTTGTATTCGAGAAGAGCGCCGCTCAACTCTCGTCTGCCATGGGGCAGCGCTTTCCTCAGACGTGCGCTGCACACATCCTCGCCATTATCGTCCCCGAACGGATGCTCGAGGTTCGATCAAGGAAGTTCCGGTCCAGCGGGCATGCGCTGCAGTCGCCGCCCCCCCCTCCGCACAGTGCGTCAATTTCCCGCCCTTGAAGACCGTGCTCGCAGGACTGCTTGAGCGCTTCCCTCGAGCATTTTCTCGGTTGAGATGGGGTGTCCAGGCGGGCCTGATCCCTTGCGGTGTATCCCGAGCTGTATCGGGCACTAGGTAAGCTTGTGAATCTGGCACGGAAAGACGAAAAGGATCTTCACACCGGTCCTTGGCTCATGCATCTGACACCCGCGTGAATTTTATCGCCATGGGCCAGCGAGCATAGCCACCGGCACGATATTTCGAACTCGCTGCGGATGCCTCTCGGATCGCGCCAGCCGCCTCGCCAAGCATGAACACCGACGGTGAGGCCTTCGCCGCTGCGGCCGGCCTCGACGCCCCGATGACGCGAGAGCTCATCGCTTGGGACATAACGGCGCGATTTTATTGATCTCGTTCACCGCCCCGTACCAATGGAACCGACCGTCATCGGTAAAGAGGTAGAACGTGACGCCGTCGGGCAGCAGCAGGACCGTGATTCCACCATAGCCGCTCATGAATGCGACCCGGAAGGTGCATGTGTACTGCGGAAACCGCTTCGGGGTGAAGGTCTTTCCCCAGGTTCCGTCCTGGTAATGAAAATCGTGATGGTGGGGATAGCGAACGGTGAGACCCGTGGCGCGTGCATCCCGAAACAGCGACTGGCGCAACCGCACCGGATCGATCACCTGTCGGCCATCAATGCGACCGCCGGCGTCATTCAGCCATGCGGATATCTTCGCGATGTCATCGCGATTGTAGAACAGCCCGTAATATCCCGTCGGATGTCCCGTTGGACTGTTGTCCGTGCGCAGCATCGAGCGGAATCCGGCGCTGACCCCGAGCGGCCCATACACCGATTGCAGCAGTTCCTGGAAGAGGTCCGCGCCGGGGCCCATCCTACGCTGCAAATATAGATTCATTGTCGAGGTTGCGAGGAACGTATCGGAGCTGTGATAAACGAACAGCGTGCCCGGCTTGGCGTAGGACTTATCAAATGCAAACGCGTCCGCAATCTTCCGCGAATATCGCTCGGCGTCAAAAAACGCCCCCATGACTCGACTGTCCTCATCAGCGCCGAATCGACTCGAATCGAAATTCCCGCTCGCCATGTTCAACGCATCCGCCAATGTTGTTCGCGACCAATCGCCGCCAGTCGGCGTGATGAAGTCCTTGATCAGCAGCCGATACACCCCGGCGCCATACATCTCACCGAGCCTGGCGAGGGCGACGTTGGCGAACAGGGTCTTGGCGGTGGAGTACGACGGCAATCTCATCGCACTACAGAATGCGTAATGACCGAAGCGTGTCGGACAGCGACTCGTGTAGTTGACCCCGTTGACGACCAGTCCGTAAATTCTGATGCAGTTCGGCTCGCGGGCAGTGCAGGAGCGCCGACTTGCGAAATTTCGCAGCACGAGGCCGGCTTTCGGGTACAGCCGAGACAACGCCCGCAACGGTCGAGTCGGCATACGATCGGCGATTTCCTGGGCCGCAGCGCTCTCGATGGCTCCCGCATGCGCGATGAGCTGCGGGCTGTATGTCGCCTTGAGCAATCCCCACTCGTCGAACTTCATCGGCAAGCAGGTTTCAGCCGTAATTTGATAGTAGACATTGGAAATGTTCGGCGTCTTGTCCCGGTTGAAGAGAAATGTCAGCTCGCCGTTGTGAACGCAGTTTTGGTTTCGCTGCACGAGACTGAAGGGCATGGCGGCGCGCATGTAGCCGTGATCGGACTGCTCCCGCCAGACTCTGCCCGGCCCCAGGATGTAGTTCCAGTGCGTGTTACCGGTATAGATCAGACCGTGCCGCACCGGAATGATGTGACTCCCGTTCTGCACGAACTGAAAGCTGAATGCGGGCAAGTGCCGCCAGGCGGAATTGCCGGCAGGAATCTGCCGGTCGCGGTCCGAGAGGATCCGGAACCTGTCGTTCGCCAGACCGCTGAGTGTGAGCGTGCCCTCGAACGATTGGGTCGGCTCTGCGGCCGCGGGGGGCAGGGCAAAGCCGCGCATGTCCCGTACCGGAGAGCGACCGTAACGGAGGGAGAAGAGCTGGCGATACGGCAACACCGTACGCACCACGTTTCCATCGCCGCTCAGCGGGTCACCGCGAACGGCGAGGACGTGTGCATGGGCGTGCGCCAGCGGGCAACCGAGCACGATGAGGCCGCCAATGGCAGCGTGGAACGGACCTAAACGTTGCATGAATACCACACAGATCTCGGGTGACGGACCGAGCCGATGTTGCCGCCTGCGGAGGGAACCGATAGGTCCAGTATCATGGCTGCATTGAGGCCAGTGCGGCGAGCGGCTCGCCGCACTGGCCTCCATTGGACCGCTTGAGCCCCCGGAAGTCTCGCGCAACGCGCCCGCTGCGCTGGCCTCATCGATCTCGGCGAACTGGTACCACCGAGGCCCGTCGCGGGCGATCAATTTCTGCAGGAGAGGGACACATGCGTGAGCTCAACGTGAAGCTCGATCGGGACAGCAGCGTCGGGCTGCAGGTTCAGGTCCGGCGCTGGCTGATCGATGCCATTGCCCGGGGGATCCTGCGCCCGGGCCGGCGATTGCCCTCCTCGCGGTACCTGGCCAAGCGGGCCGGTGTTTCGCGCAATACGGTCGCACTGGCCTATGCGGCCCTGCTGGCCGAGGGTCACCTCGTCAGCCGCGCGCGCAGTGGGGTCTTCGTGGCCGAGGGAGTCTCCTGTCGGCGTCTGGCGGTCCGGGTCAAACGGGCGCCCGGCCCGCTGCCACCCGCGGCCGGGCACCGGCACGATCCGCAGGAGCACTGGCGCCTGCCGAATTGGCACCGCTATCCGTACCCCTTCGTCGACGGCTACGTGGATCCGAAGCTGCTGCCGACGGCCGAATGGCGCGAGGCTACTCGCATGGCCTTCGGCCGCCACGAAGTCGGCCACTGGAGCATCGTGCCCGACGGCGCGGACGATCCATTCCTGCTCGAGGAGCTGCGCACCAAAGTGCTGCCCACGCGCGGGATCACGGCATCGGCCGATGAAATTCTGGTCGCACTCACCGCCCGCCAGGCACTGCATCTGATTGCCGAGCTGCTCGTTCAACGGGGCACGCCGGTGTACTGCCAGGAATCGGATGCATCGCTCCTGCATCGCATACGCGAACGGCAGGCGCAGTTGCTCCCAGCCGATGCATTGTCTCGACCGCTGCCCGAGGGCACGGTGCTGTTCAGCTGCCCGGTTCGGGCCTTCCCGAGCGGAACGCCCGCCCAACCCGTCCACGCCCTCGACGATACGGGAGTCCTCGTCGAGCACGACGTGCCGCCGGACCTGCTCGATGAGCCCGCCCGATTTCCCTCACGCAGCTGCGAGCCGGGCGGCTCCGTGATTTCCGTGATGAGCCTGTCCGCCGTCGCCAGCGCCGGACTGCCTCTGGCGCTGATCGTAGCCGACCCGTCCGTCATCCGCAGACTGCGCCACCTGCGCCATCACCTCGGGCTCCTCGTCCCGATTGCGCAGCAGCGCGCCTGGGGACATTTCGTCGGACTCGGTCATTACGCCGCGGTGCTCGCGCGGACATCGAAAATCCTTCAGGAACGACGCATGGAGCTGCGTGATGCGCTCAATTACTACATGCGCAAGAGCGTCGTGATCGAGGCAGCCCCGGGCACCAGCGCGTATTGGGTGCGGGGCGCAAACGGCCTTGATGCTCGGGAGTTCGTTGCCAAAGCCGCCGCACGCGGAATCCTCATCGAGCCGGGCCCGGCCGCGCTCGGCAATGTCTTTCGCGTCGGGGTGACCGGTATTGAAACCGCACGCGTGCGCCCCGGGGTGAAGCTACTCGCCAGCCTGCTGCGGCGCGAGCCGGCGCAGATGCCGCGCAGCTTGAGCGAAGACACGATTGCGCCCTTGTCGAGCGCCGAGTTGCACCGGCGAATGACCGGAGCGGTGTTGCTCTACACCACCGTTTACGGTGATCCGTGCACGATCGAAGTGCACGCCGATGGCACTCTCATCGGTCGCGCCGGACATCACGATGAGGATTGCGATCGCGGCCGCTGGTGGATCGAAGGAGACCGCTGGTATCGCCAGTGGTACAACTGGGTGTACGGCGAACTGAGCGGATTTCGCATCGTCGTCGAGGGCGAACAAATGCGCTGGTATGGCAGCGACGGACTGCTGGCCGATACCGCCGTGATCGCAGACGGCCCGGCGCAAGCCTCAGGCGCCATTGCCGCCTGAGGCGCGAGCCGGCGCGGCTGGATCTATTGGCTTTGCGCACCTGGCACCACCACCCCGTGGCGGCCTCGCTAAGGTCGTGACTTTCCAACCTGGAGATCGGGAATGCGCACATTTGGGATTGCCGGACTGCAGTTGCCGCTCGCTGAGGGCGACAACCTCGAGTACATCGGCGCGGAGATCGCCGCCGTCTGTGCGCGCCTGCCGTGGGTACAGATGGTGGTGATCGGTGAGTTGGCGAGCTTCGGCGCATCGTTGACTTACGCACAGCCTCTGCCCGGTCCGGCCGAGGAGCGGCTGCGGACCATCGCCCGCCAACAGAAAATATGGCTGCTCCCCGGCAGTCTATACGAACGTTACGGCAATCACGTCTTCAACACCGCGCCGGTGATCGCGCCGGACGGCAGCGTCGTGACGCGCTGCCGAAAGCTCTTTCCATTTCTGCCCTACGAGCGCGGCGTCGAACCGGGCGACGAGTTGTGCGTCTTCGACATTCCGCAGGTTGGGCGATTCGGCGTGTCGATCTGCTATGACATGTGGTTCCCGGAAACGACCCGGTCCCTATGTTGGTTGGGTGCGGAGGTGATCTTGCATCCGACCATGACCAATACCGTGGATCGCGACACGGAACTGGCGATCGCACGCGCCAGCGCCGCCATCAATCAATGCTACTTCCTCGACGTCTGCGTCGCCGGTTCGCTCGGCAACGGTCGCTCGATCGCCTGCGGGCCGGGGGGCGAGGTTCTGTACCAGGCCGGTATGGGACGCGACGTCTGGGCACTCGAGCTCGACCTCGATCAGGTTCAGCGCACGCGGGAGACCGGCTGGAATCGACTGGGACAGACCTTGAAGAGCTTCCGCGACAGTCGCATCGCCTTCCCCGCCTATCAGGCCGGTGTCGCCCCGTCCCCTGCGCTCGATCGCTACGGCGCGCTGCGCACGCCCTCCAGCCGCGAAATCGATTGATCGACAGCGACAGGAAACTGGACCCAGATTGCATGGGCATCTGGACCCACGAGGGCGCGCGCGCTGTCCTCACAATCGCCTGACGCACAACACATGACTTCCGGGGGGAAGATGCAAAGATCAATCCTGATGGCAGCCTGCCTGTCGGCCCTGCTGCCTGCATTCTGTGCCGCGGCCACACCGGCCGGCCAGCCCGCCGGCGCCTCGGCCGCGACGCAGCAGACCGGTGCACCCGCGCCGGCGGCCGCCCCGATACTGCTTAAGCAGATCATCGTCACCGCCGAATTGCGCAAACAGCCGCTGCAGTACGTACCGATGAGCATCCAGGCTCTCAGCGGCACGCAACTTCGGGCGGCCGGCGTGCACAGCATCGATGATCTCGCCCGCCTCACCCCGGGGGTGAACTTCCAGCGCACCGGTGGGCTGCTCAATGGCGAGGACTCGGAGATCGCTATCCGCGGCATTCAGTCCTCGGCCGGCGCACAGACCACGGGCATCTATCTCGATGACATTCCCATCCAGGGCCCGCACCTGCAATTCGGTACGCTCGATGCCTATCCGGCGCTGTTCGACCCGGCCCGCGTCGAAGTGCTGCGGGGGCCGCAGGGCACGCTGTTCGGCGCCAGTTCCGAGGGCGGGGCGATCCGCTACATCACCGTTCAGCCGAGTCTGCGGCGCTTCTCCGCATACTCGCTCGCCGATGGCGCCTACACCGACGGCGGCGGACCCAGCTATGAGCTTGGGGCAGCCGCGGGCGGACCGATCATCAAAGGGAAACTCGGCTATCGCGTCAGCGCCTCGTATCGCAGGGCCGGCGGCTGGGTCAACCGGGTCAACTTCCGCACCGGCAGCCCGATCGAGCGAAACTCGAACTGGCAGGACGTTTACGTGCTGCAGGGCGCACTCACCTACGCCCCCACCGACAACCTCAAGATCACCCCGTCGATCTACTTCCAGGACCTCTATCTGCACGATACTCCGGAATCCTGGAGCACCCTGTCGAACATCTCCGCTGGCGTCTTTCGCAACGGCAACCTGATCAACAACTCGAGCCGCGACCCGTGGTTTCTGCCGTCACTGCGCATCGAGTGGGACAATCTTCTCGGCGGCAGAGCCAAGCTGATCTCCGACACCGCTTACTTTCAGCGCAACCAGAGCGCCCGGGTCGACTATACCGAGTTCAATCGCATCATCTACACAGGCTATCCGTACGCGCCGCCCGGGCACGTTGCAATCGGTTACTTCAGCGACACCCAGAACAACATCTATCAGGAGCTGCGCCTGCAGTCGACGGCAGCGAAATCGAAACTGCACTGGCTGGTCGGCTTCTGGTATGAGCATCAGCGGGAAAATACCACCCAGTTCAATTACGATCCGACGCTGCCGCAGGACGTCCTCGCTCTGGCCGGCTATTCGACCGGTCCGCTGGTCGATGGCGTGTATTCCTACCTGCAGTCGCCGTTTCTCGCGATCGATACCCAATATGCTCTGTTCGGCCAGGCGAGTTACCGCATCCTCAAGGGGCTGACCCTGACCGCCGGTGTGCGCGTCGAGGCCGACACATTCCGGGGACAGGCCTACTATGCCTACCCGGTCGACATTCTCGGGCCGCCCGTGACGAGCAATGCCTCATCGAGCGAGCACCCGACCACCCCCAAGTTCTCCCTGAGCTATCGACCCAATAGAAACGTCATGCTTTATGCCTCGGTTGCGAAGGGATTTCGAATCGGCGGCATCAACGCGCCGCTGCCGAACGTATGCGATGCGGAGTTGGCGGCACTCGGCCACACCCATGGCGTGCCGACCCAATACGGAGCCGACTCGCTGTGGAGCTACGAACTCGGCGCCAAGACGCTCCTCTGGCGCAACCGTCTGTCGGTCGATACCAGCGTCTATCGAATCAACTGGAGCGGCATCCAGCAGAACATCTACCTGCCCCTGTGCGGCTTCCAATACACCGCCAATCTCGGTTGGGCCGAGAGCCGTGGCGGGGACATCGACATCCGCGCCCAGGCGACGCGATCTCTCAGCCTCGAGGTCACGGCCGGCTACACCGATGCGCTGTATCGCAAGACCATTGCCGGATCTTCCGCCAATGTGATCACGAGCGGAGATCACTTGCCGGCCAATCCGTGGCTGATTGCGGCGTCTGCGAAATACGACTTCCCGGCGCTCGGGCGATACCGACCGTACCTGCTGCTCGGCTGGCAGATGAGCACGGCACAACGGAGCCGAACCGACGTGCAGAACCCCGCCGACATCAGCTACGATCCGAACATCCCGTTGCAGCCGGCGACGCGCTGGCTATGGGCCCGCGCCGGCGCCTATTTCGACGGCTTCGACGTTTCCGTCTACGGACAGAATCTCACCAACACACACCCGCTTCTGTATGTGACACAGGACATCGCTACGGTGCCGTTCTACTATGACTATACGTGGCGGCCGCGCACGATCGGCATAACGGTGACCTACGCATACCATTGAGGCGGGAGCGGCTTGCAGATGCTGACGCCGAACTCCTCAGGCCGCGATTCGCTCGACCGACCCGGCGTCATTGCCGTTGCCGTCGTGTTCAGCTTCGTGTCGATGGCGGGCTTTCTGGTTCTACCCCAACTCGTCGAAGGGGTCGTCACCAGCCTGCATTTCTCGGAACGGCAGGTGGGATGGCTGTCGGCGGTCACCGCCGCTGGCTCCATGGTGAGCGCACTCGCCGCGACGCTCTGGGTGCGGCGAGTCAGTTGGCGGCGCGCTGCCTGCCTCACCCTCGGCGGAATCGCGCTGGCGAATGTGGTGGCCATGACCTGGCACCGGCCATCGGTGTTCTTTCCCGCCGAGTTCTTCGCCGGCATCTGCGGTGGCTCGCTCTATTCGCTGGCGCTGACCATCCTGTCCGACGGTACTCGAGCAGACCGCAGCTTCGGCTACGCGGTCGCAACACAGGTGGCATTTCAGGTCGTGGGCCTGGCGGCCGGACCGTGGGTGCTGCGCACGGCGGGACTGGATGGGCTGCTCGCGATTTTCGCGCTTCTCGCGGTGCTTACTCTGGCGCTGGTGCGCACGATCCCCCGGGGCGGCCGCCCGGTACCGACCACACACACCCGTCTGCGGCGGCTGAATCCGAGCACGCTGTTTGCCCTCGCCGGCTGCTTTCTCTTCTTCTTCAACGTCGGTTGCTATTGGACCTACGTCGAGCTGATCGGCACCGCCTCGGGACTGACCGCACAGTCGGTCGCGAGCGCCCTCTCGCTCGGCGTCGGGGTCGGAATTCTCGGTGCGCTGCTGGCCTCGTGGATGGGCGAGCGCGGCGGGCGCCTGCAGTGGATCGCGTGGGCGGCCGTGCTCAGCGTCGCTGCGGCACTGTTGCTGCTCGGCAAGGTGGGTTTGCTCGCGTTTGGCCTGTCCGCGATCCTTTACAACATCGCATGGAATCTCTCACTCAGCTACCAATATGCCACCGTGAATGCCGTCGACGGCACGGGCATCGGCGTGGCGGCCGCCCCCGCGTTCCATTCCGCCGGCGCAGCGGCAGGCCCGGCGATCACGGCAGTGCTGATCGTGCCCGGCAGTCATGCCGTGGTGATCTGGCTGGTGTGCGCCAGCGTCCTGGTGAGTCTGGGCTGTTTCACGGCCGCGGGCGCTCTGCATGGCCGGCAACGCTTGAAAACGCCGGAAACGGCATAAAGCCTCCGACGCGGGAGCAAAACGAGCGCACGCCTCGCCGCGATCGCGCCCCGCTCGCAACGAATGCGAAGGGTCCGGCCGCCTAGGCTAGCGGACGCTGTAGCCGCGCCCCTGCAGGCACGCACTCAGCGCACGGCGGTAATCCATCGCCTGGCGGGCGACGGCTCGCTCCTGGCGACGCGCCGATTCGCTCATCGCCTGGTCATTCGCCTGTGCATTGGCGGCATCCCCGGCGCTGCCGATCATCGCGCCGGTGAGCGCGCCGAACACTGCGCCGGAGCCCCGATCCCAACGGTCCGAGACTGCCGCGCCCAGCACGGCACCGGCGATGGCGCCGATCGCCGTATCGGTGCCTGGCGGGGGTCCCTGCACCGCCACCCGGTCGTAGACCGGCACGCCGGGCGCGCTCGGATCAAAACCGGTCTGATGCACCGCCCAGACGCTGCACTCGTAACGGTCGCGACGCTGCTCTTCGGGGGATTGGTTATGCATGGGGTACGCATAAACTGTCGTATTCGGGGGCGGAACGGCATACCCCACCGTCTGCGGCTGCGGCGTTGCACAGGCGCTGAGCGCCCCAATCGCCACGCTGGCCACCGCCAGCATCACTGAAGCACGCCGGCGCCGGCTCGACCGCGAAAAATGCGAAGCAAGGGTCATACGTTTCCTGTCCAAACCACCGCTGCCTGCGCGCCCGAACGCGCGGGCAGCCTTAACAGTTGACGTCCCGCACCGGCGCGAAGTTCCGATCTTAATATTGAGCCGGGCTGGGCGAATCTCAAGAATCCCCAAGGCCGGGGTCTCAGCCGATGAGCGCCGCCACCCGGCGCAGATCCTCAGCGGTGTTCACATCCGGGCCCGGCCGCTCGAGTGCATCGGCGACCTGGATCACGAGCCCATGCTCGAGCGCCCGCAGCTGCTCGAGCCTCTCGCGCTGCTCGAGCGTCGAGGCGGGCAGCCCCGCAAGCGTGCGCAGCGCCGCCACCCGGTACGCATACAGCCCGACGTGCCGCCGCGCTCCCGCGAAGCGGCTCTGGCTCGCAAGTCCCGCCGGTGCACCGTCACGTTCCCAGGGAATCGGCGCACGCGAAAAATACAATGCCCGGCCGCTGCGGTCCGTCACGACCTTCACGGCGTTCGGATCGAGAAATTCCGCGAGTGACTCGATGGGCGTCGCCAGCGTGGCGATGGCGGCCTGCGGGTGCTGCGCGAGCAGCGCGGCGACCTGCGCGATGATCCGCGGCGGAATGAGCGGCTCATCGCCCTGCACGTTGACCACGATATCCGCATCCGCCCAGCCCTCGAGCGCCGCCAGCTCCGCGATGCGATCGGTGCCCGAGGCGTGCGTGGGCGAGGTCATGCGCACCCGGGCGCCGAAGGCGCGCGCGGCAGCGGCAATCGGTTGCGCATCGGTGGCGATCAGCACCTCGCTCGCACCGGCGGCGCAGGCCTTCTCGTAGACCCACTGCAGCATGGGTTTGCCGTGCAGCGCCGCGAGCGCCTTGCCGGGCAGGCGGCTCGAGTCGGCACGCGCCGGAATGGCGATGCGGTACACGCCGCCGCGCTCAGCGATCGAGCAGCGGATCGTCGGCGCCGAGCTGGCGCGCCTCCTCCTCGAGCATCACCGGCACGCCATCGCGGATCGGATAGGCGAGCCGATCGATGCGACAGACCAATACGGCCTCCTCGCGCCGGTAGATCAGCGAGCCCTTGCAGACGGGACAGGCGAGTATTTCGAGCAGGCGGGCGTCCACGAACTAACCTCCGGAGGGCCTTGCGAATGAGTCGACGGTGCGCATCAGCAGATCGGACAGCCGGGCGGCATCGGCTGCGCTGAAGGCGGCCTCGACCGGCACGAACCAGAGCCGCCGGTCGCTGCCCCCGGGGCATTTTACGGCATCCTTCTCCGTCATGAGTACCGGCAGGTCATCCCCGAAGTCGAGTTCGGCGGCCGTCAGCGGATGGTGATCGGGGAAGGCATGTTCGCGGACCTCGAGCCCGCGTGCGCGCAGATCACGGAAAAAGCGCTGCGGGTGCCCTATGCCTGCCACCGCATGCACCGCCGTGCCACGAAACGACTCGAGCGTGCGGCGCTCGGCACTGCCAAGCGCCACGGCCTGGCCGGCGAGCAGATCCATGCGCAGCACGAGCGGTGGGAAGTACTCGCCCGCCGCCTGCAGCGAGGGGTGTTCGGCCGCACCGTTGATCACCAACGCATCGAGGCCGGCGAGCCGCTCGAGCGACTCGCGCAGCGGCCCTGCAGGCAACAGCTGCCCATTGCCAAAGCCGCGCGCACCGTCGGCAACGGCGATGCTGCACGCGCGCGGCAATGCCAGATGCTGCAGCCCGTCGTCGGAAACGATTACGCGTGCGCCGTGCGCGAGCACTGCCCTTGCCGCCTGCACGCGTTCGCGTCCGACGGCTGTTAGACAGCCGGTGCGTCGCGCGAGGATGAGCGGCTCATCGCCCACCTCGCGCCAGTCCGAATCCGCCCCGAGCAACCGCACCCCGGCGGCGTGCCGGCCGTAGCCACGTGAGATCAGACCAACGCACAGCCCCTGCCGCACCAGCGCATTCGCCACCCACACGGCAAGCGGTGTCTTGCCGGTACCGCCGACGGTCAGGTTGCCGACCACGATCACCGGGGCGCCGAGGGAAGTCGGTTGCGGCGCACGCGCGCGGCGCACCGCCAAGCCCACCCCATACAGCCAGGCGAGTGGCCGCAGCGCTACGCACGAGCCGCGCTGCGGATCGTACCAACGCGAGTTGAGCCATGCCTGCATGGCCGGTCAGTCGCTGAACTGCAGACGGTGCAACTGCGCGTACAGCCCCCCGCTGGCCAGCAGCTCACCGTGCGTGCCGCTCTCGATCACCGCGCCGGCATCGAGCACGAGGATGCGATCGGCCTGCTCGACGGTCGAGAGCCGGTGCGCGATGACAAACGTGGTCCGGTTGTGCACCAGGTGCGCGAGTGCGGCCTGGATGTGCCGCTCGGCCTCGGTATCGAGCGCCGAGGTGGCCTCATCGAGGATCAAAATCGGCGCATCCTTCAGCAGCGCCCGCGCAATCGCGATGCGCTGGCGCTGCCCGCCCGAGAGCAGCACGCCGCGGTCCCCGACCAGCGTATCGAGCCCCTGCGGCAGCGCCGCGGCAAACTCGAGCACGTGGGCCGCCTCAGCCGCGCGCAGCAGCGCCTGTTCACTCACCTGGCGGCCGAACGCGATGTTGTTGCGGATCGTGTCATCGAAGAGCGTCACCTCCTGGCTCACCACCGCGATCTGCTCGCGCAGCGCCTTCAGCTCGTACTCGCGCACGTCGCGCCCGTCGATCAGGATCGCGCCGGCCGTCACGTCATAAAAGCGCGGCAGCAGGTTGACCAGCGTCGATTTGCCGCTGCCCGAGCGCCCGACGATCGCCAGTTGCGAGCCGCTCGGCATCGCGAACGACACCCCGCGCAGCGCACTCGGGCCGCCCTCGGCATAGGCGAAGCTCACGTCGCGATACTCGACCGTTCCGCGCACCCGCGGCGGTCGGTAATCACCCGTCTCGGGCTCACTCGGCGCATCGAGCAGCTCAAACAGACTCTGCGCCGCGGCGATGCCCTGCTGCATCGGCCCGGACTGGCTCACCACCTCGCGCAGCGGCTGAGCCATGCTGGTGAGGGCGGTGAAAAACCCGAGCAGGTCGCCGAGGCTCATATGCCCCTCGACCCGACTGCGGATCGCGAGCGCGAGCACCACCGCGCCGCCGATCGTCGTGACCATCTGCACCGTGGGATTGGCGAGTCCATTGGTGAGGATGGCCCGCATGTTCGAGCGGCGGTTGTGTTCGTTAACGCGCTCGAACTGCGCCGCCAGATGCGCCTGTGCCCCGTAGATCTTCACCAGCCGTGGTGACTCCAGGCTCTCCTTGGCGAGGCGGGTCACATCCTCCATCGAGTGCTGGATGCGTCGGCCGTAGCGGCGGAACTTGTGATTGATCACCGAGACCAACCAGCCGGCCACCGGCCCGACGATGAGCGCAATCAGCGTCAGGTGCAGGTTCTTCCACAGCAGGTAGGTGAGCAGCCCGACGATGGTCAGTCCAGCGCGCAGCACGATGATGACCGAGCTGGTCGAGGCCTGGCCGACCTGCTCACAGTTGTAGGTGAGGCGCGAGAGCAGCGAACCGACGGCCTGCCGGTCGAAGAACGACACCGGCAGCTCGAGCATGCGCGCGAAGACCTCCCCGCGCAGGCGCTTGACGATGCGCCGGCCGACGTAGCCGATGCAGTACGTCTGGGTGAAATTGCCGATACCGCGACCGATGAACAGCACCACCAGCAGCGCCGGGATCCACAGAATCTGACGCGGATCGGGATGCGTGAGCGTATCGCCGAGGTGCTGGGCGAGCTCAGCGAAGCTGGCCGTGCTCGCCGCATAGAGCGTGCTGCCGAGAATACCGAGTACGAACACCCCGAGTTGTGGGCGCAGATACCCGAGCAGCCGGCGGTAGGTGCGCCGCGCCTCCTCTTGCCCGTCCTCGGCGCCGCTCACGAGCCGCTCTCGAGGTGCGCCTTGATGGTGGCAATGTCGAGCTTGACGAAGCCGAGCTCGCCGAGCACGTCCATCGCCGTGACCACCGATTGCTGCGTGGCGCGTGCATCGGCGCGGATCAACACCGCCTCACTGCGCGCCCCAGCCGGCTCACCGGCAAGCGCCGCCCGCAGAGTATCCGGACTGTTGTTGAGCAGTTCGCGGCCGTTGACGAGGTAATCGCCATTCGCGGTCACCGTCACCACCACCGCGTGCGGCCGCGACTGCGCCGCCGGCACCGCCCCGGCGCGCGGCAGCACGACGTGCAATCGCCCCTCCTGGGTAAAGTGGCTCGAGAGCATGAAAAACACCACCAACAGCAGCACGACGTCGATCAGCGATACGACGTTGATTTCCGGCTCCTCGTGGCGCCGCGGCTTGAGGTTCATGTGCGGATCAGGCGTCGCTCGCGGCGGCTTTACCTGCCGCTTCGAGCGCATCGGCCATGCGCAGCGCGTGCTTTTCCATCTCGACGACGATGCCCTCGACTTTGCCGCGCAGATATCGGTAGGAGATGAGCGAGGGGATCGCCACGACGAGCCCCGCGGCCGTACAGACCAACGCCTCGGCGATG
Organism: Pseudomonadota bacterium; assembly: GCA_021808195.1. The sequence goes on from JAKBCE010000003.1 coordinate 19,648, forward strand.
CCGCCGGAGAGCGCCCGGGGATTGCCCATGCTGCTGCTCTGGATGGCATCGAAGGCGCGAATGATGCCCGTGACGGTCCCAAGCAGCCCGAGCAGCGGGGAGATGCCGGCGATGGTGCCGAGCGTATTGAGGAATCGCTCGAGTTCGTGCACCACGTGCCGGCCGGCATCCTCGAGCCGCTCCATCAGCACCTCGTGAGGCCGGTGGCGATTGGCGAGTCCCGCGGCCAGCAGCCGCCCGAGCGGAGAGTGCTGCTCGAGCGCGGCGATCACCTTGTCAGTGACCTGCCCGGTCTCGATGAGCTGCCAGACCTTCTGCGGCAGATCGCGCGGCAACACGCGCCGGTCCTGCAGGGTCCAGAGCCGCTCGAACACGATCGCCGCGGCGACGATCGAGCAGAAGATGATCGGCCACATCAGCGGGCCGCCGGCCCGCACGATTTCCCACATCAAACGACCCCAATCAAGCAGTGAGGCGGCATCATACCTAAGTGCGCCCGGCACCGAAACGCAGCGCGCGGCCGGCACTGTCGCTCGCGTGGTACAGTGGCTTGCTTATGCCCCGGCGCATGCTGAAGAAGATCCTGCCCAAGCCCCACCACCTCGAGGGGCACCGGCTGCTGCGCGTGTTCGGCGATCGGCTGATGGACCCGCGACTGTGGGTCGTGCACCGGCGCTCGGTGACGGGCGCATTTGGCGTGGGCCTCGCCATCTGCTTCATTCCACTGCCGGTGCACACGCTGGTGGCCGGGCTGATCGCACTCACCTGGCGACTGAACGTGCCGGCCATCTACGGCACGATCTTCCTGGTCAATAATCCGCTCACCATGGTGCCGATCTACTACCTCGCCTACCGGGTGGGCGCGGTGCTGCTGCGCACCCCGGCACAGCACTTCGCCTTTCACCTGAGCTGGCAGTGGCTGCAATACGGCCTCGGACCGCTGTGGCGGCCGTTCCTGCTCGGCTGCCTGGTGTGCTCGCTGCTCGCCGGGCTGGCCGGCTGGTGCGCGCTTGAGTTCGTGTGGCGCTGGGAGGTCAGGCGGCGCTACCGGACGCGTCACTGCGCGGCGCCGTAGCGCCGCGGTGCTCGCACAGCCGTCCGCTCTGCAATGCATAGATGCGATCCATTCGGCCGGCGAGCCGCGGATCGTGCGTGACGACGATGAGACTGGTGCCGCGTTCGCGGTTCAGTTCGAGCATCAGCTCAAACACCGCTTCGGCATTGGCGCCATCGAGATTGCCGGTGGGTTCATCGGCGAGCACGATCTTCGGCTCCGTCACGAGCGCCCGCGCCACCGCAGCGCGCTGGCGCTCCCCGCCGGAGAGCTGATGCGGCCGATGCGCCAGCCGCCCGCCGAGTCCCACCCGCTCGAGCAACTCCTGCGCGCGCGCACGCGCCTCGGCGACCGGTGTGCGCCGCACCAGCAGCGGCATCGCCACGTTCTCGAGCGCGGAGAACTCCGGCAGCAGATGGTGGAACTGGTACACGAAGCCGAGCGTGCGGTTGCGCAGCATGGCGCGCTCCTTCTCGCTGAGCGCGTGAATGTCCCGCCCATCGATCAATACCCGCCCGCGGGTCGGTCGATCGAGTCCGCCCAGGATCTGCAGCAGCGTCGTCTTGCCTGAGCCGGATGCGCCGATGATCGCGAGGCGCTCGGCCGAGCGCACCGTCAATGCAACCCCCTGCAGCACCTCGAGAGTGGTCGGGCCCTGCACGAAACTGCGTCCGACGTCGCGTGCCTCGAGCACAGCCTGCCCATCCTGGGACGGAGGCGTGTCGCGCTGCTGCGGGCGAGCCCCTCTGTCGTGCGTGGCCGAAAGCCCCCCGGACGAATCATTCATGGCGCAGCGCCTCGGCCGGTGCGGTGCGCGCGGCACGCCAGGCCGGGTACACCGTCGCGAGCGCGCACAGCAGGAACGCCACGCCGCACACGCGCAGCACGTCGAATCCCTCGACGTAGGCGGGAAGCTCGCTCATGTAATACACCTTGGGATTGAGAAATTGAGTGTGCAGCAGCCGCTCGAGCAGCCCGACCAGGCTCTGCAGGTGCTCGGCGAGGAGCACCCCGAGGCCGGCCCCCAGTGCGGTGCCGGCGAGCCCGATCAGCAGTCCCTGAATGGCGAATACCGCCAGCACATTAACCGGGGCGGCGCCCAGGGTCCGCAGGATCGCGATATCGGCCTGCTTTTCCTTCACGATCATCACCAGGGTCGCCACGATGTTGAAGGCCGCGACAGCGACGATCATCGAGAGGATGACGAACATCATCGACTTGGTGATCTGGATGGAGCGGAAGAAGTTGGCAAGGTGGTCGGTCCAATCGCTGACGTAGTAACCCGAGCCGCCGAGGTCATAGGCGATGCGGCGCACCACCTGCGGGGCCTGCCACGGATCGGTCAGCTTCAGTCGCAGCCCCGTCACCCGACCGGGTGCGAGCGCGAACAGCCGCGCCGCATCGGTGATGTTGACCAGCGCGAGCTGCCGGTCGTACTGATACATCCCGGAGTGAAACAGTCCGACGACCCGAAAGCGGCGCATGCGCGGCATCAGCCCGGCCGGGGTCGCAATGCCCTCCGGCGCGATCAACACCACCGAGCCGCCGGGCCGCACGTGCAGCGCCCGGGCCAGGTCGACCCCGAGGATCACGCCATAACCTCCCGCGCGCAGCGCGCCGAGATCCCCATGCTCCAGATGGCGCGCCAGGGCGGTGACATGTACCTCCTGCTGCGGCAACACCCCGCGCACCGCAGCACCGGCGATGTATTGCCCGTGAGTGAGCAGCGCCTGTTGCTGCACATACGGGGCGACCGCCCGCACGTCGCGTTGCATACGCACCCGCTGCTCGAGCGCACGCCAGTCCCCGATGCTGCCGTGCAGCCCCATCAGGCTGGCATCGGCGGTGACATCGAGAATACGGCTGCGCAGTTCGCGGCCGAAGCCATTCATCACCGAGAGCACCACGATCAGCGTGGCGACCCCGAGGGCGAGTCCGCACACGGACATCACCGCCACGAACGAGACGAACCCGCGCCGGTGCGTCGAGCGCAGATGCCGCGTGCCGATCAACCACTCATAGGCGTCGAACATCGTTGGCCTACTCGTAGCGCAGCGCTTCGGCCGGCGCCACCCGTGCGGCGCGCACTGCCGGATACACCGTGGCCGCTGCCGTCAGCACGAGCGCCGAGACGCCAATCAGCGCCACGTTGCTCCATTTGACCACCGCCGGAATGGTGGTCACGTAATACACGCTGGAGTTGAAGATTTGAAAGCCGAAGGTGTGCTCGAGGAAGCTCGCCACTGCATTGACGTGAAAGGCGATCGCAAGACCGAGTCCGACCCCGAGTCCGACCCCGAGCCAGCCGATGGTGAGTCCCTGGGTGAGGAAGATGGCCAGCACGCGCGCCGGCGAGGCGCCGAAGGTACGCAGGATCGCAATGTCGGTGCGCTTGTCGGTGACCACCATCACCAGCATTGCAACGATGTTGAAGGCGGCCACCGCCACGATCAGCAGCAGAATCAGTGACATCATGGTCTTCTCGATGCGGATCGCACGAAAATACGCCGCATTGTCCTGCGTCCAGTCAATCACCCGAAAGCCCTTGGGCAGGCGCGCGCGCAGCGCGGCGGAAATCGCCGGTGCATCGAGCGCATTGCGGTAGCGCACCCGCAGGCCCTGATCGAGCCCGCCGCCGGGCAGCAGCGCGCGCACATCGGCGATGTTGCCGTAGACGAGCGTCGCGTCGCTGTCGGCGAGACCGACCGAGAACACCCCGGCGACGGTGAAGCGGTGCAGCTGCGGCACGGGCAGCCCACCGGCGCTCACCCCGGGGATGAGCAGTGTCAGCTGATCCCCCGGCTCGAGGCCGAGTTCCTCGGCAATCACCTCCCCGAGAATCACCCGATCGGCACCGGGCCGCAATGCCGCGAGCGCCCCGGCCGTGCTCACCCGCGCCAGGCGGGTCACGGCCGGCTCGGCCGCCGGATCGATGCCACGCAGCAACACCGGCAGCATCTGCGGGGTGCGCACGGCGAGCGCCTGGGACTGCACGAACGGAGCGACGCCGCTCACCCCGGGGCTCGCACGCACGCGCTGCTCGAGCGCCTTCCAGAGCGCCGGGGCGGGGGTGCCGGCCGTCTCGGCCGAGCGGCTCGCGACCACGCGTGCGTCGGCATCGAGGGCGAGCAGCCGCTGGCGCAGATCACCCTCGAAACCGTTCATGACCGAGAGAATGACGATGAGCGCCGCCACCCCGACACACACGCCCGCGAGGGAGGTCCAGGTGATGAACGACACGAAGAACTTGTGCGAGCGAGCGCGCACGTAGCGCCAGCCCACGAACAGCGACAGCGGGTGAAACATGCGCGGATTTAACCATAGTTCCGCCCCGGCCCGCCGGCTGCACTGGGTCACAGATTTGGGCGCCACCGCGGAGCGGTCGCTTTGACAAAATGCCCCCGGGTGTATAGTCCGCGCCGGAGGTTCCGACATGCGCGCCCGAATACTTTTGGCCGTGCTGATCGCCGGCGCGATGAGCGCTGCGGCGACAGCCGCAACGAGGGTGGTGGACGGCCGGCTGCAGCTCGTGCCGAGCACGGTGCCCCGTCCGCATCGCAGCCAGACCATGCGCCAGGTCGAGCAGCGCTTCGGGGCGCCCGAGCGGCGCTATCCGGCCGTCGGACGCCCGCCCATCACGCGCTGGGACTACCCCGCATTCAGCGTCTACTTCGAGTACAACCGGGTGGTGCACGCCGTCGTGCATGCCGCCGCCGCGAACTGAATCCGCGCACGCTTAAGTCTCGCCCCCCAGAGCCGTTAACCTTAATACGGTGCGCGGCTTGCAGCGCGCCCCCGCCCCGGGGGTCGCCAACCTGCGACGCACTACGCAGGGATTATGGTAGGCTCACGTTTCACAGAAGAATGATGGGATAACCGTCCCGTGGCACTGGATAATTCGCTCAACATCGAGGAGCTGATCCGCGCCGGCTCGGTGCGCCGCGAGCTCGCCCAGGCCCATCTGCAGGCCGAGGTGCGCCGACGCGAGGAAGTCCTGCGGCGCGCGGTGCGTCGCTACGTCTCCCCGCAGCTGGCGGAGAAAATCCTCGAGGACGTGCACCTGCGCGAGACGCTGCTGTCGGCCGACGATCTGCGTACCCATGCGGTGGTGCTGTTTGCGGATCTGCGCGGCTTTACCGGCCTGTCCGAGCGGCTCGAGCCGCGCCAGGTCGTGCCACTGCTGAATGAGTATTTCTCGCTGCTCACCGAAATCACGCTGCGTCACGACGGCACAGTGTTCCACATGGCCGGGGACTGCCTGATGCTCGGCTTCGGCGTGCCGCTCGAGCAGCCCGACGGTCCCGGCCGCGCCGTGCGCGCCGCCCAGGAGATGCTCTGCAGTTTCGCCGAGCTCGCCGGCTCGTGGGTCAGCCGCTACGGGGTCGATGCCGGGCTCGGCATCGGCATCAACGAAGGGGACGTGGTCGCCGGCAACATCGGTTCGAGCTCTTATATGAGCTACACGCTGATCGGTGACACGGTGAACGTCGCCGCCCGGCTCTGTCAGCGGGCCCGTGCCGGGGAGATGCTCTTTTCGGACACGGTCAAGCAGTCCCTCGATGCGCTCGGGCTGGATGTCGGCGCCACCCCCCTGCCCCCCATGCAGCTGCGCGGCCGCCGCCGCAGCATCGACATTTTCTGCGTGCCCGCCGCCGTGCCACGCACCCAGCTTACGGAAGTTCCGGTCGCAGTTTGAGAGTACTAGATCCGCCCGTTCCGGGCCCCGCCAAGCGCCAGTTGCGCTGGCAGCAGCTGCGCGGCAGCGCCCCGGCGCTCGCCCTCGCCGAGGCGGCCCGCTCGGACCAGAAGCTCTACGTCGTGGTCACCGACGCGGCGCGGGAACTGGCGCGCCTCAGCGCCGAGCTCGCCTTCTTCGCCGGGCCGCAGTTGCCGCTGCTCACCTTTCCCGACTGGGAGGTGCTGCCGTACGACCTGTTCTCCCCGCACCCGGACATCATCTCCGCGCGGCTGCGCACGCTCTTTGAGCTGCCGCGGCTCACGCACGGCTGCCTGATCGTCACCGCCGACACGCTGATGCAGCGCCTGGCGCCGCGCCAATACGTTCAGGCGCGCGCCTTTGAGCTCTCGCGCGGCGAGCAGCTCGACCTCGAACCCTTTCGGGCGCGCCTGATCGAGGCCGGCTATGCCAGCGTCAGCCAGGTGCGCAGCCCCGGGGAGTTCGCCGTGCGCGGCTCGCTGTTCGACGTGTTCCCGATGGGCACCGCCGAGCCGCTGCGGATCGATCTGTTCGACGATGAGATCGAAGCGATCCGCCGCTTCGATCCGGACACGCAACGCTCGCTCGAGCCGATCGAGCACGTGCGGCTCCTGCCGGCGCGCGAGCTGCCGCTCGATGCCGAGGCGGTGAAGGAGTTTCGCCGCCGCTTCCGCATCCGTTTCGAAGGCGACCCGACCCGCTCGAGCGTCTACCGCAGCGTGAGCGAAGGAGTGGCACCGGCGGGGGTGGAGTTCTACCTGCCGCTGTTCTTCGAGACGACCGCGACGCTGTTCGATCACCTGCCGGCCAACGCGGTGATCGTGCGCGATGCCGCTCTGCCTGAGGCGCTTGCCCGGGCCTGGCGGGACATCGAGTCGCGCTACGAGGAACGTCGCCACGACCTGGAGCGCCCGGTGCTCGCCCCGACGGAGCTGTTCCTCGAGCCCACCGCCCTCGCCGCCGCGCTCGAGCGCTTCGCCTCGATCACCCTCACCAGCAAGGCCGATGCGAGCGCCAGCACGCCGGAGCGAGACTTTGCGACCCTCGAGCCAGCGGAGCTGCGCATCGACACGCGCGCCGAGCGGCCGCTTGAGCGGCTCGATGCGTTCCTCGAGACCTTCCCCGGCCGGGCGCTCATCACGGCCGACTCGCCAGGCCGGCGCGAAGTGCTCAACGATCTGCTGCGCAGCCACGGTCACGCGGTGGAACTCGTCAGCGGCTGGGACGGCTTCCTCGCCGGACGGGCGGCGCTCAGCCTGACGGTGGCCGCGGACGTGTCGGGGCTGAGCCTCGCCCATCCGCCCCTCGCACTCATCGCCGAGTCACAGCTGTTCGGTGCCCGGGCACGGCAGGAGCGGCGCCGCACGCGGGCGGCCGCCGACCCGGAGGCGATCCTGCGCGACCTGCAGGACCTCACCGCCGGGGCCCCGGTCGTACACGAGCAATATGGTGTTGGCCGTTACGTCGGGCTGCAGCCGATGGAGGTGGCCGGCGAGGCCGGGGAGTTCCTGGTGCTCGAGTACCTTGGCGGGGACCGCATCTACGTACCAGTCCAGCAGCTGCACCTGGTCACCCGCTACACCGGCGCGGCGAGCGAGAGCGCGCCGCTGCACAAACTCGGTACGGATCAGTGGGCCAAGGCACGCAAGCGCGCCGCCGAGCAGATCCGCGATGTCGCCGCCGAGCTGCTCGACCTGTACGCGCGGCGCAAGGCGCAGCGCGGCCTGCAGCTCACGCTCAACGAGAGCGACTACCGCAGTTTCGCCGGCGCGTTCCCCTTCGAGGAGACCGAGGATCAGGCCGAGGCCATCACTCAGGTGCTCACCGACCTGCAGAGCGAGCGGCCCATGGACCGCATCGTCTGCGGCGATGTGGGCTTCGGCAAGACCGAGGTCGCCATGCGCGCGGCATTTGCCGCCGTGCAATCGGGCAAGCAGGTCGCGGTGCTCGCCCCGACCACGCTGCTCGCCCAGCAGCATCTGACCAACTTCCGCGACCGCTTCGCCGACTGGCCGGTACGCATCGAGGGGCTCTCGCGTTTCGGCAATGCCAAGGAGACCCGCACGACCCTGGACGGCATCGAGCGCGGCGTGGTCGACATCGTGGTCGCAACCCATCGGCTGTTACATGCGCATGCGCGCTTCAAGGATCTGGGACTGCTGATCGTCGATGAGGAGCAGCGCTTCGGGGTGCGCGACAAGGAGCGCCTGCAGGCGCTGCGCGCCAACGTTCACGTACTGACTCTCACCGCCACGCCCATCCCGCGCACGCTCAACATGGCTCTCGGCGGGCTGCGCGACCTGTCGCTGATCACCACCCCGCCAGCCGAGCGCTTGGCCATCAAGACTTTCGTGATCGAATGGCACGGCCCGACGCTGCGCGAAGCGGTACTGCGCGAGCTGCGCCGCGGCGGGCAGATCTATTTCGTGCACAATGAGATCCGCACCATCGAGAAAATCGCTGCCGAAGTTCAGCAGCTCGTGCCCGAGGCGAGTCTGCGCATCGGCCACGGACAGATGCGCGAGCGGGAACTCGAGCAGCTGATGGTCGATTTCTATCACCGGCGCTTCGATCTGCTGCTGTGCACGACCATCATCGAGAGCGGCATCGACGTGCCGACCGCCAACACCATCATCATCAACCGCGCCGATCACATGGGGCTCGCGCAGCTGCACCAGTTGCGCGGCCGGGTCGGCCGCTCGCATCACCGCGCCTACGCCTACCTGATCGCCCCGCCGCGCCGCGCGCTCAGCACCGACGCCGCGCGGCGCCTCGAGGCGATCGAATCGATGGAGGAGCTCGGCGCCGGCTTCGCCCTCGCCACACATGATCTGGAGATCCGTGGCGCCGGGGAGTTGCTCGGCGAGGCGCAAAGCGGCCAGATGTCCGAGATCGGCCTCGCGATGTACCTGGAGCTGCTCGAGGAGGCGGTCGAGGCGCTGAAGGCCGGCCGCGAGCCGGCGCTCGAAAAGCCGCTCGCAGCGGCCACGGAGGTGGAGCTGCGGCTGCCGGCGTTCCTGCCCGAGGCGTACATCGCCGATGTGCAGGTGCGTCTCGGGCTGTACAAGCGCCTCGCCGCGGCCGACAGTGCCGATGCGCTCGATGCTCTCACCGCGGAGCTCTACGATCGCTTCGGCCCGCTGCCCGATCCGGCCCAGCGCCTCGTGCGCATCAGCAAGCTCAAGCTCACTGCGCGCGCCCTCGGCATCCGCCGCCTCGACCTCGGCCCGCAGGGCGGCCTGGTGCAATTCGAGGAGAACACCGCGGTGAACCCGCAGAGTCTGGTCAAGCTGATGCAGCAGGCCCCGCGCGAGTACCGCCTGGAGGGCGCGATGAAACTGCGCATCGCCCGTGCGCTGCCCGATGAGCCGGCACGCTTCGAGTTTGCCGGCGCGCTGCTGAAGCGGCTGGCAGCCAAGCCGAATTAGCCGCCTTCGATTACACTGGTGCGCATGAGGCATCGCATCGCATCGGGCCTGAGCCTGCTCAGCGCGCTCCTGCTCGCCGTCACCGCCACCGCGCAGAGCACGCCCACCGCACCCCTGCAGGCGCATCCGGCCGGCAGTGCCGCGCCGGCCGCCAATCCCGCCCCGGCCCCGACGGGCGCGCGCGGCGCCGCGGCGGTAGCGCCCGTGCCGCTGCGCCGTCAGTACGAAATCGAAATTATCGTATTCCGCGCGCTGAAGACGCTCGGCAGCCCCGAGGACTGGCAGGCCGAGCTGCACATGGCCCCGCATGTCAGCGGCGCGGAGAGCCCGACCGGCACCGGCGTCGGTCAACTGGTCCAAGTGCTGAGCCCGGCGTCCTACCAACTCGATGCGATCTGGAACGCGCTGCGCACCAGCGCCGATTACGCCCCGGTGGCGCACGCCGCCTGGATCCAGACCGCGAGCGACTGGGGCACCCATGCCGGCTTCAACCTGAGCGAGCTCGGCATTCAGGTGCCGGGGCTGCGCGGCCTGGTGTACTTCGAGCGCGGCACGTACCTGCACCTGGGGCTGACGCTCGATTACACCATGCAGCACCCCCCGGCCGGTCTCGGCGCCGCCCCCGGCACCACGTTCGTGATGAACGAAACGCGTCGGGTCCGCTTCTACCAGCGTAATTACTACGATCATCCGGCCTTCGGAGTGATCGCACTCGTGCTGCCCGTGCACAGCGCACAGACTTCCGCGCCCTAACCGGGGCTTCCTCCGTTCCGGCAGATCGGTCGCTTGAGCGTTGTGAGCCTCGGGTCTTCGACACGACTCTTCGCGTGCGCGCGCGAAACGCGCACGCCACGATCGTACGCCACCCCTGGCACACACCCGGACCCATTGAGCTGACCGGCGCACCCCCCGCCTGCGAACCTCCTGTCCTGGAAGGGCTCGAGCAGATCACCGCGTAGAGAGCGTCCCGACACCCTCGCTGAGTCGCTCGCCCGGAACGCAAAGCGACCCTGCGCTGCGCGGGCTGAGGACTGTCCGCCTGCGCGCGCGCCACCTCCCCGTACCACGCATTACGCGGGCGGGCACGCCCGCTCCCTGGACCGCTGCACCCGCCGCTTCCCTCACACCTCAATACCCCGGGCGTGCACCTTCCGGGACCGATCTGCGGCACGGCATTGTCCGCCGCAATCCACGCCACGGTCTGCGGCTGACACAAAAGCGTCATCTTTCCGTCACGCCCCTGCAATCCCATCGCGACACGATCCTCCCCGGTCTCAACTCGCGCCGGTGGCATCGCCCGCAGCGGCGTGCACCTGCGCTCAACAACAACGGCAGAGGAGGCGCCCATGAGCACGCAAAAACCCCTTCAGGCATCCCAGGACCCCGCGACAAGAACATCTGTGCGGCTCACCGTGCACGCCGTGCTCCTCGCCAGCCTCACCACCAGTGCGCTCGCCTTCGCCGCTTCCCCCGGCCCCATGCCCGCCCCGGACGCTGGCCCGGCCACGATCGCCCAACTGAATGAAGTGTTGGTGACCGCGCGTCGCGAGCGTCACAAAAGAGCCTTCATCAGTAACGAGACCGTCAAGACGCTCGATCGCGATCAGATCCGCGCCAGCACCACGGTCGGCGGTGCCGCCCAGGCCATGATGCTCGTGCCCGGCGTGAGCGTCTCCTCGTACGGGGCCACCGGGGCACAGAAGTCCACGATCAGCATCGACGGCATCAAAGCCGGTTGGGCCGGCTTTTCCGGCGGCAATCCCGACAACGGCAGCATCGCCCCGAGCTTCGATGGGGTGCCGATGAGCAACCCGGGCAACGACCTCTGGCAGGCTACCCTCATCCCGCAGACCTCCATCCTCCAGACCATCAACGTCACCTACGGGCCGGGGCAGCCCAAGGACCGCTGGTGGACCAACATCGGCGGGGCGATCAATTTCGTGCCACTGCAGCCCTCGAGCGCCTTCGGCGGCGACGTCGCACTCACCTACGGCAGCTACCAGACGAAGAACGTTTCCTTCGATCTGCAGAGCGGCGACTTCCACGGCTGGCGCACCGTGATCGCCGGTGGCTGGAACCACGCGCACAACTTCCTGCGTGGTTCGGACGGCTACGACAACCCGAGCTACAATTACGCCTACTACATCAAGACCAAGCACCCCTTCGCGAGCGGCGATGGTGACTTCAGCATCGGCGCCTACATCTCACGTGCCAGCGCGCAGCGCCCGTTCCCGATCCCCGTCAGCCCGATCCCCGGGGTCTACCTCACCGGCCCGGCCACCCCTGGCCCGCTCATCAGTCAGCAGACCACCGGCTTTTACACCACGCTGCCGTACGCGGTGAACTGGAAGCTCGACGTCAACGCGATCGAGATGCTCTGGAGCAAGCTCAACGTGCGGCTCTCACCGATCACCTCGATACACAATCTCGTCTACTTCGACCACGAGCACCGCCTGCACTACACCCCGCTGCACGACTATCTGCCACCGCAGCAGTCGAGCTGGGAAATCAACCGGCCGTCCTCGCACGTGTTCGGCGACAAGCTGACGTTTGAACTGAAGCTGCCCTACAACCACGTGTTCGCCGGCGGCTACCTGCAGTTCAGCAAGTACTATTCGCAGGAACAGACCTATTTCCCGTATCAGAATTTCGCCCAGGCCGGCGTCGTCGGCCCGCCCGCACCGGCATCGTTGCTCGGCTCGCCCACCGCACCGAACGGCAATTACGACAGCGACATTTTCAACCAGTTGAACAGTGCGCTCTACATACAGGACACCATCACGCCGGTGCCGACGCTGCGCATCACCCCGGGATTTCGCGAAGTCAATTACACGATGGACTTCTATCCCAACGAGACCTCGGTCTTTCCGCTCGCCACCCAGTACAATCCCTGCGGCGACCTCAGCCAGATCACCCCGGACCCGAACTGCTCGGCCGCAACACCGAGTGCATATCCGATGGTCAACCCCTCGCCCACGGCGCATACCAGCTTCTTCCGCGGTGAGCCGTTCATCGGCGCGAACTGGCGGGCGCTGCCCTGGCTCGCGCTCTATGCCAACTGGGGATGGACTTACCGCTACCCGGAAAACGGCGGCGGCACCGGACCTTACGTGACCATCGCCGCCAACAGCGTGCATCTTGAGAAAGGCACCGACACCATCGTCGGACTGAAGATCCACAAGCGCCGCTGGGGACCGGTCACGGACATGGAGCTCGACATGAGCTACTCGCACCTCGACTTCACCAACGAGACGATCCCCTCCGCCCTCGCCGCCGGCGGCGCACTGCTCGCCTTCGGCTCCTCCAAATACGACAGCGTGAACATATTCGGCGACGCCTCGCCGGTCCACAACTTCTACGTGTTCGCCAACGTCGGCATCGTCAGCGCCAAATTCACCAGCTACATCAACGGCAACACCAATCCGGATGGCAGTCTGACGATCTATCACGGCGTTCCGGTACCGTATACGCCGACCGCCAACATGAGCTTCGGGGCATATTATCTGTTGCGTGCCGGCCGCGTACTCATCGAGCCACGCCTCACCTATCTGCGTACCGGCTCGCAGTACGCCTTCGACAACAACCAGAACATCACCGCGAGCGGCGTGCTTGCGGACTCCTATGTCGGCGTCAATGGCAACACGATCAATACCGGCAGCACCAATATCCCGAGCTACGGACTGCTCAACTTCTCGACCAGTTTCGATCTGCCGACTTCCTGGGACGATGGCATCCAGGACCTCAAGGCCACGATCGAGGTCGACAATCTGGCGAACAAGCAATACAACTCGTTCGAATACATCACCTCCGGCGGGCTGTACAACTCCGTCGGCGGACCGGTGATCGCGTATCCCGGCGCCCCGCGCACCTGGTATGTGACATTGACCGCAAGCTTCTGAGCCCTCACCTTCGGCGGTGCGGCCGGGACGATGCGCTCCCGGCCGCACCGCCGGGAGCACATCGTCCGAGCGCGCGGCGCACTACACCAGAGCGCCTCAGGTGCGCGAAACATTACAGATATTTAATACAAGCATGGCGTGCCATGGGCGGCCCACTCCCTGCCTGACGCACGCTCAGGTCCGATGCTATAGTTAGTTTGGGATCAGCGATGCAACCGGTGCGACGGATGTCCGCGACGGACCAGATCAAGTGGATCCGCCGGGGCTCACCCGAGCCGCGGCCGGGCAGTGCAACGGCAATCATCGCAGAGCCCGTTCGATCACCAACCGATACCAACCAGGGTGGATGTTGCAAGATGAATAAATTCGTTCGATTCCTGAGCTCCCTCACCGCCCTCAGCGCGCTGTTGCTCGCCCCGATCGCCATGGCCGGGACTCATCACAGTCATCACGCCAAGCGCACTCACCATGCCGTGGTGCACCACGCCAGCAAATCGCATCACGTGGTCCACCACCGCGCGTCCGCCAAAGCCAAGAGCAAGGCACGCAAGATGAGCCCCCAGCAGCGCAAGATGGCGATGTGCGCCCATCAGTCGAAGGGCATGAAGGGTGCCGCCCATCGCGCCTTCATGAGCAAGTGCCTGAAGAAGCGCTGATGCCCCGTGCAGCGGGGCCGGCGCGTGAGCGCGTCCGGCTCCGCTGCACCGCCAACCCCAATACGACCGGAGCAGCAAGATGGGACTTTTCAGTGGCGTGCTGAGCGAGGTACTCGATGGCGAGGCCGGCAGCATGGTGGAGAACGTCATTTCCGAGCACGGCGGCGTGAACGGTCTGGTGCAGCAGCTGCAGCAAGGCGGGCTCGGCGAGGCGTTGCAGAGCTGGATCGGCGGCGCGAACCTTCCCGTGTCGGCCGCGCAGATCAAGCAGGCGCTCGATCCGGACGCGCTGGCGAAGCTCGCGGACAGTCATGGTTTGTCCGTCGACGGTTTGTGTCAGCAGCTCGCGGCACATCTGCCGAAGGCGCTCAGCCATCTGAGCACCACGGATGACGGCACGCCCGCCGATGGCTCTGCCGATTCGTCCGATGAGGGCGACAGTGCCGATGGCGATGACAACAGCTGAACATAAGGTCCACCGAGGGGTAGGTCCCGTTCGACCTGCACCCGGCACTGATCGAGCGTGAAGCGCACGCGCTCGCGTGCGCCTCGGCGCCGAAAGCGCCGGTAGCGCGCCCGGCGGGCAAAGAAGCTCTGAAGCGCCCGCTCCTGATCGCGCAGCACCTGACTGAACGGCTCGCGAGGCAACTCGGCGAGCCAGTGCGGCTCAGACGCCTGGCGAAACGCCGAGAACTGCCGCGACAGCGAGATCGAGTTCAGACGCGTCTGACCGGCTTGGTACGCACTGGTGCGCCACGCCAGCCCCCAGCTCCATACGAAGCGCGAAGCACCAAACAGTCGGCCCAGCACGCGCCGCTGCCGTACGATCGGGTAGCAGCGCAAGCGGTAGGCTCGCTTCTGGTATCCGGCACGCATCGGTCTCAGCAACCGCATTTACCCGCGGCGCACGGCCGGTCCGCCGCACTGCCCGCAACTTACAATTCCCGCAGTCCCTCGGTCACCGGCATCCGCGCCGCGCGCAGCGCCGGGAACAGCCCACCGATGAACCCGATCGCGAGTGCCCACTTCACCCCCTCGCCCATCAACCCGGGGGTGACACGGAAATCGAACACCACCGCACCGAAGTTCGGCCCCAGCGTCGAGGCGGTGAAGTGATGAAACAGCACCCAGGCGATCAGCGCGCCGGCCACCCCGCCGAGCAGCGCCAGCAGCAGCGTCTCGATCAACACCGACATCACGACCGGTCCGCCGCGAAAGCCGACCGCGCGCAGCGTGGCAATCTCACGGGTGCGCGCCGCTACCGCCGCATACATGCTGTTCAGCGCGCCGGCCACCGCGCCGATGGCCATGATGGCCCCGACCACCGAACCGAGAATGCGGATGAAGTGAGAGAGGTTCTTCGACTGCTGCGCGTAATACTGGCGGGTGGTGTGGGCCTGCACGTTCAGCTGCGGATCACTCGCGAGCGCCGCCCTGAACGCTTTGAACGCGCGCACACCGCCGGTGAGCCGCACGGTCACGGCGCTCACGCTGCTGCCGCGGTGAAAGGCCGTACCGACGACGTTCACATCGCCCCACAGCTCCGAGTCGTGTGCGCCGCCCGCGGCGAACTCCCCGACCACCTTCCACGGCTGTCCGCCGATGTCGAGCGTCGAGCCGACCGCGGTGTGGGCGAACTCCCGGGCGGCATTGCGCCCGATGATGAGCTCGCGCAAGCCGCTCCTGAAGCGCCGTCCGGCGATCAGCCGGATGCGCGGGCGTACCGCCCAGACCTGCCCGCCCACGCCCCGCAGCGTCACGTTCGCATCCTGGCCACTGCCGCGCTTCGGCAACGAGACGGCCACCACGATCTCGGGGGAAATCAGCGCACGGCCCTGGGCATCGCGCGCGACCTGCGGCTTCTCCCCGATCAGCATCACGCTCTCGGGACTGAGGTTCGAGGTGCTCTCGCTCTGGGCACCGCCGCGCAGCACGATCGCCCGGTGGGTGCTGCCGGTGGCCTGGAAGGTCGCCTCATACCCCTTGCCCATCGCGAGCAAGGACACCAGCACGCCCACCACCCCGGCAATCCCGACCACCACCACGGAAGCCCCGCCGAGCCGCTGCGGCAGCGTCGTCAGTCCCGCCCAGGCAATCGCCCCGCACTGACGGCCAGCGCGGCTGAGGGCGAGCCAAAGGGCGAGCAGCGCCACCAGCGCACCGATCGCCGGCCACGGCAGCGCCGCCGCAGCGAGTCCGAGCGCGAGCAGCAGCGTGCATACCAGCAGATACGGCAGCTTGCGCGTCATCCCTGCACCCTCAGCGTCCCGCCAGCGCATCGACGATGCGCAGCCGCATGCCGCGGCGCGCCGGCAGAGCGCCAACCAGCAGCCCGATGAGCACCATCACGGCAATCCCCCGCAGCCAGATGCCGGCATCCACCGAGGACATCGGCAGACTCGCCCCGAGTTGGCCCTGCAGCGCGCGCACCACCACCGCCGCGAGCGCCAGTCCGCACAGCCCGCCGAGCACCACCACCAGCACCGACTCGGCGAGCACCAGCCCGAGCACGGTGCGGTGCGCAAAACCGAGCGTCTTCAGCACGGCCAGCTCCGGGATGCGCTCGCGCACCGCCTGCGCCATGGTGTTGCCGGTCAACAGCATCAGCGTGAAAAACACTGCGCCCATGATGGCATGCACCAACAGGCCCAGATCGACGATCTGGCCGAGAAAGTTCGCCGCAAAGGCGCTGTCGGTCTGAGTCTTGGTCTCGTGATCGGAATTCGCCGAGAGCGCATCGATGGCCGCGGCGATGCGCCCCGCATTGCGCGGATGGGCGATCTTCTCGATGAACCAGCCGACCGTTCCGTTGCCGAAGGCGGCCGCTCGATCGAGGTACTGCCAGGGGAAGAAGACGTTCTGCTCCTGGACCAGCGAGTGCGCGTGATACAGACCCACCAGCTGGAACGTCCAAATGTACGAGCCGTTCTTGCGCGGGTAGATCATCGCCTTGATCGGGATCTGCTCGCCGAGCTTCCAGTGATAATGCCGGGCGAGCGCCGCGCCGACGATCACACCGGTCGGGTTGAGGTCAAATGCGCGGCGCACGGCCGCAGTGACTTTCAGCTCCGGATACAGATCGAAGAAATTCGGCGCCACCGCGAACACGTTGAGCTGGTTGTGCGGACTCTGGTAGGTGCCGCCGAAGAAGGTGTCGTAGGCGACCTCGCCCACCCCGGGCACGGTACGGATCTGCATCCGCAGGCTGTACGGCAGCGGCGACATGAACCCCACCTTCGAGCCGGTGATCAGCCGGTGCGCCGAGCCGATGGTATGGCCGGCCTGCGTGAAGACGCTGTTCACCGACTCGAGCAATCCAAACAGCAGAAATGCCGCCATCACCGACAGCAGCGTGAAGATCGTGCGGGCCTTGCGCCGCGTGAGGGCAGCCCAGAGCAGCGGCAGATACTTCATGCCGCCACCTGCTCATCTGCCACCAGGGTGCCCTTGTCGAGATGCAGGACGCGTCCGGCATACTCGGCGGCTTTCGGGTCATGCGTGACCATCACGACGGTCTTGCCATGATCGCGATTGAGCTGCTGCAGCAGCCCCAGCACCTCCTCGGCCGACTGCCGATCGAGATCCCCAGTCGGCTCGTCACACACCAGCAGCGTCGGATCGGACACGATGGCCCGGGCTATGGCCACGCGCTGCTGCTGGCCGCCGGACAGTTCTGCGGGTTTGTGCGTGGCCCGTTCGGCCAGACCGACCAGTTGCAGCGCCACGGCGGCGTTGCGCCGGCGCTCCTTCCCGGTCAACTTCGTCAGCAGCAGCGGCAACTCGACGTTGCGCTGCGCCGAGAGCATGGGCAGCAGGTTGTAGAACTGGAACACGAATCCCACGTGCGCGGCCCGCCAGCGGGCGAGCGCCCCCTGTGCGAGCCGCTCGATGCGCTCACCGGCCACAACCAGCGTTCCGTCCGTCGGGCTGTCGAGACCACCGATCAGGTTGAGCAGCGTCGTCTTGCCCGAGCCCGAGGGACCCATCAGCGCCACGAACTCCCCCTCAGCCACATCGAGGTCTATGTGGTGGAGCACTTCGATGCGCTGGCGGCCGCGTACATACACCTTGCTCAGCGAGCGGATCTCGACCAATGCGCTCATAAGGCCTTACTCCCGCGTGAGGCTAACCCGATCCCCATCGGCGAGCGTGCGCGGGGGATCACGCACCACGATGCTGCCGGCGGCCACAGCGCTCACCGCCCGCAGATCCGATCGGCGCGCACCGACGCTCACCCGCAACGCCCGTGCCGTGCCATGCCGAACGACGAACACGACAGTCTCGCCGTCACGACGCACGATGCTCGAGGCCGGCACCCACACCATGCCAACCGGCAGACTCGTTCCGCGCGCGCCGGCCGGCTCGAAGAACGACACCCGTACGCCCATCTGCGGCAGGATGCGTGGATCCTTGCTCTCGAGCGCCACACGCACCCGCACGGTTGCCTTGCTCTTATCGGCGGTCGGCACGATGGCGATGACGTGCGCGGGAATGCGCCAGTTCGGATAGGCGTCGAGCACTGCGACCGCGTGCTGCCCCGCGTGCACCCGATCGATGTATGCCTCGTTGACGTCGACGTCGACCTCGAGCGAGTTCATATCGACGAGCGTGGCGACGCCGGTCTGCGTGAATCCCCCGCCGCCGAAGAACGGCGAGATCATCTCGCCCATCTGCGCGGCCTTGTCGACCACCACCCCGGAGAACGGTGCACGCACCACCGTGTAGTCCTCCTGCACCTGTGCGGCCTGCACCGCCGCACGCGCCACCGCCACATCGCGCCGCTGCGTGAGCACCGCCGCACCCAGCGAGGCGGCCTGCGTCTGGGCCTGCTGCAGCGCCTGCAGCGAGACCAGATGCGCACCGATCAGCGCCTGCTCGCGCGCCAGGTCGCGCCGTGCCTCGAGCCACTGCACCCGGTACTGGCTGAGCTGCGCCTGGGCGGCCCGCCACTGCGCCCGGGCCTGCTGCAATGCGGCTCTCTGGGCACTGTCATCGAGCCGCGCCAGCACCTGGCCACGGTGCACGTACTCGCCTTCCTGGAAGTACACGTGGGTGAGCATGCCGGCGATCTGCGCCGAGACCGTCGAGACGCGCTCGGCGGTCACGTATCCACTCGCCTGCAACACCGGCGCCGGCCGCGACAGCTGCGCCGGTGCGAGCGCGGTTGCGCTCTTGACGGCCAGCACGCGCTGGCGTGTCAGGAAAAAATAGCCGCCTGCGGCGAGCACCACCAGCAGTCCGATCCCGCCGAGCACCCAGGGCAGCGCACGCGGGGCATGCACCGCTTCGCGCTGCGAGCGGTCGATCTTCAGCTGTTCCAACAGATGGCTGTTATTGTTTGAATCCACGCTGTCCGTCGACTTCCACGGCTATTGAACTCCCCTTGCGCCGCCAGAGCGGTCGCAGTCAAACGCGTGGTGCGCTGCCGGCAGGATTCTACGCCGCAGCCCGAGCGAGGTAAAATCGGCCCCTGCAGCCTCACCTCAAGGGCGCCCCGCCTCGAGGTCGAGCAGCGGCACCGCAGCGCAGGCTTCGAGCAGGCGCTGGGCCGCCCGCCAGCGCGGCAGCGCCTGCAACTGCTCGCGGCTCAGCCGCTCGCGGCCGTGCAGCCGGGCGAGACGCACCCCTGAGGCGGGCGCCGGCGCAAAACGCCACTCGGCGAGCAGCGTGTCGATGGCGGCCCGCGCATTGCACACCGGCAGCATGTCGCAACCGGCCGCCACCGCCCGCTCGGCGCGAGTCAGGATATCCCCATAGGCCACCGCTCCGCCCATCGACAGATCGTCGCTGAACACCGCACCCTGAAAGCCGAGCTCCCCACGCAGCACTTGCGTGACCCAGCGGTGCGAGAAACTCGCCGGGGCGGCATCGAGCGCCGGAAACAACAGATGTCCGGTCATCACCGCGGGCAGGCCGTTGGCGATGAGACGCCGGTACGGCATCAGATCCGCATCCAGATCGGCCCATTCGCGCCGGTCGACCGGGAGCGTGGCATGGGAGTCCGCCGTGACCGCCCCATGCCCCGGAAAATGCTTGGCCGTGGCCGCCATGCCCGCCTCACGCATGCCGTGCATGACCGCTAGCGCAAGCTGACTGACCGCCTCGGGACGGTGGTGCAGCGCCCGGTCGGTGATGAAGCTGACGCCGTAATCGATGTCGACGCACGGGGCGAAAGACAGATCGACTCCGGCGGCGCGCAACTCCGCGGCCATCAGCCAGCCCATCTCGCGTGCGAGCTCGAGTCCGCGGCGCGCCTCGAGATCAAACTCCCGACCGATGCGCCGCGCGGGCGGCAGCGCCGAGAACCCCTCCCGGAAGCGCTGCACGCGCCCGCCTTCGTGATCGACGGCGACCAGCAGCGGCGGGCTGCGCGCGGCGTGAATCGCCTCGACGAGCGCGGCGAGCTGTGCCGGATCGTGGTAGTTGCGCGTAAAGAGAATGACGCCGCCGACCAGCGGGTGCGCGAGCAACCTGAGCTCCTCGGCATCGAGGGCGGTCCCGGCCAGATCGATCATCAACGGCCCGAGCGTCATCGGCGCGTGCCGTTGGGTCCGGCGAGCAGCGCCAGCGACTCAACGTGTCCGGTGTGCGCAAACATGTCGATGACTCCGGCCGCCTCGAGCGTAAAACCGTGCTCGTGCACCAGCACGCCGAGGTCGCGCGCAAGACTGCCGGGATGGCAGGAAATGTACAGCACGCGCTGCGGTGCGAGCCGCGCCACGGTGGCGAGCACTTCGCGTGCGCCGACGCGCGGCGGATCGAGCAGCACCTGGCGGTACGGACCGCGCAGCCAGGACAGCTGCGGCTCGAGCGGCTGGGACAGATCCGCGACATGAAACTCGGCGTTCGCGATGCCATTGCGCACCGCATTGTGGCGGGCCCGCTCGATCAATGCAGCCTCGCCCTCCACCCCGACCACCCGTGCCCCCGTGCGGGCGAGCGGCAGCGTGAAGTTGCCCAGACCGCAGAACAGATCGAGCACCGTGTCGTGCGGGCCCGGCGCGAGCAGTTGCACCGCGCGCGCCACCAGGGCACGGTTGATCGCGCCATTGATCTGCACGAAATCGCTCGGCTGAAATTGCATCTGCAGGTCGAATTCCGGCAAGGCATAGCGCAGCGGCTCGCCGCCACCCGAGGGCTCGAGCGGCTCGATGCTCTCGAGCCCGCCCGGCTGCAGGTAGATGCGCGCGCCGTAGCGGCGCTCGAACTCGCCGAGCCGCTGCCGATCGGCTGCCGACGGGGCGGCCAACACGCGCATCACCAGTGCCGTGGCATTGTCCGCCACGGCCACTTCGATCTGCGGCAGCTGGGCACGGATCTGCAGTGAACCGATGAGATCAGCGAGCGGCCGCAGCCACTGCCCGACCGGCGGACTCAACACCTCGCAGCGCTCGAGGTCTGCGACGTACGGGGCGTTGCGCTCGCGAAAGCCCACCACCACCTTGCCCTTCTTGGCGACGTACTTCACCCCGAGCCGTGCCCGGCGTCGGTAGCCCCAGGTCGGGCCGGCCAGCGGCTCGAGCCACCGTGGGCACACCACGTGCGCCAGACGCTCGAGATTGTCGGCGAGCTCAGTCTGTTTCAGCGCCAGCTGCGCCTCGCTCGAGAGATGTTGCAGCGCACACCCGCCGCAGACGCCGAAGTGCGCACACCGGGGCGTCACGCGGCTCGGGGCCGCCTCGAGCACCTCGAGCAGCCGCCCCTCGTCATGCTGGCGGTGCCGGCGCGCACGCACGAAGCGCACCGTCTCACCCGGCAGCGCACCAGGGATGAACACCGTCTTGCCCTCGCGCACGATGCCCTCGCCCTCGTGCGTCAGCGCCACCACTTGCGCGCACTCCTCGGTGCCCGGCTGCGCCCGCGCCGCCGCAGCGGCGCTCATGTCGCCCCCTCCCAGGCACGCAGGAACTGCGTCAGATGTGGCGCCTCGCCCGCGCGCAACAGCGCGCGCACGCGCTCGAGTTCGGCCGCGTGCGTCTCCCGGGTCAGCCGTCCGCGCAGCAGCTCGAAGCGCAAATACACCAGGTAGGTGTTGAGGACGTCGGTTTCGCAATACTGGCGGATGCCGGTGATGTTTCCGGCCTGATACGCGTCCCAGACCTGCGCGCCGGAGAAGCCAAGCTTGCCCGGAAAGCCGAGCAGCGTCGCGATGTGCTCGAGGGAGACTCGGCCGCGGCCCTGAAAGCCCGACAGCACGTCCATCAGATCGAGGTGCCGCCAGTGAAAGCGGCTGAGGTAGTTGTTGTAGCGGAACGCCGGGTCGGACTCCCCGGTCTCCCAATAGCGGTTCGCCTGCACGGCGCAGGCGAGCGCCCGGTAGGTCAGCACCGGCAGATCGAACCCCGAGCCGTTCCAGGACACCAGCTCCGGAGAGAAGCGCTCGATCCCGTCGAAGAACCGCTCGATCAGCTCGCTTTCGGGGGACTGCTCATCGCCGAGGCTCCAGACCTTCAGCGTATCGGCGCGGCGCAGCACGCAGGAGATCGCCACCACCCGGTGCTGTTCGTGCGAGAGAAACTCCGTGCCCGAGTTCTGGCGGCGCAAGGCGAACATGGCCTTGGCGACCGCCGCGTCGCTCAGCCCCGCGAAGCCATGCAGCCGCCGTCCGAGCGCCACGTCCGGAACGGTTTCGATGTCGAAGACCAGACAGTTGATCACGCAATGTTTCCTCAGCCGTACGCCCTGCGGCGCAGCTCATTGTGCCCTCAGCAGCACCGCCACCGCCACGACCAGCCCGGCCTCATCGGTGAGGGTCACGTGACCCTCGCCGATACCGAGCGCGCGGCGCACCTGTTCCCCGCGCGCCGAGTAGCGCACTTCGGGCTTGCCCTGGCGGTTCTGCACGATCCCGACGTCGCGGATCCACACCCCGTGCGCAAAGCCGGTGCCCATCGCCTTGACGATGGCCTCTTTGGCCGCGAACCGCATCGCGAGAAAGCGCTGCGGACGCTGCGTGCGCGCCAGCTGTGCACGCTCCTCGGGCATCAACAGCCGCTCGATGAAGCGCTCGCCGTGCCGGGCGAGCACCCCGTCGATCCGTTCCGCCTTCAGCACATCGATGCCGATTCCGAAGATCATGCCCGTGCCGCGCACATCAATGCGCGCATCTGCCGCACCGCCGCCGGTAGTCCGGCGAACAGCGCGCGCGCCACGATCGCATGCCCGATGTTGAGTTCGACGATCTCCCCGATCGCGGCGATCGGTTGCACGTTGTGATAATCGAGCCCATGCCCGGCGTGCACCTCGAGCCCGAGGCGTGCCGCGAGGTGCGCCCCGCGCGCCAGGCGCTCGAGCTCGCGCGCCCGCTCGGTGCCGTGCGCCTCGGCGTAGGCACCGGTGTGCAGCTCGACTGCCGGGGCGCCGAGTCGCGCGCTCGCCTCGATCTGCGCCGCGTCCGGATCGATGAACAGCGAGGCGCGCACCCCGTGTTGGCTGAGGCGCGCCACGGCGGCGCCGATCCGCTCGCGCTGTGCAAGCACATCGAGCCCGCCCTCGGTGGTGAGCTCCTGGCGTTTCTCCGGCACCAGACAACAGTGCGCCGGGCGCACGCTGCAGGCGATCGTCAGCATCTCCTCGGTGACCGCCATCTCAAGGTTCATCGGCGTCTTCAACAGTCCGCGCAGCGTGCGCACGTCCGCATCCTGGATGTGTCGGCGGTCCTCGCGCAGGTGCAGCGTGATGCCGTCGGCGCCGGCCATCTCGGCCTCGAGGGCCGCATGCACCGGGTCGGGATCGCGGCCGCGACGGGCCTGACGGAGCGTGGCGATGTGATCGATGTTCACGCCCAGGGCGATGGGGGGATGGGACACGGCGGCCTCCGCGTACAGCGCGCCCCGGCTGGGGCTCAGCTCGATATTTTCCCGTACCCGCGCCCCGGATGCGACCCCCGCTGCAGGGCGCGGGCCACCCGGCGCGTGGCGAGCTCGCGTCCCTCGAGGCACTCGGCCAGGGCGGCGGCGAGCAGGACGCGGGCATCGGCGCGGGTGCGCGGCTCGCTGAGATCGCCCTGCGCGAGGGCGCGCAGAGCGCGGCCCGAGAGCGAACCGGGCTCCTCGGCGCTCACCCGGTACAGCCCCTGGGCGGGCCGGAAGCGATAGAAGCCCTCCGGTTCGAGCGGCCGGCCGTCGGCCTGCATGCCGAGCTCGAGCCCGTAGCCGACGCCACTCAGCAGCTCGAGCTCGAAGCGGCGCAGCGCCGCCTCGAGATCCCCACCGGCGCGCAGCCGCTCGAGCGCCGTGGCGTAGGCGTCGAACAGCTCCGGGGCGGCATCGTGCCGCAGCGTGAGCTTCAGCAACAGCTCGTTGAGGTAAAACGCGCTCATCACACTGCCCGCCGGCAGCGCCGCGACGCGCTCGGCGCACTCCGCGCCGCTGAGCTGCCCGGCCTCGCGCCCGAGCGTGAAGGACAGCAGCAGTGGCTGGAACGGCTGCAGCACCGCCGCGAGGCGCGACTTCGGTCCGCGCACCCCGCGCGCAAACAGCGTGAGGCGGCCCTGCTCGCGCACCAACACCTCGAGAATCCGGCCCGTCTCGCGGTACGGACGGTGGTGCAGCAGATAGCCCGGCGCCCAGTGGATCCGGCGGGCCGGCGCGTTCACGACTCCAGGCCCAGATCCTGCAGCGCGCGGGCGTTGTCGGCCCAGTTCTCGCGCACTTTGACCCACAGCGTCAGGTGCAGCCGCCGGCCGAGCAGCGCATTGAGCGTGCGCCGCGCGGCGGTCCCGACACGCTTCAGCCGCTCCCCGCCGGCGCCAATGACGATCGGCTTCTGCCCCTCCCGATCGACCCAGATCGCCGCATCCACTACGAGCTGCCCGTCCTCCTCGACCATGCGCTCGATGTCCACCGCGATGCCGTAGGGCACCTCCTGGTTCAGCTCCAGGGTGAGCTTCTCGCGCACCGTCTCGGCGATGCGAAACGCGATGCCCCGGTCGGTGAGCGCATCACGCGCGAACAGCGGCGGGGACAGCGGCAGCTCGGCGGCAATGAGCCCAAGCAGCGCCTCGAGCCCATCGGCCTTCAGTGCCGAGATCGGCACCACGGCGAGAAACGCATGGCGCGCGGCGAGCTCGGCCAGATACGGCAGCAGCCGCTCGCGCGGATGCACCCGGTCGACCTTATTCACCACCGCGATGGCCGGCCGTCCGGCGCGTGCAATCCGCTCGAGCGCGAGCGCATCCTCGCTGGTCCACTTCAGCGCCTCGACCACCAGCACCACCACGTCCGCATCGGCGAGCGCTGCCGCCGCAGTCCGGTTCATTACCTTGTTCAGCGTCCGGCGCGCCTGGCGGTGCAGCCCCGGGGTGTCGACGAAGGCAATCTGGGCGTCCTCGCGCTGCACCAGGCCGAGGATCCGGTGCCGGGTGGTCTGCGGGCGCGGCGTGACGATGCTGAGTTTGGTGCCAACCAGCGCGTTGAGCAGCGTCGACTTGCCGACGTTCGGGCGCCCCACCAGCGCGGCGAACCCGCAGTGCAGGGGCGCGGGGGAAGCGGATTCAGGCTCGCTCATCGGCTCGCTCATCGGCTGGTTTCTCGATCATCTGCAGAATTCGCTCAGCGGCCTGCTGCTCGGCCCGGCGACGGCTCGAGCCGCGCCCGTGCGCAGCGAGCTTGAGCGCCTGCACGGTACAGCCGACCTCGAAGGTCTGGGCATGCGGCTCGCCCTCCACGCGCTCGACAGTGTAGAGCGGCAGGGCGAGGGAGCGCGATTGCAAAACCTCCTGCAGGCGGGTCTTGGGGTCCTTCAGTGCCTCGAGCGCAGGCAGAGCTGCAATGCGCGGGCTCAGCGAGCGCAGGATGAACCCGGCGGCCGCTTCGAGCCCGGCATCGAGGAACAGCGCCCCGCAGAGCGCCTCGAACGCATCGGCGAGGATGGACTCGCGCCGGAAGCCGCCACTTTTGAGCTCCCCGGAGCCCAGCTGCAGCACCTCCCCGAGACCGAGCTCACCGGCGGTGGCGGCCAGCGGCTCGGCGCTGACCACCCGGGCGCGCAGGCGGCTGAGGTCCCCTTCGGTGGCCTGCGGAAACTGCTCGAACAGGTGGCGTGCCACCACCATGTTGAGCACCGCATCGCCCAGGAACTCCAGCCGCTCGTTGTTCGGCCCCGCGGCACTGCGATGGGTGAGTGCCGCGCGGAACAACGCCTCATCCCGGGGGGTGTACTCGAGCCGCTCGCGCAGCCAGCGCTGGGGCCACGCGGGGCTAGCCACCGCCGCTCACGTGCACCGACTTGTCGAATGTCACCCGCATCGTGATGCCCGCGAACAGCGGCGCATAGGCGTAGTAGGCCGCCTGCACGTTCCAGCCGTTGCGTTCGCGCCGGATGAGAACGTCCTGCACGCTCGGATAGTTCACCGAATCGATCTCGAAGTGCCGAGAAATGGAGCTTTGGATCGCAAACGCACTCGGCGCGCCGGTGCTGAACTGCTGCGGCAGCGCATCAAGGGTGCGCGAGACCTTCAGATAATTCAGATACACCGGCGCCAGGCGCAGCCCGGCGTACAGACAGATCGCAAATGGCGTGAGCAGAATCAGCCAGCCGATCAGAGTGATGCCACGTTCTCGGCGCATCAGCGCACCCTCCGTTACTTGATCTTCATGCCGATCCGGCTCCAGATCGGCCCGCCCTTACGATTGATGTCCCAGTTGAACCAGATGTAGGTGGCCTTGCCGACGAGGTTGCCCTCGGGCACGAAACCCCACACCCGGCTGTCGTCACTGTTGTCGCGATTATCACCAATCATGACATAGTGCCCCGGCGGCACGTCCATCTCCACCAGCTTCTGCTCGTACAGGGGCTCGGCATCGGGCGGCGGCGTGCCGCCGCAGATGTAGCCGCGGGCATCGGAGCGCGGACAGGTCGGCAGCGGATCGGTCGTGACCTCGAGCGGCACCGGGCAGAGCAGCACCTGATGGGTGTGCGTGCCGAGATTCTCGGTGGCCAGTTGCATGTTGCGATAGCAGCCGTCGTTGTACGTGCCGGTGACCCGCAGCGCAATTGGCTTGCCGTTGATGATGAGTCGGTCATCGTGCACCACCACGTGGTCCCCGGGCAGCCCGACCACGCGCTTGATGTAGTCCTCGCGCGGATTGAGCGGATAGCGGAACACCACCACATCGCCGTGATGCGGCTCGCCGGTAGCGAGGATCTTGGTATGCGTGATCGGCAGGCGCAGCCCGTAGGCGAACTTCTCGACCACGATGAAGTCCCCATCGAGCAGCGTCGGCATCATCGAATCGGAGGGGATGCGAAACGGCTCGAACAGAAACGAGCGCACCACCAGCACCGCGAGTGCCACCGGAAAGAAGCTGCGCGCGTAATCGACCGTGGTCGGCTCGGCCTGCGCAGCCGGATCACGGCCTGCGGCCTGTGCCGCTGCCGCGCGCCGCTTGGCCAGCCACTGCGCATCGAGCAGCCAGACGATGCCCGTGACCACGCAGATGAGCAGCAGCACGGCACTGAAGTTCAGCGCCTCGGCGGCAAAAATGCGCAGCACCACCGCCACCAGCAGCACCGGCAGCACCCGGTAGCACCAGGCGATCAGCGCCGGCTCGCCCGCCGGGGTCGGCGCGAGCACGCGGCGCGGACGGACGAGCCAGTCATCGATCACGCAGATCAGCCCCACCGGGATCGCCAACCAGGCAAGAACGATGATCAGCTGCAGTACGAACGGCGGCATGGCAACTCCATTGACGAGGATGGGCACTGACCCGCACGCCGCGTGCACCGGGGCGCGCCGTGCGGGTGCGAGACAAGAGGCGAAGGAGCTCGGGCCGGCACGCTACTTGCGGCCCACCTTGAGCACCGCGAGGAACGCCGCCTGGGGAATCTCGACCCGACCGAGCTGCTTCATGCGCTTCTTGCCCTCTTTTTGCTTCTCGAGCAACTTGCGCTTGCGGCTGATGTCCCCGCCATAGCATTTGGCGAGCACGTTCTTGCGCAGCGCCTTGACCGTGGCGCGCGCGATGATCGCGCTGCCGATCGCCGCCTGCACGGCGACCTCGAACATCTGGCGCGGAATCAGCTCGTGCATCTTGTCGACGAGTTCGCGGCCGCGGTGATAGGCGTTCTCGCGGTGCACGATGATCGAGAGCGCATCGACGCGCTCACCGTTGATGAGGATGTCGAGCTTGACCAGCGGGGCGGCCTGGAAGTGCGAGAACTCGTAGTCGAAAGAGGCGTAACCGCGGCTCACGGACTTCAGGCGATCGAAGAAATCGAGCACCACCTCGGCGAGCGGCAACTCGTACTGCAGCGAGACCTGCGTGCCGAGGTACTGCATTTTCTTCTGCACGCCGCGCTTCTCCTCGCACAGCTGCAGCACCGCCCCGACGTGATCGGGCGGCACGAGAATGTTGGCGACGATGATCGGCTCGCGGATCTGCTCGATCTCATTCAGCGGCGGCAGCTTCGCCGGGTTGTCGACCGACACGACCTGTCCGTCGGTGCGCGCCACCTCGTAGACCACCGTCGGGGCGCTGGTGACCAGATCGAGGTGATACTCGCGCTCGAGCCGCTCCTGCACGATATCCATGTGCAGCAGGCCGAGGAAACCGCAGCGGAACCCGAAGCCGAGTGCCCCGGAGACCTCCGGCTCGTAGTGCAGCGCCGAGTCATTCAGCCGCAGCTTCGCAAGCGCATCGCGAAAGCTCTCGTAGTCCTCCGAGTCGACCGGAAACAGGCCCGCGAACACGCGCGGCTTGATCTGCCGGAACCCCGGCAGCGCGCTGGCCGCCGGCCGATTCTCGAGCGTGATGGTATCGCCCACCGGCGCGCCGTCGATTTCCTTGATGCCGGCCACGATGAAGCCGACATCGCCGGCCGAGAGTGCCGGCTGCACGAGCGGTTTGGGCGTGAAGCGCCCGAGCCGATCGACGTTGTGCGCGCGGCCCGTCGAGACGACCCGAATCTTCTCGCCCGTGGCGACGCGGCCGTTGACCACGCGCACCAGGGAGACCACGCCCACGTAGTTGTCGAACCACGAGTCGATGATCAACGCCTGCAGGGGCGCCTCGGGATCCCCGCGCGGGGCCGGAATGCGCCGGATCAGCGCCTCGAGCAGCTCGCCCACCCCCTCGCCCGTTTTCGCGCTGACGCGCAGCGCATCGTGCGCCTCGATGCCGATGATCTCCTCGATCTCACGCATCACGCGTTCCGGATCAGCCGAGGGCAGATCGATCTTGTTGATGACCGGCAGTACCTCCAGGCCCTGCTCGATCGCGGTGTAGCAGTTCGCGACGCTCTGCGCCTCGACGCCCTGGGAGGCATCGACCACGAGCAGCGCGCCGTCGCAAGCGGCAAGCGAGCGGGATACCTCGTAGGAGAAATCGACGTGCCCGGGGGTGTCGATCATGTTGAGCTGGTAGCGCTGCCCGTCGCGCGCGTCGTAATAGAGCGTGACGCTCTGCGCCTTGATCGTAATGCCGCGCTCGCGCTCGAGATCCATCGAGTCGAGCACCTGCGAATGCATTTCGCGCTCTTCGAGACCGCGGCACAGCTGGATGAAGCGATCGGCAAGCGTTGACTTGCCATGATCGACGTGGGCGATGATGCAAAAATTACGTATAAGCCGCATGAATCCGGGCCGCGTTCAGTGCCGCGCCAGATTGTCAGCGGCGGGCGGATTATACCTGCTACCGGGATGGGAATAAGCCCCCGTGCGCACCCCGCCTGAGCGCGCCGGTCGGTGGGCTCAGGCGCCCGCCAACCGACGTTGCAGGGCCGGGCCGTCGAAACGAAAGCGACACACCAGCTCCCCGTTGAGCAGCAGCACCGGCACCTGCAGGCCGTAGCGGCTCTGCAGTTGCGGGTCGCTGTCCACATCGAGCCGGGTGAGCGGCGGCAGCGGCACACTGGCGCCAAAGGCCTGCAGCGCCTCGAGCATCTCATCGCAGAGTAGGCAGTCGCGGCGCGACACCAGGGTCAGAACCGGTTCACTCATGGCGGGGGCACCGAATGGGCGAACGGTCCGCCCGGCAGGGCCGAATACGCCGCGGGCTGCGCCCGCACCGAATCGGCGATGGAACGCACGGTGCGCGCCGGCGCCTCGCCCACCGCCGTCACGCGATGGCCGTCGACGAAGGTCGAGAACACGTAGGACGCACCCATATGGGCCGATTCTACCGCGGGCGCCCGCCGCCGGTGACGGCGCACCTGTGGAGCAACGAATACCGACACCGAGGCGAGACCGTCGGTGTAAACCAGATGCTCGACCGGTCCGGGTGCCCCGGGCATGCTCTGGGCGACCTTGGTCGCCATGCGAAATCCGGGCGGCAGCCACAGCGCACTCCAGACCAGCGCGGGTTTCTTCGGCGGCGCCGATGCATCGCGCAACCAGCGATAGCCGACCGTCGAGAGATGCGGCGCGAAGGCCGAATCGGGAATATGCCGCTCGATGGTGAGCGTCGCGAAGGCGATCTGCTCGATCACGTGCCCGCCGTGGCGCGCGTCCCATAGCTGGATCTTCAGCGGCATGCCCGCCCGGTCGATCCAGAGCCGATAGCCGTAGCGATACTGATCACGCGGCATGACGGTGATCAGGCGTGTCAGATGCTGATCGATGCGCGTCTGCGCCCCTTCGTGCAGCGTGTAGAAGCGCTCGGTCGCACGGTTGAGCATCGGTACGGTGCCGATCAGCGAGCTCTGGGAGGGAATCTGTTCGACCAGCACCTCGTGCTTATCGGGCAGATAACAGGTCAGATTCGAGCCGGTGCGCACGAATTCGCGCCCCGAGCCGTCGAGCGACTCGAGCCGCTCGGAGACCACCCCATCCTTGAGGCGGTGGATGATGCGCAGCATCTGCACCCGCCGCCCGTCCCAGTGCGCGAAGGTGCCCTCGTAATTGAGGGTGGTGAGCGCGTGATTCATCCGCTCGAGCCACACTGCCGGCTCCCCGGCGCAGGCAACCGCCCCGCCGATCGCCCACACCGCCAGCCAGGCGCCGAGCCGCTCGCTAGTGCGGAGCGTGCGTCGCATGGCGGTGCGCGACCGTTGCGTGCCGAGCCGTATGGACCGGTCGGCTCAGGGTACGCGTCTCGCTCACCATGAGCGAGGACAGCAGACTGCCGCCGCTGATCGGCCAGGAGTAGGCGCTGTGCGCCACGACATAATCGGCCAGCTGCGTCGGTGGCATCGGCGTCATCGGCTGCAGCGACTGCGGCGGCACGACATAACTGTCGGGCGTGTGGGCGGTGCGCGGTGCGGCAGTCGGTGACGTCACGCTCGCCACGGTGGCGAGTGAGGCCGGCTGCACGCCCGGTCCGCCGGCATGGGCGCGCAGCCACAGAATCGACAGCGCCGCCACCCCGGCCGCCACTGCGGCGCCGGAAACCATGCGCACCCACGGGGACTCGAGGGGTCGGCGGCTCACGCTGCCGCTCGCGAGCTGCGGCTCCTGGCTGAGCGCGGCCGTGACGCGCCCGGCGACGGTGCTTTGCAGCACCACGCCGCGCTCGGCGCGGATCACCGCCCCGATGAGCGCATACCGGCCCCAGCGTGCCTTGAGCGCTTCGTCGCGCGAGAGCCGTCGGGCAAGCAGCTCGCACTCCTCGGCCGGCAGCTCGTCATCGAACATCGCAGACAGCTGACTGTCGAGTTCCTCGTTCATCCGAGTTCCTCCGTACGGCCGAGACCTCCTTCAAACACCTCGCGCAGGCGCTGATCGATCGCCTCGCGGGCCCGGAAAATCCGCGAGCGCACCGTGCCTACCGGGCAGCCCATGGTGGCGGCGATCTGCTCATAGGAGAGCCCCTCGAGCTCGCGCAGCACGATGGCGGTGCGCAAGTCCTCCGGCAGCTGCTCGATCGCCGCGTTGACGGTCTGGCGGATCTCATCGGTGAGAACCAGACCCTCGGGTGTCTCGGAATCCTTCAGTCGGCCTTGCATGTCATAGGACTCGTCGATGCTGTCGCGATCGAAGTCATAATCGACCGGACTGCGGTCACGGGAAACCACCGCGTTCTTCGCAGTGTTGATGGCGATGCGATAGAGCCAGGTGTAAAAGGCGCTGTCGCCCCGAAATTGCGGCAATGCCCGGTAGGCCTTGATGAAGGCTTCCTGGGCGATATCCTCGGCTTCGGCCGGATTACGGACATAGCGCGTCACCAGCTTGACCAACTTGTGCTGGTACTTCAGCACCAGCGCATCAAAAGCGCCCTTGTCGCCTCGCTGTACCCGGCGAACCAGGCTCAAATCGCTGACATCGGCGCTCATTGCGCGCCCTCTGCTCCACAATAAGGAAGGCCGCTCGCGCCGCGACCTGAATAGACACTGAATCTTTGGATAAGTTCAGATGTCCTCACGTTCCCTGCGCCCCGCGGGCCGGAGCGCGCGTGCCGATCATGCCCCAGGTGCGCTCCCCCCGCCAGCGGTACGGAGGATTTGGCGCGCGAGGGCCGCCAG
Source organism: Pseudomonadota bacterium (assembly GCA_021808195.1). Next base: position 51,801 of record JAKBCE010000003.1, read on the forward strand.
CTCCGCATCCTGAGGCGTCACGCCGGCGAGCAGGTACTCGGCCAGCTGCGGATCGGGCAACTCGAGCAGCCGCTCGAGCCGGCGCCGCTGCCCGGGGTCGGACTCCCCGAGATGCGCCGCCGCGTAACGCTCGAGCAGCACGTCGAGTTCCTTCAGCCCCCGCCGGCAGCGCCACAGCAACCGCCGTCCCTCGGCATCGAGCGGCGCAGCCACTGCCTTCAGCTCTGCCGCTGCACGAGCATCTTCTTGATCTCGGCAATGGCTTTGGCGGGATTGAGATCTTTCGGGCACACGTCCGTGCAGTTCATGATGGTGTGGCAGCGGTAGAGCTTGAAGGGATCCTCGAGCGCATCGAGCCGCTCGCCGCTCGCCTCGTCACGGCTGTCGATGATCCAGCGATAGGCGGCCATCAGCGCCGCCGGGCCGAGGTAGCGGTCACTGTTCCACCAGTAGCTCGGGCAGGCGGTCGAGCAGCACGCGCACAGAATGCAGGCGGCCGGCCGGTCGATCTTCTCCTGCTCTTCCTTCGACTGCAGCCGCTCGCTGTCGGGCGGCGCCGGGCTGTGGGTGATCAGCCAGGGTTTGACCGAGGCGTACTGGGCGTAGAACTGGGTGAGGTCCGGCACCAAGTCCTTCACCACCGGCATGTGCGGCAGCGGATAGATGCGGATCTCCCGCCCGAGGTCCTGCATCGAGGTCGTGCAGGCGAGGCGGTTCACCCCGTCGATGTTCATCGCGCACGAACCGCAGATGCCCTCGCGGCAGGAGCGGCGGAAGGTGAGCGAGGCATCGAGGCTGCCTTTGATGCGAATCAGCGCATCGAGCACCATCGGGCCGCACTCGCTGACGTCGAGCTCGAAGGTATCGAGGCGCGGGTTCTCGCCCGAGCTCGGATCGAAGCGGTAGATGCGAAACGTGCGCAGCGCGCGCGCCCCGTCCGGCGCTTTGTGCGTGACACCGGTGCGGATGCGCGAGTTGGCGGGCAGTCGGAACTCAGCCATCGGAAAACCTTGCTCTCAGTAAGTCCGCGCCTTCGGCGGGACGGTCTCGACCTCATCGGTGAGCGTGTTCAGGTGCACGGGTCGGTACTCGAAGCGTACCCGGCCCGGTCCCTCGACCGACACCAACGTGTGCTTCATCCAGTTCACATCGTCGCGATTCGGGTAATCCTCGCGCGCGTGCGCACCGCGACTCTCGGTGCGGTTGCCCGCCGAGTGGATGGTCGCGGTCGCCTGCATCAGCAGGTTCTCCAGCTCCATCGTTTCGATCAGGTCGGTGTTCCACACCAGCGAGCGGTCCGTCACCCGCACCTCGGCGAAGGACTCATAGGTCTGCGCGAGCTTGCGCGCGCCCTCGGCAAGGGACTCCCCGGTGCGAAACACCGCCGCATCGAGCTGCATGATCTTCTGCATCTCGAGGCGGATCTGGGCCGTCGGGCGCGAGCCCTGGGCGTTGCGCAGCCGATCGAGGCGCGCAAGGGCCAGCTCGGCGTTGTCCTTCGGCAGCGGCGCGTGGCGCGTGCCCGGTTTGATCAGCTCGGCGCAGCGGCGTGCCGCCTGGCGGCCGAACACCACCAGATCGAGCAGCGAGTTCGAGCCGAGCCGGTTCGCCCCGTGCACCGACACGCAGGCCGCCTCACCGACGGCCATCAGGCCCGGCACCACGGTGTCGGGATTGCCCTCGTGCGCCCGGACCACCTCGCCGTGGTAATTGCAGGGGATGCCGCCCATGTTGTAGTGCACGGTCGGCTGTACCGGAATCGGCTCGCGCGTCACATCGACGCCGGCGAAGATCCGCGAGGTCTCGGCGATGCCCGGCAGCCGCTCGTGGATCACCTCGGGCCCGAGGTGCTCAAGGTGCAGGTGGATGTGATCGTGCTCGGCGCCGACGCCGCGTCCCTCGCGGATCTCGATGGTCATGGCGCGACTGACGACGTCGCGCGAGGCGAGATCCTTCGCATTCGGCGCATAACGCTCCATGAAGCGCTCGCCCTTGGAGTTGGTGAGGTAACCGCCCTCGCCGCGCACTCCCTCGGTGATCAGACAGCCGGCGCGGTAGATGCCGGTCGGGTGAAACTGCACGAACTCCATGTCCTGCAGCGGCAGCCCGGCGCGCAGCACCATGGCATTGCCATCGCCGGTGCACGAGTGCGCCGAGGTGCACGAGAAGTACGCCCGTCCGTACCCGCCGGTGGCGAGAATCGTCATGTGCGCCCGGAAGCGATGCAGCTTGCCCTCGGTCATATCGAGTGCAATCACGCCGCGGCACACCCCGTTCTCCATGATCAGGTCGAGCGCGAAGAACTCGACGAAGAACGTCGCGGAGCGGCGGATCGATTGCTGGTAGAGCGTGTGCAGCAGCGCATGTCCGGTGCGGTCGGCCGCCGCGCAGGTGCGCTGCGCGATGCCTTTGCCGAAGTGGGTGGTCATGCCGCCGAAGGGCCGCTGGTAGATGCGCCCTTCGCCGGTGCGCGAGAACGGCACCCCGTAGTGCTCGAGCTCGATCACCGCCGCGGGCGCCTCCTTGCACATCAGCTCGATCGCATCCTGATCGCCGAGCCAGTCCGAGCCCTTGACGGTGTCGTACATGTGCCAGCGCCAGTCGTCCTCGCCCATGTTGCCGAGCGCGGCGCTGATGCCGCCCTGAGCGGCCACGGTGTGGCTGCGGGTCGGGAACAGCTTGCTGATGCAGGCCGTCGAGAGGCCCGCCTCGGCGAGTCCGAGCGTGGCACGCAGTCCCGAGCCGCCCGCCCCGATGACGATCACGTCGTAGGTATGATCGATGAATTCGTAGGTGCTCATGCGGCGCCTCCCAACGCCACTTTCAGAACCGCGAACACGCCGGCGGCTGCGGCGAGCACGTGCAGATAACCCACCAGTGCAAGCAGCACGGTGCGCAGGCCCCGATCGGCCACGTAGTCCTCGATCACCACCCGCACCCCCAACTGGGAATGCCAGGCCGCGCTCGGCACGAACACGATCAGCAGCACCGCCGTCCAGTCCTCATGCAACCAGCTCGAGAGCGCCGGGTAGGCAAACGAGGGCAGCGAGAGCATCGAGACCACGAACCAGATGCCGAGCGGCACGAGGGCCGCGGCGGTGAGACGCTGCACCCACCAGTGATGCACGCCTTCCTTGGCCGCGCCACGACCGAGCACCTGGGCGAGCGGTGAACGCAGGCTCATCCGGCATGCCTCCCGGCGAGCAGCCACCAACCGAGCGCGACGAACAGCAGGGCCGCAGCGCTCATCACGAAGTAGGCACTGGCGCGCGACTGCGCGCGCTCCATGCCCCGGCCACTGTCCCAGACCAGATGGCGCAGCCCGGCGCACAGGTGGTAGCAGAACGCCGCGAGCAATGCCAACCACAGCAGTTTGAACACGCCGAGCCCGAGCAGCGCCTGCGCGTGCGCGTAGGCCGTCGGTCCGGCTGCGAGCGCCATCAGCCAGTACACGAGCACGATCAGTCCGAGCGAGAGCAGCAGTCCGGACATGCGGTGCAGACCGGAGGTGAGCAGCGTGTAGCGGCGCACCCGGTACACGGATAAATGGGGCGAGGTGGGTCGTACAGCCATAAATGCTCGCAGTTCAGAAGTCGATACAGCGGCCGTTGCGCTCCCAATCGCCAAAGCGCGTCGGCTCCGGACCGGCCGGACCGCCGATCTCGCGCGGGACGCTCTTGGGGGGAGGCGATGCGCCAGGCGCATCCGTGCCGTTCATCGCGCCGGCTGCGGTTGCAGAGGGCGTGGGGGCGTGATTCGGATCGTCCTGCATGTTCGGCAAGTTTGCCAGAATCGCGCTCTGCCTGCCACGGCTCAGCCTGAATCGCGCATCTGTACGCTAAGATAATAGTCATATGAAATGTGAACTGTCCCGCATCGTGCTTGAGGATCTCGGCGCGGTGCGCATCGTCGGCGCCGACGCGGTGCGTTTCCTGCAGGGTCAGCTGTCCAATGACATGCTGCGCCTCGGCGAGGAGCGCTCCGTACTCGCCGGTTACCACAATGCCCAGGGCCGCACGTTTGCGCTGATGCGGCTCGTTCACCTCGGCGAGGCGGAGCTGCTCGCCGTGCTGCCGCGCGAGCTGGCCACGCCGCTGTGCCAGCGGCTCGCCAAGTACGTGTTGCGTGCGAAGGTGACCCTCACCGATGTCTCAGCCGATTGGCGCATCAGCGGGCTCGCCGCGCGCGCGGATCTCGAGCTCGGTGAGCCCGAGGCCACACCGCCGGATCTGCCCGCGGCGCGCACCGGCGCGCAGCGGCGCAACGCCGAGCGGTTGTATGTCACGGTCAGCGAGCGGCCGGTGCGCTGGCTCGAAATCGCCGCGCACCGCGGCGAGGATGCAGGCGTGAACGGCGCGGCGCGCGAGCAGTGGCGCGCGCTCGATATCCGCGCCGCACTACCGCAGGTGTACCTCGCCACCGCCGAGCAGTTCGTCGCGCAGATGTTGAATCTCGATGCGCTCGATGCCATTGCCTTCGACAAGGGCTGCTACAGCGGCCAGGAAGTGATCGCGCGGGCGCATTACCGCGGCCGGGTCAAGCGGCGTGCGCAGCCGTTTCGCTCACTCGCCCCGGCCGAGCTCGCCCCCGGGCAGAGCGGCGTGCTCGGCGATGGGCGCCCGTTCACGGTGGTGGATGCCGCTCGCCTGCCCGACGGGCGGTGCGAGTTTCTCGCCGTCGCCCCGCTGAGCCCGGCCGAGGAGACGAACGGGGCGACGCCGAGGCTTGCCGCCGAACCGCTCGAGCGGCCCTACCCGCTCAGCGACTAGCTCGCCGCTCACAGATCGATCAGCTCCACTTCGCCCGGGGCGATCGGCCGCTCGAGAAAACGCGCCCCGATGCGCGCGAAGCGCTCCGGGGCGTCCGTGGCGAGCAAGCGCAGCGTGCCCGCTCGAGTGTGAGCCGACTGTCCGGCCGCCTCGCGCGCGGCACGCACGTGCCGCGCGGTGGTCTCGGCCGAGTCGACGATGCGCACCGCCGGACCGACCGCGGCGCGGATCGCCCCGAGGAGCATCGGAAAATGCGTGCAGCCGAGCACCAGAGTATCGGCCGCCTCGCACCCGGCGCGCGCGACAAACAACCCATCGAGATAATGGTGCGCCACGGCCTCGGCGATCGGTCCCTCGGCAAGCCCTTCCTCGGCCAACGCCACAAACAGCGGCGCCGGCAGCGCATGCACCGTCGCGCTTGGTCGGCGCGCGAGGATGGCCTGCTGATACGCCCCGCCACGCACCGTGCCCTCGGTGGCAATCACCGCGATGCGCCCGCTCGGGGAGGCGGCGCAGGCCGCCTGCGCACCGGGCTCGATCACCCCGAACACCGGCACCGGCGCGAGGCGGGCGCGCACCGCCGGCAGACTCACCGCCGAGGCGGTGTTGCAGGCCACCACCAGACAGTCGATGCCGCAGCCGGCGAGCGCCTCGGCCGCCTGCAGTGCGTAGCGCTGCACGGTGTTGGGGCTCTTGGTGCCATAGGGCAGACGCGCCGTGTCGCCGAGGTACACGAACGGCTCGCCGGGCAGCTCGTGCAACAACGCCTTCAACACCGTCAGGCCGCCGACCCCGGAGTCGAATACCCCGATCATGCCCGCTGCACGAGCTCCGAGGCGCCGCCGCGGCGCCCCCTCACAGGCTCTCCGGGCGCAGATGCGGAAAGAGGATCACGTCGCGGATCGAGGGCGAGTCGGTGAAAAACATCACCAGCCGATCGATGCCCACGCCAAGCCCGGCGGTCGGCGGCATGCCGTACTCGAGCGCCCGCACGTAATCGGCATCGTAGAACATCGCCTCCTCGTCGCCGTGGTCCTTGCGCGCCACCTGGGCCCGAAAGCGCGCCGCCTGATCCTCCGGGTCATTGAGCTCGGAGAACCCGTTGGCGAGCTCCCGCCCGGCGATGAACAGCTCGAAGCGGTCGGTGAGGAACGGATCCTGATCGTTGGCGCGCGAGAGCGGGGAGACCTCGGCCGGATACGCGCACACGAACGTCGGATCGTACAGCGTGTGCTCGGCGGTCTTCTCGAAGATCTCGATCTGCAGCTTGCCCGGACCGTCGTGCGGCTCGACCGCGATGCCGAGCCGCTCGCATACCGAGCGCAGATACCCCACCTCGCGCAGCGCCGAGCGGTCCAGGTCCGGATTGTGCTCGAGAATCGCCTCCTCGACCGTCACGCGTCGAAACGGGCGCGCCAGATCGTAATGGCGGCCCTGATAGGTGAGCTGCTCGCTGCCGTGCACCGTCTGCGCCAGACCCCGGATCGCCTTCTCGATCCAATCCATCAGATCGCGGTAATCGGCATACGCCAGATACAGCTCGAGCATCGTGAACTCGGGGTTGTGCTGCGTCGAGAGCCCCTCGTTGCGGAAGTTGCGGTTGATTTCGTAGACGCGCTCGAGCCCGCCGACCACCAGCCGCTTCAGGTACAGCTCCGGCGCGATGCGCAGGTACATATCCATGTCGAGCGCGTTGTGATGGGTGACAAACGGCCGCGCGCTCGCCCCGCCGGGGATCGGCTGCATCATCGGCGTCTCGACCTCGATGAAATCGAGCGCGTCCAGGAAATCACGCAGGTAGCGAACGATGCGCGCACGCGTGCGGAACACATTGCGGCTCGTCTCATTGACGATCAGATCAACGTAGCGTTGCCGGTAGCGGGTCTCGACGTCGGCGAGCCCATGCCACTTGTCGGGCAGCGGCCGCAGCGACTTCACCAACAGCCGCAGCCGCTCGACGCGCACCGAGAGCTCGCCCGTCTTGGTGCGGAACAACACCCCGCTCGCCCCGAGGATGTCCCCGACGTCCCAGGTCTTGAACTGCTCGTAGAGCTCGGCCCCGAGCGCATCCTTCTGCACAAACAGCTGGATCTGCCCGGTGCGGTCGGCGACGTTGACGAAACTCGCCTTGCCCATCACCCGCTTCAGCAGCATCCGCCCGCCGACAGTGACGTGGGTGGGGTTGGCGGCGAGCCACTCCTCGCTGCGCTCGCCAAACGCCTCCTGCAGCTGCCCGGCGAGCGCATCGCGGCGGTAGTCGTTCGGATAAGCCGCGCCGCGCGCGCGCCAGGCGGCGAGCTTGGCGCGCCGCTCGGCGATCAGCTTGTTCTCATCGGGTCGCTCGGCGCTGCCGCTCGGCGCATTGGTGTCTGTCATAGCTTGCCTACAATCCCGCCTTGAGCGAGGCCTCCAGGAACTGATCGAGATCGCCGTCGAGCACCGCGGTGGTGTTGCCCACCTCCACCCCGGTGCGCAGATCCTTGATGCGCGACTGGTCGAGCACGTAGGAGCGGATCTGGTTGCCCCAGCTGACGTCGGACTTGGACTCCTCGAGCACCTTGGCCGCCGCGTTGCGTTTGTTCACTTCCAGCTCGTACAGCTTCGCCTTCAGCATCTTCATCGCGGTGGCGCGGTTCTTGTGCTGGCTGCGCTCGTTCTGGCAGGCGACCACGATGCCGCTCGGCAGGTGCGTGATGCGCACCGCCGACTCGGTCTTGTTGACGTGCTGGCCGCCGGCGCCCGAGGAGCGGTACACGTCGGTCTTCAGATCCGCCGGGTTGATGTCGATCGCGATGTCATCATCGACCTCCGGGGAGACGAACACCGAGGCGAAGGAGGTATGGCGGCGGTTGCCGGAGTCGAACGGGGACTTGCGCACCAGGCGGTGCACCCCGGTCTCGGTGCGCAGCCAGCCGTAGGCAAACTCCCCGCGTACCTCGATGGTGGCGCTTTTCATCCCAGCGACCTCCCCGGGATTGGCGTCGATCACCTCGCAGGCAAAGCCGCGCGCAGCGCCCCAGCGCAGGTACATCCTGAGCAGCATCTGCGCCCAGTCCTGCGCCTCGGTGCCGCCGGCGCCGGCCTGAATGTCGAGAAAGGCGCTGTGCGAGTCCATCTCGCCGCGGAACATCCGCTTCAGCTCGAGCTGGCGGACTGCCTTCTCGAGCGCCCCGGCCTCGGCGGTCAGCTCGCGCACGGTCGCCTCGTCGGCCTCGCTCTCGGCGAGCTCGAGCAACTCGGCGGTATCGCGCAGACCGCCATCGACGCGGTCGATGACCTCGATGTCCGCGCTCAGGCGCGCCCGTTCGCGACCGAGCTGCTGCGCCCGCTCGGGCTGCGACCAGATGCCCGGCTCCTCGAGCTCGCGGACGACTTCCTCCCAGCGCTCTTTCTTGCGGTCGTACTCAAAGAAACCCCCGTAGGGAGCCCATACGCTCCTCGAGATCTTTGAGCTGGCGCTTGAGTGGATTGACTTCCATCGTGCAGTGCCGTCCGAATGAAATACGCGGTGAAGCCGATCATGCTAGCGGCCCGCGGCGTGAATTTCCAGCCTCGCGCCGCGCTCAGGCTCTCCCCTCGGCGCGATTGAGCAGTTGCGCCAGCTGCACGCGGCTCGTGATGCCGAGCTTGCGATAGGCGCGGTGCATGATGGTGCGCACCGTGGCCGGCTCCACCGCACAATGGCGCGCCACGTAGCGATAATCCCGTCCCGTGGCAAGCAGACGCATCACCTGGTACTCGCGCTGCGTCAGCCGCTCGCTCACCGGCACGGCCGCGAGGCTGAGCACCAGCGCGTCGGAGAAGCGGCGCGTGATGAGCCGCTCGGATCGGTTCGCGAGCTGCACGACCCGGGCATCGAGCGCGCTCATCAGCAGCGGGGCCGGCAGGCGCCAGCCGCCCCAGCGCGGCCAGGCGGTCTCGATCGCCGCGTTCACGCGCTGGCCGCAGTGCAGCACGGTACCGTCCGGTAGCGTCACTGCGCGATGCGGGGCCGGGGCGAGACTCGGCTCGCTGCTCGCGCGCTGCAGGCACAGCGCGCGGTTCACGCGGCGCGACTCCGCCAGATGCGGCATCAGCATCGCGAGCGACAGCCGGTCGGCCTGATCAAACGGTGGATCGAGCGGCGCCCGCTGCAACCACAGCCACTCCCCGCCGCGCTCGATCGCCGCAGCGCGGGCGAGCAGCGCAGGCGGCCCTTGGCGCTCGCGCGGCGGGAGCGTTCCGCTGCCGAGCGGGGCGCACTCGGCGACCTCGATGTCCTGCACCGCGGTGGGTGCCCCGAGCACCTGCGGATGCGCGCGCACCTGCGCGAGCACCGACTCGAGCGCCTGCGGCGCGAGACGATGCGAGTGCAACCGATGGATTTGCAGTTGTCCCTCGCTCACCCGGCCGGTGAACCAGAGCGCCGAGAGAAACCGGACGTGCTCGCCGAGCGTTTCAAGTGCGAGTGCCTGGAACTGCGCCATCGAGGTGTGCTGCGCGCTGCGATACAGGCGCTGTGCGAGTTCGAGAATAGCCTCCATGATCCCCCACTTGCCATGCGAATGCCCGGTGCCCCGGCGAGAGCAGCGCTCTCACCGACATCCGTTGCCCGCGTGTTACGACCGAAATGCCGTGTGGGACGCGCGCTGCCGACTCCGCGGCGCTCGCGTGCACCCAAGTAGAATTGCCCGTCATGATAGCCAATCGCGCCCGGCACTGCGACGCCGCCGAGGTTATATCTTCATGCGCCGCGGGCATCAGGCCGCACGCGGTGTGCCACGGCTGCGTTGTCGTCAACGCCCGCTCGTCGGGCGCACCGAGCACCGCCCGCACACCCGAAGAAAAACGGGCCACGCGGCCGATGAGGAAGGGCTCAGGGCGCGAGAATGTGATCGACCAACAGCTGCAGCCGCCGCTCGCCCTGGTATTCGTTGACATCCAGGCGATACACCAGGCGGCGGGCGCCCTGCGGGAGTTCTCCATCCGCCTGCGGATCGAGCAGGTTGAAGGCGATCGCATCGAAAGTGCGCGTCCCGGCGCACTCGAGCCACATCTTCACGTGCCGCTCGCCGACCACACGGGCCTTGCGCACCGTGAACACGCCATCGAAGCTCGGCTCCGGAAAGGCCTGCCCCCAGGGTCCGGCGGCGCGCAGCGCCTCGGCGGTCTCGAGCGCGATCTCCTCGACCGCGAGCTCCCCGTCGGTCTCGATCGCATCGGCGAGCGCCAGGTGCGCCGACCACTCGGCCACCTCGGCATCGAACAACAGGGCAAACTCATCGAGCCGATCGCGCGCCAGCGTCAGGCCGGCCGCCATGGCATGCCCGCCGAAGCGGCCGATCAGTCCCGGATGGCGCGCATCGAGCCGCGCCAGCACATCGCGGATGTGCACGCCGGGCACCGAGCGCGCCGAGCCGCGCAGATCGCCATCCTCGGCGAGCGCAAAGGCGATCACGGGCCGGCGCACCCGCTCCTTGACGCGGCTTGCCACCAGACCCACCACGCCCTGATGCCAGCTCGCATCGAACAGGCACACCGCATTGCGCTGCACCGCGCGGGCGTGCCTCTGATCCAACACCCGCACCGCCGCAAACGCCTCGGCCTGCATGCGCGCCTCGATCTCGCGCCGCTCGCGATTGAGCGCATCGAGCCGCGCGGCAAGCGCGCCGGCCGCTGCCGGCGCCTCGAGCAGGCAGTGAATGCCGATCGACATGTCATCGAGCCGCCCGGCGGCATTGAGCCGCGGCGCCACGGCGAAGCCCAGATCCGAGGTGCTGGTGCGCCCGAGGGGCCGCCCGGCCGCCTCGAGCAGCGCGCGGATGCCGGCGACGCAGCGCCCGGCGCGGATGCGCCGCAAGCCCTGCGCCACGAGCACGCGGTTGTTGCGATCGAGCGGCACCAGATCGGCGACGGTGCCGAGGGCGACCAGGTCGAGCCACTCGGCCACCCCCGGGGCGTTGGCGCCGAGGAGCCCGGCCGCCTCGAGCCGCCGACGCAGCGCGGCGAGCACGTAGAAGGCGACCCCGACCCCGGCAAGCGCACGGCTCGCGAAGCGGCTCGCGGGCAGGTTGGGATTGACGATGACGCGCGCCTCGGGCAGCTCGCTGCCCGGCAGGTGATGATCGGTGATCAGCACCTCGATGCCGAGCGCGCGCGCCTCGGCGACGCCGGCGAGGCTGGCAATGCCGTTGTCCACCGTGACGATCAGGCTCGGGGCGCGCTCGGCCGCCACGCGCACGATCTGCGGCGTCAGCCCGTAGCCGAACGCAAAGCGGTTGGGCACCAGAAAATCGGCCGTAAAGCCCCACGCACGCAGCGCCCGCAGCATCAGCGCGGTGCTCGTCGCCCCATCGGCATCGAAATCCCCGATCACCAGAATGCGCCCGCCATCGCGCTGGGCGAGCAACAGCTCGGCGGCCGCCTCGACCGACTCCAGCGTGCTCACCGGCGCGAGCCGCTCGAGCGAGGTGTCGAGATCCTCGGCGCTGCGCACTCCGCGGGCGCGATACACGCGGTGCAGCACCGGATGCAGCGCCGCGGGCAGCGTGAGCGTCTCAGCGCCGCTCGCGCGACGCACCACGCGCAGCATCATGTCAGCGCCTCCAATCCGGCCCGCCCGCGCCGCCAGCGGCGCCACAGATCGCGTGCGCGCAACGACCACGCCCGGTCATTCGCCAGCAGCCACAGACGCTCGAGCTCCCCGGTCCGCAGCGCTGCGAGCGCCGGGGCAAACCACTCCCGGTCGAGCACGGCGAGCGCGCCGAGCAGGTCGGCGCCCGGCTCGCGCCAGAGCACCTCGCGCACCTCGAGCACGTGCAGCGCACGCTCGATCGGACGGCCGGGCGCATACGGCCAGTGCGGCGGGCTCACCGCGCACGGCGTGTCGGCCCCGAGACAGATCAGGCCATCGACGTACGCATCGATACCCAGTGCCTGCGCCGGCAGCGTCCGCTCGGCCCGCTCGGCGCACGGAGCCCCGCCGCCCCAGAGCCACAGCGTCGAGACCGGCGGCACCCCGCGGCCAGCCCGCTCAGCGTTGAGCGGATGGGTATACAGCCACATCTCCAGTTCCGCCCCGAGTCGCCGCAGTGCTGCCGACCCCGGACCCTGCGCCAGCGCCTCGGCGAGCGGGCCGGCCGCCACCCGCGCCGGCTCCAGAGTCTGCGCCCCCTCTGCCGGCGGCCCCGAAAGCACGAACGCGCCGCTCGGCAGGGGCGCGAGCGCCAGTGCGCTCGGGCCGAACAGCGCGTTGAAATCCGTGGCGAGCCGCGTGCACTCCTCGGCGCTCAAGCGCAGCCGCCCGCGCCGCTCCAGGTGCACCCGTCCCACCCCCTCGGTGAGGTGCAGCGGCTCGGCGAGCCACACGGCCGGGCCGAGCGGCCCGCTCGCCGCGGCGCCCGCCACGCTCGCCGCCGGCAGCGCCGCGTAGCGCGCGAGCCCGAGCCAGCCGGCCACCCACTCGCGCCAGCCGTGCTCGAGTGGCGTGCGGCGCGCGAAGCGCCCCAGCGTCTCGAGCGCCGCCAGCGCCCCGCGCGCACCCGCTGGCGCCTCGGCCGCGGCGCCGAGATACAAATCCGCAATGACGATGACGAGTTCGCTCACGGGCGGTATCGTACCGTCATGCGATTCACATTAGAGAACGGCACGCAGGTCAACACGGTGCGCGCCTACTCGGCGCAGGCGCTGCGCATCGGGGAGACGGTGGTGCGCGCGAGCTGCATCCTCAGCGCCGAGCGGCTCATCACCGAGTGGGCTCCGGTGCGCTTCGAGGCGCTCGAGGTGGCGCATCTGGAGACGATCTTCGCGCTCGAGCCGCAGCTGGTGCTGGTCGGCACCGGCAGCCGCCAACGCTTCGCACCGCCGCCGATCCGCTCAGCCTTCAGCGAGCGGGGCATCGGACTCGAGGTGATGGATCTCGGCGCGGCCTGCCGCACCTTCAACATTCTGGTGCACGAGGACCGTCGGGTCGCCGCGGCGCTGTTTTTCGACTGACCGGCGCGCGGCGAAGAAGACACAGGGGAAGGGGTTGGGATTTCGCGTCCCGCCGCGCCGGACGGTCTCCCGCCGCGCAGCCGTGTTATTGCTTTGCAAGGGTCGCGATCAAACTGTTGCTTTTCTCTCAGCGCCCCTCCTCCCTGTGCCTTCTCCTTTTGTCCCCCGGCAGCGCGCATGTCGCCAGTGAGAGACGGCGCTATGTTAACCATGGCCAATTTCGCATTGCAAGCGTTTCGCCGCAGCGACGCCGGCGAGCGCCCACGCGCCGGGCACCGGCGGCACCGCCCGCCGGAATGCGCACGCAATGCATTTCGATTTCAATCGGTTGCGCTCTGCAGTTCGCGCCGTATCACGCGCATTCAGCCCTTGCCACCGAGCAGTGGCACGAACGCGACACGACCGAGGGATTCGCGCACCACGCCGGCCTCCTGGCGGGTGAAACGCAGCAACTCCTGCTCGCCTTCCGGTCCCACCGGCACGATCAGCCGCCCGCCGGGGGCGAGCTGACGCAACAGCACCGGCGGCACCACCAGGGGCGCGGCCGCCACCAGAATGCCGTCAAACGGTGCGTGCGTCTTCCAGCCCTGTGCACCATCGCCGTGATGAAACCTGACATTGCGGATCTCGAGCTCGCGCAGCCGCTCCTTGGCGCGCTCGAGCAGCCCGGCGATGCGCTCGATGGTGAACAGGCGCTCCACGAGCGGCGCCAGCACCGCGCTCTGATAGCCGCAGCCGGTGCCCACCTCGAGCACGTTGGCGAGCGCGCCGCCCTCGAGCAGCGCGGCGCTCATGCGCGCCACGATATAGGGCTGGGAGATGGTCTGACCGAAGCCGATCGGCAGCGCCGTGTCCTCGTAGGCGCGGCTGCCGAGCGCCTCATCGACAAAGATGTGCCGTGGCACGTTGCGGATGCGATCGAGGACGGCGAGATTGTCGATGCCCTGCTCGCGCAGCCGCTGCACCAGCCGGTCGCGGGTGCGCGCCGAGGTCATGCCGATGCCCGAGAGGCGCAGATCACTCATCGAGCCGCTCCAGCCAACTCTGCAGCGGTGCGAGCGCCGCGTGGCGTGTCAGGTCGATCTGCAGCGGCGTGATCGACACGTAGCCCTCGGCGACGGCATGAAAATCCGTGCCTGGACCGGCATCCTGCTGCGCCCCGGCCGGCCCCACCCAGTACACCGGCCGGCCGCGCGGGTCGCGCGCCGGAATGACTGGCTCGGACCGATGGCGGTAGCCGAGCCGCGTAGCGCGAAACCCGCGCAGCGCCTCGAGCGGTACGTCCGGCACGTTCACGTTGAGGATGAGCGAGTTGTCGAGCGGCCGCTCGAGCATCTCGGCGATCAGCCGATGGGCCACCGCCGCACCGGTGTCGAAGTGCGCGCCGCTGCCCGGATGCGTGCACAGCGAAATCGCCAGCGTCGGCAGACCGAGGAAGCGCCCCTCGATCGCTGCGGCCACCGTGCCGGAATAGAGCACGTCATCGCCGAGGTTGGCCCCGTCGTTGACGCCCGAGACCACCATGTCGTGCTCGAAGTCAAAGAGTCCAGTGATCGCCAGGTGCACGCAGTCGGTCGGGGTGCCCTGCACGCAGTACAGGCCCGGCTCGATCTCGAGTACGCGCAGCGGCATATCGAGCGTGAGGGAATTGCTGGCGCCGCTGCGGTTGCGGTCCGGAGCAACCACGGTAACCTCGGCGAGGTCCGCCAGCTTGCTCCGCAGCACGCGGATGCCCTGAGCGTGGTAGCCGTCATCGTTGCTGAGCAGTATTTTCACGGGGCGGCGCTGTCTCGGCGAGGACAATCCTCGGGAAGGGCGCGACTATACTGGAAGCAAATTCCGCGGAGGAAGCGTGTGCGCATCAGACTGCGAAGATGACTGGCGGCTGTTCCGCGAGGCCGTGCGCGACGTGCGGCGGCTCGAGCCGCCGAGCCCCCCCGGCGGGCGGCCCAAGCCGCCTCCGGCGGCGCGCTTCAGCCGCGCCGACCGGCTGGCCGTGCTCGAGGAGAGCCTCGCCGGTGAGCCGATCGATCCGCTGCTCGCCAGCGGGGAGGCGCTCGTGTTTCGCCGCGAAGGGGTATCGCTGCAGCTGCTGCGGCGGCTGCGGCGCGGGGAATTTCGGGTGCAGGCCGAACTCGACCTGCACGGGCTCACGATGCAGCAGGCGCGCGCGGCGCTGCGGGAGTTCCTGGCCGAAGCGCTGGCGCGCCGCTGGCGCTGCGTGCGCATCATTCACGGCAAGGGTCTGCGCTCGGGGCACCGTGGACCGGTCTTGAAGGGCATGGTCGCCTCGGTGCTGCGACGGCTCTCGCCGGTGCTCGCGTTCGTCTCGGCGCGTGCCGTCGACGGCGGTACCGGAGCCCTCTACGTGCTGCTGTCCTCGTAGTCCTCGAGCGCGAACAGCTCGCGCAGCACTGCCGTGGCGTATGCCCCGCGCGCCAGGCGAAACGCCAGCACCACGGCCCCGGGCTGCCACTGCACGCTGAGTTCGCGTACGGCCACCCGCAGGCCGCGCCGCTCCTGGCGCATGCCGGCCGCCTCGAGCCGCGCGCACAACGGCGCGTACGCGCCGGCCACGCGCTGCTCAAGCTCGCGCACGGCCCCCTGCGAGTCGAGCTCCCCGGCGCCCCAGAGCGGCCCGCTGGGGTGGATCTCGAGCCGCTCGCAGCGCGCCGCGAGCGTCGCATCGGGCTCCTCGACCGCGAAATGACTGCCGCGACCATCGAGCACGGCGCGATCCCCGGACTGCAGCTGCGCCCAGCTCTGCGCGCCGACCCGCTCGGCGAGCACGGCGTTGAACACCAGGCTGCGGGCGGCCGAGAGCACGAAGCCGCGCTCGCTCGGGCGCAGCGTGCGCGGATCGGCCGCCGCCCGCTCCAGATTGGCCCCCTCGCGCCCGAAGCGCTGCGGACCGAAATAGTTCGGCACGCCCTGCGCTTCGATGCGGCGCACCCGCTCCTGCAGCGCTGCGGGCGGCGGCGGCGCCCCGCGCGCGATGATGCGAAAGCAATTGCCCGCATGCGCCCCGCGCGGCAACTTGCGGCTGTGTGCGTGCGCAGCGAGCACCTCAAAGCCCGGCCCGCTCAGCCCCGCCCACTCGAGCCCCGAGTGCGCCGCGCGCGGCACCGAGAACCACTGCACCGTGACCGCATGGCGGTCCTTCAGCCCGGCGTAGCCCACATCGGCGGCACGGCAGCCGGCGAATCGGGCCAGCTCGCGCGCCACCCACGCGGTATTGGCATCGCGCTTGCGCACCTGCAGCAGCACGTGCGCACCGCTGCCCGATGGCGCGAAGCCGAGGGACTCCTCGACGTAGAAGTCCTCCGGTGCCGTACGCACGCTCACCCTCGCCAGCGCCGCCCCATGGGCGCGCGGCGGATCAAGAGCCGCCTCAGGGACCATCGAGCAGCACGACCGCCTGTGCGCCGATGCCTTCGGCACGCCCGAGGAAGCCGAGCTTCTCGGTGGTGGTCGCCTTGACGTTGACCGCCTCGGGCGCGACCTCGAGCAGCTCGGCGATGCGTGCGCGGATCGCCTCGCGATGCGGACCGAGTTTCGGCCGCTCGGCGAGCAGCGTGAGGTCGGCATTGCCCACCCGCAGCCCGCGCTCGCGCAGCATCGCGAGGGTGGCGCGCACGAAGTGCGCGCTGTCAGCGCCCCGCCAGCGCGGATCGGTGTCGCGGAAGTGCTGCCCGATGTCGCCGAGCCCCGCCGCACCGAGCAGCGCATCGGTCAGGGCATGCAGCAGCACATCCCCGTCGGAGTGGGCGAGCACGCCCTCGGTGTGCGCCACGCGCACCCCGCCCAACATGATGTGATCGCCCGGAGCGAACGCGTGCACATCGAAACCCGAACCGACTCTCATGCCGCCGCCTCCAACAGTGCCGCAGCGATGGTCAGATCCGCCGCGGTCGTGATCTTCAGATTGGCCGCCGAGCCGGCCACCAGCACCGGGTGCTGCCCGGCCCACTCGAGCGCCTGCGCCTCATCGGTC
This sequence comes from Pseudomonadota bacterium, assembly GCA_021808195.1. The sequence continues at coordinate 68,538 of JAKBCE010000003.1, forward strand.
GGGCGGCGCTGCGCGGCGTGCGCCTGATCGAGCGCGGCACAGAGCGGCCCGTAGCGAAACATCTGCGGCGTCAGGGCACGCCACAGCCCGGCCCGATCGACCGTCTCGGCCACCGCACCGTGCGCATCGGCGCGCTTGAGGGTGTCGGCGGCAGGCGTGGCGAGCAGCCCGCCGAGCGGATGCGCCGCAAGGCTGCCGAGCAGCCGCTCCAGATCCTGCCCCGGCAGGCACGGGCGCGCCGCATCGTGCACCAGCACCCAGTCCTCGGCCGCGGCGCGCGGAGCGAGCGCCGCGAGCGCGTTGCGCACCGAGTCGCTGCGCTCGGCGCCCCCGGGGGTGGTGTGCACCGCTGCCGGGGCGATCGTCGGCCAGTACGGATCGCCCGGCGCGAGCGCCACCATCACGCCGGCGCAGCGCGTATCGCGCAAAAATGGCGCCAGTGCCCACTCGATGACGGTCCGACCGGCGAGCGCGGCGTACTGCTTGGGACGCTCAGTGCCGAACCGACGGCCGATGCCGGCGGCGGGCATCACCAGCCAGTAGCGCATGGGTCAGCGGCGATCGGCCGGCGGGAAGCGCGGCGGTTCGACGACCATGTAGAACGTCTCATGCGGACCGATCATGCCGAGTTCGCTGCGCGCCCGCTCCTCGAGCGCGGCGGTGCCGGTCTTCAGATCGGCCACCTCGGCGGCGAGACGGGCGTTGCGCCGCGTGAGCCGCGCGTTGAGCTTCTCCTGCGCGGCGACCGCCCGCTCGAGCCGATACACCGGCCGGACCCCCTCGCCCGAGATCCAGATCCGGTACTGCAGGAGCACCAGGGCGGCGAGCAAAGCGGCGGCGAGCAGTTTCAACGGATCCCCGTCCCCATCATCCGGCCGGCAACCGACAGCCCGGGAGCTTACGGGCGCCGGCGCGGCCGATCAAATCTTCACCGGGAAGGCGTCCCGGCCCGCATAGCGCACCTTGCCGAGCTCCGCCTCGATGCGCAGCAGCTGGTTGTACTTGGCGATCCGATCCGAGCGCGACAGCGAGCCGGTCTTGATCTGCGTGGCGGCCGTGGCCACGGCCAGATCGGCAATGCTCGCATCCTCGGTCTCCCCGGAGCGGTGCGAGACCACCGCGGCGTAGTGCGCCTGGTCGGCCATGTTGATCGCCGCGAGCGTCTCGGTGAGCGTGCCGATCTGGTTGGGCTTGATCAGCACCGCGTTGGCCACGTGCTTCTCGATGCCCTCGCGCAGGATGCGCGTGTTGGTGACGAACACGTCATCGCCGACCAGCTGGTAACGCTCCCCGAGCGCGCGCGTCAGCTGCGCCCAGCCATCCCAGTCACCCTCGGCCATGCCGTCCTCGATGCTGACGATCGGGTAGCGGTGGGCGAGATCGGCCAGATAGTCGGTGAACGCCGCGCTCGAGAAACGCCGCCCGTCGGCCTTCAACTCGTAGCTGCCATTGCGGTAAAACTCGGAGCTGGCCGCATCGAGACCGAGGTAGATGTCGCGCCCGGGAGCGTAGCCGGCCTTCTCGATCGCCTGCAGGATCACCTCGAGCGCCTCGGAGTTCGAGCCGAGGTTCGGCGCGAAACCGCCCTCGTCGCCGACCGAGGTGGCGAGCCCGCGGTCGTTCAACAGCTTCTTCAGGGCGTGGAACACCTCTGCGCCGTAGCGCAGCGCTTCGCGAAAGCTCGGCGCGCCGACCGGCAGGATCATGAACTCCTGGATGTCGAGGCTGTTGTTGGCGTGCGCACCGCCATTGATGATGTTCATCATCGGCACGGGCATCAGCGGCTCGCGCCCGGCGCACAATGTCTGGCCGAGGTAGCGGTACAGCGGCAGGCGCGCATCGCGCGCCGCGGCGTGCGCGCTCGCCAGCGACACTGCCAGAATCGCATTCGCCCCGAGTCGCGCCTTGTTCTCGGTGCCGTCGAGCTCGATCATGCGCGCATCGAGCGCAGCCTGATCGCGCGGGTCGGCGCCGAGCAGCGCCTGCCTGAGCACCGTGTTGACGTGCTCGACCGCCTTCAGCACGCCCTTGCCGAGGTAGCGCTTCTTGTCCCCGTCGCGCAACTCCACCGCCTCGCGGGTGCCGGTCGAGGCGCCGGAGGGCACCGCGGCACGCCCGAGCGCGCCGGAATCAAGGATCACATCGCACTCGACGGTGGGGTTGCCCCGGGAGTCGAGGATCTCGCGACCGCGGATATCGGCGATTCGGCTCATCGTTCCAGTCCTTCTTGCGCCAGGAGAGATTCTTCGAACGGCCGCGCCTTGGCGGCCGCATCCAACGCCTTCAGTGTCTCGAGCAGCGGCTCGATGCGCCCGAGCGGCCAGGCATTCGGCCCGTCGGACAGGGCCTGCGCCGGATCGGGATGGGTTTCCATGAACACCCCGGCCACCCCGGCGGCCACCGCCGCGCGCGCCAGCACTGGCACGAACTCACGCTGCCCGCCGGAGCTCGCCCCGCGTCCGCCAGGCAGCTGCACCGAGTGGGTGGCATCGAAGATCACCGGGCAGCGGCACTCGCGCAGGATCGCAAGCGAGCGCATATCGGCGATCAGATTGTTGTAGCCGAACGTGAACCCGCGCTCGCAGACCAGGATGTCCTCATTGCCGGTGGAGCGCGCCTTCTCGACGACGTTGCGCATTTCCCAGGGCGAGAGAAACTGGCCCTTCTTGATATTGACCGGCTTGCCACAGGCGGCCACGGCCAGGATGAAATTCGTCTGCCGGCAGAGAAACGCCGGGGTCTGCAGCACATCGACCACCGCGGCGACCTCTGCGAGCGGGGTGTCCTCGTGCACGTCGGTGAGCACCGGCACGGCGAACGCGCGCCGCACCCCCTCGAGCACCTTCAGACCGCGCTCGAGCCCCGGGCCGCGAAAGCTCTTGCCGGAGGATCGGTTCGCCTTGTCGAAGGACGCCTTGAACACGTACGGCAGCGCCAGCCGCCGCGTGATTTCCACCATTCGCCCGGCCACTTCCTGCACGAGCGTCTCGCTTTCGATCACGCACGGCCCGGCGATGACGAGCAACGGCTGGTCGATCCCGATTTGCGCCCCGGCGAGCTGCATGGCCCTCTCAGGCGAGCGCCGCCTGCGGCAGCAGCGCGGCGCGCTGGGCGCGCGCGGCGCGGATGAACCCGGTGAACAGCGGATGGCCGTCGCGCGGCGTGGAGGTGAACTCGGGGTGAAACTGCGTGGCCACGAACCAGGGGTGATTCGCCAGCTCGATCACCTCGACCAGTCCGTCGCGCGAGAACCCCGAGAAGCGCAGTCCCGCCTCGCGGTAGCGCTCGAGGAAGTTGTTGTTGAATTCGAAGCGGTGGCGATGCCGCTCGAGGATGACGTCCTTGCCGTAGATGTCGCGCGCGCGCGTCCCGGCACCCAGCAGCACCTCCTGGGCGCCGAGGCGCATGGTGCCGCCCTTGGCCGAGCCCTCATCCCGCAGCTGCGTGCCGCGCTCCTGATCGCGCCACTCGCTGATCAGCGCGATCACCGGATGGGCGGTGGCGCGGTTGAACTCGGTGCTGTTCGCCCCGCTGAGGCCGAGCACGTGCCGGCCGTACTCGACGATCGCCACCTGCATGCCGAGGCAGATGCCGAGGTACGGCACGCCGTGCTCGCGCGCATAGCGCACCGAGAGAATCTTGCCCTCGATGCCGCGCTCGCCGAACCCGCCCGGCACCAGGATCGCATCCATCCCCTCGAGCGCGTGCGTCCCCTGGGTCTCAAGGTCGGTCGACTCGATGTAGTGGATGTTGACGCGGGTGCGGCTCTTGAGCCCGCCGTGCATCAGCGCCTCGTGCAGCGAGAGGTACGAGTCGCGGATCTGCACGTACTTGCCGACCATGGCGATGTCGACCTGACCGTCGGGGTTGGCCTTGGCGGCAACCACCTGGCGCCACTCGGTGAGGTCGGTGGCGGGCACCTCGAGTCCGAGCTTGCCGACCACGATGTCATCGAGGCCCTGCTCGTGCAGCAACATCGGAATCTGATAGATGTCCTCGGCATCGATCGCCGAGATCACGGCGCGCTCCTCGACGTTGGTGAACAGCGCGATCTTGCGCCGCTGCTCCTCGGGCAGCGGATGCTTGCAGCGGCACAGCAGCACATCGGGCTGAATGCCGATGCCGCGCAGCTCCTTGACCGAGTGTTGTGTCGGCTTGGTCTTGATCTCCCCCGAGCCGCCCACCGTCGGCACCAATGTCAGGTGCAGGTAGACGCAGCGGGTACGTCCGAGCTCGACGCCGAGCTGGCGGATCGCCTCGAGGAACGGCAGCGACTCGATGTCCCCGACCGTGCCGCCGATCTCGACCATGCACACATCGGCGCCCTCGGCCCCGAGGTGAATGCTGCGCTTGATCTCATCGGTGATATGCGGAATCACCTGCACCGTGGCGCCGAGATAATCGCCGCGGCGCTCCTTGGCGATGACCCGCTCGTAGATCCGCCCGGTGGTGAAGTTGCTGTTGCGTCCGGTGGTGGTGCGCACGAAGCGCTCGTAGTGGCCGAGATCGAGGTCGGTCTCGGTGCCGTCCTGGGTGACGAATACCTCGCCGTGCTGAAACGGGCTCATGGTGCCCGGATCGACGTTGATGTACGGATCGAGCTTGACCATCGCGACCTTCAGGCCGCGCGCCTCGAGGATGGCGCCGAGTGACGCGCTGGCAATACCTTTGCCGAGCGAGGACACGACACCGCCGGTGACGAATACGAATCGCGTCATAGAATCGATAGCTTCAGGTGATCCGCCGTTGGAAACGCTGCCGGGTGTTCATGGCTGCATGCACGACGGGCCGACAGCGTAGCACAATCGGTGCGGTTAGTGGGGCGTCTTGTGCCAGAGCAGCCGCGCGCGGTGGGTCGCGCCGCGCGCCGCGCGCACGCTCGCCTCGAGCCACAGGTCCGCCACCGCGAGCAGCGTGCCGTCGCAGAACACCAGCGGCAATCGGGAGCGCTCGGCCGGCGGCACGCGCGCCTCCTGCAGCAGACTTTTCAGCGCTCGGCGCGCCCCGCCCGGGTGCAAGCGCAGGCGCTCCCCGCCACGCCGCCAACGCACCGTGAGCGGCGCGCCGAGCGCCTGCAGATCGAGTGGACCGTGCGCATCGGGTCGCAGCTCGAGCACCCCGCAACCCTCGGGCAGCTCGCAGCGCGGCGAGCGGCGCGGATCCCAGCGGATCTCCTCGACCGGGGCGGCGTGCCGCCCCCGGTGCGCGCCCGGTTCGAGCACCAGCCGATCGGCCTGGCGCTCAACCCGCCACTCGCCCCAGGCGACCTGCGGATGGGCATCGGCGCGTGCCTCGATCACGGCGCTGGCGATCTGCTCGAGCCGGCGCGCATCGGGCACGGTGTGCCCGCCCTGCGCGATCCAGTAGCGCAGCGCGTTGCGCCGGCGCGCCGCACTCAACGCACGCAGCGCTTTCACCGACAGCGCCGCTCCGTCGCTGGCCCGCTCGAGGTCGGCACGCGCCAGGGTCTCGAGCAGCCGCTGGCCCTCGGCCGCGTGCCGCGCAGTGCGCGCCACCGCCGCGCCCACTGCGCTCCAGCGTGTGCGCACCGCCGGCAGCACCTGGCGGCGCAGGTAGTTCCGATCGAAGCGCTCATCGGCATTGCTCGGATCCTCGAGCACCCTCAGCGCGGCGGCCTCGACCCAGGGCGCGAGCTGCGCGCGGGTGAAACCGAGCAGCGGACGGGCGTGGCGGCCGGGACCGAAGGCGGCGAGCTCGGGCATGGCGGCGAGTCCGGGCAGTCCACAGCCGCGAAACAACTGCAGCAGCACCGTTTCGAGCTGATCGTCCTGGGTGTGGGCCGTGAGCAGCACCTCGGCCGGGGCAAGCAGCCGCGCCAGGGCCCGGTAGCGCTCGGCGCGTGCGGCCTCCTCGAGCGAGCCCCCCGGCCGGCGCGCCACGGTGACGCGCACCACCTTCAGCGGCACGCCGAGGCGGCGCGCGAGTGCTCGGCAGTGGCGCGCCCACTGGGCGGAGTCGGGGTGCAGACCATGATCGATGTGGACCGCGCGCAGAGCGAAGTGCCTGGCGCGCACCCCGGCGAGCGCCGCCAGCAGCGCCGTCGAGTCGATGCCGCCGCTGAATGCGACGCACAGCGCTACGTGGGGGAACTCCGGCAGCAGCGCCGCCAGGCGCTCACTCAGCCGCTCGCTCGAGAATGCCCGGGCGGGCCGCACGCCCCGCCGCGGTGCGCTCACGAGGCGCTCTCTCCGTACACGCCGAAGCCGGCGATGCGCTCGGCGCGCAGCGGCACCAGCCGCTCGCGCGGCAGCGCCTCGAGCGCATCCAGATGGGTCAGGATGGCCGCCTTCAGCCGCCCGACGGTGGTTGCCGGATCGCGGTGCGCCCCGCCGAGGGGCTCCTCGATCACCTCATCGACCAGGCCGAGCCGCTCGAGCCGCTCGGCGGTCATGTTCAGCGCCTCGGCGGCCGCCTCGCGCTTGTCCTGGCTCTTCCAGAGAATCGAGGCACAACCCTCCGGGGAGATCACCGAGTAGATGCTGTACTGCAGCATCAGCAGCCGGTCGCACACCCCGATGGCGAGCGCCCCGCCCGAGCCGCCCTCGCCCGTCACCACCGAGACGATCGGAATCGCCAGGGTCGACATCTCGAGCAGGTTGCGCGCGATCGCCTCGCTCTGGCCGCGCTCCTCGGCGCCGACGCCCGGATAAGCGCCCTGCGTATCGATCAGCGTCACCAGCGGCAGGTCGAAACGCTCCGCGAGCTGCATCAGGCGCAGCGCCTTGCGGTAGCCCTCGGGCCGCGGCATGCCGTAGTTGCGCCGCACGCGCTCTTTGGTGTCGCGGCCTTTCTGGTGGCCGATGATGACGATCGGACGGCCCTCGATGCGCGCCAGCCCGCCCACGATCGCCCCGTCATCGGCATACATCCGATCGCCGTGCAGCTCGTTGAAATCCGTGCACAGCGCGCCGATGTAATCGAGCGTATAGGGCCGGTGCGGGTGGCGCGCGAGCTGCGTGATCTGCCAGGGAGTGAGGTTGGCGAAGATGCTGGTGGTGAGCTGGCGGCTCTTCGCCTGCAGCCGCGCGATCTCCTCCTGGATGTTGACCTCGGGGTCGCAGGTGACGTGCTTGAGCTCCTCGATCTTCGCTTCGAGCTCGGCGATGGGCTGTTCGAAATCGAGAAAGGCGACGGCCATGCGGATTACCGGAGTTGTCTCGTGCTGGGCGCGAGGGTACGGGCGGCGCGCCCAGCGTGCAAGCGCCGCCCCTAGCGCCCGTCGGCCGAGCGCTGCGGCGCATCGGCCGGGGCGCTGTAGAGCACGTGCACGGCCGCCCCGCCGAGCAGCGCCTCGAGCGCCTCGATCAGCTCCGCGACCGGCTGCACGGACCACTCGGCGCCGAAGGCGAGCATGCCGCGGGCGCTCTCGGTGGCGTACTCGACGGCGAGCGCGCACGGTCCCGGCCGGTAGCGCCCGAGCAGTTCGGCAAGCCGCCGCTGCAGCGCTGGCGCATCGGCGCGCCGCGGCCACTTCAGCACGATGCGCCGCGCCTGCTGCTCGCGCACCTTGGCGAGCTCGGTGAGACGGCGCACGCCGATGCGCCAGCCGTCGGCGAAATCATCGAAGCGCAGCTGCCCCTCGGCGAGCACCAGCGCGTCCTTGCTGATGAGCGCGCGGTACTGCTGGAACTGCTCATCGAACAGACTCGCCTCGATCCGGCCGGTACCGTCATCGAGGGTGAGGATCACGCGCGGGCCGCGCTTGCGCACCTCGTCGATCAGGCCGGCAACGGTGACCGGACGCCCGCCCCGCCCGCGCGGGCCCTCCATCCCGGGCATCGGCCGCTCGCCGAGCAGATTGCCGATGCGGTGGCTTACCAGGCGCGCGAGCCCCGCCTCGTAGGCGGCCATCGGATGACCGGTCAAATACAACCCGAGGGTCTCGCGCTCACCGGCGAGTCGCACCGACTCCGGCCACTCGGGCAGCTCCGCGGTGCTCGCCGCCGCCGGCGCACTCGGCTGCGGGGCGGCGAGGCCAAACAGGTCGTCCTGTCCGGCGCGGCTCGCCTTGGAGTCCTGCTCACCGAGTTGCATCGCCGTCGGCAGGTGCTCCATGAGCGTGGCGCGATTGGCGCCGAGCCCATCGCAGCTGCCGCAGCGCAGCAGCGCCTCGAGCACGCGGCGGTTGAGCTTCTGCAGATCGAGCCGCCGGCACAGATCCTCCAGACTGGTGAACGGACCGCGCGCCTCGCGCTCGCCGATCAGCGCCTCGGCCGCGCCCTGCCCGACGCCGCGCACCGCACCGAGGCCGTAGCGGATCACGCGCCCCTCGGCGGCAAACACGTACTGCGAGCGGTTCACATCCGGCGGCAGCACCGTCAGGCCGATCTCCGCGCACTCGCGGATCAGCGTCACCACCTTGTCGGTGTGATCCATGTCGGCCGAGAGCACCGCGGCCATGAACTCGCCCGGATAGTGCGCCTTCAGGTAGGCCGTCTGATACGACAGCAGCGCATAGGCAGCGGCGTGCGACTTGTTGAAACCGTAGCCGGCGAACTTCTCCATCTGGTCGAAGATCGCGTTGGCCACCGCCTCGCCGATGCCGCGCGCGGCGGCCCCGGCGATGAACACCCCGCGCTGCTTGGCCATCTCCTCGGGCTTTTTCTTGCCCATCGCGCGGCGCAGCAGGTCCGCCCCACCGAGGGTGTAGCCGGCCAGGCGCTGGGCGATCTGCATCACCTGCTCCTGGTAGACGAACACCCCGTGGGTGACCCCGAGCACCTGCTGCATTTCCGGATGCAGGTACTCGGGCTTCTTGCCGTGCTTGCAGGCGATGTACTCCGGTATCAGGTCCATCGGCCCCGGCCGGTACAGCGCCCCGAGGGCGATCAGATCATCGATGCGGTCGGGCCGGGCGTCCTTCAGCATCCGGCGCATGCCGGCCGACTCGAACTGGAACACCGCCACGGTCTGCGCGCTCTTGAACACCCGCTCGTAGGTGCTCGCATCGTCGAGCGGAATCTTGCTGATATCGAGCGGCGGCTCCCCGCGCGCGGCGCGCTTGGCGTTGATGTCCTTCACCGCCCAGTCGATGATGGTGAGGGTGCGCAGGCCGAGGAAGTCGAACTTGACGAGCCCGGCGGCCTCGACGTCGTCCTTGTCGAACTGCGTCACGAGACTGCCACCGGACTCATCGCAGTACAGCGGCGTGAAATCGGTCAGCACCGAGGGGGCGATCACCACCCCGCCGGCGTGCATGCCGGCGTTGCGCGTGAGGCCCTCGAGAGAGCGGGCGAGATCGATCAGCGTGCGGATCTCCTCCTCGCTCTGGTAGAGCTTCTTCAGCTCCGGCTCTTTCTCGAGCGCCTCATCGAGGGTGATGCCGAGTTCGAAGGGAATGAGCTTGGCGATCTTATCGACATAACCGTAACTCATGCCGAGCACGCGCCCGACATCGCGCACCACCGCCTTGGCTGCCATGGTGCCGTAGGTGATGATCTGCGAGACGCGCTCGCGTCCGTAGCGGGTCGCGACGTACTCGATCACCCGATCGCGGCCGGCCATGCAGAAATCGACGTCGAAGTCCGGCATCGAGACGCGTTCGGGGTTGAGGAAGCGCTCAAAGAGCAGCTCGTAGCGCAGCGGATCGAGGTCGGTGATGCCGAGGCAGTAGGCGACGAGCGAGCCGGCGCCCGAGCCACGGCCCGGACCGACGGGCACGCCGTTGTCCTTCGCCCAGCGGATGAAATCCGCGACGATGAGAAAGTAGCCGGCGAAACCCATCTGACAGATGACATCGAGCTCGCGCTCGAGGCGCTGCGCGTACAGACTCGGATCAGGCGGCGGGCCGCGGCTGGCAAGTTCACCGACGCGCCGCTCGAGGCCGGCGGCCGCCTCGGTGCGCAGGAACGCCTCGGTGCTCATCTGCCCCGGCACCGGATACGGCGGCAGACGCGGCTTGCCGAGATCGAGCACCAACGAGGCGCGCCGGGCCACCTCCACGGTGTTCGCAAGCGCCTCGGGCAGATCCGCAAACAGCTCGGCCATCTCCTGCGGCGTACGCAGGTATTGCGCGGTGCTGTAGCGGCGCGGACGGGCTGGGTCGGCGAGCTGCGCGCCGTCGTGAATGCACACCCGCGCCTCGTGCGCCTCGAAGTCCTGCGGCTTGAGGAAGCGCACATCGTTGGTGGCCACCACCGGCACGCCGCGGCGCGCCGCGAGCGCCACCGCCGCTGCGATGTAGGCCTCCTCCCCGGGCCGCCCGAGCCGCTGCAGCTCGAGGTAGTAGCGCTCGGGCAGCAGCCTCAGCCAGCGCTCGAGCGCCGCCTCGGCATCGGCCTCACGCCCGTTGGCAAGCGAGCGGCCCACATCCCCCTCGGTGGCGCAGGACAGGCCGATCAGCCCCTCGAGCGACTCGCTCGTCAGCCACTCCCGCTCGATCAGCGGCACCCCGCGCTGCTGACCCTCGAGGTAGGCGCGACTGACCAGCCGCGTCACGTTGCGATAGCCGGTCTGCGACTGACAGAGCAGCGTCAGACGGCTCGGCGGCTCGCGCTCGGCGCCCTCGCGCACGAGCAGATCCACCCCGATCAGCGGCTTGACCCCGCGCGCGAGCGCCTCGCGGTAGAACTTCACCATCGCAAAGAGGTTGTTCTGGTCGGTCACCGCCACCGCCGCCATGCCGGCACCGGCGACCGCCTCGATCAGCTCCGGCACCCGCACCACGCTGTCGATCAGCGAGTACTCGGTGTGCAGCCGCAGATGAACGAAGCCGACGCTCACCGCTTACCTCCGCGCCTCGGCGGCGCGCACCGGGGCGAAGCTCAGACGGTGCTCGGGCGAGGGGCCGAGACGGGCGAGCGCGGCCAGGTGCTCGGCGGTGCCATAGCCCTTGTGCCGGGCGAAGCCGTAGCCCGGATAGGTGCGCTCGAGCGCGCGCATGTGCGCATCGCGATGGGTCTTGGCGAGAATCGAGGCCGCACCGATCGCCGCCACCGTGGCATCGCCGCGCACCACGGTCTCGACGCTGCAATCCAGGTCAGCCAGCGCCGGGGCCCGATTACCGTCGATCTGCACGTGCGTCGGGCGCAGCGGCAGCGCGAGCAACGCGCGGCGCATCGCGAGCAGCGTCGCCTGCAGGATGTTGAGCGTGTCGATCTCGGCGCGCTCGGCGCTGCCGAGCGCCCAGGCCAGTGCGCGTGCCCGGATCAAGGGCGCGAGCCGCTCGCGCGCCGCCTCGCTCAGGGTCTTCGAGTCGGCGAGCCCCTCGATCGGCCGGGCCGGGTCGAGGATGACGGCCGCGGCGATCACCGGCCCGGCGAGCGGACCGCGTCCGGCCTCATCGACGCCTGCGACGCAACGGTTGGCCGCAGGCGCACTCATGAGCCGCCCTGCGCCCCGGGGGCGTCGGCGAGCCGGCGCAGAATCGCATCCGCCGCGCGCCCCGCTCCGCCGCAGCGCAGCGTGCGGTGCACCCGCTCGAACTCGACCGCGAGCTCACGCCCGTAGGCGGCATCCTCCAGACGCTCGAGCAGCGCTTGTCCGAGCCCCGCGCCGCTCACGGCCTCCTGGAAGAACTCGGGCACGAACGCGCGTCCGAGCAGCAGATTCGGTTGTGAGAAGTAGGGAACCTTCACCAGACGGAGTCTCCGCAGCAGAAACGCCGTAAGCCCGCCCAGGCGATACGCCACGACCATGGGGCGCCGGGAGAGCAGCGTCTCCAGTGTAGCGGTTCCGGAGGCCACCAGGGCGCCATCACACGCGGCGAGCACACGCTGGGCTTGCCCGTCGGTGAGCATGATCTGTGGCAAATCCGGCACTTGGGCGTACTTGCTCAGAAAGACTTCGCGCGCCCGCGCGCTCGCCATCGGCGCGAGGAAGCGCACCGCCGGGCGGCGCGCGCCGATCCAGGCGGCCGCCGCCAGGAAGTCCTCACCGAGCCGCGCGACCTCCCCGAGGCGGCTGCCCGGCAGCAGTGCCACCACCGTCGCTTCGGGCGCAAGCCCGAGCGCTGCGCGTGCCGCGGCGCGGTCGACGTGCAGCGGAATCTGATCGGCGAGTGGATGGCCGACGAACTGCGCATCGACGCCGTGCGCGCTGAAGAAGTCGGTCTCGAAGGGCAACAAACACAACACCAGGTCGCAGGCGCGGCCGATCTTGCGCACGCGCCCCTGCCGCCATGCCCAGACCTGCGGGGCCACGTACTGCACGGTGAGCAGCCCTCCCGCGCGCAACCGCGCGGCCAGCCCGAGGTTGAAAGCGGGCGCATCGATGCCGATGAACACATCGGGCCGCGCAGCCGCGAAGCGCTGCGCCAGCGTCGCACGCAGCCGGATCAGCCGCGGCAGGTGCGGCAGCACCTCGGTGAAGCCCATCACGGCGAGCGATTCGGCGCTCTCCCAGACCTCGCAGCCCGCGGCGGCCATCTTCGGCCCGGCCACCCCGAAGCACTCGAGCGCACCGACCCGCTCGCGCAACGCCTCGATGAGCGCCGCGCCCAGCTGATCGCCGGAGGATTCCCCCGCCACCAGGCCGATGCGCAGCCTCGGGCGCGCCAGGGCGGACCCGCCGGCGCTGCCGCTCGGGCGGCTCATCGGACGATGCTGCGCCCGGCGCTGCGGATGAAGGCGACGAAGGCCTGCACTTCGGGCTGCTCGGGCGCCCGCGCATCGAGCCGCTCGAGCGCCTCGGTCAGGCGCAGATCGCTGCGGTAGACGATCCGGTACGCCTCGCGGATGTTGCGAATCTGTGCCGTGCTGAAGCCGCGGCGCTTCAGTCCCTCGGCGTTCACCGCGTGCGGAACCGCCGGATTGCCGGCCACCATGACGTACGGCGGTACGTCTCGGGTGACGATCGCTCCGCCAGCGAGGAAGGCGTGTGCGCCGACCTTGCTGAACTGGTGTACCGCGGTCAGCCCGCCGAGAATCACCCAGTCGCCGATTTCCACGTGTCCGCCGAGGGCGGCGCAGTTGGCAAACACGGTGTTGCTGCCGACCGCGCAGTCGTGCGCCACGTGCGAGTAGGCCATGAACAGGTTGTCATCGCCGATGCGCGTCACGCCGCGGTCGTGGGTCGTGCCGCGGTTGACCGTGGTGTTCTCGCGAAACACGTTGCGATCGCCGATCTCGAGCCGGGTCGGCTCACCGCGGTACTTCTTGTCCTGAGGCGCATCGCCGAGGGAGGCGAACTGAAAGACGTGGTTGTCCGCCCCGATGCGGGTCGGACCGTTGATCACCACGTGCGGACCGATGATGGTGCGCGGGCCGATGCTGACCTCGGGCCCGATGATGCTGAAGGGGCCCACCGAGACATCCGCGGCGAGTTGCGCGTGCGGTGAGACGATGGCACGCGGGTCGATCACTTACCGGCCTCCGGCGTGACCATGATTTCCGCGTGCGCCACCTCGCTCTCCCCCACCGTCGCGTGCGTCGAGAAGCGCCAGATGCCGCGCAGGCAGCGCTCCACGGTGGCGTTGAGAATGAGCTGATCGCCGGGCTCGACCGGCTTGCGAAAGCGCGCCTTGTCGATGCCGACGAAATAAAAGCGGCTGTCCTTGTCCGGGACGATCTCGGCGCTGAGGAAGGTGAGGATCCCGGCGGTCTGCGCCAGCGCCTCGATGATGATCACCCCGGGCATCACCGGTCGGGTTGGGAAATGGCCGGGAAAGAACGGCTCGTTGAACGTGACGTTCTTCAACGCCCGGATGCTCTGCCCGGCGTGCCACTCGAGCACGCGATCGACCAGCAGAAACGGATAGCGGTGCGGCAGCAACTGCAGCACCCGGTGGATATCGAGTTGCGTCTCAGTCATCGTCCTCTTCCAGATCCTGCGCCGTGCCGCGCTGCCGCTCGATCGCCTTGAGCTGCTTGGCCAGGGATTCGAGGCGTTTGAAGCGCCCGACCAGGCGCCGCCAGGTGTGCGCCTCCTCGAGCGGAATGCCGCCGGAGTATACGCCGGGGCGCGTGACCGAATGGCTGACCATGGTGCAGCCGGTGATCATCACCCCGTCGCAGATCGTCAGGTGACCGCCGATGCCGACCTGACCGCCAATCATGCAGTGCTGTCCGATGCTGGTGCTGCCAGACACCCCGACACAGGCCGCGAGCGCGGTGTGCGCGCCGATGCGCACGTTGTGGCCGATCTGGATGAGGTTGTCGAGCTTGGCGCCCGCCTCGATCACCGTGTCCTCGATCGCACCGCGGTCGATGGTGGTGTTCGAGCCGATCTCCACGTCCGCGCCGATGCGCACGCTGCCGATCTGCGGCACCTTCAGCCAGCGGCCGCGCTCCTGTGCGAAGCCGAAGCCATCCCCGCCGATCACCGCACCGGGCTGGATGATGGTGCGCTCCCCGACGGTCACGCCCCGGCACAACGTCACCCGCCCGACCAGGCGCACATCTGCGCCGATCTGCACGCCGTCCTCGATCAGACAGTGCGGACCGACGTACACGCGCGGGCCGAGCCGCACGCCGGCGCCGATCACACTCAGCGCACCGACATGGGCACTGGGGTCGAGCGCAGCGTCGGCGGCCACGACCGCAGAGGGATGCACCCCGGGGGGACCGGCCGGTGCCGGGTGCAGCACGGCGGCGATGCGCGCAAACGTCGCGTGGGGATTGCTGCACACGAGTGCCGCGACCGGACAGTCTGCGGCACTCGCTTCATCCAGCACCACCACCGCCGCATGCGTCGCCGCAAGCTGCGCCCGGTAGCGAGGATTGGCGACGAAGGCCACCGACTGTGCATCGGCCTGCGCCAGCGTCGCCACCCGCTCGACCGTCACGCCCGGATCGCCCTGCAGCTCGCAACCGAAGCGGACTGCGAGCTCTCCGATCGAGACGCTCATGGCGGCCGCCGGTTATTTCGCCGGAGCGGCCTTCAGCAGCTGCAGAATCGCCGGGGTCAGATCCATGCCCGAATCGGCGTAGATCACCCCGTCGTTCATCATCACCAGGTTGTACCCGTGCTGCTTGGCGTACTTCTGCACGATCAGCGCGATGGCGTTCTGCACCTTGCTGAACTTCTCGTTGCGCTGGGTGTTCAGCGCCTCCTGGATCTTCACCGACTTCTGGCGGAACGCCTCGACCTTCTCACGCAGATCGAGTTCGGCCTGCGCCACCTGGTCCTGCGTCATGGTGGCCTGGTTGCGCTGCAGGGTCTGCTGCTGGGCTTGCAGCTTCTTCGCCTCGGCCTGCATCTGCTGCTGCTTCGGTGCAAACTCGGTGCGCAGCGCGGCAATGGCCGACTTGTACTGCGGAGAGGACTGCACCAGCACGCCGTAATTGACCACACCGACCTTCAGCTGTGCTGCCTGGGCGCTCGCGGCGGCCAGCCCCGTCATCAGCAATCCGGCGGCAATCATCCCAAGGACTGAATGGCTTCTGCTCAAGCGCTTCACGGAAACCCACCTCAAAAATGGCTTATGTGTCATGCAAATCCGCCCCTCTCGGGGGCGGCTAAGCCGTCGATCTTACCACTACCGCAGGGCGTGCGCCCGGGCCGCTAGAAGGCCTGCCCGACCGTGAACTGGAAGCCGCTCGTCTGATCCCCCCAGGTATCGAGCGTCGCGCGCTGGGCGTTCAGCGGCACCCCGTAGCTGAAGCGGAACAGCCCCATCGGCGAGAGCCACTCGACCGACAGACCCACCGAGCGGCGCAGGCTCCCCCAGCCATGCAGGTGATAGGTGACCGGGGTCACCCCGTCGGGCTGGAAGAAGCGCACCTTCGAGCCGGTGTAGAACACGTTGCCCATGTCGAAGAACAGGCTGACGCGGGCGGTCTGGCGCCACTTGGCCGGCATCGGCAACAGCAGCTCGTTCTGACTGACGATATCGAAGTTGCCGCCGTAGGGATTGCCGAACTGATCGCGCGGCCCGAGCCAGCTCTCGCGGAACCCGCGTACCGAGTCCGGTCCGCCGCCGAAGAACAGCCGATACGGCGGCAGCCCGGTCGTGCCGCCGAAGCCGGCGCCGTAATCGACCCGCTCGTGGAAAGAGAGCGTGAGGAAGTGGCGCCACACCGGCACGTACTGCTGGTACAGCGCGCTCGCAACGTAGTACTTGACCGTGCTGCTGCCGGGAATCGTGGCGCTCAGGTTCAGCCCCGCGCGCATGCCGCGATCGGCGAACAGCGTGCGATTGCGATCGTCGATCTGCCAGCCGAGCAGCAGCTGTACGTCGTGGAAGTTCGAGCCGTAGAACACGAAGTCGTTGTTGCTGTAGTCCTCGTGCACCAGGCGGCTGTAGGCGTTGCCGTTCTGCTGCACCCACTGCTGCGCCTGCACGGCGCTGCCGATCGAACTGGTGAGCAGCTGCGCATCCTCGAACGCCGCACCGAAGGACAGGTACTGGAACTCGGTGATCGGGTACGACCACTGCGGACCGGCGGTGATGGTCTTGGAGGAGAAGTTCGAGGAGGAGGAGACGAACTGCGTGGCGTCGTTGTAGCTCACCGAGAGCGTCTGCGACACCCCGTTCATGGTGATGTACGGGTTGGTGTAGCTCACACTGTAGGTTTTGTCGAACGCCCCGCCGGAGAGGTTCACCGCCAGACGATTGCCGGTGCCGAGGAAGTCGGCATCGGCGAAGTTCGCGTTCAACATCAGTTTGTACATCGCCGAGTAGCCGATGCCGCCGGAGAGCTGCGCGGCCGGTCCCTGCTTGATCTTGTAATCGACGTCCACCTCATCGGGCGAGCCCGGCACTTTGTGCGTGCTGTAGCTCACGTGCTTGACGTACGGCAGGCGCTGCAGGAAGAACTTCGAGCGCTCAAGCGCGAGGTTCGAGAGCCACCCGCCCTCGAGCTGACGCAGCTCGCGCCGCAGCACCACGTCGTTGATGGCGGTCTCGCCCGAGAAGGTCACCTTGCGCACGTACACCCGATCGCCCGGGTCGACGAAGAAGGTGAGTGCCACCTGGTGCGTCTTGGCGTTCGGGGTCGGCACCGGATCGACCTTGGCGAAGGCGTAGCCGTACTCCCCGAGGCGGTCCTGGATGAGCTTCTGCGTGGCGGTGATGCGCTCGCGGTCGAACACCTCGCCCGGATGCACCACCACCAGGCGCTCGAGCTGCGCCTTCGGCACGACGAACGTGCCGGCGAGCTTGACCGAGGAGACGCGAAACACCCCGCCCTGCTTGATCGCAACGGTGAGGAAGATGTTCTTCTTGTCGGGGCTGATCTGCACCTGGGTGGAGCGGATCGCGAAGTTGGCGTAGCCGCGGTCCATGTAAAAATCGCGCAGCCGCTCGAGGTCGCCCTTGAGCGTCTGGCGCGAATAGCGGTCGTCGGACTTGTACCAGGACAGCCAGTCCGGGGTCTTCAGGTGAAAGTGACTGAGGATCCGCTGCTGCGAAAAATGGGTCGCACCGACGATATTGATCGAGCGGATGACCGCGCGCGATCCCTCGACGATGTTGATGTTGATCTTGACCCGGTTATCGGTGTCGGGGATCACCTTGGTGTTGATGCGCACCCCGTACTTGCCGCGGCCGTAGTACATGTCGGTGAGGTACTCGGTGACCTGCTGCAGCACAGAGCGATCGAAGATCTTGCCGGGCGCAAGTCCGACGTTACGCAGCGACTTCATCAGCTGCTTGGTCTTGATCGCCTTGTTGCCCTTGATCTGGAAGCTCTCGATCGAGGGCCGCTCGGCGACCACCACGATCAGGGTGTTGCCCTGGCGGCGCAGCTCGACGTCGCGGAAGAATCCGGTCGCATACAGCGCGCGGATCGCCTCGCGCTCCTTGCGCTGGTTCAGCGTATCGCCGATGTTCACCGGCAGATAATTGAAGACCGTGCCCTCGGAGATGCGCTGCAGGCCCTCCACCTTGATGTTGCCGACGGTGAAATCCGCCACCGAGGCGCCGCTGGCGAGCGCGAGCGAGGAGTGTACAGCCAATGCCACCGTGGCGAGCGCGATACGGCGCTTCATACGGCAACCATCCGATTTTTCACATCGCAATACATGTGGCCCCAATTACTTGCATCAATCACGTATGTAACCCCCGGTGCCCCGGCCGGCAGCGCCGGTCGGAGTCGAGCGGATCTTGCCTACGATCCGACTTTAAATGTGCACAACTGTCAGCTGAACTGGCGGGCGATGTCGTTGAACAACGCCACTCCCATCAGGAGGATCAGCAGCGCGATACCCACCTGCTGACCGATGATCTGCGCCCGCTCGGAAAGCGGCGCCCCCTTGGCCCACTCGACCAGCTGAAACACGACCTGCCCGCCGTCGAGAATCGGGATCGGCAGCAGGTTGAGAAATCCGATTTCGAGGGAAATCAGCACCAGAAAACCCAGGAACGAACCGGCCCCGGCGCTCGCCGACTCGCCGGCCTCCTGCGCGATGGTGAGCGGTCCGCCGAGGTTCTTGATCGACACCCGGCCGAGCACCATCCGCCACAATAAGCGGCCCTGCAGCACCGTCAGGCTCCAGATCCGCCGCGAGGCCTGATCGAGCGCTGCGAGCGGTCCGAGCGGCACATGGCGCACCAGGGACGGTGGATAGTGCACCGCCAGCGGCTCCTGCGCCTCGATGCGCCCGATCCGCTCGCCCTGCACGCTCACACTCGCGACCGTGACGTTGACGGTGCGCTCGAGCGGGCCGCGCCGGTAGGTGATGGCGAGTGTCTTGCCCGGATTGGGGCTGATGGCCGCCACCACGTCCTGGAAAGTCTTCATCGGCTGCCCGTTCACCGCCACGATCCGGTCGCCGGCCTGCAGACCGGCGCGCGCAGCCGGCCCGCCGGGCAGCACTCGACCGAGCACCGGCGGCACGCTCGGCACCCAGAAGTGCATCCCGAGCCCGGCCATCGGACCGGCCGGGCCGGTGAGCGCACGACGCAGCGCCGGATCGTGCACATCGAGGTCGACCCGGCGGCTCACCCCGTCGGCACCGCGCACGGTGAGCTCGGCGTTGCCCCCTGCGCTCATCACCTCGAGCAGCCGCATGCGCACCGCGCTCTGGCTGTCGAGCGCCGTGCCATTGATCGCCTCGATCCGATCGCCCGTGCGCACCCCGGCGCGCGCGGCGATCGAGCCGGCCGTGACATCCCCGACCACCGGCAGCCAGCGGGTCAGACCGCTTGCCCAGAACATCGCCCCGAGCACCAGCACCGAGAACAGGAAGTTAAAGCCCGGGCCGGCGAGCAGCACCGCCACCCGCTTCAGCGGATGCTGCCGGGTGAAGGAGCGCGGCAGCTCCTCGGCGGGCACCGGGCCTTCGCGCTCATCGAGCATCTTGACGTACCCGCCGAGCGGGATCGGGCAGATCCAGTACTCAACCCCGTCGCGCCCGTGCCAGGACAGCAGTGGCTTGCCGAAGCCGACCGAGAAGCGCAGCACCTTCAGGCCGAGCCGGCGCGCCACCCAGAAGTGGCCGAACTCGTGCACCGTGACGAGCAGACTCACGGCGATCGCAAACCACAACAGGTACCACAACGCGGTCATGCGCGAGCGCCTCCGAGCGCCACGGTCGCACCCGCTCGCGCGCGCGCCTCGATACAGGCGTGCGCCAGCCGCCGCGCCTCAGTGTCGGCGGCCATGACATCGTCCAATCCGCCGATTGGCCCCGCGGTAGAGCGTGTGATCACCTCCTCAATGACCGAGGCGATCCCTGGAAAGTTCAACCGCCGCTCGAGGAAGGCGTGCACCGCAATCTCATTGGCGGCATTGAGCGCCACCGGCACCAGTCCGCCGGCGCGTGCGGCGTGCTGCGCGATCGCGAGGCAGGGGAAGCGCTGCGGATCGGGCGCACGGAAATCCAGCCGCGCGGTCTTCACCAGATCGAGAAACGCCACTCCGGAGGCCATGCGCTCGGGCCAGGCGAGCCCGTAGGCGATGGGCGTGCGCATATCGGGCGAGCCGAGCTGCGCAAGCAGTGAGCCGTCGATGTACTCGACCAGCGAGTGAATGATGCTTTGCGGATGGATGACGATGTCGACCTGCGCCGGCGGCAGGCCGAAGAGGAAACAGGCCTCGATCAGCTCGAGTCCCTTGTTCATCAGGGTGGCCGAATCGACCGAGATCTTGCGGCCCATCACCCAGTTCGGATGCGCGACCGCCGCCTCCGGACTCGCCCCGGCGATCGCCTCGGCGCTCCAGTCGCGAAACGGACCGCCCGAGGCGGTGAGCAGCACTCGGCGCACCCCCTCGGGGGTGTGCCCGGCGCCCGTGCCGTGCGGCAGGCATTGAAAAATGGCGTTGTGCTCGCTGTCGATCGGCAGCAGCGTCGCGCCGCTCTGGCGCACCGCCTGCATCAGCAGCGGGCCGGACATCACGAGTGATTCCTTGTTGGCGAGCAGCAACCGCTTGCCGGCGCGCGCCGCCGCCAGCGTCGAGGGCAGTCCGGCGGCCCCGACGATCGCGGCCATCACGCAGTCGCACTCGGGCAGCGTGGCGAGCTCGGTCAGCGCCTGCGGACCGGCGAGCACGCGCGTGTGCGCGGCAGCCTCCCCGAGGCGTGCCTCGAGCGCGCGCGCCGCATCGACGTCGGCGAGCGCAGCGAACGCCGGACGGTGGCGCACAATCTGCTCGGCGAGCTTCTCCACACTGCGGTGGGCGCCGAGGCCGAGCAGGCGAAACCGCTCCGGATGGCGGGCGAGCACATCGAGGGTGCTCTCCCCGATCGAGCCGGTGGAACCGAGAACGACCACGCCGATCATGCCAGCACTCCGAGAAACGTAAGACCCAGCAGCAGCACCGGGGCCGCCCCGGTCAGGCTGTCGATTCGATCCATGACCCCGCCGTGCCCGGGGAAGAGCGTGCCGCTGTCCTTCATTCCCGCGAAGCGCTTCAGCAGACTCTCGGTCAAATCCCCGACGATGGAGCTCGCCACCGCCGCCAGACACAGCACCACAAACCGTCCCAGGGGCACACTGAACCAGAAACCGCCGGCAATCGCCACCGGAATACACGCCGCGGCGCCCCCGAGCACCCCTTCCCAGGTCTTGCCCGGGGAGACTCGCGGGGCGAGCCGCCGCCGACCGAACTGCCGGCCGGCGAAGTACGCTCCGATATCGGCCATCCACACCAGCAGCAGGCAAAACAGCACCCACTCGGCCCCGTGCGCCCCGCCGAGCCGCAGCCGCGCCAGCGCCAGCCACGCCGGCACCAGCGCACCGAACCCGGCGAGCGCGGCCGCGGCGGCGCACACCCGCTGCGGGGCGAACACGATCCAGCCGAGCGCCCCGAGCCACCACAGCGCCGCGGCGCCGAGCAGCCACTCGAGCCCCGCGCGCTGCAGGGCGAGCCGCCACACGAGCGGCAGCGCCGCGCCGATCGCGAGCACGTATCCGATCCGCAGCAACCGGTTGCGTGCCTTCAGAAACCCCGACCACTCCCACGCCCCGAGCAGCACGATCAGCGTGAGCACCCCGAGGGTGGCGGCCGCCGGCAGCGCAAACAGCACCGCGAGCAGCAGCGCGATCAGGACGGCGGCGGTGATGATGCGCTTGCGCAGCGAGTCGCTCACGGGGCCGCTTTCAGCGCCGCGCCGTCCCGTTCCGCCCGGCCGCGCGCCCCGCTCGCAGCGCCGGTGCAGCCGAAGCGCCGCTCGCGGCCGGCAAAAAACGCGAGCGCGAGGGCGAACTCCTGGGCATCGAAATCCGGCCACAGCCGGTCACTGAAATACAGCTCCGCGTAAGCGAGGTTCCAGAGCAGAAAATTGCTGATGCGCCGCTCGGCCCCGGTGCGGATCAGCAGATCCGGGTCGGGCAGCGCACCGAGCTCGAGCGCCGCCGCGAAGCGCGTCTCGTCGATCGCCGCGGTGCCGAGCGCCCCGCTCACGCATTGCTCGGCGAGCGTGCGGGCCGCCTGCACGATGTCCCAGCGTCCCCCGTAGCTCATGGCCACCTGCAGCTTCAGGCCCCGATTCTCGGCGGTGCGCTGCTCGGCGGCGGCGATCTGCGCCTGCAGCCGCACCGAGAGCGCGCGGCGGTTGCCAATGATGCGCAGCCGCACCCCCTGGCGGTCGAGCTCGCTCACCTCGCGCTCGATGGCCTCGAGGAACAGCCCCATCAGACTGGCGACCTCCTCGGCCGGCCGCGACCAGTTCTCGCTCGAGAACGCGAACAGCGTGAGCGCCTCGATGCCGAGGCGCGAGCACTCGCGCACGCACAGGCGCACCGGCTCGAGCCCCGCCTTGTGCCCGGCCGAACGGGCGAGACCGCGCGCGGCCGCCCAGCGACCATTGCCATCCATGGTGATGGCAATGTGGCGGGGCAGCGCGGCGGACGCGGCGTTGTCGGGCACGGCGGGGGTCATCAGACCTGCATGACTTCCTTTTCCTTGGCCGCCAGAAGCTGCTCGATGTCGGCGATGTGCTTGTCGGTGAGCTTCTGGATGTCGGTCTCGGCGCGCCGCTCATCATCCTGCGGGATCAGCTTCTCCTTGAGCATGTCCTTCACGTCGTTCATCACGTCGCGACGCACATTGCGCACCGCCACGCGAGCATTTTCCGCGTCGGCCTTGAGCATCTTGGTGATCTCGCGGCGGCGCTCCTCGGTGAGCGGCGGCATGGGGATGCGGATCACCATGCCAGCGGTCATCGGCGTCAGGCCCAGATCGGACTTGAAGATCGCCTTCTCGATCGCCTGCACGACCGCCTTCTCCCACGGCGAGATCACGAGCGTGCGCCCGTCCTCGACCGCGATGCTCGCCACCTGCTGCAGCGGCACTTCCGAGCCGTAGTAATCGACGCGCAGGTGCTCGATCAGGCTCGGATGGGCCCGCCCGGTGCGCAGCTTCTTCAGATCTGTCTGGAAGCTCTGCACACACTTGGCCATGCGCTCGCGCGCGTCTTTCTTCAGATCATCGAGCATGATCACACTCCGAGCCGCAGCGGCTCACTCGCAGGTTACGACCGTGCCCACCTCGTCACCGCGGACGCTGCGGGTCAGATCCCCTGGATTGTTGAGATTGAACACCTGCAATGGCAAGTGGTTGTCGCGGCACATGACGATGGCGGTGGCATCCATCACGTTGAGCTTCTCGGCGAGCACCCGATCGAAGGTGAGCCGCCGGTAGCGCACCGCGGCGGGGTTGCGCAGCGGATCATCGGAGTACACCCCGTCGACCTTGGTGGCCTTCAGCAGCACCTCGGCGTTGATCTCGATCGCACGCAGCGCCGCGGCGGTATCGGTGGTGAAGAACGGGTTGCCGGTGCCGGCGGCGCAGATCACCACCCGCCCCTTCTGCAGGTGACGGATGGCACGGCGGCGGATGTAGTCCTCACAGACCTCGTTGATGCGGATCGCCGACATCACGCGCGCGTGCAGACCGCGGCTCTCGAGGGCATCCTGCATGGCGAGCGCATTCATCACGGTGGCGAGCATGCCCATGTGATCGGCAGTCACCCGATCCATGCCCGCCCGCGCGAGCCCCGCGCCGCGGAAGATGTTGCCGCCGCCGATCACCACGGCGAGCTCGACCCCGAGGCCGGCGATCTCCTCGAGCTCCCCCGCGATGCGCTTGATCATCCCCGGGTCGATGCCGTAGTCGGCCTGACCCATGAGCGCCTCGCCGGAGAGCTTCACGAGGATGCGCGAGTAGCGCGCACTGTTCGGTTTGTCATTCGCCATGGGCCAACCTTCACTCGTTGCACGAACCGGCCCGCCCCGGCGCTGCGCCGGGGCGGGCGGGAAGCTCGCGTGCGCCTCAGGTCTAGCCGCCGGCGCCTTTGACCTGGGCCATGACCTCGGCCACGAAATTTTCCTGCTTCTTCTCGATGCCCGCGCCCACTTCGAAGCGCTCGAACGCGACCACCTCGGCGCCGGCACCCTTCAGCAGCTTCTCCACCGTCACGTCCGGATCCTTCACGAACGCCTGGCCGAGCAGCGTGATCTCGCCGAGGGACTTGCGCAGCCGGCCCTCGACCATCTTGGCGACGATCTCCGGCGGCTTGCCCTCACCCTGGGCCTGCTCGGTGAGGATCTCGCGCTCCTTCGCCATGACCTCCGCCGGCACCTGCTGCATCGAGAGGTACTTCGGATTGCTCGCCGCAACATGCATCGCCAGGTCGTGCGCGAGCTCCGCGCTGCCGCCCTTGACGGCCACCAGCGCCCCGATGCGCGTGCCGTGCAGGTATGCGCCCAGGTGCTGCGGGGACGCGAGCACCGCGAAGCGGCGCACGCCGATGTTCTCGCCGATCTTGGCCACGAGCGCGCGGCGGCGCGCATCGACGGATTCATCGCCGAGGCGCGTCTCGAGCAGCGCCTCGAGACTGCCGGGCCGCTCGCTGAGCGCCTGCGCGGCCACGGCGCTCGCGAACGCGCGGAAGTCCTGCTCGCGTGCCACGAAGTCGGTCTCGCAATTGACCTCCACCAGGGCCGCGGCGCTCGCGCTGCGCTCGATGACCACGACCCCTTCGGCGGCGATGCGCGCGGACTTCTTGTCCGCCTTCGCCAGGCCCTGCTTGCGCATCAGCTCGGCGGCCGCATCGAGATCCCCGCTGGTCTCGACCAGCGCCTTCTTGCACTCCATCATGCCCGCGCCGGTGCGCTCGCGAAGCTGTTTGACGATCTCTGCTGTGATGTTCATGTCCCACTCATCCCGTTGCACCATCCTGGCACGCTGCATCCGCCCCGGTCATCCTCACCGGAGCCGTACCGCGCGCGCGGCCGACAGCGGCCGCGCGGAGCTCACTCGCGGCCCTTGCGGCGCCCGGTGCTGGCGGGACGGCGGTTGGCGCCGGCCGGGGCACCCGTGCCCGAACCGCCCGAGGCGGCCACTTCCGGCACCGCATCGATGCTCTCTTCCTCACCGGCCAGATCCTCCGCGCCCTCGGTGGCGCCACCACGCGGGGGCACCTTCACCGGCGGCAGACGGCGCCGGGCGGCGCTCTTCTTCGGTCGCGCCGCGGGCGCGCGGCGCGGTCCACGCGCGGCCTTCTTGCGCGGATTGCCCGCTTCGTCGAGCTCGACGAACTCGTCCTCGCCGACCACCACGGCCGGCACGGACTCGCGGCCCTCGAGCACCGCATCGGCCATGCCGGCGGCGTAGAGCTGGATGGCCCGCATCGCATCGTCGTTGCCCGGAATCACGTAATCGATCCCATCCGGGGAGCAGTTGGTATCGACCACCGCCACCACCGGGATGCCGAGCTTGCGCGCCTCGTCGATGGCGAGCCGCTCGTGGCCGACGTCGATGACGAACAGCGCATCCGGGAGCGCCTCCATCTGACGGATACCGCCGAGGCTCCTCTGCAGCTTGTCCTGCTCGCGGCGCAGCTGGGTCGCCTCTTTCTTACCGCGCCGCTCGAGCGCCCCGGAGGCGGCCAGTTCACTGATGTCCTCGAGCCGCTTGATCGACTGGCGGATGGTCTTGAAGTTCGTGAGCATGCCGCCGAGCCAGCGCTGGTTGACGAACGGCTGGCCGGCCCGCTCGGCCTCCTTCTGGACCGCCTCGCGGGCCGAGCGCTTGGTGCCGACGAACAGCACGCGCCCGCCATCGGCCGCGACGGCCTTCACGAAGGCCGCAGCCTGCGTGTACATCGGCTGGGTCTTCTCGAGATTGATGATGTGGATCTTGTTGCGCTCGCCGAAGATGAACTGCGCCATCTTCGGGTTCCAGAAACGGGTCTGGTGTCCGAAATGGACACCCGCTTCCAGCATCTGCCGCATGGATACGCCAGGCATGAGAAACTCCTCGTTGGGTTGGGCCTCCGCGCATCTCCGCAGCCATCCCGCCGGGCCGGTGAGGGCCGCTGGCGGAACACCCAGTCTGCGGATGAAGCGATGCGCGTGTGGGTTGATTGCCAAAAAAGGCCGCGCTTTATACCATGAAGGCCTCGCCCGAACAATGTCTTGCGCGCAGCGCCCGGCGCGCTGCGGCGCGCCCGCTGAAGTCACGCTGGAAAGTGCATGCCCGTAACGATCAAAACACCCGACGAGCAGGACAAGATGCGCATCGCCGGCCGGCTGGCCGCCGAGGTGCTCGACATGATCACCGCGCACGTGGTGCCGGGGGTCAGCACCGAGGAGCTCGACCAGATCTGTCACGATTACATCGTGAACGTGCAAGGCACGATCCCGGCGAACCTGAACTATCACGGCTTCCCGAAGACGATCTGCACCTCCGTGAACCACGTCGTCTGTCATGGCATCCCCAATGACAAGCGCCTGAAGGCCGGCGACATCATCAACATTGACGTGACGGTGATCCGCGACGGATTCCACGGCGACACCAGCCGCATGTACTTCGTCGGCAAGCCCCCGGTCCACGCCCAGCGCCTGGCCGAGACGTGCTTCGAGGCGATGTGGCGCGGCATCGAGATGGTGCGCCCCGGGATGCGGCTCGGGGACATCGGCCACGCCATCCAGAGCTTCGTCGAGCAGAACAATTATTCGGTGGTGCGCGAGTACTGCGGCCACGGCATCGGGCGCATCTATCACGAGGACCCGCAGGTGCTGCATTACGGGGAGCCGGGCACGGGCCTGACGCTCGAGCCGGGCATGACCTTCACCATCGAGCCGATGGTCAACGCCGGCAAGCGCCACGTGCGGCTGCTGCCGGACGGCTGGACCGTGATCACCAAGGATCACTCGCTCTCGGCCCAGTGGGAACACACCATACTCGTGACCGACCGCGGCCACGAGGTGCTCACCCTCGGGGCGGCCGATCGCCCGCCGCACTGACGCGATGGCCGACCCGCAAAGCGAAACGCAGGACACAGACGAGGCGCCCGAGCCCGGCCCGGCCGCACCGGCGCCGCGCTGGGCGCTACTCGAGCAGCTGCCCGCACTGCTCGGCGGGGCGCTCGAGTCCGGGGCGCCGCTGCGCGAGTGGCTGGGCACGGCCCACGAACAGCTCAAGGCCCGCTTCCTCGCCGATGAGCCGATCGAGACGCTGGTGCACGCGCGCGCCGCGCTCATCGATGCGATCCTGAAGGGCCTCTGGCAGCGCTTTTGCTGCGGCGGGATGCACCGCTGGGCGCTGGTGGCGGTCGGCGGCTACGGCCGCGGCGAGCTGCATCCGTGCTCGGACATCGACATTTTGCTGCTCGTGCCCGCAGCGCCCCAGGGCGCCGAGCGCGCCGCGCTCGAGCGGCTGCTCGCGCTGCTGTGGGACATCGGACTGGAGGTCGGGCACAGCGTGCGCACGGTCGAGGAGTGTCTCGAGCAGAGCCGCGCCGATGTCAGCGTCATGACCACCCTGATCGAGGCGCGCCTGCTCGCCGGTGAGGCCGAGCTGCTCGGCACGCTGCGCTCGGCACTGGAGTCAGAGCACATCTGGCCGGTGCGCGAGTTCTTCGAGGCCAAGGTGCGCGAGCAGTCCGAGCGGCACCTGAAGGCCAACGACACCGCCTACAACCTCGAGCCGAACGTGAAGAGCGGCCCCGGGGGGCTGCGCGACATCCAGACCATCGCCTGGGTGGCCAAGCGGCACTTCGGGGCCGAGACCCTCGATGAGCTGGTGCAGCACGGATTTCTCACCATCGCCGAGTTCCGCCGACTGAAGCAGGCCCAGGCGTTTCTCTGGAAGGTGCGCTTCGGGCTGCACGTGCTCACCGCCCGGCGCGAGGATCGCCTGCTGTTCGATCACCAGATCCGCCTGGCGCAGATCTTCGGCTACGAGGACGCCTCCTACACCCTCGCGGTCGAGCAGCTGATGCAGCGCTACTACCGCACCGTCAAGGACGTGAGCCTGCTCAATGAGCTGCTGCTGCAGCTGTTTCGCGAGGCCATCCTCACCGAGCGCGAGCCGCCCCGCCCGCTCAATGCACGCTTCCAGGTGCGCTCCGGCTCCCTCGAGGCGGTGAACGAGGAGGTGTTTGCGCGCACCCCCTCGGCGCTGCTCGAGCTGTTCGTGCTGCTGCAGCGTCACCCGGACATCAAGGGCGTGCGCGCCTCGACCATGCGCGCCGTGGCGCGCAGCCTGTGGCTGATCGATGAGGAATTCCGCCAGAACCCGCGCCACCATCGGCTGTTTCTCGAGATCGTGCGCTCCCCGGTCGGGGTGACCCACGAGCTGCGCCGGATGAACACCTACGGGGTGCTCGGCCGGTACATCCCGGCCTTCGGGCGCATCGTCGGGCGCATGCAGTACGATCTGTTCCACGCCTACACGGTCGATGCGCACACGCTGTTCGTGGTGAGCAACCTCAGGCGCTTCGCCATCCCGCGCTACGATCAGGAGTTGCCGCAGGCCTCGCGCATCATGCAGCAGCTGCCGCGCCCCGAGGTCGCCTACCTCGCAGCGCTGTTTCACGACATCGCCAAGGGCCGCGGCGGCGATCACTCCGAGCTCGGCGCGGTGGACGCCGAGGCGTTCTGCCTCGAGCAGGGGCTCTCGCCCTACGATGCGCGCCTGGTGGCCTGGCTGGTCCGCCACCACCTCACGCTCTCGATCACCGCACAGAAGCAGGACAT
Organism: Pseudomonadota bacterium; assembly: GCA_021808195.1. The sequence continues at coordinate 96,865 of JAKBCE010000003.1, forward strand.
CAGCGACCCGCAGGTGATCAACGCCTTCGCGCACACCGTCGGGGATGAGGCGCACCTCGATTACCTCTACGTGCTCACCTGCGCCGACGTGCGCGCCACGAACCCGAAGCTGTGGAATTCCTGGAAGGCCTCGCTGTTCGAGGACTTCTACCAGCGCGTGCGCCGCGCACTGCGCCGCGGGCTCGAGTCGCCCGTCGACCAGGAGCAGCTGGTGAGCGAGACGCGCGAGGCGGCGCGGCGGCTGATGGTCGAGCGCGGCGTCGCCCGCACCGACATCGAGCGGGTCTGGGAGCGCTTCTCGGACACGTATTTCCTGCAGCACTCCCCGGAGGAGGTCGCCTGGCACCTGCGGCTGCTGGCCGACCGCGATCCACACTCGCAGGAGCCGCTGGTCGCGCTCGATCTGCACAGCGTGCGCGGCACCACCGCCGTGCTCATTTACACCCGCGCGCGCGAGCACGGCTTCGCCCGCTCGACCGCGGTGCTCGATCAGCTCGGACTCGACATTCTCGATGCGCGCATCACCCCGACGGGCGATGGCTTCAGCCTCGACCTGTATCACGTGCTCGAGAGTGACGGCACGCCGATCGAGGATGGCGATCGGCGTCAGGAGATCGAGGAGGCGCTGTGGCGCTCGCTGCGCGAGCCGCAGGCCACCGTGGCCGTGCATCGGCGCGTGCCCCGTCAGGTGCGCATGTTCCACACGCCCACCCAGATCGCCATCAGCCCCGATGAGCGCAACGGCCGCTCGGTGCTCGAGCTGATCGCCGGGGACCGCCCCGGTCTGCTCTGCGACGTCGGCAAGGTGCTCACCGCCGAGCACCTGATGCTGCACGCGGCGCGCATCATGACGGTCGGGGAGCGGGCCGAGGACGTCTTCTACATCACCGATCTTGACGGCCGTGCGCTCAGTGAGGAGCGCGCCGGGCGTCTGCGCGAGATGCTGAACCAGACGCTCAAGCAGCGCGCTGCCGCCTGAGCCCACTCCGGAGTGACGATGAATCCGCGACTCGAGCGGCTGCACGCGTATCCCTTCGCCCGACTCGCCCGGCTCACCGCCGGGGCGAGCCCGCCGCCTGCGCTGAAGCCGATCGGCCTGTCGATCGGGGAGCCACGGCACACACCGCCCGCAGCGCTGATCGAGGCGTTGCGCGCGGCGGCCCACCGGCTCGACACCTACCCGAGCACCGCCGGACTGCCCGAGCTGCGCGCCGCGTGCGCCGCCTGGCTCGAGCGGCGCTTCGCGCTGCGTGCCGGCAGCGTCGATCCGGCCACCATGGTGCTGCCGGTGAACGGCACGCGCGAGGCGCTGTTTGCGTTCGTGCAGGCCGCGGTCGATGACCGGCACGAGCCGCTGGTGGCGATGCCGAACCCGTTCTATCAGATCTACGAGGGCGCCGCGGTGCTCGCCGGGGCGCGCCCCTACCTGCTCGAGACCCGCGCACAGAACGACTTCACGCCCGATCTGGCGGCGGTGCCCGAGAGCGTGTGGCGGCGCTGTCAGGTGCTGATGCTGTGCAGCCCGGGCAACCCCACCGGCAAGGTGCTCGGGCCCCAGACCCTGCGCCTCGCGCTCGAGCTCGCCGCGCGGCACGATTTCATCGTCGCCGCCGATGAGTGCTACAGCGAGATCTATCTCGATGCGGCGCGCCCGCCGCCCGGACTGCTCGGTGTGGCGCAGGCCGCTGGCGCGCAGCACTTCGAGCGCTGCATCGTGTTTCACAGCCTCTCGAAGCGCTCGAGCGCACCGGGGCTGCGCTCGGGGTTCGTGTGCGGGGATCCGGCGATCATCGAGCGGCTGCTGCTCTATCGCACCTACCACGGCTGCGCGATGCCGGTGCCGACCCAGCTGGCGAGCATTGCCGCCTGGGCTGACGAGGCGCACGTGCAGCACAGCCGGCGGTTGTATCAGGAGAAATTCGAGCGGGTGCTGCCGATCCTGGCGCCCGTCCTGCCGGTGGCCCGGCCCGAGGGGGCGTTTTACCTCTGGAGCGAGGTCGGCGCGGATCGGGACGATGAGCGCTTCACCCGCGAACTGTATGCCACAGAGGCCGTGACCGTGCTGCCCGGCAGCTACCTCGGTCGCAGCGGCCCCAACGGCAACCCCGGCGCCGGCCGCGTGCGCATCTCGCTGGTGGCGAGCGTTGCCGATTGCATCGAGGCCGCTGAACGGATCCGTCACTACGTCGAGAACCGCAACCCATGACACACGCGACGCTGCAAAGCGCCATCGAGTCGGCATTCGAGGCCCGCGCCACACTCGCCCCGGGGCGCATCCCCTCAGGCCTCAGCGCCCAGATTGAAGCCTGTATCGAGCTGCTCGACAGCGGCCGTGCCCGGGTCGCCGAGCGCCAGGGGGAGCGCTGGGTGGTCAACGAGTGGCTGAAGAAGGCGGTGCTGCTGTATTTCCGCACCCGCGAGAACGCGGTGTTCGACGCGGGCTTCACGCGCTTTTATGACAAGGTCCCCCTGAAGTACGCCGAGGCGACGGCCGAGGATCTGCGCGCCGGTGCCGTGCGTGTCGTGCCGCACGCGGTGGTGCGCAAAGGCGCCTACATCGCACCGAACACCGTGCTGATGCCCAGCTACGTCAACATCGGCGCCTACGTCGACTCCGGAACCATGGTCGACACCTGGGCCACGGTCGGCTCGTGCGCGCAGATCGGACGCAACGTGCATCTGTCCGGCGGCGTGGGCATCGGCGGGGTGCTCGAGCCGCTGCAGGCGAGTCCGACCATCATCGAGGACGATTGCTTCATCGGCGCGCGCTCGGAGATCGTCGAGGGCGTGGTGGTCGAGGCCGGCTCAGTGATCTCGATGGGGGTGTTCATCGGCCAGAGCACGCGCATCTACGACCGGACGAGCGGTCAGATCCTGCGCGGCCGGGTGCCGGCCGGCTCGGTGGTCGTGCCGGGCTCTCTGCCCTCGCCCGACGGGCGCTACGGACTGGCCTGTGCGGTGATCGTCAAGCGCGTCGACGCCCAGACGCGCGCCAAGACCTCGATCAACGAGCTGCTGCGGGCAGCGGAATAACCGCGCCGAGGCGTGCAGCCCGTAGGCGGGTCGGCTCAGCCGAACCGCCCGGTGATGTAGTCCTCGGTCAGCCGATGGCGCGGGTTGGTGAACAGCCGGTCGGTCTCCCCGACTTCCACCAGCCGGCCGAGGTGAAAGTACGCGGTGCGTTGCGAGACACGTGCCGCCTGCTGCATCGAGTGCGTCACGATCACGATTGCGTAGCTGCCGTGCAGCTCCTCGATCAGATCCTCGATGCGCGCGGTGGCGATCGGATCGAGCGCCGAGCAGGGCTCGTCCATCAGGATCACCTCCGGCTGCACCGCGAGCGCACGCGCGATGCACAGGCGCTGCTGCTGCCCGCCGGAGAGCCCGGTGCCGAGCGAGCCGAGCCGGTCCTTCACCTCGTTCCACAACCCCGCGCGCTGCAGGCTCGAGCACACCAGCTCATCGAGATCCGCGCGTGTGCGCGCCAGCTTGTGGATGCGCGGCCCATAGGCGACGTTGTCGTAGATGGACTTGGGGAAGGGATTGGGGCGCTGGAACACCATGCCGATACGCGCCCGCAGGCGCGCCACGTCCTGGCGCTTGTCGTAGATGTCCTGGCCGTCGAGCAGGATCTGCCCGCTCACCCGCGCCCCGGGGATGGTGTCATTCATCCGATTGAGGCAGCGCAGGAACGTCGATTTGCCACAACCGGAGGGCCCGATGCAGGCGAGCACCTGGCCGCGGGCGATGTCGACGGTCACGTCGGTGAGCGCCTGCTTGTGCCCGTAGTAGACATCCACGTGACTGCAGGAGAACACCGGGTCGGTGACCTTCGGTTCGCCGGTCGGCTGGCCGGCGAGCTCCCCGCTCAGCGCCGCCGGGATGTGCACCCGGCTGCTCGGCTTGGTGCCGAGTGCGCCGGAAGTATCGGGCCGGGGTGTGTCCTGCACGGGTGCGCTCCTCAGCCGAACCGGCCGGTGACGTAATCATCGGTGCGCCGGTCGCGCGGCGCGGTGAACAACTGCCCGGTGGGGCCGACTTCGATGAGCTCGCCGTTGTACATGAACGCCGTCGTGCTCGAGACACGCGCGGCCTGCTGCAGGTTGTGCGTCACGATCACGATGCAAAACCGCTCGCGCAGGCTCTGCAGGGTCTCCTCGACCTTCAGCGTCGAGATCGGATCGAGCGCCGCGGTCGGCTCATCGAGCAGAATCACCTCCGGCTCGAGCGCAATGCTGCGCGCGATGCACAGCCGCTGCTGCTGCCCGCCGGAGAGACTGCGCCCGTCCTCCTGCAGCTTGTCCTTCACTTCCTCCCACAGCGCCGCATCGGCGAGTGCGGCATGCACCCGCTGGGTGAGCTCGGCGCGCCCGATGCGCCGCGCCAGACGCAGACCGAAGGCGACATTCTCGAAAATCGACATCGGGAACGGGGTCGGCTTCTGAAACACCATCCCGACACGCAGGCGCAGCCGCGTGACGTCCATGGTCGAGGCGAGAATGTCCTCGCCGTCGAGCAGCACCTCGCCACTGGCGCGCTGGCCCGGATAGAGCGTGTACATCCGATTCAGCACCCGCAGCAGCGTCGATTTGCCGCAGCCCGAGGGGCCGATGAAGGCGGTGATGCTGCGATCGGGCAGCGTGAGATTGATGTCCTTCAGGGCCTGCTGGCGGCCGTAGAAGAAATCGAGGTGGCGCACCTCGATCTTGTGCGCGCTCGCCCCGAGGGTCTGCTCGGCCGGTTGGCTCATGGGCGCGGTCCTGCCGCGGTGCGCCGTGCTGTTCGCTGCATGCCTGGATCGTCGCCTGAGTCAGGGTGAGTCATCACGTTGCGATAACCGCCCGCCTGCGCCGCGCACGCGGCGCTGCACGGACAGGTGAGCCGGAGAAAGTGTGTGGATTCTCGCCTGCGGCCACCGCGACAGCAAGTCGCAATCGCAGCGCACATCGGCGCCGGCCTGCGCTCATGCACAGGGCGGGCCCTGCACCGCGCCCGCCCTGTCGTGCCCGCCCGTGTGCGATGGCTGGTCTTTGCCCCGAGCGTGCGCACGCACCGGACGGCCGCGTGCCGCCCGCTCACGCGCCTCGCTCTCAACGCCACTACAAAATTGTGACACCGAAACCGGCCGCGCTGTCACATTGGGCACGCCGTGCGGTCAGATCGATCCGATATGCCGCGAATCAACACCATAAAAATCAATGAGCTGCATCTTGACGACCGCGATCACTTCCCGCTGTCACATGAATGTCATATTTCTGTCATCTAATGCTGCCCGGGCGCTGTCATGAATGTCACGCCCCGGCGCGGGCCGCGAGCCCGTTCAGGATGCCGTTTCACACCCCAGTCATGGAGCGAACCCGCGGCGCGAGCCGCCGTGTGAACTGACCAGAGACTTGCGGAGAAACCCGGCGTGTTCCGACCTCGAATCGCACGACCCGACGCGACCGGCACGGGCGCACCGCCTGATGAGCCGTCGGGCACCGCCGCACACCGTGCGCGGGCGACCCGCATGCCCCCCAACGAACCGCACCACCCCAGGAGTGCCACGATGGCTTCGATGAGAGAGACTTGGGCGCTGGCCCGGCCCGCGCGCAGCGCCGCCCGGGCCCTGCTCGCCTCGGGCGCCCTGCTATGGGCCGCGTCCGGCGCGCCGGCGCGCGCCCAGACGCCGAGCGCACCGGCCATTCAGACCGGGCCGCTCACCCTCACCTTCGGCGGCTTTGCCGAGCTCGCCACCATCTACCGCAACCGCAATCAGTCCGCCGATGTCGGCTCGGACTTCAATACCGGCATTCCCTTCGCCAGCAATCCGAACAGCCACATCTCCGAGTTCCGCGAGAGCGCCCGGCAGAGCCGCTTCTCGCTGCTCGCGCAGGGTGAACGCTTCGATGGGCTGCGCGCCGAGGCGTACCTGGAGACCGATTTCCTCAGTTCGGCGGTGACCTCCAACTCCCGCGAGAGCAACAGCTACACGCTGCGCATGCGGGTGTTCTACGCCCGCTTCACGACCGATTTCGGCCTCGATGTGCTCGCCGGACAGAACTGGAGCCTCGCAACGCTCTACAAGGACGATCTGTCTCCGCGCGACGAGAATGCCCCGCTCGGCATCGATGCTCAATACATCGTCGGGTTCAACTGGACGCGCACGCCGCAGATCCGCGTGGTCGAGCATTTCAACCCGAAGTTCTCCCTCGGGCTGTCGCTCGAGAGCCCGCAGACCGTCACCGCCACGGGCATCAACGCCATCGGCGCCGCGGCCGGCACCTATCCGCCCCCGGGCAGCGTCTATCAGAACAGCGGCAACGGCGCCGGACTGATGAACCCCACCACCACCTACACCACCGACATTGCCCCCGATGTCATCCTCAAGGCGGCATTCGATCCGGGCTGGGGTCATTACGAGCTCTACGGCCTGAGCCGTTGGTTCCGCTCGAGCATCGGTGGCCGCAATGCCACCGCCGCCGGCGGTGGCATCGGCGCCGGCATGATTCTGCCACTCGTTGCGAAGGTGCTCACCTTCCAGGCGAGCGGTCTGATCGGCAAGGGCATCGGCCGCTACGGCTCGGCCCAGCTGCCCGATGTCACCATGACCCCGAGCGGCAGCCTCACCCCGATCCGCGAGTACGAAGCACTGCTCGGACTGATCTACACGCCGAGCCCGTTCATGACGGTCTATGGCTATGCCGGACGCGAGCAGGAGAGCGCCACGTACTACACCGTCGGCTCGGCGGCCTACGGCTACGGCGCGCCCGAATTCAACAACAGCGGCTGTCAGCTCGCCGGCGCAACCTGCACCGGCAACACGCAAGCGGTGAGCGAGTGGAGCGGTGGGTTCTGGTGGAAGTTCTACCAGGGCCGCCTCGGCAACCTGCAGTTCGGCATGCAGGGCGAGTACTTCGAGCGCAAGGCATTCCGCGGGGTCGGCGGCGCTCCGCGCGCCAACCTGTTCGTCGGCATGGCCTCGTTCCGCTACTACCCGTACCAGCGCTGAGCCACCCGGACGGGGCGTTTCGGCGCGCGCGGGGCCTGCACCGACTGACGGGTCCGTCCAAGAATGACCGGCGCGCTGCATAACGGACCTCACACCGGATGGATGAGACCCACCGCTTGGCGGTCACTCCGGGCCGTCTGCGCCGTGCGCAATACGCCGCGCACGGCAAGGCGCGCACAGGATCCTGGGCGGAGGTTTTCAGCGGCACACAGGCGGCCCGCCGGCGCGGCATTTCGGTCAAGACGCGAGTCCTGAGTGAGCAGCTCGCATGCCCAATCGGCTGAGGCTCGCGAGGATCTCAGCGGCGCTCTGGATCGATGCGAGGGGTTCGGCACCACGGTTAGGGGCGGTGAGGCAGTCGCCAGAGGCCTGCCCAAGCTCGGCGGTGCTGCGATGCGTGCCGCGGCAAGGCGGCCGCTGGGTCAGGGTGGCAAACCCGCGCTCGACCGGATGACGCCTCGCTGAGCATGCCTGATCTGCACTCGATCGGTCCTGCTCAGGGATAAGTCTGCCCGACCCCTGGAGCGCGACGACTCGGTCCTGGTATTCGGACCGCTCACTGTCGTGCGCAATGACGGCATCTGCGTGGCGCAATCGCAGGGGCTTGCGGTGCAGGTCCCTCCTCTTGAGGTGCGGCGCGCAGTGACCCGCAGCTCAGCGCAGCATGTCCCCGGGGAACATCCCATTCAGCCGATGCGCCCGATGGCGCGCGCCAGCGCGTACTGGGACTTGGCGTAGCGCGCGAGCGCCTGCGCATAGCTGCTGCGCGCGCGCGTGAAGTCCTGCTGGGCCTGGATCACCTCGGTCACCGCGTAGACGCCAAACTCACGCCGCTGCAGCGTCAGTTGCAGACTGTGCCGGGCCAGCTCCACAGCCTCGCGCGCGAGGTGCATCTGCGCCTCGGCGGTGCGCGCGCCCGTGAGCGCCGTGACGACCTGCTGGGTGATGCGCTCGCGCAGTTGCTCGCCGAACACCCGTTGGCGCGCCAAGCGCGCCTCGGCCGCCTCGGTGCGACTGAAATCAAACAGACCACCCGGTCCGAATCGCCAGCTCAAGCCCACCGCATAATCATGGCTCGCGCGGTACGGCTCGAGCAGCCCGCCTGGCCCGCCGCGTGCCTGCCCGTACACCGCCATCGCCCCGAGCGAGGGAATCAGCGGCCCGTAGCGCGCGCCGGTGCGTTCGCGCTCGGCGGCACTCACTGCCGCGGCGCTCGCCTTCAGTTCCGGCCGCGCGCGCAGCGCAGTCTCGACCAGCTGCGTGAGCGGGGTATCCAGGCTCACCAGCATCGGTGGCACCACCAGATGTTCCGCCGGCGTGAGCACCAGAGTCGGATCGAGCCGCAACACCGTGTCCAGACTCGCCGCCGCAGTGCGCACCAGAGCCTGCGCACCGCGCAGCGTGAACTGCGCCTGCTGGGTCTGCACCGCAACCCGCAGCGCCTCGCTGCGGTTGGTCAGTCCGATGTGCACGGCCCGCTCGAGCTCGCTCTGGTATTGCTGTGAGATCTGCACCGCCTCGGCGGCGATGTCCCGCTCGGCCACCGCATCGACCAACGTGAAATACGCCTCGGCCGCCGCGAGCAGCGTGTCGTTGCGCTGGGCGCGCACGTCGTGCGCCGCCGCAATCTGCAGCTGGCGCGCCGCCAGCTTGCCAAACAGCGCATCGCCGAGCTCGAGCGACAGTCCGACCGCCGCGCCGCGTCGATACAGCGTCTTGTCGACCTCGAGCATGCTGCCGGCGGTCTGCTGGTCGGCACCGGTTCGCCGCGCGAAGCTCTGCCCGAGCGTGAGGCTCGGCACGAAGCGCAGCGTCGCGGCATCGTTGGCGGCAGCGGCCTGCTGCTCGGCCGTGCGCACCAGGGCCAACTCCAGGTTGTTCGCGCCGGCCAGACGCAGCGCAGTCGCCAGATCGATCGGCTGTGCCGATCCCGGCGGCTCGGTCGGCGACGGCGCAGCCGCCGCGGCGGCGAGCCCTGCACCGAGCAGCAGCGCCGCCCTGAGCAGCGCACGCGCGCAGGCGCGCAGCCGGCGCCTCACGGCACCGCCTTGCGGGCGAGCGCTGCGACCCGCGGCGCACGCTGCTGCAGCTGCACCGAGACGTACATGCCCGGCAACAGACGGTGGCCGGGATTGGCCATGTCGATCTCGGCCAACATCGTGTGCGTGCGGGGCGAGAGCGCGTAGCTCACGCGGGTGATGCTCGCGGCAACACCGGCGGCGGGCAGCGTGCTCGCCCGGATCAGCGCCGGGCAGCCCGGCCGAACCGACGCGGCGGCGCGCTCCGGGATCGGAATCTGCACCCGCACCCGGCTCAGACTCATCAGTGTGACGATGCCGGCGCCGCGGGCCTGCGCGCCACTCGGCACGGGCACGAAAGCGCCCGGGTCGACGTAGCGCGCCGTGATCGTGCCGGCGAACGGCGCGGTGACCCGGGCGTAGCGCAGCAGCGCCTCGACCCGGTTCAACTCCGCCCGGGCGACCTCGACCCGGCCGCGCTGGATGTCGAGCTGCTCGGGGGTCACCAGGTCCGGTGCCGCCCGGGCGGCGCGCTCGATGCGCTCGAGATTGCGCTCGGCGACATCAAACTGCGCGCGGTACTTCAGCCGATCGGCCTGCAGTTCCGGCACTTCGAGCTCGGCGAGGAGCTCTCCGGCCTGCACCCGATCGCCCTTGTCGACCCCGATGCGCTTGACGAACCCGGCGACCTTGGCGGTGATGAGCGCCGCCTGATACGCCACCACCTGCGCGGGCAACACCAGCGCAGCGCCAGCCGGCTCGGCGGCCCGCGCCGGCGCACCGGCCCCGAGCGCAAGCGTCACGGCGAGCCCGACTGGAACCCAGCGCCGCCGGGCGGTCCGCCGGGCCGGCCGGGGGAGTGCTTCACGGATCATCCTCGTACCTCCTCGTTGTGCATAGGCAGCGCCGCCGGCGCATCGGGATCGAGCGAGGCCGAGCGGCGCGGCGCGTTCGCCCGGACCAGAGCAAACACCGCCGGCAACACCCACAGGGTGGCGAGCGTCGCGAGCGCGAGCCCGCCGATCACCGCGCGGCCGAGCGGGGCCGCCTGCTGGCCGCCCTCGCCCCAACCGGCCGCCATCGGCAACATGCCGGCGATCATCGCGAGGGTCGTCATGACGATCGGACGCAACCGGCTCACCGCGCCGGTGATGCCAGCCGCCGCCGCGCTCTGGCCCTGCAGGCGGGCTCGCTCGGCGAAAGTCACGAACAAAATGGCGTTGGCGATGGCCACGCCGATGGCCATGATCGCGCCGATGAATGACTCGAGATTGAGCGTGGTGCCGGTGGCGAGCAGCATCAGCACCACGCCCACCAGCACGGCCGGCACGCTCGCAATCGTCACCAGCGCCAGTTCCCAGGACTGGAAGTTCGCCACCAGCAGCAGCGCGATCACGAACACCGCGAGCAGCAGTCCGCCGCGCAGCGCCGCCATGAGTTCGTTCAGGGTCTGCACCTCCCCGCGCACCGCCACCGTCACCCCGGCGGGCGGCTCGCCCGCAGCGCCGAGCGCGCGTTGCACCGCGGCGGCCGCCGTCCCGAGACTGCGCCCCTCGACATTGGCGGTCACCGAGACGTAGTGCTGGTTGTTGTCATCGTCGTATTCCCCGATCACGGTCGAGGGCTCGATGCTGCCGAGGTTGCGCAGCAGTTGCGGCGGCCCGCCGGTACTGGCGATCGGCACGTTGCGCAGATCCTCAAGGGAGCTGAGCGCGTGCTGGGGTATCTGCACCTGCACGGCGTAGGCGATGCCGTTGGCGCCGGCCCAGAAGATCCGCCGCGTGTAACGGCTCGAGGCGGTTGCGGGCGTGAGCGACTGGATCACATCGTTTTGCGTCACCCCGAGCAGCCCGGCCCGCTCCCGGTCGACCTCGACCCGCACGGCCGGATAATCGAGCGGCTGACCGAACTGCACGTCGCGCAGCCCAGGGATCGCCGCCAGCCGCTCGCGCACCCGCTCAGCGTAGCGGCGGTCCTCGTGCAAATCCGCGCCGAGCGCATCGACTTCGATCGGCGTCGAGGCACCGAAGCTCATCACCCGACTGACGATGTCGGCCGGCTCGAACGAGACCGCCACGCCCGGCAGCTGGCGGGCGATGTCGCGCCGCAACCGGTCACGAAACGCCGCGAGATCGAGCCGCGCCGAGGCTCTGAACTGCACCTGCAGCACCGCCTCCTGCGGTCCGCTGTTCCACAGATAGATGAAGTTGCTCGGAAACGGCGAGCCGTGCACGCCGGCGAGGGCAAGGGAGACCTCGATCGAGTGCACCCCGGCATCGTGGCGGACGATGCCGAGCACGCGCTGCACAGCCTGGGTGGTCAGCTCGAGGCGCGTGCCCGGCGGCAGGCGCAGGCGCATCTGCAGCTGCGCCTGGCCGGACTCGGCGCGCGGGAAGATGTCCGTGCCGAGCCGCGGGGCGAGCAGCGCCAACAATGCCGCGCAGAGCACGAGATAGCCAGCCAATACGCTCACCCGGCGCCGCACCAGCGGCTCGAGGCGCGCCCGATAGCGTCCCTGCAGCCGCACGAACAGCCCCGGGTCGCGCTCGGCGGCCTCCCCGGCGTGATGCCAGCGACGGAACGCCCACACCGACAGCACCGGCACCAGCGTGTTGGCGAGCAGGTAGGAGGCGATCATGGAAAAGCCGACCGCGAGCGACAGCGGCACGAACAGCGCGCGCGCCGCGCCCTGCATGGCGAAGGACGGCAGAAACACCGCCACCACGCACAGCATCGCAATCAGCAGCGGCACCACCACCTCGTGCGAGGCATCGAGCACCGCCCGCTCGACGCTCTCCTTGTGCACGATGTGGGTGTGGATGTTCTCGATCACCACCGTCGACTGGTCGACCAGGATGCCGACCGCGAGCACCAGCCCGCCGAGAGTCATGATGTTGATGCTCGCACCGCTCAGCCACAGCGCAAACACCGCCGCGAGCAGCGCGATCGGAATGTTCAGCACGACGATGAAGGCGCTGCGCCAGTCGCGCAGGAACAGCAGCACCATCGCTCCGGCGAGCAGCGCCCCGAGCGCCCCCTCGAGCGTGAGGCTGCCGATGGCGCGCGTCACGAACGGGGACTGATCCATCACGTAGCTCACGTGCACGTCCGCGGGCAGCGCCGCCTGAAAGCGGCCGAGGCTGGCTTTGACCTCGTGCACCACCGTGAGCGTCGAGGCGTCGGCGCGCTTGGTGACCGGCATGTACACCGTCGGCTTACCGTCGACCAGGGCGACACTGGTGGTGATGTCCGCCCCGTCGGCGATGCTGCCCACGTCGCGCACGAAGACCGCCGGGAAGCTGCCGGTGCGGATCGGCACGGCGGCCAGATCCCCGATGTGCCGCGCAATCGAGTTCAGCTCGATCACCGGGTTGCGCGCACCGATGTCGATGTTGCCCGAGGGGCTGATGGTCTCAGCCTTGGCGATGGCGCCGACCACCTCATCGGGGGAGAGCCCGTAGCTGTGCAACTTGGCCGGATCGAGCGAGACGACCACGGTGCGGGCGCTACCGCCAAAGGGCGCCTCGGCCGACACCCCGGGCAGCGTCGCAAACATCGGCCGCACGGTATTCAGGGCGAGATCCTGCATTTGCGCAACGCTGCGCGCGGCGCTCGAGAACGCCAGATAGCCGACCGGGACACTGCCGGCATCGAAGCGCACGATGAACGGCGGCACCGCCCCGGCCGGCATGTAGGCATGGGCGCGGTTGACGTACTGCACCGTCTCGGCCATCGCCTCGGCCATGTTGGTGCCGGGCTGGAAGGTGAGCTTCATCAGCGCGGCGCCCTCGATCGAGCGCGCCTCGACCTCGCGGATTCCGGTGATGTAGAGGAAGTTGTATTCGTAGTAGTACGTGAGGAATCCCTCCATCTGCGCAGCGGTCATGCCCGGATAGGGCTGGGCCACGTAAATGGTCGGGACGCCGAGCGGCGGGAATACGTCGGCGGACATCTTGCTGATCGCGAGCAGCGCGCCAGCGAGCAGTCCGACGACCAGGACGAATACCGTGTAGGGGCGCCGCAGCGCGAGCCGCACCAGACTCATCAGCGCTTCTGCCTTTGGAACGCAAGCGGCCCTGGGGCCGCGGTGCAGCAGACACTAGCGGGGTGATTCTGACGGCACGATGACCGGCAGATGACCAAACGGTCATCTGCACTCGAAGCGGGCGTTTACGGCGGGCGGATGCGGCTTGGCGCTACGAATCTTGAGGAAAATACAGACGCACCGTGGTGCCCTGCCCGACGGTGCTCTCGATCGTGAGACTGCCGCCGTGCAGCGACATGATGGATTTGACGATGGCGAGCCCGAGCCCCGAGCCGCCCGCATCGCCGGTGCGGGCCGGATCGACGCGGTAGAAGCGGTCGGTGAGCCGGGGCAGATGCTCCGCGGCGATGCCGACTCCGGTGTCGATCACCCGCAGTTCGAGCCCGCCGCGGGCGTCGCGTTGCGCTTCGAGCCGCACTCGCCCGCCACGTGGCGTGTACTTCAGCGCATTCGACACCAGATTGCTCAGCGCTCTGCGCAACAGGTGCGGGTCGGCGCGCAGTGTGCCGCCGCCGCTGCTTTCGAGCTCGATGCCCGACTCCTCGGCGAGCGCCTGATAGAACTCGAGCACCGCCTGCATCGGCTGCGCCGCCTCGAGCGGCACGCACTCGGCGCCCCCACTGTGCTCGGCGTAAGCGAGGAACAGCATCCGGTCGATCATGCGCGCGAGCCGTGCATACTCCTCGAGCGCCGATTGCAGCACCTCGATGTACTCCTCGGTACTGCGCTCGCGCGTGAGCGCCACCTGCGCCTCGCCGATCAGGTTGTTGATCGGCGTGCGCAGCTCGTGCGCGAGATCGGCCGAGAACTGCGCGAGCCGCTCGAAGGACTGCTGCAACCGCTCGAGCATGGCATCGAAGGCGGCCGCGAGCGCCGTCAGCTCCGCCGGCCAGGCGCTCGCCCCGATCCGCTCGTGCAGCCGCTCGACGCCGATGCCGGCCGCCGCACGGGTGATGTCCGCCACCGGCCTCAGGCCCCGGCGCGCGATCGCCGCGCCGATGGCCGCCGCGAGCAGCACGCCACCGGCGAGCACCAGCCCCACCTCTCGCAAGTAGGCGCCGAGCAAGCGCTGCGCGGGGGTCATATCGAGCGCGGCCTGCAGCCGCCACGGTGCGCCGTCGCGGCCCCCGGGAATGGCCTGTGAGACCAGCAGAAAGCGCCGCTGGTCGCGCTCGAGCTGCGCGCGCGCCTCGCTGGCGCCGGGTGCAATCCAGGGAAACAGTGCATCGGGCAGCAGCTTCGCCATGCCCGGCGTGCCGACCAGCACCTGCCGGTGCGCATCGAGCACCCGCAGCAGGAAGCGCGAGCGGAAGTTGCCGGAGATCGCCGCCTCCTCGCGCACCTGCTGCGCCACGCCGCGCTGCCCGGGGGGCGCCTCCTCGAGCAGCCGGGTGACGACACTCACCTTCTCCTCGAGCGAGTCCCAGCTCGAGTCCTCGAGCCGGTGCTGCAGCCCAAGATAAAAGAGCAGCGAGGCCGCCCCGAGCAGCACCACCGCGGCGACCGTGTAGTACACAGTCAGCCACGTCGTCATCGCCGCCCGGCGCGGCCGCTGCCCGTCCGGGCGGTTAGTCACGCCTCTCCAGGACATAGCCCATGCCGCGCGCGGTGTGGATGAGTTTGACCGCAAAGGGATCATCGACCTTGCGCCGCAGCCGCCGCACGGCGACATCGACGACATTGCTGTCGCCATCGAAGTTCATGTCCCAGACCTGCTCGGCGATCACCCAGCGGGAGAGCACCTCGCCCTGGCGACGCGCGAGCAGCGACAGCAGCGCGAACTCCTTCGGCGCCAGATCGAGCTTCAGCACACCGCGCTGGGCGCGCCGCGCGAGCAGATCGATGCGCAGATCGGCGATCTGCAGCACCTCCGGCTGGCGCTCGGCGCGCCGGCGCAGCAACGCGCGCACGCGCGCCAGCAGCTCGGTGAACGCATAGGGCTTGACGAGGTAGTCGTCGGCGCCGAGCTCCAGGCCCTTGACCCGGTCGGTCACCTCCCCGCGCGCGGTGAGGAACAGTACCGGCATCGCCTTGCCGGCGCGGCGCAGATCGGCGAGCAGCGCCCAGCCATCGAGGCGCGGCAACATGGCATCGAGAATGATCAGGTCGTAATCGCTGTTCAGCGCCTTGAAACGACCGTCCTCGCCGTCAAAGGCGATATCGGTGACGAACCCCGCCTCGGCAAGCCCCTCGCTGAGGAAGGCGGCCGTCTTTTTTTCGTCTTCGATGATCAGGATGCGCATGCGAAGTTCGCGGCAGTCTACACGGGCGCGGCGCGCGGGGCGAAAAAACGGCTTGCCCGCCGGGCGCGCCCGACTTATAAAGCCGCCCAGTCTGTGCCCGCAGCACGCCACTCACGCGCCATCGGCGCCGCCGGTCTTAACCCATGTCCGCCACCCTCGAACTCACCCAGGATCTGATCGCTCGGCGCTCCGTCACCCCGGCCGATGAGGGCTGCCAGGCCGTCATGATCGAGCGGCTGCGCGCCATCGGCTTTCAGATCGAGCCGCTGCCGTTTGGCAACGTGACGAACTTCTGGGCCTGGCGCGGGCGCGAGGCCGCCCCGGTGTTGTGCTTCGCGGGCCACACCGATGTGGTGCCGACCGGGCCGCTCGAGGAGTGGCGCAGCGACCCGTTCGTGCCGACCCTGCGCGAGGGGATGCTCTACGGGCGCGGCGCGGCCGACATGAAGAGCGGGCTCGCCGCCATGATCACCGCCACGGAGGCATTCGTCGCGGCGCACCCGGCACACCGCGGTCGGATCGCCTTTCTCATCACGAGTGACGAGGAAGGCCCGTCGGTGGACGGGACCAAGCGCATCGCGGCGCTGTTCGCCGAGCGCGGCGAGCGCATCGACTGGTGCGTAGTGGGCGAGCCCTCGAGCGAACGGACGCTCGGCGATACGATCAAGATCGGCCGGCGCGGCTCATTCAGCGCGCGGCTCACGGTGCACGGCGTGCAGGGCCACATCGCCTATCCGCACCTGGCCGAGAATCCCGTGCACACCCTCGCCCCGGCGCTCGCGGAGCTCACCCAGCACGTCTGGGATGCGGGCACCGAGCACTTCGAGCCGACCAGCTTCCAGGTCTCGAACCTCAATGCCGGCACCGGTGCCCCGAACGTCATTCCCGGTGAGCTCAAGGCGCGCTTCAATCTGCGCTACTCGCCCGTGCAGACGCTCGCCGGCCTGAAGCAGACCGTCGAGGACATTCTGCGCAAACACGGCGTGCGCTACACGATCGAGTGGTATCTGTCGGGCGAGCCGTTCTATACGCCCCCCGGGGTGCTCTCCGAGGCGGTCTGCGCGGCGATCGAGGCGGTGCGCGGCGCCGCGCCGCAGCTCTCGACCGGCGGGGGCACCTCGGATGGCCGGTTCATCGCCCCGCTCGGCGCCGAGGTGGTCGAGCTCGGGGTCATCAACGCCAGCATTCACAAGGTGAATGAGTGCGTGCGCGTCGCCGACATCGACGCGCTGCACCAGATGTACTTCAACGTGCTCGAGAATCTGCTGGCCTGAGCCGGCGCAGGTTCACCGCCACCCCGAGCGCCCCGAGGGCGAGCGCCCAGAGCGCCACCCACTCGGACATCGCCAGGCCGAGGAACGTCCAGTTGATCACGCCGCACTCCCCGCTGCCGGAGAGCACCTTGCGGATCACGGCGGTCACGGGCATGAACTTCAGCATCACCGACAACGGCGCGCCGCACGAGGGCACCGCCCACGGCGGCAGGTGCTGCAGATAGATCTGACGCCCCGCCACGGCGAGGGTGGCCAGCGCCGCAACCGCAAGCAGCGCTGCGTACACCGGCGCGCCCCAGCGGCGCGGGTGATGCAGCGCCGCCAGCAGGAACAACACCCCGAGCGCCGCGATGCCGATGCGCTGGAAGATGCAGAGCGGACACGGGTCGAGGTGCAGGTCGAACTGCGCATAAATCGCGTAGGTGAGCAGCCCGAGACAGATGAGAAAACCGGCGGCATTGACCGCCCGACGCTGCAGGGAATTCATCAGCTCGCCCCACCCGGCTCATCTGCCGCGGCTGCCCGCTGACCGAGCGCCCGCTCGACATCATCGAGCGAGGTGTGCCGCACGTCCTTGCCGTAGACCATGTAGATGACGTACTCGCTGATGTTCTTGGCGTGATCGCCGATGCGCTCGAGCGAGCGCACGACCCACATGACATCGAGGGCGCGGCGGATGGTGCGCGGATCCTCCATCATGAAGGTGATGCTCTGGCGCTGAATGGCCTCGTACTCCTCATCGACGAGACGGTCCTGACGCGCCACCTTCAACGCCGCCTCGGCATCCATGCGGGCGAACGCATCGAGCGCGGCGTGCACCATCTCGGTGACGATGCGCCCGAGATGCTTGATCTCGCGGTATTTGTCGGCGGGCCGCTCCATGGTGGCGAGCCGCGAGGCGATGTAGCCGATCTTCTCGCCCTCATCGCCCATGCGCTCAAGATCCGTGATGGTCTTGATGATTGCGACGATCACCCGCAGATCCCCGGCCGCCGGGGCGCGCGTGGCGAGGATGCGGCTGCACTCCTCGTCGATCGACACCTCCATGTTGTTCACCTGATGGTCGGCGAGCGCCACCGACTCCCCGAGCGAGCTGTCCCCCTCGAGCAGCGCGGTGATGGCCTTGTGGATCTGCTCCTCGACGAACCCGCCCATGGCAAGCACCCGGCTGCGCACGCGCTCGAGGTCCTCGTTGAAGCGTCGGGAGATGTGATGGGTCAGGTCGGCGGTTTCCATCGGTCAGCCCCTGTGGGATCTGCCCGCGATCATAGCCGAAAGCGCCGCGCGCTAGCGGCTCGAGCGCACCGGCGCGAGCGCCTGCACGCGCTCGGGCGGAAAATGGCAGGTGAAGGTACTGCCCTTGCCCGGAACGCTGTGGATCTCGAGCTCCGCGCCGTGCCGTTGCAGCACGTGCTTGACGATCGCAAGGCCCAGCCCCGAGCCGCCCGTGGCGCGCGAGCGGCCCGGATCGACCCGGTAGAACCGCTCGGTGAGTCGCGGCAGATGCTCAGAGGGGATGCCGATGCCGGTGTCGGTGACGGCGAAATGCCCACCCTCGAGGTCCGTCCACCAGCGCATCTCGATCGCGCCCTCGGGCGGGGTGTACTTGGCGGCGTTGTCGACGAGATTGGCAAACGCGGAGTGAATCTCCGACTCCTTGCCGATCAGCGTCGCGTCCGAATCGACGCGCAGCCGTACCTCGTGCGGGTGCACCGGCCGCGCCAGCACGTCGCGGCGCAGCATGGCCATCAGGGCGGCCACGTCGAGCGGCTCGCCGCCGGCGCGCTCGTCGGTCTCCTCCAGGCGCGACAGCTCGAGCAGATCGCGCACGATCGCGGTCATGCGCTGGGCCTGGCGGCGCATCTCGGCGATCGGCGCGGTGAAGTCGGCATCGAGCGCCGGATCCTGACTGAGCGTCTCGAGGTAGCCGGAGATCACGGTGAGCGGGGAGCGCAACTCGTGCGAAGCGTTCGCCACGAAATCCCGCCGTACCGACTCGAGGCGCATCTGGCGCGACACGTCCGCGGCGAGCAGCAGCTGCTGGCCATCGCCGTAGGCGACCAGTTGCAGCGAGAGGTAGCTGTCCTGCGGGCTCGAGCGGTGTACCACGACCGGATTGGTGAAATCGCCCTTCTCGAGGTAGTGGCCGAATGGCGGCTCGCGGATCAGGTTCTCGATGCGCACGCCGAGGTCGATCCCCTGGCGCAGCCCGAGCAGACGGCCGGCCATGCGATTGAACCAGGCGATCTCGCGCTGCGCATTGAGGATGACTACCCCGTTCGGCAGCGCGGCGGTCGAGAGCTGCAGCTGGCGCATCAGCTGCACGAAGCGCTGCTTGTGGAAACGCTTGCGCCGGTGCAGGCGGGCGATCAGCGAGATGACCGTACCCCACACCCCGCCGCTCTCCGGCGGCTCGGCGACGCTACGGTGCTGCAGCCACCACTCAACCCGGTAAAGCATCGCCAGATGCCACACGAGGTAGGCCGCAAGGGCGAGCGCCATGCCGCCGAAGGGCCGCCCGAACAGCGCCCCGAGCAACACCCCGGCGAGCGCCGCACCGGCCACGCGGGCCGCGGCGTAGCCGAGTGCCGCAAGTCCCGGCCGCATCACTCCGCCTTGGCGGAGAAACGGTAACCGGAGCCGCGCACCGTCTGCACGAGCCGGTCCAGGCCGAACTTCTCCAGCGCCTTGCGCAGCCGGCGCACGTGCACATCGATGGTGCGCTCCTCGACGTACACATTGCCGCCCCAGAGCCGGTCGAGCAGCTGATCGCGGCTGAACACCCGCTCCGGGTGCGTCATGAAGAACTCGAGCATGCGGTACTCGGTCGGTCCGAGCGGCACCGTCTGCCCCTCCACCGTGATGCGCTGGCCCTGTTGGTCGAGCTTCAGCGCCTCGAACTCCACGACATGGTCGAGTCCGCTCGCCCCGGTGCGGCGCAGCACCGCGTTGATGCGCGCGATGAGCTCGCGCGGGGAGAACGGCTTGGTCACATAGTCATCCGCGCCGCTCTCGAGCCCGGTGACCTTGTCGCCCTCCTCGGCCCGCGCGGTGAGCATGATCACCGGCAGCTCGCGGGTCTCCCGATCGCGCTTCAGGGTACGGGTCAGCTCCAGGCCGCTCATGTCCGGCAGCATCCAGTCGATCAGCACCAGATCGGGCCGCTGGTCGGCGAGCGCCTCGCGCGCCTGACGGTAATCGACCGCCTCGCGCACCTCGAATCCGCCCCGCCGCAGTCCGAAGGCGATCATCTGGCGGATCGCAGGTTCATCTTCGACGATTAAGATCAGTTTTCCCGACATAGTCCGCGCCTTGAGAGCGCGATTATTTGAGATGAAACGTGTTGCAGAATCATGACAGTGCAGCATATATGTCACACGGATGACGGTTGCGCGACGCGATCGCGCACATAAATGGGTAAGGCCTGCTCGGGAGACAGTAGCGCCCCGCGGCGCACCGCGGGCAGAGCGAGGTGCACGATGTCCGCTGCGCGCGGCAGCAGCCGCTCCCAGCCGCTCGGCACGGTGACCGCGCTGCACGCGGCGAGTTGCGGGTAGACGGCGAACCCCCGCCCCACGCCGAGCGCGCCGGCGGGCGCCCGAGTGAGCTGCGCCGGTGGACCGACCTGCTCGGCGCCGGTGGCCTGCGCGAGTCCCTCGCTGGCGGTGTAATCGGCCCAATACACCTCCCCCATGCGCGCATCGTTGCACACCCGTACGGCACGGCAGCCCGGCTCGAGATCGAGGGCCCGCTGCGCGAGCGCGCGCAGATCGGAGACGGCCACCACGCCGAGCCCGGCGCCGAACGCCAGCCCCTGGGCGAGGCTGGCCGCGAGCCGCACGCCGGTGAACGAGCCCGGCCCGCGCCCGAAGGCGAGCGCATCGAGCGCGCTGAGCGCGAGGCCCGCCTCGGCCAGCAGCGCATCGATCATCGGCAGCAGGTGCTCGGCGTGCCCGCGCGGGCTCTCGAACTCGCGCTCGCGCAACTGTCCGTCCACCCACAGCGCCGCCGAGCAGTTCTCGGTGGCGGTATCGAGGGCGAGCAGCTTCATCGCAGCGCCTCCCGGGGAGCCGGCCCGAGCCTCCGGCGGCTGAGGAACTCGAGCGCATCGCTGCGCCGGTGCGTGCGGGTCATGGGCGGCAGCGCCGCCAGCAACACCTTGCCGTAGCCGCGCGAGCCGAGCCGCGGGTCGCAGATCGCCACCACCCCGACATCCTCCTCGCTGCGGATCAACCGCCCCACGCCCTGCTTCAACGCCAGCGCGGCCTGCGGCAGCTGATAGTCCCGGAAGGCGTTGCCGCCGGTGGCCTCGAGGTGCTGGATCCGGGCGCGCACCAGAGGATCGTCCGGGGAGGCGAACGGGAGCTTCTCGATGACCACCAGCCGCAGCGCATCGCCCTTGACGTCCACGCCCTCCCAGAAGCTCGCGGTCCCGAACAACACCGCGTTGCCATCGGCGCGAAACGCCTGCAGCAGCCGCTCGCGCGGCGCCTCGCCCTGCACGAACAACCGGTAGCGCTCGAGCGCGCCGCCGGCGGCTCGCCACAGCACCGCGGCCCGTTCGAGCGAGCGATGGCTGGTGAACAGCACGAACGCACCGCCGTCGGCCGCCTCGATCAGCTCGCGGGCGAGGCGCATCACCGCCGCCAGATGCTCCGGACTGCTCGGGGTGGGCAGTCCCTCGGGCAGGTAGAGCAGACTCTGCGCCGCGAAGTCGAAAGGACTGTCGATCTTGAGCGTGTCGGCCTGGCCGAGGCCGAGCCGGCTGGTGAAGTGACTGAAGTCCTCCCCGAGCGAGAGCGTCGCGGAGGTGAAGATCCAGGCGCAGGCGCGCGCCCCGAGCAGCGCCTGAAAGCGCGGCGCGATATCGAACGGCATCAGGCTGAGCGTAAATCCGCGCCGCTGCGGCTGTACGGAGCGGGCCCCCTCGATGCCCTCGGGCGACGCAATGCGCGCCAACGCGGCGGTCAAGTCCGCGCAACGCTCGGCGAGGGCCGCGAGCGCCGGATCGGACTCCCCGGCACGCAGCCGCTCGGTGAGCCGGCCGAGCTCGGCGTGCAGCACCGGCAGGTCCGCACCGAGCAGCGGCTCGGCCTCGTGCCACTCGAGCCGGCCGCTGCGCCCCTCGAGTGCCCGGGCGAGGCGGGCGAGGCAGGCGCGCACCGCGGTACTGCTCAGGCCCAGTCCGCCCTCGGGCGGCGCCCCGCCGCGTCCCTTCAGCCGGGCCTCGATATCGGCCAGCAGCAGCTCGATGCGCCGGCTGCCGACCTCCGCACCGAACAGCTGCGTGGCGAGGTCGGGGATCTGGTGTGCCTCATCGAGGATGACCGCATCGGCCGCGCCGAGCAGATCCCCGAAGCCATCCTCCTTCAGCGCCAGATCCGCCAGCAGCAGGTGGTGATTGACGATCACGACGTCGGCCTCGATCGCCGCGCGCCGCGCGAGCGCCACGTGACAGCGGCTGAGCTCGGGGCAGCGCGCGCCGAGACAGTTGTCCCGGGTCGAGGTCACCTCGGCCCAGACCGGATCGGAGTCGGCGAGTCCGGCCACCTCGGCCAGATCACCGCTGCGGGTGGTGAGCGCCCAGCGGCGAATGCGCTCGAGCGGCGCCTCGGCCCCGGCGGACTCGGCCGGCAACGGCAGCGGCAGCGTCGCCTCGCCCTGCGCCAGGCGGTAGCGGCACAGGTAATTGGCCCGGCCCTTCAGCAGCGCCACCCGCGCCGGCCGGCCGAGCGCGCGCGCCACGAGCGGCAGGTCCTTGTGATAGAGCTGGTCCTGCAGAGTGCGCGTGCCGGTCGAGATCAGCACCCGCGCGCCGCAGAGCAACGCCGGAACGAGGTAGGCGAAGGTCTTGCCCGTGCCGGTGCCGGCCTCGATGGCGAGCACCTCGCGCTGCGCGATGGCCCAGGCGATGCGCTCGGCCATGCGCCGCTGCGGCTCCCGGACGGTGAAGTCCGACAGCGCGGCGTGCAACGGGCCGTCCGCACCGAAGATGTCCTGAAGATCCCACATCGGCTCATTCTACGGTGCGCGCGGGGTGCGCACGCGGGTCCTGGCCGGCGCCGCTCAGGGCTGCCGACCAGGCGCCCAGTCCGGCCCGGGGCGCATCGTGCGATTATGGAACAAATCCGGTCGTTTTATCGTACTTTATGAGGCGAGCAGCGCGGCGCGGCTATACTGAAACTCATTCCAAGAGCCGGCGGGTACACCCGTCCCACTCCCTCGGCGAGCCGCGCGACACGCAGCGCGAGCCTGCCACTGATGAGGTATCGCGAGCATGGCTACCGCTTCTCCCCTGCCGATGCCGCTGCCCGAGCTGAGCCCTGCCGTCACGGCATGGGTCGACTCGGTGCGCGCGCTGACGCAACCGGCCGAGGTGTACTGGTGCGAGGGCAGTGCGGCCGAGCGCGCGGCGCTCACCGCCGAGCTGGTGCGCGACGGGCAGCTGCTGCGGCTGGACCCGCAGGCCTTCCCCGACTGCCACCTGTACCGCTCGAACCCCGCCGACGTCGCCCGCGTCGAGCATCTGACCTATATCTGCACCCGCTCGAAAGAGGATGCGGGCCCGAACAACAACTGGATGGACCCGCAGGCCGCGCACGCCAAGATGCGCGAGCTGTTCCGCGGCTGCATGGCCGGGCGCACGCTGTACGTGATCCCCTATTGCATGGGCCCGGTCGGCTCGCCGCTGGCGCGCTGCGGGGTGGAGATCACCGACAGCAGCTACGTGGCGCTGAACATGATGATCATGACGCACACCGGACGGGCGGCACTCGAGCGCATCGCGCGCGAGGGGACCTTCGTGCGCGGGCTGCACTCGACCGGCGAGCTCGATCCGAACCGCCGTTTCATCATGCACTTCCCCGAGGAGCTCGCGATCGAGAGCTTCGGCTCCGGCTACGGCGGCAACGCGCTGCTCGGCAAGAAATGCCATGCGCTGCGCATCGCGAGCTGGCAGGCCCGCGATGAGGGGTGGATGGCCGAGCACATGCTGATCGTCGGGCTGCGCAGCCCGCGTGGGCAGACCCACTACGTCGCGGCCGCCTTCCCCTCCGCCTGCGGCAAAACCAACCTCGCGATGCTGATCCCGCCCGAGACGATGCCCGGCTGGCAGGTGTGGACCGTGGGCGATGACATCGCCTGGCTGCACCCCGGTCCCGATGGGCGCCTGTGGGCCATCAACCCCGAGGCGGGCTACTTCGGCGTGGTGCCGGGCACCAACGCCCAGACGAACCGCAACGCCTACGAGATGATCCGCCGCGAGACGCTGTTCACCAACGTCGCGCTCACGGCCGAGAACCAGCCCTGGTGGGAGGGACTGCCCGAGGGCCGACCGGCCACCGACTGGCAGGGCCGCCCCTATGATCCGGCCCGCGGGCCCGCCGCGCACCCGAACTCGCGCTTCACGGTCTCGGCACGGCGCAATCCAGCCTGTTCACCGCACATCGACGATCCGCACGGCGTGCCGATCTCGGTCATCATCTTCGGCGGCCGACGCCGCGAGGTCGCCCCGCTCGTCTACGAGGCACGCGACTGGCGGCACGGGGTGCTGGTCGGCGCCTCGGTCGCCTCGGAAACCACTGCCGCGGCGGTCGGTCAGGTGGGCGTGGTGCGCCGCGACCCGATGGCGATGCAGCCGTTCTGCGGCTACAACTTCGGCGATTACTGGCGGCACTGGCTGAGCGTCGGGGAGCGGCTGACGCGTGCGCCGCGGATCTTTCACGTCAACTGGTTCCGGCGCGATGCGCAGGGCAAATTCCTCTGGCCGGGCTTCGGGGAGAACCTGCGGGTGCTCGCCTGGATGCTCGATCGGTGCGCCGGGGAGGCGCACGCGACCGATGCCGGCATCGGTCTGCTGCCGCGCCCGCAGGACCTCAACACCCAGGGCCTCGCGATCGACCCGCAGACACTGCGCGCGCTGCTCGCGGTCGATGCCTCGCAATGGCAGCAGGAATTGGCCGAGACGCGCGCCTACCTCGAGCAGTACGGGCAACGTCTGCCGGCGGAGCTGATCGGGGAACTGGAGAAAAGTGCCGCGGCGCTCGGCGCGCGCTAATCGCGCTCGCACACGAAGCGGATGGTCTGCGCCGATTCAGCCTCGGGGACGCGCCCGAGGCTGATCATCCCCCCGCCCTTCAGCTGCAGCGAATCGCGGCGCACGAACGACTCCTCGCCGTTGCTATCGCGCACGAACGTGCCGTTGGTGCTGTGGTCGACGAGCGTGAACTTGTGGCGCGCGAACTCGATGCGCGCATGCAGGCGCGAGACGAGACTGCCCTTGATGACCAGATCGTTCTCATCGGCCCGGCCGATGGTGAGGATGGGACGCTGCTCGTCGATCAGCAGCTCCTGGTCGAGCCACCACAGCCGCAGGCGCGTGCAGTGTCCACGGTCGGCCTGCGGGCCCATGGCGCGCACCATGCTGGTCACGTCATCGACCTGCCAGAGCACCTCGTAGAGCGGCACTTCGTTGCGCTGGCCCTTGATCGGCGCGGTGTCGATCAGCCGGCAGGCCGAGCGCCACTGGGTGGTCAGGTGCGCCACCGTCGCCTCGGTAATGATGATCTGTCCCGCCTTCGCCTGGCTGGTCATGCGGTTCGCCGTGTGCACGGTCGAGCCGAACACATCGTGACTCTCGAGCACCACCGGTCCGAAATGGCAGCCGACCCGGATCGCCACCGGCTGCCCCTCGACGCGCAGCTGGGTGTGCGTGCCGATCTGCTTTTGCATCTGCGCCGCCGCGTTCAGCGCCTCGTCCGCACTCGGAAACGTCGCCATCACCTCATCGCCCATGGTCTTGATGACCGTGCCGTGCGACTGTTCGGTGGCCCCGCGCATCACCTCGATGCACAGCGCCACCATGTCACGCGCGCGCTGATCGCCCATGCGCTCATAGAGACGGGTCGAACCGACCACGTCCGCGAACAAGACGGCCAGCTCCGCATCCTTACCGCTCGATGGGTCGCTCAACCGTGCTCTCCGGCTGTTGGATGGCTGCGCAGCTGTCGAGATCTCTATTAGACATAAGTCTGACGTCAAATTATACGCGAGCCGGGCCGGGGCGCCATCGCGTCAGTGCCCGGCTTTCATGCGGCCGCCCGCACGGTTGCGGCGACCTGGCGGATCAGACCGGCATCTGCCCCGGGGGCCCTGCTCCCCTCGCTCATCAGCCGCCGGTAAGCGCGCGCGCCGGGTTCCCCGGCATACAGCCCGAGCATGTGCCGAGTGATGCTGCTCAGCGGGTGGCCCTCGGCGAGACGCGCCTCAGCGTAGCACGCCATGCGCTCGAGCAACGCCTCGTGCGTCGGCGCAGGGGACTGCGGATGCAGCGCCTGCTGCAGCTCGGCGAGCAGTCCCGGACGATGATAAGCCTCCCGGCCGAGCATCACCCCATCGCACCAGTTGAGCGCATCGAGTGCCGACACGACCGTGCGAATACCGCCATTGAGCACGACCGGCAGATCGGCGAACACCTGCTTCAGACGCCGCACCACATCGTAGCGCAGCGGTGGGATCTCCCGGTTGTCCTTCGGGGACAATCCGCCGAGGACCGCTTTGCGCGCATGCACGATCGCCACCCGGCAGCCGGCCTCACGCACGAGCGCCACAAACTGCGCGAGCGCCTCGAAATCGCGCTCGGTCACGCTGTCGAGCGCGCCGCCGAGTTCGCGCCGCGCTGCGCTCAGCACGCCGATGCGCATTTTCACGGTCACCGGCACTCGCACCGCGGCGCTCATCGCCGCCACGCACTCGGCCACGCGCTTCGGCTCGAGCATCAGACAGGCGCCGAACGCACCGCTCGCGACGCGCTCGCTCGGGCAACCGCAGTTGAGGTTGATTTCATCGTATCCGGCCTGCTCGCCGATGCGCGCCGCGGCGGCAAGCGCATCGGGCTCGCTGCCACCGAGCTGCAGCGCCACCGGGTGCTCCGCCGGCTCGAACGCCAACAGCCGCGCCGCATCGCCGCGCAGGAGCGCTGCCGCGGTGATCATCTCGGTGTAGAGCAGCGTGTGCGCGGAGAACCCTCTCAGGAAGTATCGGCAGTGCCGATCAGTCCAGTCCATCATCGGCGCCACGCTGACTTTTCTGTTCAATTCCAATTACTTAACCAGTTTTCTTCACAAACGTATTAGCGTATTCCTGCGGAATATCGGCGAATCTATCAGATTGACGCTCCCCGGATCGCAGCAGCGCCTGTCAGATAGAACATCTCGCATCCTTCCTGGTATGCTGGCCAGATGGCGCGTCGCAAGCGTGAATCCCAGGACGAAATTGACCCTGCGCGCTCGAGCCGAGACGAGTTCTATCCCAAGGGCCGCAAAGGCGGCGTGGTGGTGAGAATCCAGACGGACTACTCGCGCGGTGGCCGCCTGTTCAGATATTCGCTTGCGCTCATCGACACCCGTAGGACGGGGCTCGACGGCGGCCGCGTTCTCGGTTACGACAACGCTCACGGACACCACCACCGCCATTGTGACGGAAAGATCGAACCCATTGAGTTTGAATCCTATGAAAGCATCGAAAAGCGCTTCGAATCGGAAGTCCGCGAATACCTTGAAAGCCGGAAAGACTAAGCCCGTGGTCAAGATTCGCATCGGTGTCGAGTCGATGGATCACTTTTTCTCCCGCATGCGCGGCAAGGCTCGACGGCTCGATCGCGGAAACAGGCTGGAGTCCGGGATGACCGTATCGTTCGAGGATCCGGCCGACTTCCTGGAAGTGATTACGCCGGCCCGTGTCCGGATATTGAAGGAGATCAATGGAAGAGCAGTGGCGATCTTCGCGCTTGCCTCTGCACTATCCCGCGATCCTTCCGCTGTCAGACGCGACGTCGCACTGCTCGAGAGCAAACATCTCGTCCGGACCCGTAAAGTGGCAAATCCAGGGCACGGAAGCAGAACGCTGGTCGAGAGAGTCGCCGGCGCGATCGAGCTATCGGCAACCGTTTAGCGCTGGTGACTCATGGTCTGGGGGCGGGAGGGCGGCCCATCGCCCTAACGATTTGCTGCTCAATGGCGCCGAATAGCGAATGTCCCTGCTCATCGACCATCTCGATCCGCACGGAATCGCCAAAGCTCATGTAGGCGGTGACCGCCTGGCCCCCATCGAGGATCTCGATGCCGCGGCGCTCGGCAATGCCAGCCGAGCCCACAGTAACGTTCCAGGGCAGCAGTGCTTCGAGCGCTTCGACGGTGTCGGCAGCCGGGAGCTGTTCGAACAGGTGGTTCAGGTACACGGAGGGATCGAGGCCATTGGCGCGCGCGGTGGCGAGGAGAGAGAACAGGTTCGCGCTCGCACGAGCACCGAACGGGTTGTGCGCGAAGAGCCACACCCGGCGCCCCTGGGAAAACGGTCGGATGATGTTCTTGACATAGTTGTTGTGTACCGGTACCTCTCCATGCTTCAGGTGCAACACCAACTTCTGCCACTGGGTGTGCGTATAGGAGAGCGCTTTGCCGAGCGCGCTCTGCGAGGGCGTTGCAGGAAGCAGATCCTCGACCCACTGGTGGAAGGCGGCAAAGATCTGTGCGGTCTTTTCCTGCCGACGCTTGAAGAGCTCAGCCGCGGACAAGGTATCCCCGGCCCGTTCGCGCGCCTCGCGTAGCTCGTTCAGTTCCCGCTCGATCTTGAACACCCGCCCCAGATAGTCCTCCACGGCCACGCGCTCGAGCGCGCGCCCCGAGGGAAACTCGGTCACCTTCAGTGCCTTGTGGGAATACGTGCCGGATAATGCTGCAGGCAGCCGAAACGTTCGATGCGAAGCTCCTCGCTCACGATGTCGTAGAGCTCGAGCCCATCGGTGAGCAGCTTGCCGCGAAACGGCCCATCCGAGCCGATCAGCAGCTCCTTGAGCGCCGATGCAACGACGCGCGGGCTCGTTCTGGCGCCTTTACATTGCCCTACAATGGCTGGAAAATACGGCCGCCTCCCCCGTTCTCCCTCCTCTGCGAACGGCTCCCAGCCCCCCGTCAGTCCATGCGACCCGAGAAATCCATAGCCGTCGAATACCCGTGGCCGCGCCGAATACTTCAAACGGTGCGTTTTGGCTTTGCGAGGATCAGCCATCCCAGCGGGCATATCGAGGCGCGTGCGCTGCCCTTCGGCCTGAAGTTTCGGGGCCCGTCCGCCGACTGCATCACTCGCCACATTTATCGGCTCGGCGCCCACGAACCCGACATCACTCGCTACATCATCGAGCACATCCACCTCGGCCCCGAAGACATTGCCATTGACGTCGGCGCCAACATAGGTTGGTACACGGTGCTGCTCAGTCGCTTAAGCGAGCCCGGCGCACGGGTCTTTGCCTTCGAGCCCGACCCGGAAACCTACCGCCTGTTGTGCGGGAACGTGCGCGCAAATTCGGTGACGGGCGTGACGGCGTTGAATTTGGCTCTGGGTGAGACATCCGGGACCGCTGTGCTGCACCGCTACAAGACCAGCAATAATGGCCGGCACACCCTCTCGGGCAGCGGCGACGGTGGCGGTGGCTCATGCCAAGTAAACGTCGAGACGCTCGATGCATTCTGCTCGGCGCACGGAATCGACAACCGACGCGTTCGGTTCCTCAAGATCGACGTGGAGGGATTCGAATACCACGTCCTGCGCGGTGGCGCGCAGCTGTTGCGACGCTGCGAGTGCATTCTGCTTGAATTCAATCGCGGCGAGACGGGCAGCCGGGTGCTGCAGCTGCTGCTCGATGCCGGGCTCACGCTGCGTGCGTTCATCGACGGCAAGCCCGTACCGATGAGTGTGGCCGACATCCTGCAATCACCCGTACAGCTCGATTTGCTGCTGACGCCGGGCCACTGCGCGGCATAAGGCCCCCCCGGCGCGAGCGAGGCGCAGCGCCAGTGACGAGGGGCCTCTCGCGTGCCTCAGGGCTCAGACTCTTGAGCGGGGCGCTGACCCCGACCGGTGCGCACGGCGGTCCGCCTGCGACGGGCTCAACACAGCGTCGGCGAGTTCGCGTGCATGGGTTGGACTGCATCCGGCCGGCCTCCCGCCGCTGCGCCCGTGCAAGCTGCGCGAGAATCCGCGCTGAGCGCCTCGGGGGTCGAGCGGCATTGCGGTGACGCACTTCACGCCGCACTTTGCGGCTAAGCTGCGCGCATGAGCCGCATCCTGATCGCAACCCTGGGCTCCCTCGGGGACCTGCACCCGTACATCGCCGTGGGCAAGGCCCTGACGGCGCGCGGGCAGAGGGTGCGCATTGCGACCTCGCTGGAGTATCGGGCACGGATCGAGGCGGCCGGCCTCGAATTCGCCCCCCTGGCGCCCTCGATCGGCGAACTCGGTGAGCCCGCGCAGCTCGCGCGGCGTTTCTTCGATCCCTGGCGAGGTCCGAGCCGCCTGATCGAGGCGATGGTGCGCACACCGTTGCGGCACGCCTACCACGATCTGCGCGCGGCCAGCGAGGACGTTTCCCTTGCCGTCTCTCACCCCCTCACGCCGGTGCTGCCCCTTCTCGCCGAGCAGCGCGGCGTGCCCTGGCTCTCCAGTGTGCTCGCGCCCTCCGGTCTGTTCTCGCTGAGCGACCCGCCCGTGATCCCGAACTTCCAGTGGCTGCAGCGCCTGCCCCGGCTCGGCCGCTGGCCGCACGGCACGCTGCTCGACATCCTGCGCACCGTGGTGCGTCGCTGGGAGCGGCCCCTGCACGCGTTGCGCGCCGAGTTGAAACTCCCGCCGATCGCCTCGGCGCTGCTGCTCGAGGGGCAATTCTCGGCGCTTGGCACACTGGCCTTGTTCGATCCCGTCCTCGCCGCCGCCCAGCCGGACTGGCCCGAGCGGACCTGCCTCTGCGGTGCCGCGTTGCACGATGCCAGCGCTCCAGAGCACGCGGCGGCGGCGAGCGATGAGGCCTTCGAGCGGTTTATGGCCGCCGGCCCACCGCCGGTGGTGTTCGCACTCGGTTCCTCCGCGGTCTGGCTCGCGCAGGAATACTGGCCGCACGCGATCGCCGCATGCAGACGCCTCGGGGTCCGCGGCCTGCTCTTGACCGGCGAGCCGCTGCAACGGTCCTTGCCTGAGGGGATCGCCGCGTTCGACTACCTGCCGTACTCCCGGGTATTTCCCCGCGCGGCGGCCATCTGTCATCAGGCCGGCATCGGCACGCTCTCGCACGCGCTTCGCTCCGGCCGGCCGCAACTGCTCACCCCGGCCGGCTTCGATCAATTTGACAACGCCGCCCGCGCCGCACGCCTCGGTGTCGGCCAAAGCCTGCCCTTGCGCCACGCCAAAGCGTCCGGACGGCTCACCCGCGCACTGCGGGCGCTGTTGGAAAACCCGACGCATGCCGAAGCCGCTGCGCAGGTCGCTGCGCGTCTACGGGGCGTCGATGGCGCGGCCAAAGCCGCCGAGTACATTCTCGGTTGCACGGGTGGGTCACACGGCCTGGCGAGCGATCAGGCGGCGCGCTCGGTCAAGGCGACATGAACCACGCGGCTCGCCGCCGCCCCATCGCTGCTCTCACGAGCAACCGCCATGGGATTGGCGAGCGCCCGATCCACTACGACCCGCCGATTCATCGCGTTCTGCCGAGCGGCGCGCTCGATGCAGCGCGCTGCGCGAGCACCTCTGCCTCAATCGCCTGCAGACACCCGCGCAGCGTCGTGGCGAGCGCCGGGGTGGCGAGAATGGCGGCCTCGTCGAGTCGCGCACCAAGCAGCGGGACGTCAATCGAGGCAGGCTCGATGATCTGCGCCGCCATGGTCCGCAGCGTCTCGCGCAAGGCATCATCGGCATGGTGCGCTCGCGGCGAGGCATTCAGGACGGCCACCCGTTTTGCGACGAACGGTGCGAAGCCGACCAGCCAGTCGAGCGCATTCTTGATCGTGCCGCTCACCCCGTGCGCGTACTCCGGGCTCGCGATGAGCAGCGCGTCCGCCTCGGCAACGGCGCGCTGGAACGACACCACGCTCGCCGGCGGCGCCGCTTCAAGATCCGGATTGAACAGCGGCAGCGCGCCCAGCGCGCCGAAGAGCGCGACCTCGACACGGCTCGAGGCCAGCTGTGCGATCGCACGCAGCAGCATCGAGTTGAGGGATGCGGCCCGCAAGCTGCCCGACAGCGCAAGAATTCTCACCACGGCACGATTACTCCCCGCAGAATCAGACTCGGCAGGACGCCTCGCAACGCCGCCGTGGCGCCACGATACCCCTCCCGTGCGCACCAACCAGCGTCGCGCCAGTGCGGCGGCGCCAGGCAGTCTACCGTGCGCATTCGCCGCCCTTGATTTCTTCAGTGCAATCAGGACGATAGCCGCTCCCGACTTGGCAAGCGACGCGCGCATAAATTAGAATCCGCGGCCTTCACTGGGGGCCTGCGCATGAATCAAACGACAACACCCTCGCGCACCCCCGGATTCGTCACGCTGTTCCTGATCGAGATGTGGGAGCGGTTCGGCTACTACGGCATGACCGCCGTGGTGGTGCTGTTCATGGTGCAGAAGCTCGGCTACACGGACGATCGGGCCAACCTCACCTTCGGCGCCTTCACGGCCATGGCGTATGCCGTACCGGCGGTGGGCGGTTGGATCGGCGATCGCGTACTCGGCAGCCGGCGCACCGCACTGCTCGGGGCGCTCATCCTCGCCGTCGGCTACGCGATGCTGGCCATCCCCGCCGGGGGGCTGATGTTTCTCTCGCTGAGCGTCGTGGCGGTCGGTGGCGGAATCT
Organism: Pseudomonadota bacterium; assembly: GCA_021808195.1. The sequence continues at coordinate 129,110 of JAKBCE010000003.1, forward strand.
TCAAGGCCAATCCGGCCAATCTGATCTCCAAGCTGTACGAATCGGACAGCGCAAAAATCGACAGCGCCTTCACGCTGTATTACATGGCGGTCAACACGGGTGCGACGGTGTCGCAGATTGCGACGCCGCTGATCGCGATCTGGGTGGGCTGGCACGTCGCGTTCGCCGTCTGCGCCGTCGGCCTCACCATCGGCATCGTCAACTATCTGCTGATGCGCCGCCATCTGGCCCATGTTGGCTCCGAGCCCGATTTCGCACCGTTGCCGGTGAAGAAATTGCTGCTGGTGCTCGCCGCGGCGCTCGGCGCGATCGGGCTGGTGTCGATCATCGTGCAGGACATGAGCGTGGCGCGCGCGGTGGTCTGGCTCGCTTTCCTCGCGCTGGTCGGCATTTTCGCCATGCTCATCTGGAAGGGCGACCGCGCCGAGCGGCGCGGGCTGTGGGCGGTCGTGATCCTCACCGCCGAGACCATGCTCTTCTTCATCTTCTACCAGCAGATGTCCACCTCCCTCACGCTGTTCGCCCTGCGCAACGTGGCGCTGCATCTGGACCTGTTCGGCCTGCATTACGCGGTCCCGCCGGGGCAGGTGCAGGCGCTCGACCCGATCTGGATCTTCATCCTCAGTCCGCCGCTCGCCTGGCTGTACGGCTGGCTCAGCCGCGGGCGCGGCGATCTGCACATCGCCTCCAAATTCGCGCTCGGCTTTGTGATCCTGAGCGTGGGCTTTTTCGTCTACGGCCTGAGTGGGCTGTTCGCCGTGCACGGCAAAGTGGGCTTCGGCTGGATGATCGCCGGCTACGGTCTGCAGGCGCTCGGGGAGCTGCTGATCAGCGGGCTCGGCCTCGCGATGGTCTCGCGCTACGTCGGACCGAGGCTGCGCGGCTTCGTGATGGGCTCGTGGTTTCTCGCCACGGGCATCTCGCAGTACCTCGGCGGCTTCGTGGCCAACTATGCCGCCGTACCGCAGCGGGTCACCGATCCGGTGCAGACCCTGCCGCTCTACACCCACCTCTTCTATGCCCTCGGGATCGTCGCCATCATCGGGGCGTTGCTGGCCATTGCGATCATTCCGCTCATGAAGCGCCTGTCCGTGACGGAGGCACCGGCCGCACTGCCCGCCGGGATCCCCGGCACCCTGCGCGCCGAGGAATAACCGGCGCCGGCAGAGGGCCGATTGCGCTCAGCTCAGCTCTTCGACCACCCGGGTCCAGGCGCGCGCGAGGTTGCGCCGGTTGTAGCCGCCGCCGCCCATCGCGAGCAGCCGCCCCTCGGCATGGCGGTCGGCCAACGCGCGTAGTCGCGCCGCGGCGTGCGCATGCGCGGCCTCCGTGTACGCCAGGTGAGTGAGCGGGTCCCCGCCGAGTGAATCCGCCCCGCACTGCAGCAGAATCAGCTGCGGCCGGTGCGTATCGACATAGGCCTCGACCGCCTCGAACGCGGCGAAGAACGCCTCATCGCCCGCACCAGCCGGCATCGGCAGATTCAGCTTCGTGCCCCGCGCCGCTGCGCGGCCGGTCTCGCTGCGCTCTCCGGTGCCCGGATAGAGAGTACGGCCATCTTCGTGCACGTCCGCATCCGCCACGTCCGGATCCTCCTCGAAAGCGTAGAAGACCCCGTCCCCATGGTGAGCGTCGATGTCGACATAGGCGACTCGCTGCAGCCCGTACCGGCGCCGCGCGAGCTCGATCGCCACGCCGCAGTCGTTGAACACACAGAATCCTGCCGCATGGTCCCGCCCCGCATGATGCAGGCCGGCAATCGGAATGAAGGCGCGGCGCAGCGGGCCCGCCATGATGTGCTCGAGCGCGACAAGCGTGGCGCCGACCACGTTGGCAGCCGCCTCGTACACGCCCGGATACGCAGGCGTATCCCCTGCATCAAGATACCCCTCCCCGGCGCGCGAGGCCGCGATCACCCGCTCGATGTACTGCGGCGTGTGGAAGGATTCGAGTTCCGCGCGCGTCGCCGCCCGGGGCTGATGGCGCTCGAGACGCGCCCAGCACGGGGAGCGTTCGAGCTCGCTCAGGAACGCCGCGTGACGGTCGGGCCCGAACGGGTGCCCGCCGGGAAACCCGTAGGCCGCGATCTGCGGGCCTGCGATCAGTAGTGCCGTTGGCTGCATGCGCCGCTGCCCTCCCCTGCCCGCTCGCCCCTCCAGAGGGCAGCTCTGCGATTCGTTGAGTGGGATTGCCGTCCGCTGCGAGTGCGCAGGCCGCCGGCGGCAGCACCATAGCTGCGTCCCGCTGCCCGGGCAAGCCGGACCGGCAGCGGGCCGGCCGGCCGCAGCGCTCAACCCACAGCGCTCCGCGCCGCCCGGTTCAGTGCCGCCACGAACTGCTCGCTCGCTGCGCTCTGCGCGGCGCGCAGGCGCAGGATGCCGAGCTCGATCGGTGAGGATTTGCGGCGCAGCGGCCGGTACTGCACTCCGGTGCGTCGCAGGTTGCGCACCGATGCGGGCACGAGTGCGCACCCCATGCCGCTCGAGACCAGACCGATCACTGTCTGCATCTGGCGCGCCTGCTGGGTGATCCGCGGGGCGAACCCGAGCGCGCGGCAGTAGCTGATGGTCAGATCGTACAGCCCCGGGGCGATGTCGCGCGGCGGAACGATGAAGCTCTCGCGCGCCAGAGCGCGCAGATCCACCGCGCCGGCGCGCCGCAGCGCCGGGTGCGCCGCCGGTGCGGCCAGCACCAGCTCCTCGCACAGCACCCGCTCGAAGTGCAGATCCGGCTCATCCACCGGCGCCAGCGCGAGGCCCAGATCGAGCCGCGCGGCGCGCAGCAGCGGGATCTGCGCATCGGTGGTGAGTTCATGCAACTCGACCTGCACGGCCGGATAGCTGGCGCGAAAGCTCTTCAGGGCGGGCGGCAGGATGCCGTAATCGGCGATCGAGACGAAGCCCACCGCGAGCGTGCCGATCTGCCCGCGATGGGCCCGCAGCGCCTGGCGCTTGGCGTGCTCGAGCCGCTCGAGCAATGCACGAGCCTCCGGCAAAAAAGCCGCGCCCGCGGCCGTCAAGGTGACGCCGCGGTTGCTGCGCTCGAGCAGCCGCACCCCGAGCGCGTGCTCGAGGTTCTTCACCTGAGTCGACAGCGGCGGCTGCGAGACGTGCAGCCGCTGCGCGGCGCGCGAGAAATTGCCCGCTTCGGCCACCGCCACGAAGTAGCGCAGCTGGCGCAGCTCCACTATTCGATTCTCCTATAGCCACTCCTCGGATATTGTATTAACTCCTATAGCGAGTGCCACGGCACAATAGCCGCAAAGTCCGCCGCAGAGGAATGCCCGCCCATGCCCGTCTATCGTTCCCGCACCAGCACCGCCGGCCGCAACATGGCCGGAGCCCGCTCCCTGTGGCGCGCCACCGGCATGAAGGACGGTGATTTCGACAAGCCGATCATCGCCGTGGCGAACTCCTTCACCCAGTTCGTGCCCGGCCACGTGCACCTGAAGGACCTCGGGCAGCTCGTGATCGAGGAGATCGAGCGCGCCGGCGGCGTCGGCAAGGAGTTCAACACCATCGCGGTCGATGACGGCATCGCCATGGGCCATGACGGCATGCTCTACAGCCTGCCGTCGCGGGAAATCATCGCCGACAGCGTCGAGTACATGTGCAACGCGCACACCGCCGATGCGCTGGTGTGCATCTCCAACTGCGACAAGATCACCCCGGGGATGCTGATGGCCGCATTGCGCCTGAACATCCCGACGGTGTTCGTCTCGGGCGGACCGATGGAGGCGGGCAAAGTGCGCCTCGCCGGCAAGAACACCTCCCTCGACCTGATCGATGCGATCGTTGCCGCCGCCAATGACAGCGTCTCCGACGCCGATGTGCAGACCATCGAGCGCTCCGCCTGCCCCACCTGCGGCTCATGCTCGGGGATGTTCACCGCGAATTCCATGAACTGCCTCACCGAGGCGCTCGGCCTGGCGCAGCCCGGCAACGGCACATTGGTCGCCACGCACGCCGACCGCGAGCAGCTGTTCCGCAAGGCTGGCCGACTGATCGTCGAGCTGACCCGGCGCTACTACGAGCAGGACGACGTACGCGCGCTGCCGCGCAGCATCGCCTGCAAGGCGGCATTCGAGAACGCAATGTCGCTCGACATCGCCATGGGCGGCTCGACCAACACCGTGCTGCACCTGCTCGCCGCGGCGCAGGAAGGCCGGGTCGACTTTCACATGCGCGACATTGACCGGCTCTCGCGCGCGGTACCGAACCTGTGCAAGGTGGCGCCCTCGAGTCACTTTCACCTCGAGGACGTGCACCGCGCCGGCGGGGTGATGGCTATCCTCGGGGAGCTCGCGCGCGCGCAATTGCTCGACACCTCGGTACCGACGGTGCACTCGACCTCGCTCGCCGATGCGATCGAGCAATGGGACGTGACGCGCACGAGTGATCCGGCGGTGCAGACGTTCTTTCGCGCCGGCCCGGCCGGTATTCGCACGCAGGTCGCCTTCTCGCAGAACTGCCGGTTCGACACACTCGACACCGACCGGAACGCCGGCTGCATCCGCACCCGCCAGTCCGCCTACAGCCAGGACGGGGGACTTGCCGTGCTCTACGGCAACCTCGCCGAGCGCGGCTGCATCGTCAAGACCGCGGGCGTCGACCCGAGCATCCTGCGCTTTCGCGGACCGGCCGTGGTGGTGGAGAGTCAGGAAGATGCCGTCGAGGCGATCCTCAGCGGCAAGGTGAAGGCCGGCGACGTCGTGCTGATCCGCTACGAGGGACCGCGGGGCGGCCCCGGGATGCAGGAGATGCTCTACCCGACCAGCTATCTGAAATCCAAGGGACTCGGCAAGGTGTGCGCGCTCATCACGGACGGGCGCTTCTCGGGCGGCACGGCCGGACTGTCGATCGGGCACGTCTCCCCGGAAGCGGCCGAGGGCGGCAACATCGGCCTCGTGCAAAGCGGTGATCTGATCGCAATCGACATCCCGGCGCGCACGGTGCACGTGGAGCTCAGTGACGAGGAGCTTGCGCGCCGGCGCGCAGCCCAGAGCGCCCGGGGCTGGAAGCCGCAGCAGCTTCGCAAGCGTCAGGTGAGCGCCGCGCTCAAGGCCTACGCACGGCTCGTCACCAGCGCCGATCTGGGCGCCGTGCGCAATCTCGATCTGCTCGCCGACTGACCCGCTCGCCCTCCCCCGCCCGCGCGGGCGCAATGCTGTTGCGCCCGTGCGGGTCCGTGAGGCCGTACTGTCGCTTGCCTATGGTAGCGCTATCACTTATCGTCGCGGAGTCGTCCGCCGACTCTGCGGCCGGGCGAGCCCCTGTGCCGCCGGGAGTGCCACCATGCTGCGCCGATTGGCCATCGTCCTGCTCCTCAGTCTGTGGCTCGCGCCCGGGCGCTGCCCGGCCGCCGATTCCGCCCTGCATCTGCGCGTGACCCGCAACGGTTATCTCGATGCGCCCGGCGTGAGCGTGATGCTCTACGATGACACTTACAGCCCGGTGTTCTTCGATCAGAAGGACGCCGCCCTGCAGATCATTCTGCACGGCCACCGGGTCGCCACCAACGGCAGCGTGCGTCTGATGCCGACGCCGCAGCAATGGGATGCGATTCCGCTCCTGCTCACGCACCGGGCCGATCCGGCGCACGAGCGGCTGAGCGCCCGGCTCGCCTATCCGGCCTATCATCTGCAGTATCAGGTGCTCGTCGCAGCGGAGCCGGGGGGCTTTCGCCTCAGCGTCAACCTCGCCGCGCCTCTGCCGAAAGCCCTGGTGGGCCGGGCGGGGTTCAATCTGGAATTTCTGCCCTCGCGCTACGTGGACAAGGCGTACGCGGTCGACGGCAAGGTGTTCGGCGTGTTGCCCCGGTATCCGCAGGACCGGATGATCCGCTCGCCCTCGCGCCTCGGCTACCCCGGTGAACCGTGGTATGTGCGCCAATGGCACCACGCGCTCGGCTACACCGAACCGCTGCCATTCGCCCGCGGCCAACACATCACCCTCGCCGTGAACGATCCGCTCGATCGCATCAGCATCCGCTCTGCGAGCGGACCGCTACTGCTCTACGACGGTCGCGACGTCGCGCAGAACGGCTGGTACGTCGTGCGGACACTGATTCCCGCCGGCAAGACCCGCAACGCGGTGGTCTGGCACATCCGTCCAAACAACATTCCCGGCTGGCTGCGCCCGCCGATGATCGCGCACAGCCAGGTCGGCTACGCCGCGCAGTTCCGCAAGGTCGCCGTCATCGAGCTCGACCGGCGCTTCCACGGCCCTCGGCACGCGACGCTGCTGCGGCTCGGGCGCAACGGCCGCTACCGCAAGGTGTTCAGCGCGGCGCTCTCCAAGCCCATGCGCTGGCTGCGCTACGTGTACGTGAAATTCAATTTCTCGGCCGTCACCACCCCGGGACTGTATGCCATCGAGTACGCCGGCACGCGCAGCGCCGTGTTTCCCATTGCCCGCAACGTCTACGGCCACACCTGGCAGAGCTCCCTCGATGGGTTCCTCGCCGAGCAGATGGATCACGTCTCGGTCCGCGACGCCTATCATCTGTGGCACGGCGTGGCGCACCTGGACGATGCGCTGCAGGCGCCGGCGAATCTCAGCCACTTCGACGGCTACTGGATGGGCCCGCACACCGACTCGCCCTACCGGCCCGGGGAGCACATTGCGGGTCTGAACGTCGGCGGTTGGTTCGATGCCGGGGACTTCGACAACGATGCCTTCGGTCAGTACGGCACCATCCTCAATCTCGCCACCACCTACAACACCTTCCACCCGCAGTGGGACGAGCTCGACGTGAACGAGCGGGCGCGCCGGGTCATCATGCACCGGCCCGATGGGGTGCCGGACCTGGTCGAGCAGGTCGAGCACGGCGTGTTGCAGACGCTGGCGCAGATCGACGCGGTCGGCCATCCGTTCACCGGCATCCAGTCCCCCTACCTGCAGGGATACACCTTCATCGGCGATGCCGCCTCGCAGACCGACGGGCGGATCTACGACCCGAAGCTCGGCCGCCATCAGGTCGAGGGCGATGCGTCCGGCCGGCCCGATGATCGATGGGCCTGGACGATGAGCTCGCCGCAGATGCAATTTGGCGCCGCCGCGGCGCTGGCGGCCGCCTCACGTACGCTGCGGGGCTGGAACGATGCGCTCGCCCGCCGCTGCCTGCAGGCCGCCGAGCGCCTGTGGCGTCAGGCGCGGGCTCATCCGCAGCCCACCGGCTGGCGCGCCGACCGGGAGGGCGCCGGAGGATTTCGCGAACGGGGCCTGAACCCGCCGCAGTGGACCGCAGCGCTCGAGCTGACCCTTGCCACGCACGGCGCTGCGCCCTACCGCCATCGCCTGCAGGCGATGCTGCCGGCCATGCTCAAGCACATCGGCGGCGGGGGCTGGCAGGCCGTGCAGGCGCTGCGCTACCTCGATGCCGCCGAGCGGGCCCGCCTGAAGGCCGCCGTACGCGCCTACCTGCCCCGCCTGAACCGCAGACTCGCCGCCACGCCCTTCGGCGTACCGCCCTCGCTCGGCGCCTGGGGCGATTCGGCCCAGGTCGCGCAGTTCGGCGTCGAGATGTACTTCTTGCACGAGGCGTATCCGGATCTGCTCGGCGCGCGCGACACGCTGCGGGCCGCCAACTACCTGCTCGGCACGCACCCCGCATCGAGCGTCTCGTACATCTCGGCCATCGGCACCGAGTCGAAGCTCAAGGCCTATGGCAACAACCGCGCCGACAATACATTCATTCCGGGCGGCATGATCCCGGGCTACGTCATCATCAAGCCCGACTTCCCCGAGTGCATCACGAACTTCGGGTTCCTCTGGTACGAGGACGAGTACACCGTCGATGCGGCGGCCACCTGGATCCTCGAGGCCAACGCGGCCAATGCGCTGGTGCAAGCGCGCGCGCACCGTGCGCGCTCAGCCGCCGGCGGCGTTCGCCAGCCGGTAACGCAACCACACCGCCCCGCCCTCGAGCACCTCGCAGCTCATCAGCTGCATCGCACTCACCGGCGCGCGCTGCTCGGCCGCCTCGAGCGGTGAATCAAATACGCTGGGTGCGCCCTGCGCGCCATCGACCGCGGGGCAGATCGCCACACTGATCTCATCGATGAGTCCGGCGCGCAGGAATGCACCATTGAGGTGGCCGCCACCCTCGATGAGCAGCCGCTCGATGCCCAGTTCACGGTTAAGGAATTCCAGCGCCTGGGCGAGATCGAGTGTGTGCTCGCCGGCGAAGTAATACGACACGCCGTCGCGGCGCAGACCGTCCAGGTGCGCGTCCGTGACCGCGGTGCCGAGCACCACGACGATGGGATCACCGCCAATGTCTGCACGACCCCAGGCGATCTTGCCGTGCACATCGAGAACGATGCCGTACGCTGCGGCGCCGCGTCGCGCCAGCCAGGGTTCGCGCGGGTAAGTCCGTCCACTCGGTGTCGGGTAGCTGTCCGCCTTGGCGAACTCCTGCCCCGTCACCCGACCGATCAGCCACGCATCGCCGGCGAGTCGCTCATGCAGCCGCTCAAACAGCGCGCCGCCGTCCCCGGTCTGGGGCCGCCAGCGGCTGTGCAGGGTGCGCCCGTCCAGGCTCGCAACCATGTGACAGATCACATAAGGCTTCATGGCCAGAGTCCTCCTTCGCTGCGCGCCGCCGCGTCGTCGACGACGACGATGATGATTTAAGCCGCCCCGCACCGCCGGGACCATGGCCTTGGCTGCCCCGGCGCGCTCGGCAGAGTGTTAGCGCGCGCACAGTTTCGCACCTTGGTGCTGGCGCCGCCCGTCCAGTGCTCGTAAGAGTGGCGCTACATCGGTCCGCGAACATCTTAGCCAGCGGGGTCTGCACATGATCGGTGTCACCGTGTTCAGCGCCATGACGGTGCTGCTCGCCGGTTACGCGCTCGCGCTGTACCGGGGGTTGTTGCGTGCCGAGCGCCAGCTGCGCCGTGCCTGGTCGCATCTGGAGTTCGCCTGGGCGCGACGGGATGGGGAAATCACGCGGCTGCTCGAGCTCTGCGCACCGGATGCAACAGCGCACAGCGAAGTGCTCGAGCGGCTCCAGCGTGCACGCGGAGCGCTACAACTGGCGCGAGACCGGCGGGACGCACCAGCGGTGAACGCTGCCGAGCGCGAGCTGCGCAGCGTGCTCGCCGCGCTGTATCCGCTCGCCGCCCGCAACGTGCACGCGCATCCCCAAGGCGATGCGCTGTTGCGCGCGCTGCGCTTTCGGGTGCGTGCGCACGAGCGTGCCATCGCGGCGCACGCGGAGCGCTACAACGCGGCCGCCGAAGCGCTCAATGCGCGCATCGACCTGCTGCCCGATGCACTCATCGCCGCGGTGTGCCACCTCGTCCCGGTAGCGCGGGTGGATTTGAACCCTGCCGGTGGCGCGGACGGCGAGCTCAGCCTCGCCTATGGGAAATGACTGTCCGCGGTGCGAAGGCGCTGCGGCCACAAATCGGCCTCAAGTTGCCACACCTGCGCGCCGATAACCCGCTGCGATTGCCGCTCTAGGACCCTGCCATGTCTCGTTCTGAAACTCGTGTCGGATGCCGAATGTGCCGTGAGCCGGGCGTCGCGCCCGAGTTCACCATGGCCTTCCAGCCCATCGTCGACAGCGAGAGCGGCACGGTGTTTGCGCACGAGGCGCTGGTGCGCCCGCTGAGCGGCGGTGGCGGGGCGCAGGCGGTGCTGAGCTGCGTCACGGACGAGAACCGCTACGCATTCGATCAGGCGTGCCGGGTCAAGGCCATCACGCTCGCCGCGCGGCTCGGCATGCAGAGCCTGCTCAGCATCAACTTCCTGCCCAATGCGGTCTACCAGCCCGCCGCCTGCATCCGCGCCACGCTCGATGCGGCCGCGCGCAGCGCCTTTCCGCTCGAGCAGATCGTGTTCGAAGTCACCGAGGATGAACGCTCGCGCGATGCGGCGCATCTGATGGCGATCTTTGCCGAATACCGCCGCCACGGCATGCGCACGGCCATCGATGATTTCGGTGCCGGTCACTCCGGGCTCAACCTGCTCGCGCAGTTCCAGCCCGACATCGTCAAGATCGACATGGCGCTCACCCGCAACATCCACACCGATCGGGTGCGCCGCCTCATCACCCGCTCGATCGCCCAGATGTGCACGCAGCTCGGCATCACGGTGATCGCCGAGGGCATCGAGTCACTCGAGGAGGCACTGTGCCTTCGCGAGCTCGGCATCCGCTTGCTGCAGGGGTATTACTTCGCTCAACCCCAGCTCGAGGCGCTGCCGCAAATCGCCCCGGCGGCACTCAGCGCGGTGCGCACGGAATTCGAGCCGCATCTGCTCGAGCGCGCCGCACTCTGAGATCCGCACCGGCCCTGAGCAGCCTGCGCGGCACAGCAAATGGCGTGCCGCGCTCCCCATCGCGCGCATGCGCCGATCGCCTGCCGAGCACCACTTGGCGCATCCTCACCGCGCACACCGTTAAAGCAGCGCTAGCGCGCATCGCCCCACCAGGCCTCTGACCGATTCTGTCCTGGACGCTCGTCCACCAAGTGCGTCACATTCCTTGCGCTCGCGTTTCAGCCTCTGCTATAAGCGCACACAAAGACCAAGACGAACGAGGTCGACCAAGGCAAGGCAGGCGCGCCGGCGATCGCTTTGCCGCCGCATCACTGGTCAGGGGAACCGCAACCAACAATCAAACGTGAGGGGGATCCGTCCGCGGATCGATCGTGCGACGTCGCATCCGCCGCGCCGGCGTTATGGGCGCGCGTCGCAACTACCCACAGGGGAGCATTGCAATGCTTGGCAGAAAGACTCTAACCCGTTTAACCCTTTCATCGCTGTGCGCAATCGCCACCGCCGGTGTACTGCCCGCGACGGCCTTTGCCCATCCGGACCACAGTCTCGGCCAGCGCTCGCAGAGTTCGGGCGCAACCCCGCCGGCGACGCAGATCACCACTTCGATCATCCTCAACGTGACGCATCCGAACGCGCTGCAGCGGTTTGTGCTCTCGACCGTCACGCCGGGCGATCCGAACTACCATCAATTTCTCAGCGTCGATCAGTTCCGCGACCGCTTCGCCCCCTCGCGGCGGCAGATCCGCCAGTTCGTGCACTACCTGCGCTCCTACGGCATCACGGTGAACAAGATTTACCGTGACCACCTCGACCTCACGGTGACCGGCACGGCCGCCGCCCTCAGCGCCGCCATGTCCACCTCGCTGCACGATTACACCCGCGGCAACGAGCATTTCCATCGGCCGGACGGCAACGTCGCGCTGCCCGGGAACTTCGGGCAGATGGTGCTCGCGGTGCCGGGGCTCAGCAACGAGCCGGCACGCTTTCGCCCGATGATCGCGCGGCTCGGCCGGGGTGCCTATGCCAAGATCACCCCGCCGCCGGTGCAATGGCCGCACAACGGCACCGCCACCGGCCTGCCCGGCAACTTCACCGTCGGCGATGTCGCCAATTTCTACGACATCAATCCGCTCTACCACGAGGGCATCACGGGTCGCGGCGAGACCGTCGGCATCATGACGCTCGCCAATTTCAACCGCGCCGATGCCTACGCCTACTGGAAGGACATCGGCCTGCGGGTGCGCCCGCACCGGATCCGCAAGATCATGGTCGATGGCGGCACGCCGGTGGCGGCCAACGTGGGTGACGATGAGACTTCGCTCGATGTCGAGCAGTCGGGCGGCATCGCCCCCGATGCCAACATTCGCGTGTACATCGCCTCCAATACCAACCAGGGGTTCCTCGACCTGTTCTACTCGGCAGTCTCGGACAACATAGCCGATAGCGTGTCGATCAGCTGGGGCGAGCCGGAGGAGCTGTACTTTGCCGCGCTCAACAACGGCGTTGACGCCACCGGACAGCTGCAGTCGATGAATCAGGCGTTGCTCGAAGGCGCCGCCCAGGGCCAGTCGTTCTTCGCCGCCTCTGGCGACTCCGGCGCCTACGACATCAACAACTCGCAGGTCGCCCCGGTACCGTACTTCTCCGAGCAGCTCACGGTGGACGCGCCGGCGAGCGATCCGTTCATCACCGCTGCCGGCGGCACGATCATCAACACGGTCATTCCGGGCATCCCGAGCATGGGCTGCCCGGCAATTCCCATCCCGACCCAGGAAGTCTGGGGGTGGGATTACCTGCTGAAGTACTGGAGCGGCTGTCTCAGCATTCCGACCACACAGGATCCGGATGGCGTGCTCGATTTCGATGACGCGTTTCCGGTCGGCGGCGGCGGCGGGGTGAGCTCGTACTGGCCTCTGCCCGCCTATCAGAGCAACACCTTCGGCATCCAGCGGACGCAGCCGGGGCAGAGTCTGTACCAGTATCCGAACCCGCCGAGCACCGCAGGTGGGGTCGACCTGATCGATCTGCCGGCGAACTTCCTCGGGCGCAACCTGCCGGATCTGGCGCTCAACGCCGATCCGGACACCGGCTACGTGCTCATTGACTGCACGGACTACCCGGCGTCGACCAATCCGCAATGCGCGGCGAGCGGCTACGGCGGCACGAGCTTCGTGGCACCGCAGCTGAACGGCATCACCGCCCTGATCGATCAGGCCTCCGGAGGCCGCGCCGGCCTGCTGAATCCGACGCTCTACGCTCTGCAGAACGAGCTCGGTTATGGCCGCGGCTCTCCGTTCATCGACATCCGCGCGGGGAACAACTGGTTCTACCACGGTCTGCCGGGCTACGACGATGGCTCGGGCCTCGGCTCGATCGACGTTGCGCGCCTGGCGCTCATCTACATGTTCATGAATGGCGGCGACCAGGGAGAGGGCAACGGCGGCTCGGGACACCACCACCGCTGAGTCACTCGCGCAGCCAGCCTGCCGCAAGCCTCTTCCCGCGCAAGCGGGAAGAGGCTTTTTCTCGAGCACCGTCAAACTGACGCTCAGCGGCGGGATTGAAGGCCGTCAACGCGCCGCAGCGGCGTTCGTGGCAACGGTGCTGCGCAACGCTCACCGTTCCATGTAAACACGCGTGCCCGAGGTCGAACCGGCATGCGATGTCGAAAACACAGCGCGCTTGACCGGCGCGGTCTGCCCTCTGTGCATCTCCCGTGCCGCCCTCCTCGTGAGCCGCGCGCCGCTCCTCTACCCCGCACAGCGCGTGTGTGAGGCCATCCGCCCCACGCACCGGATGAACACCGCGGCGCAGCGATCTCACGGCGGCCCCGCAAAACTCACCGGTTGCACCAGCGCCGGAGTGCCGAATTCCACCAGCTTCGCATTCGAGTCGCGAAAGTAAACCTGCCAAAACGATTGCAGACTCTGATCCAGAAGCTGATCGTCCGCAATCCCAGCCGGCACCGCTCGCGAAGCGGCGGCACGTGGCACCTTCGAAGGCGCAGCGGGGGATGCGGATCGCGCAACGGTCGCTTCGGGTCGGACGCGCGTCTGCCCCGGCTTGCGCAGGTAACTGCGGAGCGCGTTGATGGCTGGTGGATACTGCTGCGCAGCCGATTTGCGCAGCCACTGCAGCGCAAGATGCCCATTCGTCGGCAGACCGCCATCACCCTCGGCATAGAAACTGGCAACGGCCAGCTGCGCCGGGGGGTAACCCTGCTCGGCCGAACGCAGGTACCACTTTGCGGCCCGGCCCAGATTTTTCCCGGCGCCACCCCAGTTATTCTGATACATGGCGCCTAGCAAGTATTCTGCAACCCGATCTCCCTGTTTGGCGGATTTTCTGAACCATTTCAGCGCCTTCTTGGGGTTTGTCGCAAACCCGTTCTTTCCTTCCAGGTACCAGTACCCAAGAACACGCTGCGACGCCGGATTGCCGGCCCGAGCCCCCAACACCACAGGTGACGTCCGCGCTTGCACGCGCGGTATTGCCCCGAGCCCGATGAACCCCCACACCAGCAATCCCAGGGCCCATATCGTGGTCGCGGCGCCTCCCTTGCGGTCAACGTCAACGACGAGTGCAGCGTTCTGAGCGTTGTTCATGACGAACCTCCACATCCCGGCACAGCATTGCGTGCCCCGCGATTGGCCACCCATCCCGCTGCGCATACCGCCGGGACCCACGGCTCAAGGTCGGCCGCCCCCGTACCCACGGCACCTCGCTCCGCGCCCCCACTGCAGTCACTCAAGGACATCGCGGGCCCTGTGAGGCGGCTCGTTCAGGGCAATCGCCGACGCCACCGGGTACAGCGAAAACACGGGGCCATTCCTCCGAGCGGTATCCCCGCCGGTCAAACTCCTTTCGTGCTGGGTAGAGCAATCCACCCGGCGCAGTCCGAGCGAATGGTTGCTCACATCAGACGAACTGCTGCGACTGAGATGACCCGCACGCACACTCGTCATGTGTCAGTCTTACGGTACCGGCGGACTGAGGATGTCGCGGACCGCCGGATCAACAAACACTATGCAATTGGGCTGGACTCCGACAAATCCCGCTGGACAACGGCGCTCCTGATTCGACACGAGCCGACGCTGGTGCGCCGCTCTCGCCACGGGTCGCTGCACGAAGAGCAACTCCGTGTCGGCCTGCCGAACCCCCGCGCTCGCAGCCAGTCTCAGCCACTGCGCCGCCTTCACCCAGCTCTGCGCAACGCCACGACCGGTCTCATACAGCAAGGCGAGATTGAATTGCGCCGGCCCGAAGCCGGCGGCGGCGGCTCTCTTGTACCAGAACGCCGCCCGTGCCGGATCAGCGGCCGTTCCCACGCCATACTGCAGAAATTGACCCAACTTGTTTTCCGCAGGCAAGCTGCCTTGACGGGCTGCCTTGCGAAGCCAATAGATCGACTGCGCGCTATTGACCGGGCCTGCGATACCGGCCGCATAGACTAACGCGAGTCGATATTGCGCCGACCGGCTACCGCGCCGGGCGGCCAAGTTCAAACGCATCAGCGCGGCGCCCGATAGAACGGCTGCCGGAACACGAAAGGGGTGGAAGTGCGTCCCAAAGGACAGATCCCAAACCAACCGCGCCGCGCCTGTGGAGTTCGCGCTGTAGTGCAGAAAGGCCTGATTCAGCCGCCCTGTCGCCCCCCGGTGTCGCGCCTGCGCTATCGCCTGCCCTACAGAAACAAATTGCGCCGGTATTGTCCGCGTGCCGAAATCGGGAATGGCGACTGGTGTCAACGTCTCGCTGGTTCCCTGCAATGAGGCAACCAAACCCTGCCGGGTCGACGCCGAGTAGTAATCCACTGACGCAGAGTACGGACCGTTTGCATCCGTTACGCTCGCCAGTATCGGAGCCGCGTCGCTTGCCCACCGAGTTCTGACCCGCGCGGTCAGCTCTGCCAGTGACCTTGGTGACACCGCCGGAATCGAAATCAGCGGACTTACGACCGAACCGCGCAGCTGTCCGCCATACTGTTGACGCACATAGCTCGCGACCGACGGATCATCCTGCCTCAGTTCGCGATATACCGCGATCAAGGCGGGCTGATCCCTCTGCGCAGCATAATCCTGTGCCAGCAGCATCTCGACCGTCGGCCGCAGCGAGGCGGGCGCAAATCGGTCTGCTTTCTTCAGATCCGCCGTCGCGGCAGAGATATGCCCGAGACCTTGCTCGGCCGTGCCCAGCAGATACCAGGCGAAGCCATCTGAGGGATCCGCTGTGGTCGCTCGCCTCGCGAGCGACCACAGCGCCCCCCATGCGTGCTCAGCCGCAAGCTGGGTTGCCTGCATCTGCAATTGGGGGCTCATTGCAGACCCTGCGGGGACAACTCCCGCTGCGATCATTAATGCGAATACACCACCCCATTGTCCCGGCGCGGACAGCTTGCGCCTCGGGGGCTCCGAGCCTGCCCTCCCGTCTCGAATGCCGGACCTGAAGCGGGTCAACCGGATTCGTGATGTCACTTTCATATCTGGCACACCTTTGCGCAAGCGCCGCCGGGCTTGCGCCACGGCTGTGAGACTCGGTGCGTCGAACCCATTCCGCTCTGCGATTTCACACCAGACTTCCGAGACTTCCCTGCCCCGATGCTTGCAAGGAGATCCAAATTCCACCTTGAATCATGGATGTTTGCACCTGCGTGAATCTCTCCCAAATTGAGGCTCCGTACACCACTGCGGCGCCACCGCGGATCAATCTCACGGTGGACCTGCAAAGCTCACCGGCTGCACCAGCGCCGGCGTACCGAAATCCACCAGTTTCGCATTCGAATGCTGAAAGTAAGCCTGCCAGAACGATCGCAAGCTCTGATCTCGCTGTTGATTGTCTGTTGTTGCTAAAGGCGCTGCGACCGTCGGCATCACCGATGTGGTCGGTTGCGACGCGGAGGGCGTGGTGGCGTGCGCAACGGTTGTTCTTGTCTGCGCGTGAGCATTCTCTAGAGCTCGTAGGAACTTGATGGCGATCGGAAGATTCTGCGCCGCCGACTTCTTGATCCAGATTACCGCCAGCCGCGGATCTTGCGGCAGGCCGCCTTTGCCATAGTAGTAATAAACTCCGAGGTCGTATTCGGCACGCCGAGATCCTTGCTCGGCGGACTTCATGTACCACTTTGCCGCCAGCCGCGGATCTTTTGGCAGACCGTCTTCGCCAAAGTTGTAATCAACTCCGAGGGAAAATTCGGCATGCCGATATCCCTGCTCGGCGGACTTCATGTACCACTTTGCCGCCAGCCGCGGATCTTGCGGCAGGCCGCCTTTGCCATAGTCGTAATACATTCCGAGAGCAAATTCGGCACGCCGATATCCCTGCTCAGCGGACTTCTTGAACCAGCTTGCCGCGAGCCGCGGATCCTGCGGCAGGTCGCCTTTGCCATAGACGTAATAAATTCCGAGGTTGTATTCGGCAACCCGATATCCCTGCTCAGCGGACTTCTTGTACCACTTTGCCGCGAGCCGCGGATCTTGCGGCAGACCTTCTTCGCCAAAGTCGTAATAAATTCCGAGTTTCAATTCGGCTCGCTGGTTTCCCTGCTCGGCGAGCGCCCTGATCCTCGAAAGTGGCAGGGCCGTCCGCGCATGCGCGACTGCCGCAATACTCAGCATGACGGTCGCGAGCAGCGCCAGTGTCGAGCACAGGACCGCCGCACCGGGACGTTCTGCGCGCGTCACCTGCACTCGTCTGCCGGAGGCTCCGAGGACGGCCAAGACGGGGCCGCTCACGGCGAGACCCCTGCGCCCAACACGAAGACTCGTGCGCCACCGAAGTTCGGCATCAGTCCGGCCTTGCGCACCGTCTGCACCATCTGCGCGGGATTAGCTACCCCCTGACTGAAATTGCCGAGCTTGGAGTCCTCGATGCCATCGGTCACGAGAAAGAGCACCTTCTGTGCGGCCGGATCCGCCGCGATCGCCGGCGCCACCTCTTGCAGTGAAAACAGAATGTCATTTGCCTGTGCGGCGCCACCGGCAGCCGAACCCATTGCGTGCTGCGCGGTCGTATCCGCCATGCGCAGCGCGTACATCGCCTGGTCCCGCATGCAGCTGTTGAATCCCGAGAGCGAATTCATCGGCACATGCTCGCGCTCCCGGGCGGTGAGCGCACTCTCGATGATCCCGGTGTACAGCGGCCGCAGGTAATGATGGGCCGTTTCGCGGGAAAATTCGCTGATCACGAATTCCGTGCCCGGCCCGAGCGCGTGGTTGATGTTCTCAATGACCGATTTCTGCAGCGACGGACCAAGCGGTGCCGCCTGATCGATCAGCACGTACAGCAGCCGCTGCGGTGGTGAGCTGTGGAAGGTGTAATGACTGGCGGTGTAGCAGCTCGGAATCTGATTGAACAGCCCGGCCTGCGCCCGGGCCAGCGCAGCGCACAGCAGCAGTGCCGCCGTCAGTGTAAACACTCTCGTGTGCATAGCGGATTTCTCGCGTCTTGCCTCAAAGGGAATGGTTCCAGATCGCATCGCGCCTCGCGTGGATTGATGTCAGTCCGTAACGGAGCAGAACCTCTCGTCAGTGACTCGCACACCTTGCGCATCGGCCGCCTGCAGCGATCCATGGATTGATGGTCCATCCGTGTGTCCGTTCTTCGAGCGAAGCAGGTATCGCGAAGTCATGCGGGCAGCGGAGCGTGCGCCAGGGAGTCATTCTTTGAACACGTCTTCGGCCAGCGCCTGCACCCGTGCACGCTCATCCTTGATCTGATTGAAGAAATCGAGCAGCTTCATCTGTTCGGCGCTGCCGAGCCCCTGGGAGATCTGTCTGAAGCGGTCCTTGCGAGCCGCGGAGTCCCCCAGCGCGTAGATCTCCTGCGCGGCGGTGCGCAACTCCTCATCGCTCGCGCCGATTGGGGCGAGCGCCGACGCCGCAGAAGCTGCGGCCTGAGCGGGCGTTGCGGCCGGTGTGGGGCGCGGCGCGTCGGCGGTCTTGATCATTCCGGCCAGGTCTTCCTGACCGAGCTTGTCGGCCTGACGGCGGTTATAGAACGTGAGGAACGACACGCGGGAGGGGTTCTTTGCATACTCCGGAACGTGCGCGACCAGGTACTGGCGCAGCTCGGCAAGACGGGATTCGGCGCAGTTCAGATACGGCGAACCGATGCTGCGGACGTACGTTTCGTAATGGGACTCGCCACGCGTCAATCGGTAGGCCTGCTCGCCATCGGCAAGAAATGCGTGCTCGTACGAGAACAGAAAACCAGCCGCCTGCGTCATGATGTAGATGAAGGACAGCAGCGCCGCGGCACCGAAGCCCTGACCGGCATGCTCGCGCGCGATCTCGTGGGCAACGCGATCACGCGCCTGCTGCTGGGCCTGCTGGACGGCCGGCGGCAGCGGCGGCGAAGACGAAGAGGCGCCGGAGTTCAAGTTCGCGAATGGATTGCTGCTGGAGGAGGACACCCCGTGATGCTCCAGGTGCACGACCTGATGCGTTTCGGCCTCCTTGATGCCTTCCCAGCGGATGTAGAAAATGAACGCCAACGCAGCGGCGAGTACCCCAATGGTCGCAACGGTTGGCCAGAACGAGCCGCGGTCCCGTGGACCTTTTGACACGCGCGCCACGAAGCGGACCTCGGGCTTCTGTTCGGCGTCGGCCTCCTGCGGCATCGACAGCGAGATCGGCCGCACGTGATCGAGGCCACCCTGGTCCTTCTCGGCGGTGATCGCTTTGAACAGCGCCGCCTTTTTGTAGGACTGTCCGGCGGCATGCGTCATGATCAGCATGCCGAAAGCAAACGCGAACGCGATGATCCATCCGACATAACTGACCTGGGCGGCGGACATCTCCTGCGATACCCACGGGGCGAGTAAAAACCCCGTGCCGGCCGCCTCGGCCAAAGTCAGGGCCAGCAACAGCAGGTGCTGCCAGAAGGCCATCGGACGCGTGCCGCTCTGGTAGGAGTGCACCAGATACGCGTAGGCGTTCTCGAACACCGGTTTCGAGGAGACGTTTTCCGTAAAAGCGGCGTAGTAGTCGTTGCACAGGCGCAGTTCCGGGTCCGGCATGCCTGCCGGGTCCTCGCGCCAGGCATTGCCGGCCAGGCTGTGCGTGTCGCTCTTCAGCTGCGCGAGTTTGCCGATCTGGCCGAACAGGCGCACCGGAGAGGCATACAGCAGATCGAACAGTTGGGCTCTCATCGGCTCACCCCGCAGCACGGCCGCCCGGAGTGATCAGCATCGACCAAAGGCAACCGTGTATACATGGCGTCAGTCACTGGTGGATCGTGAACGTGGAGGTCGCGAGGTAACTCTGACCGAGCACAGGATAGTAGATGCGCGACGGTGCGCTCTCGGCGCGCCTCGGCACGAACAGGTCCATGCACTGGATCGGGCCGCCGAGGAACATCCGGTACAGAGTGCCGCGTGAGCCGCGATAGACGTTGACCGGCACGAGCCGCGAATAGGTCGGCTGGCGCTCGTGATACCGGGCGTAATCGCGATAGATGTCGATTCTCGGATCGGGCACGGGCAAACCGGCGGCCTTCGGCACGTACGCATCCAGGATCGCCACCAGGTTGCCATGCGGCTCGCTCAGCCAGGGAGCGCCGTAAAATCCCGCAACGTCATCCCGCACCGGCAAAATCCGGCCCGACGACAGATTGCGCACCGCGCTCGCAAGGTGCGGATGATCGTCCATACAGGCTCCGACCAGCTCGGGCGCATTGCTCGCGTGTGCGGTGCGAATGAAACTGAACATCGAATGGCTGTGCAACCGGCCGAGATCGATCGGGGGCTCACGGCCCTGAAGCGGCGCCCCGCCGAAATCGTATGCCCCTCGCGGCAGAGCCACAGGCGGCGCAGCGGCCTCGGCTACCGCAACCGGCGCACGCGCCGCAGCGGGCGCGGTCGTGCGATGCTCCACCTTCTGTGCCAGGCGCTGCGCACGGACCTTCAGCTTCTGGAAAAACGACGCGTGCGCAGCCGGACGCTGTGAGTTACCGCCGCCCTGCCCGGCTGGCTCTGCTGCTGCGGATGTCGTCTGCGGCGTCGTGTGGTAGGTAACGCCGGTGAAATCCGCTGGGTTGGCCGTTCTCAGGGCAAGATAGCGCGTGAGTTGTCCATCCGAGGCAACGTCCACGATTTGCACTCGGCGGTTTTCCTGTCGTCCGCGGGCGGTCGCATTGCTCGCCACCGGCAGCGCATCCCCGGCGCCCTGATAATAGATGTTTCCACCGGGTACGCCGCTGGCCGCGAAGATCTGCGCAACCACACGGGCCCGATCGGTCGAGAGCTGCAGCGCCCCGTACGGGTTCGAAGTCTGCGCGGCATGTGCCACGATCAGCACCTTGCGCTGCTCGGCGGCGGCGAGCGCAGCCGGGGGAGCATGCGGCCCGAGCGAGGCAATCAGCTCCTGCGGGGTGTATTGCGCGGCGATCTGCGCGAGATAGCCGCGCGCCCCCGGGACCAGAACCGCAGAATGCGGCTCGAAGATCACCCCCTGATCCTGGATCTGCACATCCAGCCCGACCGTGTGCTTGCCGCTGATGCCGAGTTTGCCCGGGGTGATCCGGGCGCTCGCGAGCTTCAAGTGATCCTGCTGCGCGATTCGATACAGCGCACAGCGCCGCGCATCCACACTGTGACCGATCAGGCCCCCGACCGTCGCGCCGATCGCCGCGCCGATGAGCGTGCCTTTCCCGTTTTTCTCGACGCGATGACCGACGAACGCGCCGACCACCGCGCCGGTGACAATGCCGATGTCGCTGTCGTTGTTCGAGCAGGGATTGGGGTTATCAAAGAGGTCGGTGACATGGTGCTGCAAGGTGGCGAGAAACTGTGGCTCCTGAATTCCCGAGCTGCTCGCGCAGCCCCCCGTGACCAGCACGCTCGCCGCACAGATGCCGCCCAGAACTGTCCGCGCCTTCAGCCTCATCGCAGCCCCCTGCGGCAGCGAACCTTACCCGTCATGTACATCACGCGCTGCCCCCTCGCCCCACGGCCTTCTGCCTTCTCGACTTGTTCCGCGTCAATGCTTCCCTGCCGCGGTCTACGCTGACATCCTGGCGGCGACCCGGCTCCCCGCACAACCCCCCAAACGGGGGGATGTTTGAACGCTCACGCGCCTGCGAGCGGCATGTTGCGCAGCGCACCGACAGTGGCAATTCTCCTCATCGCCAAAGGATGAAAAGCCGGTCCGCCCATCCTGAGGCGATGCGCGCCAAGACCGCCGCGCAACCGGCACACCGCTCAGCTGCCACGGCATCGACCCGGACAACGCACACCCCAATCTCAGGGATGGCTCGGATTTTGGGACGCAGCGTCGCGCACCGCCGGGTCAACGCCACGGAAGGATTCAATGCCCAAGTGCATCGGGGGCACAGGTCCGCCGAGGGTCCCTCGCGCCGCTTGAGTGCTGCGCCCCCGCGAGCCGAGAATCGCCGGCGGCGCGAGCTCTATTGGCTCGAGCGTACCGCCAGAGGCCGCCTGTGCGACGGTGTGCTGGGGTCACTCCAGCGCTGAGGGCAGTACCGGCCTGAACGACCCGAATGCGCGGGCGAATCCCGCCGGGTACGCCTGCGCCCAAGACGCCAGCCGGTGCTCGCCCATGCCTGTGGCGTAAGGGCTCACCGACCGAGGGAACTCGGTACCCATCGCCCGCGGCTTCGCTGATGCAAACAAATGCCTTCCTCCCGGACACGGATTTGACTCTGCCGTCCCGCACGCGGCCGGTGCGAAGCGCGACACCGTGATATTCCGCGGAATCGCTCACTCTTAATCAGAATGACCGCACCCTTGCCCATCAGATGACGATGCGCTTGCGGCCCTTGGGGCTCACAACCAGGCACCGCCGCGCAGTTGTGTTCAATACCCTGATTCCGCCGGTTCCAGCCCCTCATCCCTAACGGCGCATCCGTCATCAGGAAAGGCAGGCGGTTACAGAGCGCACGTTGAACGGCCCCTTCAATCTCAGCGTCGGGTAATGGCATGCACATCCTGCTCGTGGATGATCACGCGTTGTTCCGCGCAGGACTTCGGCTATTGCTCGGCTCGCTGTGCCCGCAGGTCCGGATCCTCGAGGCCGGCTGCCTCGACGAGGCCCTCGAACACCTGCACCGCCACGGTGATGTTCGAGTCTGTCTGCTCGACCTCGACCTCAAGGGCGACCAGGGTCTACCGGCCATCGAGCGCATGCGTCAATGCGCTCCCGAGGCCGCCGTGGTGATCGTCTCGGCGGCGGACGACCCCGTGACCGTGCGCGCATGCATCGAGGCGGGCGCCATGAGTTACATTACCAAGAACTCCCCACCCGAGGTGCTCACGCTCGCGCTGAAGCGCATGCTGGCCGGTGAGGTTTTTCTGCCGCGGAACATCCAGCCGGACAAAGAAGATGTTCCCTGCACGGGATGGACTTTGACCAAGCGCCAACTCGATGTGCTGGCCGGCTTGAGCCGCGGACTCTCGACCAAGCTCATTGCCCGGGAACTCGCCCTCTCCGAGCACACCGTCAAGGAATACCTGTCCGATATTTTTCGTGTTCTCGAGGTCCACAACCGCACCGAAGCGGTGATCAAAGCCAGCCGCCTCGGCCTGCCTGCCCATGCCTGAGCCGGCGCAGGAGGACGGCTCGAAGCGCGCCGAACTGCGGAACGAGCTGCTCACTCTGCACACCCGCATTCTGCTGCGCATGCCGCTATTTCAGGCGGCACTGATCGGCGCCATCGGTTGGATCGTCTTGCCGCACGTCGGCTGGCCGCTGTATTTCGCCTGGGCGGGGCTTGCCTTTGGGGCGGAGTGCGCCCGGGCGGTGAGCGCGTACTGGGCCCAGGGCAAACTCGCCGCAAGCCCACCGGCGTCCCTCCACAAACTCTTCGTCGCGCTCGATGCGCTCGCCGGACTGGCAACCGGCCTGGCGGCCGTTCTGTTCATCCCGCACCTGCCGCTGCTCTCTGAGGCAATCCTGGAGACGACGCTGTATGCCGTCGCGGGCGCCGGTGTCGCCGTCGCCGTGTCCTCCAAACGCCTGGTTGCCGCCTACTCCTCCGCGGTGTTGATCTGTGCCGCCAGTGCCTGGAGTGCTGCACATTCGCAGGCGGCGCTGTTGGTGGTTGCACTGACGGCTCTGTACTGGATCTTCCTCATCACCGTGTCGGCCGATAGCGAGCGGCTGCTGCGTCGCTCCATCGAGGTGCGCCACCAGCGCGACGAGGCACTGCGTCAGCTCGAACAGCGCAACCTGGAGATGCAGCAGGTTGCCGCTCGCGCCGAACATGCGGCGCTGACGCGCGCGCGGGTGCTCGCCGCCGTGAGTCACGATCTGCGCCAGCCGCTGCACGCCCTGTCCGCTTACAGCGCGCTGCTGCTCGCCAACCCGACCGCCGAGTCGCTGCAGGAGGCAGGCTATAACATCGACACGCTGGTGCGCTCTCTCGGGGAGATTCTCGGGGAGCTGTTCGACCTGTCGCGGCTGTCCACCGGCGGCTACCGCCTGCAGCACGAGCCGTTCTCGCTGGATCGGCTGATCGTGGGCGTATGCGCGGAGTTCGCGCACGTTGCCTCGACCAAGGGCCTCGCGCTCAACACCCGGATCGTACCTGTGCAAGTGATCGGCGATGCGAGCGCAGTAGGTCGAATCGTGCGCAATCTGCTCGACAACGCCCTGAAATATACCGAGCGGGGACAGGTCAGCGTGACGCTCGCACAGGTTGCGGGCGAGGCGCAACTGGAGGTGAGCGACACGGGCCGCGGCATTGCCGCCGATGAGCATCAGCGCATCTTCGAGGAGTTCTACCGCATAGAGGACCGTGGTGAGGACAGCCCACAGGGTGTCGGTCTCGGCCTCTCGATCGTCAAGCATCTGTGCCAGCTGATGCATGCGCGCATCGAGTTGCGCTCGCAGCCCGGCGAGGGAACTCAGTTCACGGTAACCCTGCCCTCGGTGCACGCCGGCCCGAGCACCGCCGCCATGCTGCGCTCGATCCAGCTCGGCCGCCAATCCTGGCAGGGCGCACGGGTATACGTGGTGGACGACGATGCGGCGGTACGTGCCAGCATGCGCGCGCTGCTGACCCTGTGGGGGTTTCAGGTGCACTGCGCCGCTGAGGCTGGCGAACTCAGCGCGCTCCTTGCCGAATGCGGCCGCCCCGCTCTGCTGCTCATCGATCTGCGGCTCCCCCACGGGCAGGATGGTGCGCTGGTCGCAGCGCAGGCGCGCGCCACTTACGGCACCTTCCCGATCTTAGTCGTCACGGGTGAAACCGCGGAGTCCTCGCTGCGTTCTGCTCACGAGCGTCAGCTGACCGTGTTGCAGAAGCCGGTACCGTTCGACACGCTGTATGCGGCCGTGAGCGACGCAATTCAGCCGCCACGGTAAGCCCCTTCACTCCCGTCGGACGGCCCCTGGCCGCGCGAGCAGCCTACCGGAGTGGGAGCACCCGGACTGTTGGCGACGCTCGAGCATGACCCAGGGGGCGCACCGCCTCGGCTTATCCCCCAGCGCAATGCTGCCATGACATTTATGGCACCGTCCGAGGGTTGCCTGTGCTGAATTTTCCGACCACCTCAGCCTCGCCGCAGTGCTGCGCCTCGCAGCCGGCATGAGCCAACATCCTCGCTGCCTCTGCTGCACGCGCCAGCCCCTGGGCACCGCGTTTCATCGGCTGCACGCCGCGGCGAGCGTTTGGGACGCCCGCCTTCTCCAACCCAACGCGCCTGCTGCGAATACCGCCGGCCCGCGCTGCCATAGCTTCTGGTAATGCGCCCATCAAATAGGCGCATGCGCGCAGCCGAGAGCCTTCGCACAGAATCGCAGCGCCGAAGAGGTTATGAAGAGATCGTCGTGCGCGCGACTCGGTGCGCATTGACAAACATCAATAATGGATACAAGGAGAAATCAAATGCGGAATGCATTGCGGCCGCGAATCGCCGCCAACTCGGTATTGTGCGCAGCCACGCTCGCCCTCGCCGCCTGCGGCGGCGGCTCGAGCAACAGCCCCGCGAGCACCAGCACGACGCCGACCGCGACGTACAGCATCTCCGCGAAGATCAGCGGATTGACCACCAATGGATTGGCGCTCGATGTCAACGGCACGGATCTATCGATTGCAAGCGGCTCGACCTCCGATACCCTCGCGTCAAATCTCACCAACAACACCGCCTTCAGCATATCGGTTGCCAGCCAGCCGCCGGGTGAGGCTTGTACCGTCGGCAACGGGTCTGGCACCATCACCTCGGCTGATGTCAGCAACGTTTCGGTGAGCTGCGGTTACACGATCTCCGGAACCCTGTCCGGACTCGGCAGTGCGAGCGGGCTCACGCTGCTGCTCAACGGGGGCAACGCCACCAGCATCCCCGCCAATGCAACCACATTCCTGCTCAACGGAACTCTGCAAAGCGGCAGCAGCTACGAGGTCAGCGTCGGTGCCGACCCGTCCGGACTGCTGTGCATGCCCGCCAACGGCAGCGGCACCATTGCCAGCGCGGGCATCAGCAATATCACGGTCAACTGCGGAGCACCGACCGAGAAGGTGCTCTACAGCTTCCAGAGCGCCCAGTCGAGCGCAGGTCTCTCCGATGGCGCTGGGCCTGCCGGCAGCCTCTCGCCGGCCGGCAATGGACTCTATTATGGCGTCACGTATCTCGGCGGGCAGCTCAATCCCGGTGGCACGTCGGCCGATGGGACGCTCTTCGAATACAACTTCGCGACCAACGCCGAGACGATTCTGTACGAATTCTACACCGGCTCCGGCAACCCCAGTGATCTCGGTATGCCGGCCGGCAGCCTGCTCGCGGCGAGCAACGGACTTTATTACGGGCTCGCTTCCGGCGGGCAATTCAATTCCGGTGTGATCTACCAATTCGACCCGCAATCAGGCGCAGTGAGCGTCGCGTACGCGTTCACGGGCGCCGCCGACGGGGCAAACCCGGAGAACGAACTGATACAGGCCAGCGACGGCAAGCTCTACGGCATCGCCACCGGGGGCGGAGCCTACGGCAATGGGGTGATCTTCAGCTTCGATCCGGCGAGCGGCCAGGAAGCCGCACTCTATTCCTTCCACGGCACGAGTGACGGCAGCCCCTCTCCCATGGGCCCCGGTGGCGGCCCGCTGCTGCAGGGCGCCGACGGCAATCTCTACGGCACGGTCGGGCTCGGCGGCAGCAGTGGCTGCAATTGCGGGGTGCTGTTCGAATACGACCTCACCACCCAAACCTATACCGTACTGCATGCCTTTACCGGCGGCACGGATGGCTCGTTTCCCCAGGGCAATCTGGTTCAGGACTCGAGCGGCAATCTGTACGGCGAGACGACGAGCGGGGGCGATCCATCGTGCCTGCTCAGTGGCATGCAGCCAGGCTGCGGAACGATCTTCGAATACGACCCGAAGAGCGCGCAGGAGTCGATCGCACATGTGTTCGGATCCTCAGCGGGTGATGGCCTGTATCCGAACACCGGCATGATGCTCGCCAGCGACGGACAGTTCTACGGGTTGACCGGCAACGGCGGTTCGACGAGCAATCTCACCGCCGCCAACGCCGGATATGGCACGATCTTTCAGTTCAATCCGAGCACCGCTCAGGAAACCGTCCTGTACTCCTTCAGCGGCCCGCCGGATGGGGCGTTCTCGGAGGGTGAGGGCAATCTGGTGCAGATGCCGGATGGTAACTTCATTGGACTGACGACCGGTGGCGGGTCCGGAGCCTCGCCGGTCGGAACCATATTCGAGCTGTATTTGAAATAACCGCCCGCTTCACACCCGGGTGTCACGCCGACACCCGGGTGTCCTTGGTGCGCCGCGCGCACGATTCGTATCCACAATGACGGTGGTGACCTCGGCGGCCCCTCGCCAGACCCCCGGGGTGCCCCGCGCGTTCCGGGATTGCTAGACTGACGGCTGAAGGAAGCGGCCCATCCCCAGCCCCGACACGAGGAGTCCGTTCGATGAGCAATGTAGCGATCCTCGTCGCCTCGCTGTTCCTGCTGATTGCCTTTGCGGTGGAGCGGCTCGATCGGGCCTCCGGGCTGCCCTCGGTGATCGTGATGATCACGCTCGGCCTGATCGCACGACCGGCGCTCGATGCGCTCGGCGTACTGGTCAGCGGCATCAGCGCGCTGATGCCGGTCGCCGGTGCGGTCGCCCTGGTGCTGATCGTGCTCGAGGGCGCGCTCGACATCGAGCTGAAGCGCGAGCGGCTGCGCCTCGCCCTGACCGCTTTCGCGCTCGCAGCCGGCGCACTGCTCGTCTACGGAGCGGTGTTCGCCGCGATCGCCGTGCGGCTGCTGTCACTGACATACCTGCAGGGGGCGATCCTCGCCACCCCGTTCGCACTCAGCAGCAGCTCCATCGCCATACCGGGCAGTCGCCGGCTTGCGGCCCAGGCGCGCGAGTTCATCGTGTATGAGAGCTCCGTGTCCGACATTCTCGGGGTGCTGGTATTCTTCGCGCTGGTGCACTCCAACGCCAGCGCAAGCGGCTTTCTGACCGCCCTCGCCGGCGGCGGCGTGCTGTCGCTGCTGTTGGCGCTGGTGTGCTCCGTGGCGCTGGTGTTCATCTCCACCCGCGCCACCGCACACGTGCGCTACGTGCCGCTGCTCGCCGGTCTGTTCGCGCTGTATGCGGCCGGGGAATTGATGCACCTCTCGCCGCTGATCATGGTGCTGCTGTTTGGGCTGATGCTGAACAACCGCGGCGTGTTGGCGCGCGTGCCGGGGCTGGCGAGCGTGGCGGGGAGGATCTCACCGCAGACGATCGGTGAGTTCAAGGTGCTGGTGCAGGAGCTGACTTTCGCGGTCCGCGGCTTCTTTTTCTTCCTCCTCGGCTACGCCACCCATCTCGCCGACTTCGGCTCGATGCGTGCTTGGGCCGCCGCAGCGCTCATTCTGGTGGTCATTTATGGCGCACGCTTCCTGATGCTGCGTCCGCTCGGCCGCGCCCTCGCCACTTCGATGACCTGGGTGGCCCCGCGCGGCCTGATCACAGTCGTGCTCTATCTCGATGCACGTGGAGTTCTTGCCGTACCGACGTATCTCGACGGCACCGTCCTGCTCGTGGTCTTTCTCTCCGCCGCCGTGCTGGCGCTAGCGCGCGAGCCGCGCGCATCCGCGCAGCCCGTAGCGCCTGCCGACCCCTGAGCAAGACACGCGCCGCGGCGGCGCGCGACTCAGCCCTCCTCGTCGCTTGACTCGGGCGCAGCGTGCGTCGCCAGCTCAGTCAGTTCCTCTTCGCTCACCGGTGGGGTGGCCAGACACTGCCGCGCACGCGCCAGCCACTGCGGCGGCACCTGAACCTCGGCATTCTGCTCGAGCCCCGGAATGGGACTCAGGGTGCTGACCCGCGCCGGAATGCCCTCGACCTGCAGCCGGCCGAGCAGCACCTGAGCGCTGATCCCATCCGGACACGCCTCGAGCAGCACCCAGGGCTCGGTCTCGCTCGGCGGTACACCGCGACTCATCGTTCGGACTCCTGCGGGCCGCCGAGATAGCGCACGACCCAGCGCAGCATGGCACGGTAGAAGAGTTCGCGGTGCACCGGATCCTGTGGGGTGTGATACGCCCCGGGGATCCCGATGAACCGCACCGGCACGTGCCGGCTCGCAAGCGCATGATACAGCGCAAACGACTCGGTGATCGGCACCGTGACATCGTCGGTGCCGGAGAGGATCAGGGTCGGTGTGCTGATGTCGGCGGCATAGGTGATCGGCGAGCCGCTGCGGTACAACGCCGCGGCGCGGCGACTCCAGGGACTGCCACCGAGGGAATCGCGCGTCCAGGCGAGATTGCCGGCCCCGGACAGCTCGTACTCCTCGGTCCAGTCGGTCACCCCGTCGGCCACCACCGCACACCGCCAGAAGTGCTGATGACCGATGAGCCAGCTCGTCATGTAGCCGCCGTAGGAGTGTCCCACCGCCGCGATACGGGTTCGCTCGAGGATGCCGAGGGATTCGAGCATGTCGAGGCCGGCCATGATGTCCCGATCGGGACCGGCACCCGGATCAGCAAATATGGCGTGCTCATGGGCGTTGCCCAAATTGTCGCTGCCGCGATAATTGGGCTCGAACACCAGATAACCCCGTGCCGCGAACAACAGGCGCAGCGGCCCGATCTCATCGGCGTCGAAGTGCTCGACCGAGGCGGCCTCGGGCCCGCCGTGACTGAACAGCACGAGCGGATAGCGCCGGCCCGCGACGTAATCGTTCGGGTAGGTGAGGATCCCATCGCTGCGCTGACCGCCGGGCGTGCGCCAGCGCACCTCGACGCTCACCGGATACACATACTGCTCGAAGCGGCCGTTGAGATGCGTCAACGGAACGGGGGTGCCATCGAGACTGCGCAGCAGGTACAGCTCCGGGGCGCGAGTGCTGCTGTCGGCGACCACGGCGAGCGCCCCGCGGGGCGAGACGGAAGCGCGCATCGCCTGCAGAGTGCCGAGCCGCACGGCGTAGCCCGGCGCCGCGAGCGGCTGCACGAACAGCCGGCTGCCGATGCGATCATCGGCGATGCCGATCAGCCCCACGCCACCGGGCAGCCAGGCAAAACCAGCGCGGATGTTGCGGCCGAGGGCAGCGCTCACATCGTGCGCCGCGCCCTCAGGCGAGCCGACATACCAGTCCATCACACTGACCGGTCCGGGCCCCTGCGGATACAGGTAGGCGAGCGCATCGCCGCTCGGGGCGAAGCGCGGGGCGTACTCGTAGCTGCGGTGCGCGCCGATGCGCCGGGTGAGGCCGCTTGCGACGTTGACCACGACCACGCTGGTGCGATCGCTGTCACCGTCGTGCGCATCGGCCTGGCGCGTGTAGGCAATCCACTGTCCGTCGGCTGACCAGGACGGGGCAGTGATCCCGCCGCCGAAGGGCGGTGCGGTCTCGAGCACGCCGCCGGGGCCGTGCGTGAGCTGACGCGCCGGGCCGCCGCTCAGCGGTTGCAGCCAGATCTCGGCCGGCACCGGCGGATGATCGATGAGGTAATCATCGTCGGCGATGCGAAACAGATCATGGTGAGTCTGGCGCTGTAGCCGGCTGAGCCGGGAGTGCTCCGGCGTCACATAGGCGAGTGTGCGGGCATCGGGACTGAAGGCGAATTGCTCGACGCCTCGCGGCGCGGCGGTCAGTGCCTGTAGCGTGCCGCCCCCGGGCCGCACTTGATACACCTGCGGCGCCTGCGTGCCGACCTGTGCGATGAAGGCGATGCGCCGACCATCGGGGGACCAGCGCACCTGCGTCAGCTGCTGCAGGCCACGCGCCAGCGTGCGCATCCGACCGTCCTGCACGCTCAGCAACCGCAGTGTCCCCGCCCAGCGATCGTGCGCGAAATCCGCCCGGAGGGTACGAACGGCGATGCGTCCCCCGTGGGGCGAGAAGTGCGGCGTCCCGAAATGCACCAGCGGGCGCAGAGCCCGCAAGGTCAGCGTGGCGGCATGCACCGGCAGGCCGCTCGCGCCGAGCATGGCCAAAACCCATGCGGACCGCGCCATACGCAGATTCATCGGCTCTCCTTCGCGGGCAGCAGCGCACCCGATCGGCCATTCTGGCACGGTTCAGCCGCAGCGCGTCCGCTCGCCACCGCTGCGCAGAGCCGCCCATCCCGCGCTGCGAGCCCGGGTCTGGCCAAACGACCCTCGCCGCCCTACCCTTTAGAGAGACTGATTTTGCGCCGCCGCGCTGCGATCCTGTACGCCGCGCCGCGCGCCCTGGTTCAACCGGATAAGGAGTGAGCATGCAGACCCGTACACTGGGCTCGAACGGAACGACCTCACTGCAGGTCTCTGCCCTCGGCTTAGGCTGCATGGGCATGAGCTTCGGCTACGGCCCGCCGCAGGATAAGCGCCAGATGATCAGCCTGCTGCGCGCGGCGGTCGAGCGCGGCATCACCTTCTTCGACACCGCCGAGGTGTACGGACCGTTTGCCAACGAGGAGTTGGTGGGCGAGGCGCTCGCCCCGGTGCGCGAGCAGGTGGTGATCGCCACCAAGTTCGGCTTTCGCATCGATGCCGACGGACGCCGCCAGGACGGTCTCGACAGCCGCCCCGAGCATATCCGCGCGGTCGCCGAGGCCAGCCTGCGCCGTCTGCGGTGCGAGACGATCGACCTGTTCTATCAGCACCGGGTCGACCCCCAGGTGCCGATCGAGGAGGTCGCCGGCGCGGTCGCCGAGCTGATCCGCGCCGGCAAGGTGCGGCATTTCGGGTTGTCCGAGGCCGGGGTGAATACCCTGCGCCGCGCCCATGCGGTGCAACCCGTGACGGCACTGCAGAGCGAGTACTCGCTGTGGTGGCGCGAACCGGAGCAGCAGATCCTGCCGACGCTCGAGAGCCTCGGCATCGGCTTCGTGCCCTTCAGCCCACTCGGGCGCGGCTTTCTCACCGGCAAGATCGACGAACACACGCAATTCGATGCCAGCGATTTCCGCCATTCGGTCCCGCGCTTTGCCGTCGAGGCACGCCGGGCGAACAGAGCGCTGGTCGAGGTGTTGACCCGGATCGCCACCCCGCGCGGCCTCACCCCGGCGCAGCTCGCCCTCGCCTGGCTGCTCGCGAAAAAGCCCTGGATCGTGCCCATTCCCGGCACCACGCGCCTGGGACGGCTGGAGGAAAACATCGCGGCCGCCGCGGTCAGCCTCAGCGCCGAGGACGTGCAGCAGATCGAGGCCGCCGCCGCGCGCATCCCGGTGCAGGGCGAGCGCTACACCGAACAGATGAATCGCATGGTCGACCGCTAGGCCGACCGCATGGGACACGTGCCATGGTCCGTATCCTAACCCCGAGCGCTCGAGCGGCGTGCCCGACACCCGCCGCACGCGCAGCCTGATTGTTCAAGGAGTCTCACTCGATGTACAAGGCCAGAGCCTTCGCGGCGGCAAGCGCCACCGCCCCCCTCGCTCCGCACACGATCGAGCGGCGTGAGCCGACCCCACACGATGTGCGCATCGAAATCCTCTTCTGCGGCGTCTGCCACTCGGATCTGCACCTGGTGCGTGATGAGTGGCACTCGGCCATGCCGGCGACCTATCCGCTGGTGCCCGGCCACGAGATCATCGGGCGCGTCACCGCGGTGGGCTCGGCCGTCAAGGGCTTCAAGCACGGCGATCGGGTCGGCGTCGGCTGTCAGGTCGACTCCGATGGCACCTGCCCCGACTGCCGCGCCGGACACGAGCAGCTCTGCGCGAACGTGGTGCTCACCTACAACGCGCCCGACCGGCACACCGGCAAAGTCACCTACGGCGGCTACTCCGAGAGCATCGTCGTCGATGAGCGCTTCGTGCTGCGCATCCCGGAGAACCTCGATCCGGCGGGCGCTGCGCCCCTGCTGTGCGCCGGCATCACCACCTACGCCCCGCTGCGCCGCCGGCACGTGGGCCCCGGCACCAAAGTCGGCATCGTCGGGCTCGGCGGCCTCGGTCACATGGGCGTGAAGCTCGCGCACGCCATGGGGGCGAACGTGCACGTGCTCACCACCTCGCCCGGCAAGCGCGAGGACGCGCGCCGGCTCGGCGCCGATGCGGTCATCGTCACCGGCGATCCGGAGCAGATGCGCCAGCACGCCGGCAGCTTCGATTTCATTCTCGATACGGTCTCCGCGGCGCACGATCTGAGCGCCTACCTCAATCTGCTGCGCCACGAAGGCCACCTGACTCTGGTCGGGGCACCAGAGAAGCCCTTCGAGATCCCGGCCTTTGCGCTGCTCGCCGGTCAACGCAGCATTTCCGGGTCGGTCACCGGAGGGGTGCGCGAGACGCAGGAGATGCTCGATTTCTGTGGCGAGCACCACATCACCGCCGACATCGAGCTGATCCCCATTCAGCGGATCAACGAGGCGTATGAGCGGGTAGTCAAAGCCGACGTGAAATACCGTTTCGTCATCGACATGGCCTCCCTGAAAAGCTGAGGCAGGCGGGCCCGGAGCAGACCATGAGCTACTACATCGCCAAGACCGTCAACCAGGACTTCGATGCGACCGTGAGTGAGGTCACAGCGCGGCTGAAGGAGCACGGGTTCGGCGTGCTCACCGACATCGACGTGCAGGCCACGCTGAAGGCAAAAATCGGGGCCGACACCCCGAAGTACCGCATTCTCGGGGCCTGCAATCCGCGCTTCGCGCACCAGGCGCTGCAGCTCGAGACGCACCTCGGGGTGCTGCTGCCGTGCAACGTCATCGTGCGCGAGACGAGCGATCGCCAGGTTGAAGTGGCGAGCATCGACCCGGTGGCCTCGCTCGAGCGGGCCGGCAACGAGGCGCTGCGCGGGCTCGCCGAGACGGTCCGCAAGGATCTGACCGCGGTGATCGAGTCGCTCGGCCGCTGAGGCCGCGGCGCGTTCAATGCACCGTTAGTGCGTGCCCGCCGCGGCGAGGGCGCGGGCGAGATCCTCATACGTGGACTCGATGTGCGTGCGGGCAAGCCTGAGCAGCCGCTGCGCTTGCCCGCCCCGCCAGGCCGCAAGCAGTGCCGCATGCTCGCGCCGGGCCCGCCGGAGCCGGCCACTCGGCTGCAGATGCAGCCGCACGTAACGCTGCGCGAGGGTGAGCAGGCGCTGCAGCACCTCAGCGGTGAGCACCTGGCGCGCCGGCACGATGAGCGCCAGATGAAAGGCGCGGTTCAGGTCACCGGCCTGCGCGAGCTCGCCCTCGGCGAGCGCCTCATGCAGCTGGCGGCCCGTGTCCTCGGCACGCTCACGATCCGGCGCCTCAGCTAATTGCGCGCCGCGGACCATCGCCTGCGGCTCGATCGCGAGGCGCAGGGTGAAGATCTCCTGCGCCTCGGCTGCGCTCAGCGGGCGCACCTGAAATCCCCGGTGCGCGAACCCATCAACCAGTCCCTCGGCGCACAGCTGCAGCAGCGCCTCGCGCACCGGGATCTTGCTCACGCCGAACTCGGCGGCGAGCGCATCCTGCGGCAGGGCTGCGCCCGGCGGATACGCCCCGCTCACGATGCGTGCGCGCACCAGTGCGGTGAGCTGCGCGCTCATGGTACGCACCAGGGGAGCAGCCGCCTCGGCGTGCATCAGCGCACCATGAACCCGTCCGGAAACGGCTGGCGCTCGTCGATCCAGATCGTGTTGTATCCGGTGGTATAGGCACTGCCCTCGATGGACGGGATGATGGCGGGCGTGCCAGCGAGCTCGAGCGCTTCGAGCACCCGGGCGTTGAAGCGGCTGCCGATGATGCTCTCGTGCACGAACGTGTCCCCGGGGCGCAGTACCCCGCGGGCGCTGAGCTGTGCCACGCGCGCGCTCGTGCCGGTACCACAGGGTGAGCGGTCGATGGCCCGATCGCCGTAAAAAACGGCATTGCGGCCGTCGGCGCCCTCGCCGCGCGGTGCGTCGGTCCACATGACGTGGCTGACCCCGCGGATGGTCGCATCGAGCGGATGCACCGGCTCATAAATCTCCCGCACGCGCGCACGTACGAGCGGGCTGAGCCGCAGCAACCCCGCGGCCCCGAGCGCATCGATCCCGGGATATCCCGGCTGCGGCTCGATGATGGCGTAGAAGTTGCCGCCGTAGGCGACATCGAGCTGCACACGCCCGAGCTCGGGCAGCTCGATCTGCAGGCCGCTGCGCGCCAGGTACGCCGGCACGTTGCGGATCGTCACGCTCGTGACCTTATCGCTCTCGAGCGTGTAGTCGATGCCGATCAGGCCCGCCGGCACCTCGATGGTGAGCCGCCCAGGCGTGCGCGGGCGCAGCAGTCCGTGCTCGATCGCGAAGGTCACCATCCCGATGGTGCCGTGCCCGCACATCGGCAGACAGCCGCTGGTCTCGATGAACAGGATCGCCGCGTCGTGCGCCGGATCGAGCGGTGGCATCACGAAGCCCCCCGACATCATGTCATGCCCGCGCGGCTCGAACATCAGACCGCGGCGGATCCAGTCGAAGCGCTGCTCGAAATCCACGCGCCGCTCGCTCATGGTGCGCCCGTTGAGAAACGGCACGCCGCCGGCGACCAGCCGCACCGGGTTGCCGGCCGTGTGCCCGTCGATGCAGAAGAAGACCGACCTCACAGCGGCAGCGTCCCGCGGCTCGCGGCCGCCTGCTCGATCAGCGCGATCACCTGCTGACGGCGAGCCCCCTCGAGCGGCCGGCGCGGCGCGCGCACCCGCTCGCTGCCGCGGCCCATCATCTGCTCGGCGAGCTTGATCGCCTGCACCAGGTCGTGTCCGGCATCGAGGTGCAGCAGCGGCATGAACCAGCGGTAGATCGTCCGTGCGCGCGCGAGATCGCCGGCCGCAAGGGCCGCATACAGCGCGAGCGACTCGCGCGCAAACGCATTGGTCAGGCCCGACACCCAGCCGCGCGCCCCGAGCGCGAGCCCCTCGAAGGCGAGATCATCGAGCCCGGCGAACAACGCAAAGCGCTCCCCGCAGGCATTGATCACATCGGTGAAGCGCCGCGAATCGGGCGAGGACTCCTTCAGCGCCACGATGTTGGCGACGTCCGCCAGACGCGTGAGCATGTCGAGTTCGATCGCCGCGCGGTACGCCGGCGGATTGTTGTACAGCATGATCGGCAAGCGCGTGGCGGCGGCCACCGCGCGAAAGTGCGCCTCGAGCTCCGCGCTCGTCGGCACGTACACCATGGCCGGCAACACCATCAGTCCGCTCGCCCCGGCCGCCTCGGCATCCGCAGCGAAGCGCACCGCCGCGGCCGTGGTGAGTTCCGAGACGCCGGCGATCACCGGCACTCGGCCGGCGGCGGCAACCACGGCCGTGGCGAGCACGGCGCGCTTCTCCTCGGCGGCGAGTGAGTTGTTCTCCCCGACCGTGCCGAGCACCACCAGACCATGCACGCCGGCCTCGACCAGTGCGCGCTGCACGGCGCCGGTGGCCTGAAGATCCACCCCCAGATCGCGTCCGAACTGCGTGGTCACCGCCGGGAACACGCCAGACCATTCACACGCGAGAGGACTCGCAGCACTGCTCATTGACCCACGTCCATCTTGCCTCAGTGCATATATCGTATACGATATATCTCTGGGCGGTAAGCCGCCGCCCGCGTGGAGGACTGAGGTGGACGAGAGGGTCCTTTGAGTTCCCCGGTGGACGCGCGCGAGCGCATCGCCGTGATCGGCGCCGGCCTGATCGGCAGTGCCATCACCTGGCGCCTGACGCGTGAGGGACACAAGGTACTGCTCATCGACCGGGACGAGCCGGCACGCTACGGCGCCTCGTTCGGCAATGCCGGTCACGTGGCCACCGAGCAGCGCGAGCCGCTGCCCTCGGTCGGGTTGCTGCTGACCTTCTGGCGCCAGCTCGCCCTGTGCGGCGGCCCGGTGCACATCCCGCCACGCCGCCTGCTCACACTAGCCCCCTGGATGGCGCGCTTCGCGGCTGCCGCGCTGCATCAGCGGCGCAACACCCCGGCGCTCGCCGCGCTGGTGCGCCCGGCCGCCGACGCACTCGAGCGGGCCCTGCGCGAGATCGGCCACCCCGAGCTGCTCGTGCGGCACGGGCATTACAAGTTCTGGTGGGGCGCGGGCAGCGCCGCTCGCGCCGCGCGTGCGGCGCGAGCGGCGGCCGAGTTCGAGGTGCGCACTGAGCCAGCCCCTGCGCAGCTGAGGCGTGCGGTCGAGGCGCGTGCACCGGGCGGCGTCAGCGGATTGTGGTTCCCCGACAGCGCACACGTCATCGATCCGCAGAGCGTTGCTGCCGCGTTGGTCGCGGCAGCCGTCCAAGCGGGTGCTCGGTTCGAGCAGCGCGAGGTCCGCGCGATCCACGCTGCGGGCGAGCGGCTACAGGTCGACTCGGGCGAGGTGCAGCACGAGGTCCGTGCGGTGGTCATTTGTGCCGGAGTGCAGGCCGGGACGCTGCTGCGGCCGTTCGGATTGCGGGCGCCGCTCACGGCCGAGCGCGGCTATCACCTGGAGTTCGCCGGTGCGCGTGCGCTCACCGACGCACCGGTGGTCTACGCCGAGCACAACCTGATCGTCACACCGATGCGCGGCCGCCTGCGTGCCACGAGTTACCTGGAGTTCAATCGGCACGGCGCGCCCCCCGATGCGCGCAAGCTGCAGCGCCTGCGCAGCACGCTCGAGCGCCTCGGCTACCACAGCGACACCCGCCACGAAGGCTGGGTGGGCTCGCGCCCGACGCTGCCGGATTATCTGCCCGGCATCGGCCGCGCCGCGCACGTCCCACTCTATTACGCCGTCGGCCATCAACACCTCGGGCTCACCCTCTCGGCGCCGACCGCCGAAGTGATGGCGGCACTGATCGGCGGGCGGGATCCGCCCGTTGCAACCGCTGCGTTCGACCTCGCCCGCTTCGGCCGCCCCCGGCCGTAGCCACCGGCCTCTCCCTCATAAGAAGGAGAGGCCCCGTGGCGGGCGGCGCACCGGCTAGACTCTGCGCATGACCTGGCTGAGTGAGTTCATGGCCGCACTGCGGCGGCCCTCGATGCAGATCGCGCTCATCGTCGCGAGCGCGATGTTCATGCAGAACCTCGACTCGACCATCATCGTCACCGCCCTGCCGGCGATGGCGCACAGCTTCGCCACCAACGAGAGCCGGGTGAGCGAGGGCATCACCGCCTATGCGCTCGCGGCCGCCGTGTGCATCCCCGCCAGCGCCTGGCTCGCCGACCGGATCGGCACGCGCACGCTGTTCTGCGGTGCGATCGCAATCTTCACGCTGGCCTCGATGGCCTGCGGCCTCGCCGGCGGGTTTACCGCCTTCCTGGGAGCACGTCTGGTACAGGGCGGCTCAGCGGCCATGATGGGTCCGGTCGGACGCATGATCGTGCTGCGCAACACCGAGCGGCGCGAGCTCATGGCGACGCTCTCGATGCTGGTCTGGCCGGCGCTGCTCGCCCCGGTGATCGGTCCGGCACTCGGGGGCTTCATCACCGATGCGCTCTCGTGGCGCTGGATCTTCTACGTCAACGTGCCGGTCGGCGCACTCGCCATGGGGCTCGTGCTCGCGATGATCCCGAACCACCGAGCGAGCGAGCGCAGCGCATTCGACGCAGGGGGCTTTGTGCTGCTCGCCGCGGCGGTCGGCTGCCTCAGCTACGCGCTCGATCTGCTCGCCGGGCAGCACCTGCAAGCCGCGCTCGCCGTCGCGCTGCTGCTGGCGGCGGCAATTGCCGGCTACGCCGCGGTGCGCCACCTCGAATCGACTGCCCAGCCGCTCGTGTCCCTGGCCGTGCTGCGCCAACGGGCGTTCCGGGTCGCCACCGTCTCCGGCGGCGGCCTCAGCCGCGCCGCAATCAGCGCCACCCCCTTTCTGCTGCCGATGATGCTCGAGCTGGTCTATGGTCTGAGCCCGCTGCAATCAGGCCTGCTGCTGCTCGTGTACATGCTGGCCAACCTGCTGATGAAGGTCGCGACCAACCCCATCATCCGCCGCTTCGGCCTGCGCCGGGTGCTGCTCGTCAATGGCGCCCTCACTGCCGCTGGCATCGCGGCCTGCGCCTGGATCTCCCCGCAGTTGCCGGCCGCGCTCGTGGTGCTCATCCTGCTGTTCGCCGGCGCGAGCCGCTCGATGCAGTTCACCGCCCTGACCTTCACCACATTTGCCGAGATCAGCACCGAGGAGCGCGCACCGGCGAGCGTGCTGTCCTCGCTGACGCAGCAAATTGCCGTGGCCGCGGGTGTGGCGAGTGCGGCCCTCATGCTCAACCTCACGCGCCTCGGACAGCACGCCCTGGTGCTGAACGCACTGGACTTCCGGGTTGCTCTGACACTGATGGCGGGTATCGCAGCGCTCGCCCTGATCGCCTACCGCCGTCTGCCGGCTAACACCGGCGCCGAAGTGAGCGGACACGCGCCAGCCGCGGCCCGCTGAGCGGATACCGATGGGAGGCAACGAATCCGTCGTCGCCATTCACGGCGGTACGGGTCGTGAGGATCGCCTCAAGACACCGGAAGCTTTCCGCGACGATTCCAACGTCCTGGTGCGGGTAGCGACCGACGCCGTCGGGGAAGGCATCAACCTGCAGCGCGCTCACCACATGGTCAACGATGACCTGCCGTGGAGCCCGAATCGCTTGCAGCAGCGCTTCGGTCGCATCCACCGCATCGGCCAGACCGAAGTCTGCCAGCTGTGGACCCGGGTGGCCGAGGACGCCCGCGAAGGCGACGTCTATCGAACCTTGCTGGAGAAGCTCGAGCCGGCCCGCCAGGCGCTCGGCGGCCAGGTGTTCGATGTGCTCGGAACGCTGCAGTTCGAAGACCGCCCCCTGTGGGATCTTCGGATCGACGCCCTCCGCTGTGGCGAGCGTGCTGAGGCGCGGCGTCTGCAGCCCTACTCCAGCGAGTCGGTCGTCATCGAGGCGTTTCGCCAATTGGGCGGCACGATCCGCCAGCGCGAGCCGCGCCGATATGAGATCACGCCGGTACCGGCGGCCGTCCGCAATCGCGACCGCCTGATCCGCGCCGCAGAGCCTGTGCTGTCTCGCTACGAGCGCATCGTGTGCGACAAATCACTGCTCGCACTCCAGGGTCAGGTACCCGCCGCTTTGATCTGCCCAGGTCACTCGTTGCTGGATGCCACCCTCGATCTCACCTCGGAGCGGCATCGCGACTTGTTGCGCCGCGGGACCGACTGGGTTGATGCACGGGACTCGAGCATCACGCACCGCGTCCTCGTCTACCTCGAGCACGCGATCCGGGACGCCAGATCGTCAAGACGGGCACGCCTTGCACGCTTTGCAAACAAATGCTCGATGTCGAATTGGATGCAACCGGACATGCGCGACACCGGCATTACGGCCCCTGGCGCGATTTCCGGTCATCGAAGCCCGGAGACTCGATATCGACGCGCTACGATCCCCACCCGAGTGCAGCTGGATTACCCGGGGAACTTGAAGCAGCGGGCGCTGGGACGCGCCATCGCGCAAATCGTGCCCAATCACCTGAGGGAACTCCGGGCGCGGCGACTGGCCTGGTTCAACAAGACCCGGGCTGCCGTCAAACAGGCCTTGGCCACGCGCCCGTCGATCGTGAGCTCGAGAAGCTGGGCTACGATATCGAGAGCCGCGTCTCCTCGAGCGGGAAACTCCGCTTCATCGAGATCAAGGGACCCGTGGCAGCCGGGGACATCACGAGCGTGACTCAGAACGAGATCCTGTACTCGCTCAATAAGCCCGAAGACATCCTCCTGGCGATCGTGGAATTTCTCTCCGACGGCGCGCACCAGGCACCCTACGTTCGACGGCCTTTCGAGGCTCGAGGTGTGGCCACGCATTGCAATGGCGCGACCGTGAATTTTCCCATGACCGATCTGATCGCCCTCACCGACGCGCCACGCCAAAGCTCATGAGAGGTACTGGCTGAATTTACAGACTTTCCCTGCCAGAACGACCGGTTTCACATGATTGAGTGGCATTTTTTGCATATTTTTTGCATTATGAATCCAAGTTTTAGCCGGCCATCATCATGCTCATTGAATTCAGCGTCACGAATTTTCGGTCCATCGCCGAGCGCCAGACGCTTTCACTAGCGGCGAGCACGCGCAAGGAGCTGCGCGCAACGCATGTCATCGAGGCACCGCCGCTGCCGCTCCTCAGCGCGGCAGCGATCTTCGGCCCCAATGCCTCGGGCAAGAGCAATCTCTTTCGCGCCATCGCCATGCTGCAATCGCTGATCCAATGGTCCGCTGGGTTTCAACCCGGACAACCCCTACCCTTGACACCCTTCCGGCTCGCATCTGAATTGGCCAAACAGCCATCCGAATTCGAAATTCATTTCATTGCCGACGGCGTGCGTTATCAATACGGCTTCTCCGCCACCCAGCAGCGGGTCGTCACCGAATGGTTGCATGCCTACCCCAAGGGACCCGCACGGCTCCTGTTCGAGCGATCAGTCGACTCACAAGGCCGAGCAACGTGGAAGATGGGACCCAGCTTCGAGGGCTCCGCACAACAGCAAAAGCTCTGGCAGGAATCGACCCGGGACAATGCGCTGTTCCTGTCGACCGCGGTACAACTCAACAGTGCCCAATTGCGTCCGGTGTTTCATTGGCTCACGCAAAGGCTTGTCGTGCGCACACAGGATTTGGCCGTCAATCCGGTGCCGAGTTTCGAACTACTACGCGATCAAGCCGGCGCCGCTCGTCTCATGTCCTTGTTGAAAGCTGCCGACGTCGGTATTGAGCGCCTAGAACTGAAGGAAGACGATTCCGCACCACCGTGGCCCGCAGGTGGAGTGCGGCTGGTTGTGCAGCGATCGCCGACTCCCGAAGATCCCTCACCCAAGCCCCAGCACATGCGTGTGTTGGCCTGGCACACCCAAAACGATGGGGAGTCCATTGCCTTCGATTTTGGCGAAGAATCGAACGGGACACGCAAATTATTCGAGCACGCCGGCGGCTTACTACGCGCCCTAGACACTGGAGCCACCGTCTGTATCGACGAAATCGATACCAGTTTGCACCCCTACATTACTCGCTTCCTGGTACAGCAGTTCCAAAGACCTCACAATCGCCAAAGCGCGCAACTCATCTTCAGCACCCACGACACCACGTTGCTGGATCCGGAGTTGCTGCGCCGCGATCAATTCTGGTTTATCGAAAAGGACTCCCGCGGCCGAACCAGCCTGACGCCCCTGCTCGAATACTCCCCCCGAACGGGTGAATCCTTGGAGCGGGGCTATCTCAAGGGCCGCTATGGCGCCGTGCCGCTCATCGGAGCCCTGGAGTCGTAGCGGTGGCGCACGCTTCCCGCTCCCGGAAATCCTTTCAGCGCCGACAGGGTCAAAGACAACCCCGTGCGGTCACGCTCATTGTCTGTGAAGGTGAAACCGAGCGCACCTATTTTGAGGCACTGCGACGACGCCTGCGACTCACCAACGCGGAAGTTCTGTTGCCGGTGCCGGCTGGAAGTGCTCCCATCAGCGTGGTCGATCACGCAATCGAAAAAGCGAAGGAGTCCGGCGGATACGATTTCATCTATTGCGTATTTGACCGCGACCAGCACGAATCCTTCGACAGAGCCCTGAACAAGCTGCGGGCCCACGCCAAGCGGCATCCCCTGCACGCCATCGTCAGCATCCCATGCTTCGAGTACTGGATACTGTTGCATTTTGAGAACACCGACGCACCCTTCAACGTCTGCGACAACGTCATAGACCGGCTTGAGAGACACCTGCCCGGCTATACCAAGACGGACGACAAGCAGATTGAAAACATCCTGGATCGGGTCGACGACGCCCTAGATCGCGCCCGACAGCGATTCCCTGATCCGACAGCCCCACTCGACAATCCTCATACGGCCGCTCATCGACTTGTCCAGAACCTACGGGACATCGCCAGACAGGACCCGAGAACTTGAATCGGAAGAAGCTCATCGAGGTTGCTCTCCCCCTCGAAGCCATTAACCAGGCGAGTGCAAGAGAGAAATCCATCCGCCACGACCATCCCAGCACGTTACTGCTGCTGCGAGCCCACCGCCGCTGTAGCAGTATGTGTGATCCGAGCTTGGAACTGATGACCAGGAACTGATCTGTGCCGCCACTGCGTCACGCACAGAAATTGACCTCGGCCTCGAGCAGAGATCAGACCCAAAAAAATTCAGCTCGACCGAGGCGCAGTTGTGCGAAGTAACTCACAGTACGGCCACACTGCCCCTGGACAATCGCGTACAGCGCCCCCCGTGAGTGAATGTTCATGCGTACGTCGCTGGTTTCCCGAACATCACCGCACCTCTGCATGCGAATCAGTTCCGGCGGCAGCAGTCGGTTTCGCAGACGTCAATGCAACAGAAAACTCAGGCGCAACTAGGAGATGACCGAGCAGTCCGCAAAGACCACAACACCCGGCAAAGCAGCCTGAACCCTGCTCATCATTGCGTGGGTGCTATTTCTGGTGCCGATACCCGGAATTGGATGGGTTGGTTGGGTACTGAATTTCGTGGCATTTATTCTCGCGACCGTCGCGCTCAGTCAGGGGGGAGTCAGTGCGGGACTCTGGCAGCTGCTGGCGAGCCTTCTGATCTCTCCAGTCGTCTACTGGGTG
This sequence comes from Pseudomonadota bacterium, assembly GCA_021808195.1. The sequence continues at coordinate 172,284 of JAKBCE010000003.1, forward strand.
ATCGGTATACCGCTGTTAGCCGCAGTCATCGCGCACGGTCTTGCCCAGCAGTGAACAAGAGAGCTTTGCACCCGAGAATTTCCCGGCCGCGCGTCCTGGTCATGGGTTCCGAGCCTCTCATCGTGGCTTGGGAATGCGAGTCTGGCACGGTGTAGTTCCAGAGGCGGGCTGCGATGGGTGCGCGCCGCGACGCATCTGTACGTCGGACAGGCGGTCGGAAATCACCCTGCAGGCCGCAACCCGGGGCGACCCGTAGTGGGAATCCCGCAGTGCGATCCGGCGCGAGCCGCGGATCTGGCGTCACGGTTCCCGAAGGGGGCGCCGGCGAATGGCGCAGGGCGGGCCGCCTCAGGGCTCTCGGCGGGTGCGGTGCGCCACGAAGTCCTCTTCCCAGAACTCGAGCGTACGGCGCACGCCGCCCGGCTCCCGGCCTTGCTCCAGCGCGCGCAGCTCGATGCGGCGAATCTTCCCCGAGATGGTCTTCGGCAGCGTGCTGAACTCGATACGCCGGATGCGCTTGTACGGGGAGACCCGCTCACTGACGTGCAGCAGGATGGAGGCGGCGGTGGTCGCATCGGCCTCACACCCCTGTGCAAGCGTGACGAACGCCTTGGGCACCGAAAGCCGCAGCGGATCGGGACTCGGCACGACGGCCGCCTCGGCCACTGCCGCGTGCTCGATCAACACGCTCTCGAGCTCGAACGGACTGATGCGGTAGTCGGAGGATTTGAACACGTCGTCCATGCGGCCAACGTATGTCAGGTAACCCTCCGCATCGCACGAGGCAACATCGCCCGTGTGGTAGTAGCCATCGGCCATCGCCTCGGCGGTGCGCTCTGCATCGTCGAGATAACCACGCATCAACCCCAGGGGCCGGCGCGCAAGATCGATGCAGATCTCCCCTTCGGCACCGATACGCCCCGCCACATCGCGCAGCACGATCGGATAGCCCGGCAGCGGCCGTCCCATGGCGCCGGGCTTGAGCGGCTGCCCCGGTGGGTTGCCGATCTGCGCGGTGGTCTCGGTCTGCCCGAAGCCATCGCGAATGGTCAGGCCCCAGGCGGCGCGCACCTGGGCGATCACCTCGGGATTGAGCGGCTCGCCTGCGCTCACCGCCTCGCGCAGACTCACCGGCCAGTCCCGCAGCGGCTGTTGGATCAGCATGCGCCACACCGTCGGCGGAGCGCAGAAGCTGCTCACCCGGCAGCGGACCAGCTGCGCAAGCAGCGCTCGCGGGTCGAACCGCGCGTATTGATAGGACAGCACGCAGGCCTCGGCGTTCCAGGGCGCGAATACGCTCGACCAGGCATGCTTGGCCCAGCCCGGGGAGCTGAGGTTCAGGTGCACATCCCCCGGCTGCAGCCCGATCCAATACATGGTCGAGAGATGCCCGACGGGGTAGCTCGCATGGGTGTGTGCCACGAGCTTCGGACGGGCGGTGGTGCCGGAGGTGAAATAGAGGAGAAGCAGATCCTCGGCGCGAGTCGGGCGCTCGGGCGTGAACGTCTCGGCGCAGCGCTCGGCGGCGGCGTAATCGATCCAGCCCGGCGGCGCGCCATCGACGGCGATGCGCACCGGCACCTCGCCGGCGGCCTCGAGCCGCTCGGTGAGACTGACATCGGTGACGATCGCCTTGACGCGGCCTCGGCTCAGGCGATCGGCCAGGTCCGCCCCGGCAAGCAGCGTCGTCGCCGGAATGATCACCGCGCCGAGCTTGATGGCCGCGAGCAGCACCTCCCACAGCGGCACCACGTTGCCGAGCATCAGCAGCAGCCGATCACCGTGGCCGACGCCCGCCTGCGCGAGCAGATGGGCCACCTGGTTCGAGCGGCGAGAGAGCTCGGCGAAGGAGACGAGCCGATCCGCCCCGCCCTCCTGCACCACCCACAACGCCGGCCGGGTATTCTCGCGCGCGATGACATCGAAGTAATCGCGCGCCCAGTTGAACTGCTCAAGCTGTGGCCAGGCGAATCCCCGGCGCGCCGCCTCGAAATCCTCGCGCCACCGCAGCAGTTGATCGCGCGCCTGCAGGAACTCGGTTGTGGGATTCATTGCCGCATGCCTCGATGCTCCTCTCGCCCCGACCGCGCCTCAGGGATGCACCAGCCGCTCCACCCAGCGATACAGTCCGAACACCACCGCCGCGAAGGCGGCCCCCCCGAGCCAGGTTGCCGCCGAGGCAAATGACGCCCCGACGAGCGCAATGGGAGTGTGCCGGCCGGAGAACACCACGACGAAGGAGTAGATCACCCCGAGCAGGCTCTCGCCCACGATCAGACCCGAGGCGAGCAGTACGCCGAGCTGCTTGATCGCCTCGGCGCGCGGCACGCGCTCGGCGCGGCGGTTGAACCAGGCCCCCACCAGCGCCCCGACCACGATCATCAGGGTGCTCGAGGTCGGCAGGTAAATGCCCAGACCCACCGCCAGCGGCGGCAGGCGGATGTTCTTGAAGCTCACCGCGAGCAGCAGGTCGAGCACGATGATCGCAGCCCCGAGCGCCCCACCGAGCACAATCGCGCTCCATGGCACGTTGTGTTGGATCACGCCCTGGGCGAGCGCGGCGATCAGCCCGGCCTGCGGAGCCGGCAGCGCGTGCGCCGGGTTGACCCCCGGCGCGCCGAGAAACCCGAAGGCGCGATTGACCAGATCGAGCACCGGCGGGATGACCAGCGCCCCGGCGATGACGCCGACCACCAGCGCCCACTGTTGCTTGGCCGGCGTGGCATCGACCAGCTGTCCGGTCTTCAGGTCCTGCAGGTTGTTGTTGGCAATCGAGGCGACGGCGAACACCACCGAGGTGATGAACAGTGCAAAGGCGACCAACGCGCTGCGCGATGCGGGCAGCACTCCGGCGCTCACCCCGAGCACCAGCAGCAGCGCGCACACCACCACCACCAGAATACCGATGCCCGAGAGCGGGCTGTTCGAGGAGCCGATGAGGCCGGCCATGTAGCCGCACACGGTCGAGACCAGAAAGCCCATCACCGCGACGAATACCACCCCGGTGAGGGCGAGCAGCCACGCATGGGAGCCGAGCCCGCTGATGCGGCTGAAGTGCCACAGCAAGGCCGCCACCGGCACCAGACAGGCGAGGGAGATCGCCCCCACGGTGCCGACCGGAATGTCGTGCTCGGTCCGCGGCAGCGTGTGGCCCTCGCCGCGCTGGCGCGCCCGCGAGGAGGCCATCGCCCCGGCGAGCCCTTTGATCACGGGCTTGACCAGCGTGAAGAGCGTCCAGATCGCCGCCACGCCGATGGTACCGGCGCCGAGGAAGCGTACGTAGTGGTCCCAGGCGCCCTGCGCCGCCACCGCCGCGCTGCCGGCGGCCGGATGCCCGATCAGAAACTGCGGCACCGCCCAGCCCCAGCCGATCAGGGCCCCGACCAGCATCGCCACGCCGACCGCCGGCCCGACCAGATGCCCGATCCCAAACAGCGCAAAGGACAGACTGAAATCAAAGCCAGTGGCCGCACCGGCCTTGCCGACCCGGAAGTAGCGGACCACGTCACTGGCGAACAGCTGCGTCTGCACCACCACGTAGAACAGGGCCGAGACCAGCGCTCCCACCACCACGGCCTTCAAACCCGCCCCACCGCTCTCGACCGCCTCGAGGTCCGCATCGTGCGCGCTGCCGGCGCCGACCTTGAGCACCTCGGCGCAGGCAACCCCTTCCGGGTACGGCAGATCGGAGTCCGTCACCAGCGCGCGGCGCAGCGGGATGGTGTACATGACCCCGAGAATGCCGCCGGCCGCACACACCAGGAACGACATCCAGAACGGAAAGCCGTTCCACCAGCCGATGATGACCAGTCCGGGCAGGACGAAGATGATGCTCGAGAGCGTGCCGGCCGCCGACGCCACGGTCTGCACGATGTTGTTCTCCTGCAGCGTTGCGCCCTTCAGCGCCCGCAGGATGGCCATGGAGATGACGGCAGCCGGGATCGAAGTCGAGAAGGTCAGTCCGGCCTTCAGGCCGAAGTAGACGTTGGCCGCCGTGAACAGCAGGGTGATCAGCACCCCGATGACCAGACCACGCAGCGTGAACTCGCCGAGCGCGCCGGCGTCCTCGGGTACGGGTGTCTTCATTGTTCAGGTTCTTTCGGTCACGAGCACGCACGTCAGCGGCGTGCACACCCCCTATGGGCGCACCTTAACCGATCCACGCCGGGGTGTCTTGCCGGGCCGGCGGGTCGGCGCACGGGCCGCCGTGGCGAGAATGGCCTCGCGCAGCACCAGCGCGTGATTGTGCTCCGGATCGCGCGCGGCATAGAGGAGCGTCAGTGGCCGCTGGCGCGCCGCCTCGCGCAGTGGCTCAAGCAGAGCGCTCTGCGCGGCGAGCTCTGCCCGGTAGCGGCGCCGGAATACAGCCCAGCGTGCCGGGTCGTGGCCGAACCAGCGCCGCAGCGCACTGCTCGGGGCGAGCGCCTGCAACCAGGCATCGATCGGGGCGCCCTCGCGTCGGACTCCCCGGGGCCAGAGCCGGTCGACCAGCACCCGCAACCCGTCCTCGTCGGGGGGATCGTAGATGCGCCGCACACGCACGTCCGGTGGCCGCCGAGTCCTCACAAACGCCTCTAACTCTTTGCTTTCAAAGAGTTTAATATATGACAACTGGCTGTCACAAATCCGTCATATTGGCAGCGTACAGTACCGCGCGATCACTAGACCCGGTGCCCCTGGCACTGCCCTCGTCCGCAGAAGGTAACTCCATGCGTATGACATCCGCTCCCGCCCGCCGCCGGGCGTCCCTGGTGCTCTCGGCCACCCTGGCGATCTGCAGCACGCTCGGCGCACACGCCGCGCTGGCCCAGCAGCGCCTGCTCGAGACCGGCTCTTCGCTGCTGTACCCGCTGTTCAACCTGTGGGTGCCGGTATACGCCAAGAGCCACCCGGGCGTACAGATCACCACCCAGTCGACCGGCAGCGGCACCGGCATCTCCCAGGCCATCTCCGGCATCGCCCAGATCGGCGCCTCGGATGCCTACATGAGCCCCTTCCTGGTGCGCCAGCACCCCGGGATGCTCAACATTCCGCTCGCCATCTCCTCGCAGATGATCAACTACAATCTGCCGGGGCTCAACCGCATCCATCTGAAGCTGAGCGGCCCGGTGCTCGCGGCCATGTACTCCGGCCAGGTGCGCTTCTGGAACGATCCGATGATTGCCCGGCTGAACCCCGGCGTGCGCCTGCCGCACCAGCCGATCGTGCTGGTGCACCGCACCGACGGCAGCGGCGATACCTTCATCTTCACCCAATACCTGTCCTTCAGCACCCCATCGTGGAACAACTCGGTGAGCTACGGCACCACGGTCAGCTGGCCGGCGGTGCAGGGCGGCATCGGCGCCGAGGGCAACCCCGGCATGGTCAACGCCTGCAAGGGCACGCCGTACTCGATCGCCTACATCGGCATCAGCTACAAGCAGGCGACCGAAAGTGCCGGCCTCGGCGAGGCGGCCATCCAGAACCGCGCCGGCCGGTTCGTGCTGCCGACCCCGCGCACGGTGCAGGCGGCGGTCGAGGCGATGGCGGCGCACACCCCGCGCGATGAGCGCATCAGCCTGATCTTCGCCCCCGGTGCGAACTCCTACCCGATCATCAACTACGAGTACGCCATCGTGAATGCCGCCCAGCCGAATCCGGCCACGGCCGCGGCGCTGCGCGAGTTCTTCAACTGGGCGCTGAGCCCGACCGAGGGCAACGCGGCGCACTTCATGCAGCAGGTCGGTTTCGTGCCCCTGCCCGCCCCGATCGTGGCGCTCAGCAAGGCGCAGGTCGCACAGATCCACTAAACCCCCCTCGAAGCCGGTCCGCGCCGCTCGGCAGGAACGAGCGGCGCGGCCGGCTTCGCTTTTTGACGAACCCGTTGCATCGCCCGTGCGGAGCCGCCATCCTTGCGCGCCATGAAGTTCAGAGCCTGGCTCGCCCTCGTCGCGGGCATCCTGCCCGCCACCCTCGCCGCCATCGTTCTGTTTCTGGCGCTGTACTCCTGGCCGGCCATGCACTTCAACGGGCTCGGCTTCGTGGTGCGGGATACCTGGAACCTCGGCAACCTCTATGCCGACCCGATCATGCGCCACGGCATGCAGGTCCAGCCGGGCGCCACCTACGGCATCCTCTTTCTGATCGTCGGTACGCTCGCCTCGACCCTGATCGCGCTCGCCATTGCGCTGCCCATGGGCATCGGCGCGGCGATCTTCCTCGCCGAGGCCGTGCCGGCGCAGTTGCGGCTGTGGATCTCCTTCCTGGTCGAGCTGCTGATGGCCATCCCGAGCGTCGTGTTCGGGCTGTGGGGTTACGTGGTGGTGATCCCGTTTCTCGGCCATCACTTCTACCCGCTGCTCGCGCGCACGCTCGGCAAGGCCATTCCCTTCCTCGGCGCGCCGAGCGGCAGCGGCTACGGGCTGCTCACCGCCGGCATCGTGCTCTCGCTGATGATCGTGCCCATCATCGCCGCGACGCTGCGCGATGCGCTGGTGAGTCAGCCGGCCTCGCTGCGCGAGGCGGCGCTCGGCCTCGGCGCCACCCGCTTCGAGGCGCTGTGGAAGGTGATGCTGCCCGGTACCCGCAAGACCCTGATCGGCGCGACGTTCCTCGCCCTCGGCCGCGCGCTCGGGGAGACGATGGCGGTGCTCATGGTGAGCGGCAATGCACTGAACTACCTGCCGCACCGCATCTACGATCCGGTCTCGACCATGGCCGCGTTCATCGTCTCGCAGCTCGACAGCGCGCTGCAGGACCCGACCGGACTTGCGGTGCGCTCGCTCGCGGAAATCGCCTTCGTGCTCGCGATCATCTCCATCATCGTCAACGCGCTGGCGCGGCTGCTGCTGCTGGTGTGGAACAACAGCCAGCGCTCGGTCATGGTGTGATGCCCATGAGCACACTCACCGCGCACCGCAAGAGCCCGCATCAGATCCGTCTCACGCGCCGCCTGGCGAGCCTCGGCGGCTGGGGTCTGAGCGGACTGTGCCTGGCGGCCCTCTCGGTGCTGATGGTCTGGATCCTGGCCGTGGTGTTCGTGCGCGGCGTCGGGGCGCTGAAGCTCTCGGTGCTCACCACCATCACCCAGGGCACCGGCGGCGGACTGTTGAATGCGATCGAGGGCACGCTCGTGCTCTCGGTGGGCGCGCTGCTGCTCGCCGTACCGTTCGGGGTCGCCGCCGGCATTTATTCGGCCGAGTACCGCTTCTCCCGCTGGGCCGTCACCATCCGCTTCCTCGCCGACGTGCTGGTCGGCGTGCCCTCGATCGTGGTCGGCTACTTCGGCTACGTGGGCATGGTCGAGTGGCTGGGCTGGAGCTTCTCGGTGGCCGCCGGCTCGATCGCCCTCGCCATCATCAGCCTGCCGTACATCTGCCGCACCACCGAGTTGGCGCTGCGGCAGGTCTCGAACGATCTGCGCGATGCCGCCTACTCCCTCGGTGCCGATGACCGTCGCGTCATCCTCGGGGTCTGCCTGCCGGCGGCGCTGCCCTCGATCCTCACCGGCATCCTGCTCGCGCTGGCGGTGTCGGTCGGGGAGACCGCACCGCTGCTGTACACCGCCGGCTGGTCGAACTATCTGTGGGACGGGCACCTCACCCACTCCCCGATCGGCTACCTCACCTACGCCATCTGGAACTTCATCAACGAGCCGTTCGCGGCGGCCAACGCACTCGCCTACGCCGCGGCGCTGCTCGTGACCGGGTTCGTGCTGATCATCAACATCACCGCCCGCTTCGTGCTCGACCGGCGCGCGCGACGGCGCTGAGCGCGCAGCCTAGCGCGCCGCCGGCAGCGACGGCCCGCCGTGCGTGAGGTCCGGCTCGGGCACATCCTGTTTCCCGTAATCACGAAATTTCTCCACCACCCGATGCATCTCGGCGGCATCGAGCAGCCGTACCCCCCCGATCGCCAGCGCGGTGGTGTACTGTGCGGCGAGATTCTCCACCTCCCCGGCAAGGGACAGCGCCGCGCGCAGGTCCGCACCGAGGGCGATGATGCCGTGATGCGCGAGCAGACAGGCGCGCCGATCGGTGAGCGCCGCAAGGGCGGCATCCGAGAGCGCCTGGGTGCCGAAGGTGTGGTAGGCGGCACAGCGGATGTCGATGCCGCCGGCCACTGCCACCATGTAATGAAACGCCGCAATGCCCCGCTCGGTGCAGGCGAGCGCGGTGGCGTGGCGCGGATGGGCGTGCACGATTGCGCCCACCTCGGTGCGCACGGCGAGGATGTCGCGATGAAAGCGCCACTCGCTCGAGGGCCGGCGCCGACCGTACCAGCGGCCGGAGAGCCTGAGCAGCGGGATGTCCTGCGGCTCGAGCGCCTCGTAGGCCATGCCCGTCGGGCTGATGAAGAACGACTCCGCATCGCGCCGCACGCTGACATTGCCCGAGGTCCCGTGGCTGAGCCCCTGGCGCTGCAGCTCGCGGCAGGTGTCGATCAGCGCGCTGCGCAGCTCGGTGTCGCGAGCCGCGTCCGCTGCGGAGCTCACGCGGCGTGCTCCGGATACAACTGCGCCAGGCCGGCACGACTCGCCGCGCACACCCCGCGCTCGGTGATCAGTCCGCTGACCAGCCGTCCCGGGGTGACGTCGAAGGCCAGGTTGAGCGCCGGGCTGCCGTCGGGCACCACCTGCACCCGCTCGAGCGCACCGGCGGCGGTCCGCCCGGTAAGGTGGGTGACCTCCGCCGCATCGCGCGCCTCGATCTCGATCGCCCGCCCGTCCTCGAGCTGCCAATCGATCGTGCTCACCGGCAGCGCGGCGTAGAACGGCACCCCGTTATCGCGCGCGGCGAGCGCCTTCAGATACGTGCCCACCTTGTTGCACACATCGCCGGTGGCGGTCGTGCGGTCGCTGCCGACGATCACCAGGTCCACCTCGCCGTGCTGCATCAGATGGCCGCCCAGGTTGTCGACGATCACCGTATGCGGCACGCCGTGCGCACCGAGTTCGAACGCGGTGAGCGAGGCGCCTTGATTGCGGGGCCGTGTCTCATCGACCCACACGTGCACCGCGATCCCGGCATCGTGCGCCGCATAGATCGGCGCGAGTGCCGTGCCCCAATCGACACAGGCCAGCCAACCCGCATTGCAGTGGGTGAGCACGTTCACGCGCCGGCGCACCTCGGCAGAGCGTTGCCGGATGAGCCGCGCGCCGTGCTCGCCAATGGCGCGGCACTGTGCCACATCCTCCTCACAGATGCGGCCGGCTTCGGCAAACGCCGCCGCGGCACGCTGGCGCAGCGGCAGCGGCTCGATCACCCGCCGCACCCGCTCGAGTGCCCAGGCGAGGTTGACCGCGGTCGGACGGGTCGCGCGCAGCGTCTCGGCCGCCGCCGCGATGCGCTCATCGCTAGCCTCGGTGCGCAGCGCGAGTGCCAGTCCATAGGCCGCGGTTGCCCCGATCAGCGGCGCGCCGCGCACCACCATGGTGCGGATCGCGAGCGCAGCCTGCTCGAGACTGGCGAGCTCGAGCGTAACGAACTCGAACGGCAGGCGGGATTGATCGATCACACACACCGCCCCGGAGGGCAGCGGCCAGAGGGTGCGATAGGCAGTGCCGGCAACTTTCATGAGACGGGATTCTAACCCCCAGCGGCGCGGCTCGCGGCTGAATACGTCCGCACCCACCGGTGCCCCGCCGCCGCGCGAGCCGATCCTGACATCTGTCCGTTCGGATGCGCAGCGCGGCGGCCACCGGACCGCGCCACGGACGAGGACCCGCCGGCGCCGCCCGCCGCCAACATCAGCCGGCGCGCTGGCCGTTGCACGGGCGACCGGTCAGCACCGCGCCCGCAGCTGATCGACGGGTCCACGCGGGAACCCGGGCGAGCGGGCGGCTCGTCACGGCCGTGACGCCGGGGACATTCCGTGTCGGCAATCGCCGAGGCCGCCGGGTCGCGGCGTGCCAGACCCGCTTCTCAGCGGCATCGCAACGAGCAGCCGACCCCGCAGGGCGTCAGGTCGGTCAGCGCCCTCGGGCCTGTCGCTTCTCGCGCTTCGCCGCGCGCTTCTCATCGAAGGTCTTCGCCGGTTTTTTCTTCGACTGCTTTTTCTGATCCATGCCCTTAGACATAAAACTCTCCCGCAGTGAGCCGCACGGCAGTATAGGTCACCGTGCGGCGTCCATTCCACGGCGTCGTTGCCTCGAGCCGCCGGTGCGCTCGCAGTCGGACGGATGGCTCCCGGGGGCGGTGCGTACCGGCGGCTCACCCGTCCGGCCACTGCAAGCGGTGCCGGCGGTGACACGCCGGGCAGCACAGACACATCGATGTCACTACTTCACAGGATCGGGCGGCTGCTCTAAGCTCGATTCTTGATGTTTCGCAACACGACCACACGCTGGGGGACTGCGGCCCAACTGCTGCATTGGCTGATCGCTCTGCTGATCGGCGTGCAGGCGCTGCTCGGGGTGCGCGGGGTGGCACTGCCGCTCGGCATGGCCAAGCTCGCGACGCTGGCGCGCCACAAGTCCCTCGGCATCACCCTGCTCGCGCTCGTGCTCATCCGCCTGCTCTGGCGAAGCGCCAATCCGCGCCCGGCGCTGCCGGATAACCTCAAGCCGTACGAGCGCCGGCTCGCCCACGGCACCCATGCCGTGCTCTATGGGCTGCTCCTCACCCTGCCGGTGAGCGGCTGGGTGATGTCCTCGGCGCGCGGCTTTCCCGTGAGTTGGTTCAACCTCGTGACACTGCCGAACCTGGTGCACCGCAACCTGCCGCTGTATCACGCGATGATCCGCGTGCACGTCGTGCTGGCCATCACGCTCGCCGTCGCGCTGGCACTGCACATCGCGGCCGCGCTGAAGCACCATTTCGTTCTACGCGATGACACCCTGCGCCGCATGGTGCCGTTCTGGGGCGGCGGCGCGCGCGCCGAAACGCCCGACGCCAAGGAGTAATCGATGTCAACCGCCCGCGCGCTCCGACTGTTGCTGCCGTGGTTCGCCGTGTCTGCGGCCGCGGTGGCAAGTGCCGCAACCGCAACTCCCCGCTACACGCTGCGCGCGGCACACAGTGCCCTCACCTACACCTTCACGCAGGCGGGCGCGGCAAACCAGGGACGCTTCAAACGCTTCTCGGTGCGCTTCGATCCGGGCGCCGGCACGCTCCTCGTCGTGATCGACATGCGCTCGTTCGATACCGGGGATGCACAGCGCAACCAGCTGCTCGGTGGGGCCGACTTCTTCGACGTTGCACACTATCCGCAGGCCCGCTTCCAGGCCACCGAGCTGCGCAAGACGGCCTCGGGCTACGTGGCCACCGGCCCGCTGACTCTGCGCGGGGTGACGCGCACCGTGACGGTGCCGTTCACTTGGCGGCTCGGCGGCCCGGCGGCGCATCCGATCGGTCTGCTCGATGGCCAGATCGTGCTCAAGCGACTGGATTTCGGGGTGGGTCAGGGCCAATGGCGCGCGACCGAGTGGCTGGGTAATGCGGTCACCGTGCATTTCGCGCTGCGCTTGGCACCGGCCGCGCACTGAGCCGGCGCGCGGCCCGGCGCGGCCCGCGTGCTATTCTCTGCCGGGAGCGATGTCCAGACGCCAGGCTCGAGGGAGGCTCGCCGGCATGATCGACGTGCAGAACCTGACGCGCAAGTTCGGCGAGTTCGTTGCCGTGCACGACATCTCCTTCACGGTCGAGCGCGGGGAGATCTTCGCCTTTCTCGGCCCGAACGGCGCCGGCAAGACCACCACCATCAAGATCCTCACCACCCTGCTGGCGCCGACCGCCGGCACGGTGCGCATCGACGGGCTCGATCCGACCCGCGATTCGACCGCGGTCCGCCAGCGGATCGGCATCGTGTTTCAGGATCCGAGTCTCGATCAGAACCTCTCGGCGTGGGAAAACCTCGAGCTGCACGGGGCGCTTTATCACGTGCCGCGCAAGGTGCGCCGTGAGCGCGCGCAGGTGCTGCTCGAGCTGTTCGGGCTCTGGGAGCGGCGCGCGGAGCTCGTCAAGCAGTACTCCGGCGGCATGATGCGTCGGCTCGAGATCGCCCGCGGCCTGCTGCACACCCCGCGCATCCTGTTTCTCGATGAACCGACGCTCGGGCTCGATCCGCAGAGCCGCAATCAGCTCTGGACGCACGTGAAGCGGCTGAACCAGGAGGAAGGCGTGACGGTTTTTCTCACCACGCATTACATGGACGAGGCCGACCGGGTGGCCGGGCGCATCGCGGTGATCGATCACGGCCGCATCGTCTCGCTCGGTACGAGCGCGGAGCTGAAGACGAGCACCGGCTCAGCGACGCTCGAGGAGGCGTTCCTCGCCCTCACCGGCACCGAGATCCGCGAGGAAAGCGCCGGCTCGGCCGATCAGATGCGCCGCGCCGCGCGCGCCTGGCGCGGACGCTGAGGGGCAGGCCATGGGTGCGATCTACGTTCTGTGGCTGCGCGAACTGAAGCGCTATGTCCGCTCCCGCGTGCAGATCGCGGCCTCCCTCGGCCAGCCGCTGCTGTACCTGCTCGCACTCGGCTACGGGCTCTCGCCGGTCTTTCGTCGCGGCGGCGAGGGCAACTACCTGCAGTTCGTCGCCCCCGGGGTGATCGCGATGACGGTGCTGTTCTCCTCGCTGTTCTCCGGCATTCAGCTGATCTGGGACCGGCAGTTCGGCTTTCTGAAGGAGACGCTGGTCGCCCCGGTGCCGCGCCTGCACATCATGATCGGGCGCACCTGCGGGGCGGCCACCACCGCCATGATCCAGGGGCTGCTGGTCGCCGTCGTGGCGGTGCTCGCCGGCTTTCGTCCGAGCGGCTATGCCGGCCTGCCGCTGGCATTTGGATTCCTGGCATTGATCGCGGTGGTCTTCACCGCCGTTGGCACGACCGTCGGCTCGACCCTGCGCGACATGCAGGGCTTTCAGATGGTGATGAACTTCATCGTGCTGCCGATCTTCTTTCTCTCCGGGGCGCTCTACCCGCTGGCGCACCTGCCGGTCGCCCTCACCGTGCTCACCCGCATCGATCCGCTCACCTACGGCGTCGACGGTCTGCGCGGCGCACTGATCGCGCGCGGGCATTTCGGCGCGCTCATCGATCTGGCGGTGATGGCGGTACTCGCCGTGGTGCTCACGGCCGTCGGCGCGTGGCGCTTCGCGCGCATCGAGATCTGAGCGTCCCGGTTCAGGTGCCGAACAGCCGCTCGGCCTCGACGGGCCGGCCGAACAGATAGCCCTGATAGCGGGCGCAGCCGCACTCGCGCAACACCTCGAGCTGCTCGGCGCTCTCGACGCCCTCGGCGATCACATCGAGTCCGAGGTGGCGCGCGATGGCGATGATCGTGGCAACGATGGCCCGGTCGTTCGGATCGGTGACGATGTCGCGCACGAAGGTCTGATCGATCTTCAGCTGATCGAGGGGCAGCTGCTTCAGGTACTGCAGCGAGGAGTAGCCGGTGCCGAAGTCATCGAGCGAGAACTGTACGCCCTCGGCCTTCAGCGCGCGCATGGTGCGGATGGTGCGCTCGAGATCCCCCTGCAGCATCGTCTCGGTGAGCTCGAGCTTCAGCCGCTCGGCGGCGACGCCGTGGCGCGCGATCGCCGCGCGCACCTGCTCGGCGAAGCGCGGCTGCTGGAACTGCAACGGGCTGACATTCACCGCCAGCGTCAGCTCGCGGGTGCACGCATCGGTGCTCCAGGCGGCCAATTGGGCACACGCGGTGTCGAGCACCCACTCGCCGATCGGCAGGATCATCTGCGTCTCCTCGGCGATGGCGATGTACTCCGCCGGGGGTACCAGGCCGCGCACCGGGTGGCGCCAGCGCAGCAGCGCCTCGGCGCCGATGACCGTACGATTCTGGTCGACCTGCAGCTGGTAGTGCAGCAGGAACTGCCCGGCGTTCACCGCCTTGCGCAGCTCGCCCTCGAGGGCAACGCGGGCACTGACCAGATGCTGCATGCTCGGATCGAAGAAACGCAGCGAGCCGGGCCCGGCGCTCTTGGCCTCGTTCAGGGCGATATCGGCCTGTTGGATCAGATCCTGCTCGCTATGGCGCCGGCCCGGCAGCAGCGTCGCCCCGACGCTGCAGCTGATGTGCACCCGGTCAGCGAACGGCCCGAACGGCTCCGACAGCGCGCGCAGGATCTTCAGACCAAAGCTCTCGGCCTGCGCCGCGGCCGCCCAGTCCTGGGTACCGAGGTCCGCCAGCAGCACCATGAACTCATCCCCGCCCATGCGCGCGACCGTGTCACCGTCGTGCACCTCGGCGGCAAGACGCACGGCCACCTGCTGCAGCAGCGCATCGCCGGCGGCATGTCCGAGAGTATCGTTGACGCTCTTGAAGTGATCGAGCCCGAACAACAGCAGCGCCCCATGGCGCTCGGCGCGCAGGTTGGTCGAGACCGCCTGGCGCAGCCGGTCCTGCAACAGCTCCCGATTCGGCAGACGGGTCAACTGATCGAAGAACGCAAGATGGCGGATGCGCTCCTCGAACTGCTTGCGCTCGGTGAAATCGAGCATGCAGGCGAGCGTGAGCGGGCCCTCGGCGACCTCGATGCGGCGCGCGGTGACCAGCAGCGGGAACTCACTGCCGTCCTGGCGCAGCCCGACCGTTTCGTATTCGTCCGGCGCCTCAGCGCCGGCGTGCCGCTGGCGGATAATCTCTTGCACCGCGGGGCGCGCGCTTGGGGCGATGCGCTCGAGATAGCGTGTGCCGCGCACCTCCGCGGCGCTGGCGTAGCCGAACATCTCCACATAACGCGCGTTGACATCGAGCGTAATGCCGTCACGGCTGAAGGAAATCGCGACCGGCGACTGCTCGATCAGCGTGCGCAAGCGCATCTCGCTCTCGCGTAGCCGCGCGTCCGCCTGCTTACGGCTGGTGATGTCGCGCGAGGAGTTGAAGAGCACCGGCGCATCCTGCAGCGTGACCACCACCGAGCTCACCTCGACGTCAAAGACGGTCCCGTCGCTGCGCCGGTGGCGCGTCTCGAGCATTCTGCGCCGGTAGGAATCGAAGTCCTCGCGAAAGATCTCCTCGAGCTGCTCACGTGTGAACTTCGCATCCCATGACGAGACGTGCTGGCCGATCAGCACCTCGCGCGGATAGCCGAGCATGTCGCAGAACGAATCGCTGGCCTCGATGAGGATGCCGTGCCGATCGAGGATGTGGATGCCATCGCTGGCGTTGCGCAGGAAGGCGAGGTTCTTGGCGCTCTCGCGCTGCAGGGCGGCCTCGATGCGCTTGCGCTCGGTGATGTCGATCACACAGGCGACCAGGCTCACCACCGCGCCATCGGTATCGCGCTGGCTCGACACGGCGCAGTCGGTGAGGCGCACCTGGCCGTCCTTGCGTCGCATGGCCCACTCCAGGTGGTGCTCATCGACACTGCCCTCGGTGAGCTCGACGAAGGCGCGCACGGCCTGGGGCAGCTTCGGTGTGCTGGTCAGATCGGCGAACGTCTTGGTGAGCAGTTCCTCGGCGCGGTAGCCGCTCAGCTCGCGCGCCATCGCGTTCGCCTGCACGATCCGGCCGGCACGCGGCTCGACCGCCACCATCGCCGCCGGCGCCCGCTCGAACAAGACCCGGAAGCGCTGCTCGGACAGGCGCAGCGTGCGCTCGGTCTCCCACAGCAGCGCCGCACTCATCGCCGCGGTGACCAGCAGAAAGCCGAGCGGTCCCGGCTCGACACCGTGCAGCACCGACAAGCGCACCAGCAATCCGACCACGGCGATCGGCAGGAAGCACAGCTGCGCGATGAGCAGCCACAGCGTGCCAAGTGAGCGCGTGCGCCGGTAGTGAGCCCACAACGCTGCGACCGCATAGATCAGCGAGCCATAGATCACCGCCGCGCCGAGGAAAAACGGCCCACGGTTCGCTCCGATGCCCTGGGTCAGCGTCTCGCCCCAGGGCAATCGCACGTGCGTGATGAAGCTGAACTGTTGGTACTGCAGCCCATAGGGACGCAGCTCATTGGTGATGATCGCCACCGCACACAACGCCCCATACGCACCGAGCACGCGGCGCGCGGCCGGTCCGGTGTGCCCGACGTAAAGCGCGATGAAGGCCGCGAGCGCGGCATTCGCGGCAAACAGACAGTCGATGTTCAGCTTCACGGCGCGGATGTAGGCCGCGCTGCTCGCCGCCTGCAGAAACTCGGCGCTGAAGATCGCCGCGAGCGCGGCAAACACACACATGGCCGCGAACGCGAGCAGCGCCGGGCGCGCAGTGCGCGATGCCGCCACCGCCACAATGTGCAGCAGGGCGCACAGCATCGCCCCGGCAAGAATGTACAGCGTGGGTACGACGAGTGCGGTCACGACACCCATCCAGAACCAATCGACGGCGCGGCCATGCCCGATCATCCCGTTCCACCGCCGGGTGCGGCGTGTCCGCAGTCACAGGTTCGCCGATCGGGGCCCGGGCGCATCAGCGCCACACCCGATCGCAAGCCGGTGCGCGCCACAACTGTAGCGTCGGCGCGACATGCTGCCGGTGGCCCGGACTGCGCCCGCCGGCCGTCGGACATGCCGGGCGCGGCCTGCTCGACAAACCCCGGGTCGCTGTTATTCACTGCCACCGGGGGGGCCGCATCGGCGCGGCGGGTGGCGGGGACGGACGTGCTGAGACTTTCCGACGATGCCGTGGTGGGCGCGTACCTGCTGTGCATCCTCGTGCTCGGGCTGCGCGGCGCGCGCGCCCGCACCTCGAGCAGCGAGTACTTTCTCGCCTCGCGGCATGCGAGCTGGCCGGTGATTGGGCTGGCGCTGATCGGCTCGAACCTCTCCCCCGGTGCGCTGATCGGCATCACCGGCTCGGCCTACGCGCTCGGCATCTCGGTCTACAACTACGACTGGGTCGCCACGATCACCCTGGTCGTGTTTGCGCTGTGGCTGCTGCCGATGCTGCTCGCGCAGCGCATCTACACCGTGCCCGAGTATCTCGAGCGCCGCTACGATCGGCGCGCCCGGACGTGGCTCGCCTCGCTGTCGATCGTGCTGTACGTGCTGCTCGATGCCGCCGGCGCGTTGTACTGCGCAGCGCTGGTGCTGCATGCGCTCATTCCACGGCTGTCGTTTCTCGAGGCGATACCACCGCTGGCGGTGTTTGCGGCACTCTATGCCCTCACCGGCGGGCTGCGCGCCGTGATGCGCACTCAGGCGCTGCAGGGGGTGGTCATGCTCGGCTCGGCGGCCGTGCTGGCGTGGTATGCCCTCGAACATGCCGGCGGGTGGCAGGCGGTCGTGCGCGCCAACCCGGCGCAGCATCTGCACCTGATCCTGCCGGCGAGCAACCCGTACATGCCCTGGACCGGCCTCGCCTTCGGCGCTCCGGTGCTCGCCCTGTACTACTGGTGCAGCAATCAGGTGATCGTGCAGCGCACGCTCGCGGCCCGCTCGGTCGCCGACGGGCAGCGCGGCGCGCTGCTCGCCGGGGTGTTGAAGCTGAGCACGCTGGCGCTGATCGTGGCGCCGGGACTTGCCGGCCGCGTGCTCTTCCCGCACCTGCACCGCGACGATGACATCTACATCCGCCTCGCCCTCGGACTGCTCCCTGCGGGACTGATCGGGGTGTTTCTTGCCGCCTTTCTCGGGGCGTTGATGGCCGCCCTCTCGGCCACCTACAACAGCGCCGCCACGGTGCTGTCGATCGACTTCATCCGCCGCGCCCGCCCGCAGCTCGACGAACGGCAGACGGTGCGCTGGGGACGCATCGGCACCGCGCTCGCCATGCTCGCCTCGGCTGCCTGGGTGCCGCAGATCGCGCGCTTTCCCTCGCTCTGGCAGTACTTTCAGGCGGTGCTCGCCTACCTCACCCCGCCGGTGGCGGCGGTGTTCCTCGGCGGGCTGCTCTGGCGGGGCGCCAACGCCCGCGGCGCCTTCGCCGCCCTGACCGCCGGCACCGCGCTCGGGGTGGGGTTGTTCGTGCTCGAGCTGCTCGGCCGCGCCCCGCTGCAGTTCCTCGACGTCGCCGGTGTGACCTTCGCCGTCTCGCTGCTCACGCTCGGGCTCGTCAGTCTATCCGCACCGCCTCAGCTCAGCGCCGCACCATCGCCTGCAGCGCAGCGCACGCCGCGCTCGGTGCAGATCGCCGGACTGGCCGTACTCGCACTCACCGCCGCGGTCGTGGCGGCGTTCTGGTAGCAAGCGCCCCGCGCCTCCCGACACGCCCTCCCCCCTCGCCACGGGCGCGCCGCCCGTGACGAGGGGGGAGCGCCCGTGCTCAGTAGTGGAACCGGTAGCGCAGCTCGGCGTAGATCTGGAACGGGTTGTTCCAGTGCACGCCGCCGAAGGTCAGGCTGTTGTCGGTGAGCAGGTGCTTGTTGGTGAGATTCAGGCCCGTGAGCGACACCTGCAGGTTGCGCGTGATGTTGCGCCCGACGGTGAGGTCGATGATCACGTAGCTCGGCAGGTGGCTCGGCTGGTAGCTCGGCGGCCCGGCAAAGCCGTTCGAGAGCCCCGAGTTCACCGACACATTCGTGCCGACGAACAGCCGCCACGGCAGATCGGCGTTGTAGCCGACGTTGAGCGTGTTGCGCTGATCGTGATCGAGCGCGATGTAGTTGCCGCAGGCGGTGCCCGCGACCACCAGACCGCCGCTGATCGAGCCGTAGCACTGCGCCGTCTGATTCGAATAGGCGAGGTGCACCTGTCCGTAGCGCCAGAAGGGCGGCGAGCGCACGGTGAGCTCGCTCCCCTGGATGAGCGCGCCCTGATCGGTCACCGGCAGGTAGATGTCCGAGGCGCCGATCGGGTTGTGGTCGAAGAAGTTCTTCGCCTCGGTGACGAAGTAATCCGCGTGCACGCTCCAGCCCGCCAGCGGAATGGTCACGCCGAACTGGCGCTCCTTGTCGCGCTCCCCGTGCAGCGGCAGGAACTGGCTGCTCTGGCTGGCGGCGTAGTTCACCAGCGCCCCGGAGAGCGACTCGAGCGGCGGGGCCTGGTAGTACTTGCCCCAGAAGGCGCTGAACACCCAGTTCAGCCACGGCACGCGCAGCGTCGCGCCGTAGCGCGGGTCGGTCGCGCTCTCGGTGATCAGACCCCGGAAGTGCGAGTAGCGCACGCCCGCCGACAGGTGCACCCAGTGCGACACGTCATAGGTGTCCTGCGCCCAGGCGTCGATCAGGCTGCCGGTCGGGCTTTGCAGCTCCGCGAGCGCCGGGGCGATGTTGCCGGCGAAGGCGAGATTGAAGTGAGCATGATCCTGCTGCGCGAAGCCGTACACCCCGAAGGCGAAGTGATTGTGCGTCACGTGCACACGCAGGTTCTCCTCCCCGCCCTCGTACTGCGAGCTGTGGTGGAAGGTGGTGATGGTCGGGGTGTCGCGCGCTCCACCGTCGTAGGCGGCCCGCTCGTAGTGATACATCAGCGAGCTGGTGAGCACCAGGTCGCTCGAGAACGTGTGCACCCAGGACAGCAGCGCGAAGTTGTCCGCCTCCTTTTGCGTATCGCCCGACTGCCCCACGCACTGTGGATCATCTGCGAGCGCCACGATGCAATTGGGGATCTGGTAGGTGTCCTGGCGCAGCTGCGCCACCAGGCGCAGTGCATTGCGCTCATTCGGCTCGTACTGCAGGTTGGTGAACAACCCGTAACCCTGCGACTGGTCGTGAATCACCTGCGGCACGGGGGTCTGCAGGCCGAGATTGCTGCGGTTGCCCTCGGCGCTGAGGTAGTAGGCGAAGTGGTGCTTGTGGCTCGCCACGCTGAGGTAATCGTCGGTCTGCCCGAAATTACCGGCCGAGACCGACAGCATGGCCTGATCGTGCACGCCGAAGCCGCTCTTCGGAATGACGTTGAACACCCCGTAGGTGCGATCGCCCTCATCGGCGTTGTAGCTGCCCCGCTCCACCCCCAGGGTCTGGATGTCCGCCGGATCGACCGCCGGGCCGAGACTTTCGGCGATGTTAGTGTTGGGGATCTCCACCCCGTCGATCAGCCAGTTCGCCTGGTGACCGCCGCGGATGTGCAGCATGTCGTGCGCCTCGTAGGCGCCGGGCACGTAATCGGTGATCATCGCCAGGCTGTTGACGTTGATCGCCCCCGGGGTGTTCTCGATGTCCTGCTGGCTGACCAGGGTGATCGGCGTCACGGAGGCGACCACCGGCTGCGTCCGGCCGCGCACGATCACCCGTTTCAGCGTCGAGACCGGCAGCAGATGCAGCACGGGTGTCGGAAAATATCCCGCCTCCACCGTGACCGTCTGACTCGCCGGCGCACAGCCCGGACGGCTGACGCTCAGCAGGTAGGTGCCGATCGCCACCGTCGGAAAGCTGAAATGGCCGTGCGCGTCGGTGCGCACGGTGCGCAGAGCATTGGAGGCGTCCGAGCGCAGCGTGACCGGGACACCGGCCACGGGCTGATCGTGAACCCCCTCGACCGTGCCCCGGATGCTGCCGAAAGAGGCCGCCCAACTACGCGCCGGCACGAGCCCGACCGCCACCACCACCGACAATCCCGCACCGAGCAGCGCCGGGTGCAATCCGCCCGCCGCGCGACGCTGAGGCGCCGCGCGCTCCTTTGACCGTTTCATACCGTTCCCCTCGCGGACACGCGCACGTGCCCGCCGTCTGAATCCAAAGCGATCGAGCCCGTGCCCGCAGGCGACAGGCTATCGGCCGAACGACGGAATCAGGCGAAGGCCGGCGGGGCGCGTGCCTGGGGGATGTGCGCGCCGTGCCGCCCCGGGCAGACGGCCGGCTGCTCCGCCGGCAGGCCGATGGCAAAAGGCGCTCGCGGGCTGCGGTGCACCAGCGCGTAGACCGGCGCCGGCGAGGTCCCGTTGCAGAACAGGCAGTGGCGAGCAGAGCCGGCGCCGTCCGGCTCGCCATGCGCGGAGCGGTGTGCGCCGCCGTGAGCGAAGAACCCGCTCGGAAACCCCTCGTGACACAGTTGAATCGACAGCCCGTGCGCGCCGGGTTCGAAACCGAGCGGCACCAGGGCGCGCAACGCGAACGCGAGCAGCGCAAGCCAGCCCAGCCAGGCCGGCCGCCGGCCTCGCGCGCGCGCTGCGCGGTGAACCCCTGCTGTCGTAAAGGCTGATCCGCCCACCGAGTGCCGATCCCAACGGCCAATGCGGCCCGGAGGTTATTCTATGCGAATCGTCATGTCCGCGCGCCGAGCGCTCATCCCTGAGCGGCGAGCCGAGTGCGTCATGCGTCCAGCCGACGCTCCTTGCGGAATGCCCGGCTCGCCGCGCCCCGGATCAGACCGGGTGCGGCCCGGGAAGTTCCTTACAGGCCGAAGGAGTAGCCGACCGACAACACCACCGCGTTCGGCCAGAAGTGAATGTGCGAGCTGCGGAACACGCCCGCGGTGTCGGTGGTGAGGCGGCTGTTCACCTGCGCCACCGAATAGGAGGCATTGAGGTGCCAGCGCGAGTTGATGTGATAGGTGAAGCCGGCGGTCACCGCCGGACCGACCGATGCGGGCATCGAGATCGAGGTCGGTCCGCCGCTCACGGCCTTGCCCGCCGCAGTGACCTGCCGGTCGTAGAAGTACGTGTAATTGACACCGACACCGACAAACGGCCGCCAGCGCGCCGAGGGGCTGAAGAAGTTGTACTCGAACAGCACCGTCGGTGAGAGCCAGCGCACCGTGGCGATCTCCTTGCCGTTGAACGGCACGGAGCCGACCGCCGCCGGGCCGACCGCCTCGGCGTGCGTGACCGGCGGCCAGCCGAAGGCGAACTCCACGTCGAAATGCCGCGAGAGCGTGCGCACGTAGGCCAGATACAGCGTGGTGGCGTTGCGGATCCGGGTGTTAAGGCCCGGCACGGTGTATGGGCCTGTGATGTCGGTGGCGCTGCTGTCGAAGTGCACGAAATACGCCCCGATCCGCAGATCATTGGGCGCGGCGGTGCTGGCGCGCGCCCCCGTGGCCGCCGCGAGTGCGAGAGTGGTACCGAGCGCGAGGGTTGCGATCTTGTGCTGCATGGCGTTCTCTCGGGTCAGGGCTTAGGGAACCTGCGCAAAGAAGTCACGTGCCGCCACCATGCAAAACGGCGCCTCGGTGGCGTGGTAGGACTGGATCGCGGTGCTCGCCCCCTCGGCATTCACCAGGGCCGCATAGGTGCTCTGAAAGGCGCTCTGCAGGGGGGCGAACGGGCCCGCCGGCGTGGCGTTCAGGTCGAGTACGCTCACCACGCCCGTCGCCACCAGCGGGCTCCACTCGGCGGCCATCACCCCGGTGTTCACTTCGAAGAACACCGTCGGATCCTGATCGCCCCCGCACATCAGCATCGGCTCCTTCGGTGCCCAGCCCCCGTTGCGCATGTCGTTGAGCTTGAAATCCTGACGCAGCCCCACCGCCGGTGCGGCCGCGAGCGCGATGTCGCTCGCGTTGAGAGTGCCCTGGTGCAGCAGCGTCAGCGCCGCAGCATCCGGGTTGGCCAGTGCATCGGCTACGTACGCGGCCCGATAGCTGTCGTTCACCAGGAACGAGGTGCCGAATCCGGCATCGAACAGGGCCGCATCGCTCGGCGGGTAGGGCGGGCTCGTCGGCATGGCGAGCAGCGCATCGAGGGTCGCGTTGCCGGTGCTCGGCGGAGCGCTGTCAAAGAGCGCCGCCTCCGGCAGCTTGCCGGTCTGGAACAGCGTGGTGAGCGGCGTTGCGCTCGGCAGCAGAGAGTCGATGCCGGTCGCGTAGGTCGCGCTGTACAGGTCGGAGGTCTGCTGATAGACGTTGGCGTAGGCTTTCTGATAGCTCGTCGTCACCAGGGGCGCGAACACCGTCGAGCCGATGTCCACCTGACCGAAGAAGATCGAGTCCCCGAACGCCTCGAGCGCATAGGGCCCGGAGGCCGGCGCCGAGGCGGTCACGGTATCTCCCGCGGCCTGCATGGCCTTGACGGTCGCCATCGCCACGTAGCCGCCCTCGGAGTAGCCGGTCACGTAGAGCTCGCCGCCGTCGGTGGTGTTCGGCGTGAAAGAGCGCGGCAGCGCTGCGCGCGCCGCGCTCAGCGCATCGATCATGTCATCGGCGTTCACCGCCCCGTTGACGTAGGGGTGATAGCCGAGATTGGAGATGTCGTAGCCCTCGAAATTCGGCGCCACCACGATGTCGCCCTGGGCCGCGAACACCGCGGCGATCATCGCCGACTCGGCGTTGGCGGGGTTGGTCGTGTCGCTGATGTCGGCGATGTTGTAGTTGGCGGCCGTCGTGGTGCCGTGCGCATAGAGCACGATCGGTCGCGGGCCGGAGCATTGCGCGGCGCTGCCGGTCGGCACCATCAGCGCGCCGGACACTTCAGTCGGCTTACCGGACGGATCGGTGGTCCAGTACTTGAGGTAGTAAAAATCCACCCCGCAGGCCGGGGTGCCGGCGAGCTGCAGCAACTGCTGTCCGGAGGGGCTGGTACCGAGCTCGGTGGCAAACGCCGAGGCGCTGAGTGAGGCGACCCGCAGCGGCGGATCGACCGCCAGCGTGCCCGGCTGGGTACTGGTGGCGACGGTGGACGTCTGGCTGTTACCGCCACATCCCGCAAGCGAGAGTGTGGCCAGTACAGCGCAGGTGAAACCCCCAATCTGCTTCAGCATGCCCCCTCCCGATCGGCGCCTGGAAATTAAAACAAGCGTTCGTTTGCACCAGAATGTGTCACGGAGGATACATCCACCGGATGGCGCTGAACAGCCTATCTCTGGGGGCCGGCCCGAATTTGACCGATATCAAAGCAGCATGAACGACACGGCGGCCCATCCCGCCGTTGCGGAACTGCAACACTCGGATCGTCGCCTGCGCGGCCACGCCGCCGCGCAGGCGAGGCGTCGTGATCAGTGCGGCGCCGGGACGGACAGTCCGTGGTAGCGCAGTAGCGGCCCGATGCGCGGATTGCGGCCGTAGAAGCTGCGGAACATCCGCCAGTAACCCTCCGTGTGCCCGCGTGAGAGGATCCGCTCGCGGAAGCGCTGCCCGTTGGCCCGGGTCGGCCCCCCATGCTGCAGGAACCAGTCATAGGCGTCATCGGCCAGCATCTCGGTCCAGAAATACGAGTAATAGCCGGCCGCGTAGCCCCCACCCCAGATGTGCGGGAAATAGCTCGAGCGGTACCGCGGCGGCACGTCCGCCAGCGCGAGCCCCGTGCGCTCAAGCGCCGCCTGCTCGAAGGCATCGGCGTGCTCAAGCGGCGCGTTCCACGGCAGGGTGTGCCACTGCATGTCGAGTTCGGCCGCCTCCAGCTCCTCCCCCACGCTGTAGCCGGCATTGAAGTTGCGCGCGCGCAGGATCTTCTCGAGCAGCGCCCGCGGCATGGGCTTGCCGGTGCGGTAGTTGAGCGCGTAGTGGCGCAGCACCGCCGGATACAACGCCCAGCGTTCATCGAACTGCGAGGGAAACTCGACGAAATCCCGCGCCGTATTGGTGCCGGAGAGGCTCGGATACACCTCGTCGGCGAACAGGCTGTTCAGGCCGTGGCCGAATTCGTGAAACATGGTGATCGCATCGTCGATGCTGATCAGCGCCGGGTGCCCCGGAGCCGGCTGGGTGAAATTCGCCACGTTGTAGACCACCGGCAGATGGCCGAGCAGCCTCGATTGCACCACGAAGTTGTCCATCCAGGCGCCGCCGGACTTGTTGGCCCGATGGAAGTAGTCGAAATAGATCAGCCCGAGCGGCTTGCCGGTGGTGTCATACACCTCGAACACCCGCACGTCCTTCTGGTACACGGGCAGGTCCTTGCGTTCCTTGAACGTGATGCCATAGAGCCGGTGGGCCAGATAGAACAGGCCCCGCTGCAGCACGTTGTCGAGCACCAGGTACGGTCGCACCTCGGCATCGGTCAGGTGGTAACGGGACGCCTTGGCCCGATTGACGTAGTACTCCCAGTCCCAGGGACGCAGTTGGAAGTGTCCCCCATCGCGCACGATCTGCCCCTGCAGGATGCGCGCCTCGCGGTGCACCGCCGCCACGGTGGGCGGCACCAACTGACTGAGGAAGTGCTCGACCACCGCCGGGGTGTGCGCCATCTGCGTCTGCAGCCGGTAGGCGGCGAAATTCGGATAACCGAGCAGGTGCGCCTTCACGGCGCGCAGGTGCGCGAGCGCCGCGATCGTGGCGCGGGTGTCATCGGCGCCGCCGTGCTCGGTCCGCGTCCAGGACTTCTCGAACAGCTCGCGACGTACCGCCCGATTGCTGAGGTAGGCGAGCGCCGGCTGCTGGGTCGTGCTCTGCAGCGTGATGACCCACTTGCCGCTGAGACCGCGTTCGCGGGCCGCCCGCGCCGCCGCCGCGATCATCCCCGGAGTGAGCCCCGCCAGATCGCGCTTGCGGCTGATCACGAGCGCGCCGGCATTGGTGGCGGCAAGCAGCTGTTGCTGGAATTTCGTGGTGAGCTCGGCGAGGCGCTCGTTGATCGCCGCCAGGCGGCGCTTGTCGGCCGGCGCGAGCAGCGCGCCGTTCATCACGAAGTGACGGTAATACAGGCGCACCAGCGCGTTCGCTTCGGGCACCGACTTCAACTTCGCACGCTGCGCGTAGACGGCCTTGACGCGCGCGAACAGCCGCCCGTTCAGATAGAGGTCATCGTCGAGCGCGGCGAGCGGACCGGCCTCCTCGGCCTGCACCTTTTGCAAGGTCGGATCGGTGTTGGCCGAGGTGAGCGCGTTGAACACACCGAGCACGCGGTTCAGCATCCGGCCCGAGCGCTCGAGCGCAACCAGTGTGTTCTGGAAGGTCGGCGGCGCCGGATCGTCGGCGATGCGCACGATCTCGGCGCGCTCGCGCCGGATCCCCGCACGGATTGCCGGCTGAAAATCCGCATCGTGGATCCGGTTGAATTGCGGTGCATGAAACGGCAGCGGACTCGGCTGTGCGAACGGATTGCCGGCGGCGTACGCCGCTGCGGCGAGCGCCCAGCCGAGCATCGCGGCACTCATCGTCCGGGTCAGGAATCTTCCCCTCATACTCGCTCTCCTCGAAGTGGTTGGCGCCCACATCGCCCAGCGGTGTCGGTAGCGCTGCGGCCGCAAAGGCGCGAGTATACGCATGCACTTGGCACAGCCGTGCAACGGCCGGACGTGCAGCGCACTCACAGTAGCGCGCTCAGTGCTCGGCATCCCCGCTACGGGCACCGCCAGCCATCGCGATCCATCTGTACGCGAGCACGAGGCAAGTCGCACGGCCCACCGCCGAGCCGGACATCACAGCGATGATCCGCGTCCCATTGCCCGCTGAAGATGCTGCCGATGCGTTTGCGACCCAACACAGCGCCGCCCTTCGCCGCAGGCGCCAACCCGGGACCGACGCCACGGCGCCTCGGTGTGACCCCCGCGTCGCCGGTTTTCCTCGTGTGCGACGCGAGTTGTGCCCGCGAGGAAGTCCCTCGGCGGTTCGCGCAGGGGCTACAACGACGACGGCTCGGGCGGCAAGCCCCCTCGCGCACCGAGGTGGGCCGTCCGGCCCGTCCGGCGGCGCAATGCATCGGCACCTCACCGGCTCGCAGCGCCTTGCGCGGCCGCTTCGGCTGCGCAAGGCGGAACGGCCGTTGCGCTAGGACCGCTCGCCCGGCTGCAGCGCGGCGCCGGAGGACAGCAGCCAGCGCACCAGCTCGCTCTGACGTCGCAAGCCGGTCTTCTGGAACGCGCTCTTCAGCTGACTTGCCGCCGTGTTTCGTGAGATGCGTCGGCGCTCGGCATAACGCTTGAGTGTCTCGCCTTCTGCCATCGCGAGCGCGACCTGCACCTCCGCCGGGGTCAGACCGTAGACGTGCCGCAACAGCTGCCTGCCGACCGCCGGAATGCGCGTCTGCCCGCCATGAATCACCAGCGCACAGGCCGCCAGCGTGTGGTCGATCTGGCAGGCGCGGCCGGTGCGGTCCCTGTGCGGCAGCGCCAGCGCTTGCACACAGAGCGTCTCGCCATTGCGTCGGGACAGTTGAGCCACCGTGGCACACCGTTCACTGTGCGCGCGCACCGGATCGAGCGCCGCGGCGATGGCGGTGCGGATGGCCGCCTGTCCGTGCGATGCCCCTCGAACGATCAACTCCCCGGAGCGACTGAGCAGCAACGGATCGGCGCGCCGCAGTTCCGCCTGGGCGGCGGCATTGCTGTGCAGTGCGCGTGAGCAGGCATCGAGCAGCAGGACGGCGGCCGGCACCGTATCGAGCAGTGCCAGCGAGGCGTTCGAGAGACCCTGCAGGAACGCGAAGCGGCGTTGGATCCTCGCCGCACGGGCGAGGTGCGGCAGCAGCGCCTGATAGAGGCGGATCTCCTCGGCCGTGAAGTCCCCGCAGCGACGGCTGCGCAGGGAGCTGAACTTCATCGCGTAGGCACCCTCGCGCATGACGATGCCGCCGATGGCGTGGAAATAATCCTGCGGCCGCAGCCAATCCTGGTAGAACTCGGTCTTTGGCAGCTTGCTTTCCGGGTACAACATCGCCCCGGTAACCGGTCGACCCGCTTCGAGCATCGTTTCGTTTTGCGCCCAGACGTTGACGTGGTTGTAGTATTCCAGGACGCTCAGGAAGTGCTCATCGAAGTCGATGACGGCATTAGGGAAGCTCTCCCCGGCGGCGAGGCTCGCATCCATGGTTTCGAAGTTGTGGGTGTAGATCAATGTCCCGCGAGCTTCGACTGCCCGGGCGAAGGCCCGCAGGAACACCGGCCACTGCGAAGGGTCAACGGCCGCCTCGTAAATGAGGTTGATCAGGGCCTGAACGGTTTCGTTGGTGATTCGTGCAGGCATGGTCGGCACCTCGCTGCGTTCAGCGTTACCTCAGACCGAGCAGTGCCAGCCGGTCAGCGAACCGGACTCCCCGTGCGCAACCCCGACGGCTGCGCGCGAACCGGCCGCGACAAGCGCCCCCCTGCAGGACGCCACGCGGCGACGGCAACCGCGACAGCTGACCCTGAGACCTGACCATGAGACCTGACCTGAGCGGTTGACAGCGGCTCTGGCGTATGTTGTGTCGTTTGCGAAAAGCCTAACAAATCGGACGATTCCCGCGCAACTGCGCATCGCCCGCCAAGACCGGCCGCAGCACCCAACGTGGCGATCCGCCTGCACCACAGCCTTGGTCTTAACCAATTCATGACATAGGGCCGAACGACACGCATCACCCGTTTGGGTGGTGCCGACCTGAGCGCCCCGGGGAACAATCCCGACACCGGCAATGCTGCGGCCAAAGCCGCGGCGGGCCCGAACAGTCCGGCGGCAGGCGGCGCCGTTCTAGCCGAGGAAGCCTGAAGCCTCCGCACTTGGTGGATCGTCACATGTTTCGATGTACCCGCAATGCATCCGTCATGCTCATGGCCTCGAGACCCAGCGCGCACGGCGCAAGCTGCGGGCTCACCCGATGGGGTAATTCCGCTGGGCACAGCGCGGTATTGAGCTATGCCGATTAACCTCGAGGAGCGTCAGCTGTTGGAACGCCTGGCGAGCAACGGCCCGCAACCGGCTGACTACCCGCTGTTCACCGCCTTGCTGACGCGCGCCTTTGAGCGAACCGAGCATGCCCGAGGGCACTTTGCCATGATCCGGGATGTCCTAGCGGACACGCTCGATGTGAGCACCATGCAGGGGTTTGCCCTGAGAAAGCCGCACGGTTATCCCGGAGACTTCGAGATTATCGATCGGATCTATGTGACGCACCGCGCCACCGAGCCGCGGCTGGCGCGGTGGGACGAGTACTTCCATGCACAGCCGGCAACCCGGGCCGTTTGCAATCGGAAGGCCTATTTCCACAGACTCTTGGATCGACTGGCAGCTTGCAATTCGGCGCGGGTCTTGAACGTTGCAAGCGGCCCGTGCCGAGATGTGCGCGAGTGGCTTCGGGGCCACCCGCAGCGCCCGGTCCGATTTGATTGCATTGATATGGATGAGCATGCTCTGCAGTACGCTTCGAGGCTGTGCGCCGGACTGCAAGAGCGCATCTGCTGGACACGCGCCAACGCGTTCCGTTTCAGACCCTCTGAGCAGTACGATCTCATCTGGGTCGCCGGACTGTGCGATTACTTCAGCGATGCCAGAGTCGTGCGGCTGATCAGCAGGCTCGCACCCGCTCTGCGGCCCGGCGCCGAGCTCGTCCTCGGCAATTTCGGCCCCGGCAACCCGAGTCGGGCCTATATGGAAATCATCGGTGAATGGACACTGCAGCACAGGAGCGCCTCCCGTCTCTGCGCTCTCGCCCAGGAAGCCGGAATCCGCGAGGCCAATGTCCGAATCGGTGCTGAACCCCAAGGGGTCAATCTGTTTCTGCACATCAGGAATGATGACGCCTGAGTGACGCAGCGCGATGGGGCATAACGCGCCGCGCGCGGCGGACCGCCTGATGGGCACCGGTTCGACGCTGCTGCCCGCCACGTTCCCGAAACCACTCCGATTTGCCGCAGCCACATCGGTACGGGGAAAATCGGCTGCAGCCCTGCGGTGCGTTTTGAACGTCGCCTGTCGGGGTGATGCTGGCAGGTCAGGCCCTGCCCCCTGCGACTCGCACCACCTCATCCATGCGCCAGTACGCTGCGCGCTCGCTCTGCGCCACGGTACCGCGCCCAACGTTGACGTCGCGCGCGCGGCCCACTCACCGGACTATGCTGCCGGCCTTCCGGCGCCGCCCGTCATCGCCCAGTCGAAGAGCCGGCTCGGCCAGCCGCCGCCGAGACTCGCCCCGGTCACCGCCTCGAGGTGATAGGGCGCACCGGTCAGAATGGATTCCGCGGCGGCCAGTCCGCTGCGCACCGCAGGTCCGATGCCCTCGGCCATGTCGCGCGTGGCGAGCCCGGCGGCATCGCCCGCGATGAAGGCATTGCCGCTGCGCACGACGTCGACCCGCCCGCGCAGATAGTAGCTGTAGCCGCTCGGCTCGTAGTGCGCGCCGCGTGCGAGTTCGCGATCGAGCTTGCGCGTCAGGCGCGCCCAGTGATCGTGGATGCTGTGACCGGAGCGCTTGATGCGCTCGGCCATGCCGCCGATGCCGATATTGAGCCAGCCGTTCTGCTTCGGCACGTACCAGGAATAGCCGGGCAGCCCGTGCTCGAAGAACCACAGATGACAGTCCGGATCGCGCCAGTCGTACTCGATTTCATGCTCGAGCGTGACGGTCTGCAGCTCGGTTGCCCGGGGATTGAGCTCGCGGAACAGCGTGCGATACACCGGGCAGCGGGTGCCGCCGGCACCGATCAGGTAACGGGCACGAAACGCCTCGTCGATCACGAACCCACCGTGCTCCTCGCGGATCTGGCGCACGTTGTGCTGCACCACCGGGGCGCCGCTGCGCTCGAGCAGCCAGGCGTCGAATTCGACCCGGCGGATCGAGTGCTGCACGCAGCGGATGGGCAGATGCAGCCCCTTGACGTGCAGGTGCATCCGCTCGAAGGTGAGGAAGCGGTGCGGATAGGCCGCGATGTCGATCTGCAGATCGCGCACCACCTCCGGGGTGATCCACCCGGCGCACAGCTTCAGGCGCGGGAAGCTCGCCTGATCGAGCACCAGCACGTCGCAGCCGGCGCGCGCGAGGCGCCAGGCCGCGCTCGAGCCGGCCGGCCCGCCGCCGACAATCAACACCTCACAGCTGCGCATCCGGCCCTCAGCGCCCGTACAGGTGCGCGCGAGTCATCGGCACGTCGTTGTTCTGCCGGGTGGCGAACAGTACCTGGAACAACTGCAGCGTGCCGGTGGTGAACCCGGCGATCGAGCCGGCGAGATACATCCGCCACATGCGCACGAACTTGGCGTCGAACATCTGCTCGATGCGCCCGGAGGCCTGCTCGAACAGCTCGAGCCAATGCCGCAGCGTCTGCGCGTAGTGCAGGCGCAGATTCTCCACATCGAGGATCGAGAGGTCCGAGGGCTCGAAGATGCGCATCATCTCGCCGAGGGACGGGGGATAGGCGCCGGGGAAGATGCGCTTCTCGATCCACGGCTGCAGCGGCGCCGGATAGTTCCGGCCGATGGAGTGAATCAGTCCGCGGCCGTTGTCCCCGAGCGAACGGGACACCACCGCTCCGAGGCCCTCGTAGTGCTCGACCCCGACATGCTCGAGCATGCCGACCGACACGAATGCATCGTAGCGGCCGCTGATGTTGCGGTAATCGTCCCGCACGTACTCGACCTGACCGGCGAGCCCTTCGCGCTCGGCCCGCTCGCGCGCGTAGGCGACCTGTTCGCGGGAAATATTGAAGGCACGCACCTTCACCCCGTAGTGGCGCGCCATGTGCAGCGCAAGGGTGCCCCACCCGCAGCCGGCCTCCACCACGTGCTCCCCGGGCTGCAGGCGCATCTTGCGGCAGACGTGATCCATCTTCGCCACCTGCGCCGCATCGAGCGTGGTGTCGGGCGTCGGGTAGTACGCGCACGTATAGGCCATCGTCTGCCCGAGCCACAGCGAATAAAACGGGTTGCCGATGTCGTAATGATGATGGATGTTCTCGCGCGAGCCAGCGAGCGTATTGACGTGCGGACGGCGCACGTGAGCCATCAGCCGCGCCAGCCCCGAAGGAGCCGGGGCGCGAGTGCCGGCGCGATAGATCACCTCGAGCAGCGGCACCAGGTCACCCTCGATGCGGACGCTGCCATCGCTGTAGGCATCCGGGAAGCGCAGCTGCGGATCGGCGAGGATGCCGATCAGCGTGCGCCGGCTCGGAATGTGTATCCGGCACACCGTTTCTGCGCCCACCGGCGCAATGCGCTCGCCCGTCCACAGCACGAATTCGAGCTCGGGATTGCCGAGCCGTCCGAGCAGTTTGGCGAGCAGCCGGCCCTCGAGCGACTCGCCGCGTGCGGGCGCGGGCACCGGCCGCTCGGCCGCGTCCTGCCGCCCGGTGGCGTTCGGTGAGGTCATCAGGCTCTCGTCACTGGCATTCACGGCGCCTCCTCGCTGCCTTTGGCAAGCATTGTTGTGGATCTAATCTAGCATGGCCGGCCCGCCGCCCGCAGCGCGTCCGGACGCGCCGCCCCGAGCACCCCGCTCGGCCAGCCGAATTGGCGCCCGCCAGGGGCTTCCTCTACCCTATGGGTCGCGTCGCTGAAAAGCCATAACACCTGCGGATCGGCGCCACCGTTCCGCCCGGGAGGAGCCGCATCATGCCCATTGCCCCGCGCTCGGTCCGCTCACGCGCCCTGCCCCTGCTCGCCCTCGGCGCCCTCCTCGGCGTACCGCTCGCATCGGCCGCGAGCGCCCCGTCGAGTGCGCCGAGCGCGCCTTATGCGGCGCTGCGCTGGCGCAACGTCGGGCCGTGGATCGGCGGACGGGTGGTGGCGGTCGCCGGTGTCGAGCAGGACCCGGACCTCTTCTACATGGGCGCGGTCGATGGTGGGGTGTGGCGCAGCACCGACTACGGCAACCGCTGGGTCAATATCACCGATCGCACCCTGCCCGGCAGCAGCGAGAGCATCGGCGCGATTGCCGTCGCTCCCTCGAACCCGAAGATTCTGTATGTCGGCACCGGCGAGAGCGACATCCGCGGCGATGTGATCACCGGCGATGGGGTGTTCCGCTCGAGCGATGCCGGCAAGACCTGGCAGCGAGCCGGACTCACCGACACCCACACCATCAGCGCGCTGGTGGTCGATCCGTCGAACCCCGAGGTGGTGTATGCCGCCGCGATGGGCCACGTGTTCAAGTCGAATCCCGAGCGGGGCGTGTTCAAGTCCACCGACGGCGGCAAGAGCTGGCAGAAGATTCTCTACGTCAATGCCCAAACCGGCGCGATCGACCTGGTGATGGACCCGCGCAACCCCAAGGTGCTCTACGCCGCGCTGTGGCAGGCGTACCGCACGCCCTGGAAGCTCGAGGACGGCGGCCCCGGCAGCGGCCTGTACAAGAGCGTCGACGGCGGGGCGCACTGGCAGGAAATCTCGCACAACCCGGGCTTCCCGCGCGGGCTGCTCGGGCGCATCGGCATCAGTGTCGCGGCGAGCGACCCGAACGTGCTCTACAGCATCGTGCAGGCCAAGCACGGCGGGGTGTTCCGCTCCGATGACGGCGGCGCGCACTGGCGCCGCGTCAATCGCAGCTGGAGCCTGCGCCAGAGAGCCTTCTACTACATGACGATCTATGCCGATCCGACGGACCCGAACACCGTGTACGTCCCGGAGGTCGATGCTCTGTGGGTCTCGCACGACGGCGGTGAGCACTTCGCGATGCTGCACACCCCGCACGGGGACAATCACATCGTGTGGATCAACCCGCGCAACCCCAAGATCCTGCTCGAAGGCAACGACGGCGGCGCGACGGTCTCGACCGACGGCGGCAAGACCTGGAGCACCGAGCACAACCAGCCCACCGGCCAGTTCTATCACGTCGCCCTCGACAACCAGTTCCCGTTCAACCTGTACGGCGCGCAGCAGGATGAGGGCTCCTTCGAGGGGCCGAGCGCAACCGCGGATGGGATGGTGCCGCTGTCGGCCTGGCACGGGGTCGCCTACAACGAGGCCACCTTCGTCGCCCCCGATCCGCGCAACCCCGAAGTCACCTGTGGCAGCGGCTACTTCAGCATCCTGGTCTGCTACGACAAGACCGTCGGACAGTTCAATGACGTGAGCCCGTGGCCGGACTACCAGGAGGGGGCGCCGGCGAGCCAGATGAAGTACCGCTTCGGCTGGACCCATCCGATCTTCTTCTCCCCCACCGATCCGCACACGCTGCTGCTCGCCTCGCAGTACGTGCTCGAGAGCGATGATCTCGGGCGCACCTGGCGGCGCATCAGCCCGGATCTGACCCGCAACGTCCGATCCACCGAGGGCCCAAGCGGCGGTCCGATCAATCTCGATGCCTCGGGGGCGGAGATCTTCCCGGACATCTCGGCGCTCGCGGTCTCGCCCCGCAATGCCAAAGTCATCTGGGCGGGCTCGGCCGACGGACTGGTGCACCTCACCCGCGACGGCGGCGAGCACTGGCAGGCGGTCACACCGCCTGCACTGCCCGAGTGGACCGAAATCAACGCCATCGTGCCGTCCGCCGCCGCCGCGGGCACGGCCTACCTGAGCGCCTCGCGGTATATGTGGGACGACTTCCACCCCTACGTGTTCGAGACGACCGATTACGGCGCGCACTGGCAGCAGATCACCACGGGCCTGCCCGCGCGCCAGTACGTGCTGTCACTGGCGCAGGACCCGCGGGATCCGAGTCTGCTCTTCGCCGGGACCAAGAACACGGTGTACGTGAGCCTCAACGGCGGTCGCCAGTGGCAACCGCTGACGCTGAACCTGCCGCGCGTGCAGGTTCGCGGCATCGCCATCGACACCCGTCAGGGCCAGGTGGCCATCGCCACCCACGGTCGCGCCCTGTGGATCCTCGACAACCTGACGCTGCTCGAGCAGCTGACGCACCACCGTGCTCCGGCGCCGGACCTGCCGGCGCTGTACGCCCCGGCGAGCGCGTGGCTGTCGCACGCCTACGGGCAAAGCGCCTACACCCGGCGGGTCGGCACGGCCGGCACCAACCCGCCATTCGGTGCAACGGTGTTCTTCCACATCCCGGCCGACTATCACGGCCAGTTCCCGGTGCGCCTGAGCTTTCTCGATGCCGCGGGC
Source organism: Pseudomonadota bacterium (assembly GCA_021808195.1). Next base: position 206,668 of record JAKBCE010000003.1, read on the forward strand.
CAGACGATCCGCAGCTTCGCGCTGCACCTGGCCCATCCGGCCCCGAAGCTGAGCGCCGCCGTGCGCGACAACCGCACCCCGGCCGAGGCCCACGCCGCCGCGCAAACCCGAGCCACCGGCATCACCCCGGGCAACAACCGCTTCCAGTGGAACCTGCGCTATCCGGATGCGACTGACGTGACCGGCTTCTGGACCCCGGTGGCCGCCGGCGGGCTGCCGGACTCGGTGATCGGTCCGACCGTGCTGCCGGGGGAGTACACCGTGGTGCTCGATTACCACGGCGAGCGGCTGCGCGCGCCCTTGGTGGTCAAACTCGATCCGCGACTGCACCCGAGCGCCGCTGACCTGCAGGCGCGCCTTGCGCTGCAGATGCGCATTCATGCGGCGCTCAACACGCTCGATGCGACCATCAACCGCGCGATTGCGCTGCGTCAGCGGGTTA